>JALFTC010000009.1 GCA_022779485.1 Ruminococcus sp.
AGCATATCCTTCATATACGCACGAGCCTGTTCAGAAGAGATACGCTCACTTACCATATTCTTCACGCAGACCTCAATTAAATCGTCCATATTATGATACATATACTCGCCGTCAGCATAACACCACTTGCAATATTCCTCATTAAAATCACCGTTTGGTTCTTTGCTGGTTGTAGCATCTTCAAGCGGCATTCCACAGCATTGGCAAATAAGCTGTCTTGGTGAGCCAAGAAGTGTGTTGATTGAAACATCAAATAGCTTTGATAATAGTTTTAAAGTTTCGGTATTCGGTGTAGTTTCACCGTTTTCCCAACGAGAAACAGCCTGTCGGGTTACAAACACCTTTTCCGCAAGCTCATCTTGTGACATACCTTTCTTCGTTCTGAGTCCAAGAATAACATCTTTTGTATCCATATGTTTATCACCTCATACCAATAATACCGCAAGTAATATAGTTTAACAAGCAACTCGCTGTTGCTGCAAATTCCGATTTATCCTACTTTATAACATACATCAACATTAACGCCACAAGAAAAATTATATTGGCAACGGTAAAAAACAGGAGATACTTTCCTTTGGATACATTTTTCTTTTGCGCTATGAATTTGTATGAAATCAGACTTGCCATAGATGCGATTAATGTACCTAAACCGCCTATATTAGTGCCGACAATCAATGTCGGTAAATTATCAGTGAAATTTGACAAAAGCAGTGCCGCCGGAACATTGCTTACAACCTGAGAGGTAAGCACAGCAGTAATCACCTCATTGCCTGAGATGCATTTCTGTAACAGAGATGAAAACATTGGAAGTCTGCCCATATTTCCAATGAATATAAAGAACCCTACAAATGTCAGCAACAGGGAATAGTCCACTTTTTTCAGCACTTTTCTGTCAAAGATTATAATTGCACAAAGTGTAACGACAAACGCAATAATAACACTAATAACACGCAATACCGCAAGAATACAAATGCAAAACAGCACAGCATATATTATCACTTTGCAGGTGTTATTTTCTTTGCTATTCGTGGTCAGACTTACGGTGATTTTCTTGTTCCCAAAAGTTCCTATGGCAAAACTACTGACAAGCAACATTGCAAGCGATAAGACTGTATAAGGCAACATCAATAAAATGAATTTTTCAAAAGCCATACCCGATTTTCCGTACAGATACAAATTCTGCGGATTGCCGATTGGCGTCAGCATACTTCCAAGATTAGCTGCAATGGTTTGCAAAATCACCACGGGAATAAGCCACTTTTTCTCCTCTGCCTGCCCAATCATATCAAACAGTACAAAGGTAAACGGAACAAAGGTTATGAGCGCCACATCATTGGTAATTATCATACTGAAAAAGAAGCAAAGTATAGTCAGCGTTACCACAAGCTGGCGAATATTTTGCACCTTATTTAACAGCTTTCGTGAGATTTCTTCAAAGACGCCCATACTCTGAAAGCCTGCCATCAGTGCCATCAACGAGAACAATATTCCAAGTGTCCTGAAATCTATGTACTCAATATATTCCTTGTCCGGTGTTACAAAGAACATTGAAATCATCGCAAGCACACAGGCGACAATTAATATGGCTTCTTGTTTTATAAACTCAAAAATTTTCCTCTTCACATTTTACTCCAAATTCTTGTTTACAGATAATTGATAGATAAGCACATCCCTATTACAAATAAATGATAGCAAATGCACTATCGTATGTCAATCAACTTACAGACACAACTTTTAAATTTCTGTAATCTGTAAATTTATCAAATTATATATGTTTTGGAATATTCAGGACGGACATCATCCGATTATTTTAACGGAGCGCAAGAAACACTCTGATTTGCTCACAGGACTTATTAAAGACAAATGTGATAATGTATTTGTATTAAGCGGCAAGTATAAGGCTAAAGATAAGAAGCTGAAATTAGAACAAATTAAAGCTGTGCCAAAGTCTGAAAATCTTGTTATTGTTGCAACGGGCAAATATGTTGGAGAAGGCTTTGATGAACCAAGGCTTGATACGCTTTTCCTTGCAATGCCGATTGCGTGAAAAGGGACTCTTACGCATTATCCAGGCAGATTGCACCGAAATTATGACGGCAAGCAGGAGGTTTGCGTTTACGATTATGCAGATATTTTTATGCCGTTGCTTGAAAGAATGTATCATAAAAGAGTAAGAGGATATGCAGAATTGGGATATACAGTGAAATCTTCAGATAATGAAACGAGCATATTGATTTTTAATTGATACACAAAAATTATCATAATTGTAATAGCGAAAAATAATTCACATTAACATCAAAGATTATTATTTATTGAAAAGTTTGCACTAAAGTACATTGTGTACAAAAAACAAAGCTATTAAAATTATATTAGGAATAATTAGGTCTTGTGTGTAATAATTTTCGATGAATTATCTGTTTAAGTAGGATTTTAATGATGTAAAATAAAAAATAAAAATGAAATTAGTTGTTAAGAATATAATTATTATGTGCTTATTATCAGTTGTATTTTCATTGTTTGGTTGTTCGCCTCAGCCTGCAAAAACCGTTTCGGAAATTTCTTCAATCTCAATTACGCAAAACCATATGAACAGGGCATATTGCTATGCCTTCTCGGCATATGAAGATAACGATAAATATTTTTTTAATGCATGGTGTGTTTTAAAAGACGGCGAAAATGGTTCAAAAGAGGTTGATATTCAAAATATCGAAATAACCGAAGCTGAGTTTTCTGAGTTTAAAAGGCTTAATGAAAAATACGGTTTTGCAGATTACGCTAAAAGGAATAATAACAAGAAATATAATATTTCTGACAAAACAACAAACAGCTTCAAGGTGTGCTTTGGTGGCAAAACATTAACGCTGAAAACAGACAATGAGTGCTATGATGCAGTTTATGATTATTTTATAACCCTTACAACTAAGGAAACACTGAATACCTTGTTTAGAGATGGAATAATAGTATGTTAAGTTTTTTTGAAAAAATGGATATGATTGATGCGGACGGCGGAGTTGTACAAAGTGTCAATACTAATGCTCCGAAAATTATTAAGTCCAAGCAGATAATTATTTTTGAATGTAAATTTTCAACCCTTGCTTTTTTAGATTTGGATGAAGAAATAGGAAATCGTGTTTACATATTGGAAGCAAGGCTTGAGAATGAATTTGTGAATGGCAGATATCGCCAGCGTTCTCGTTTCGAAAATAATGTAGATGTTACATTTAAAGCAGAGCCATCTTTTATGGAGTGTTTGCAAAGAATAATTGAGGAGCATAATCTTGCGAAAAATAACGGTGTATGCGTTAAAGTTAATGGACTGCCTGATATGTATGGGGCAAAGTTAATGGTGGATTACGCTTCCGGTGAAAGAATCTATACTTCGAACAATCAAGATAATTTTCTTTCCGTGAATGTTATGAAAGCGATGCTTAGGCTCTTTCGTACACAATTATCATAATGAAAAATGTCGCTCTTTTGGGGCGACATTTTTAGTAATTATGTGTTTGAATTTTGGCTTTATTATGGTAGAATAGATCCATGAGAAAGTGAGGTGAACGCCATGGGAAAAAGAGATAAAAAGAATATATTATATGCAATCGGTGTGGCTTCTTTGCTTGTAATAGCATATTATTCCCGTGCGTTCCACACTCAGGTAGATGAACCTATCATTAAAATGCTTTTGGTAATGATTAGAAGCGTTATTCAAATTTCCCTTGTTATCGGGTGGTGCTCGTCTGTCGGAACAAGAATTATCAATAAACAGGTTAGACATTATCTCATAGCGGTTGGCATATTGCTGGCATTTTGGCTTATTCTCAGAACCTGCAAATGGGAGTTTATTGCCCAAAACGGCACACATTTAGGGCGTTACCTATGGTATGCCTATTATATCCCCATGGTGTTTGTACCCCTTTTGGGTGTATTTATTATCGACCATATCGGTAAGGCTGAAAACTATAACACTCCACGCAGAATGAAATATCTATACATACCTGCAGTACTGCTTGTGCTTTCGGTATTTACAAACGACCTGCATCAACTTGTTTTTTCCTTTCCAAACGGAATTGAGTACGGCGAATCCGATTATAATTATCAGGCATTGTATTACATAACTATGGCTTGGTTTATCCTTCTGGGCATCTACTTTGTAGTAATGCTGATTAAAAAGAGCCGAGTACCCTCAAGTAAGAGCTTTCAAAAGCTCCCCGCAGTAATTTTGGGGATTTCCATAATTTTTTGGGTGTTGTATTGTATGCAGATAGTGAGCGGTGATTTGGCGGCCATTGATTGCATAATGATTATTTCCCTTTTGGAAAGCGCAATTCAAAGCGGTCTTATTCCGTCCAATACAAGTTATAACGAACTGTTCCGCAGTTCAACGGTATCTGCACAGATTGTTGATACCAATTATCAGCCATGTATGGTTTCAGGTACAGCAACAGCACTAACTGAGGATGTGATGAAAAGTGCCAAAGCCGAACCTGTTGACTTGGGAGATACCATACTGCACAGCAAAAAAATTACCGGCGGTTATGTTCTTTGGCAGGACGATGTAAAACAAATTAAAGAGCTCATAAAGGAACTCCGTTACACCCGGGAAAGACTGGGAGAAAGCAACGAACTTTTGAAAGCAGAGCTGGAGTTAAAGGAAAACCGTGCCGGGACGAAAGAAAAAAACCGTTTATACGACCGAATTGCCAAAGAAGTCGCACCTCAGCTTGCAAAAGCAGAGGAACTCTTGAAACTTGCAGAGTCCGAGCCTAAGCAGACGAAAAGCGTAATTGCAAAGGTATCCGTAATTTGTGCGTACATCAAGCGTAGGGGCAATCTACTTTTGCTTGAAGAGGAAAACAATATAATCCCTGCAAGGGAACTTGAATACTGTATCAGAGAATCCCTTGACAATTTACGGCTTGGGAACATTTTTACATCCTTTGACAGTAAATGTGACGGAGAACTTAAGTTGGAGCTGGCAGTGGTTGCTTTCGATTTTTATGAAAATATTGTTGAAAGACTGCTTGACGATGCCACCGCTATACTGATACATCTTGACTGCAAAGACGGTATCATAAAAATGCGGTTACAGATAGGATGCAATAAAGATATTGCCCAGCATACATTGTCAGAACTGTCCGTACACTGCGGAAATTTTGAGTGGAATATTCAAGACGAGGATGTCACCGTTACTTTGCTTGTTTCAGAGGGAGGTGGCGACAAATGATAGGCTTTTGTGATTTGCATTATGCAGTAAAGTCAATCTTTCTTGTAATAACATTTGTTGCGGTTTGTTCCGGCATTTGTCTGTTGCCTCGTGTTTTCAGCAGGAAAAAACTACTGCCAAAACTTCTTGTTCCAATTTGTATTATACTCAGCGGAGCAATGCTGATTTTGTTTGCAGCTCAGGTAAAATCGGATCATCCCTCTTGGCATATATCTCCGATTATTGAGAGGGTTACAGAATTGCCGGTAATACTTCCGATTTTACTACTGCTTGCTATCATTGCAGTGCTTTTGATTATTGTAGTAAAGGAATGGCAGTTTGAAAGAAATTCCATCACCCGCTCGTCAGTAAAGGAAAGTCTTGATTACCTTAACACAGGCCTTTGCTTTGCTCACAAAAACGGTATGGTAATGCTTATAAATCACCGAATGAATAATCTGAGCCACACAATATTCGGCAGAGATTTACAGAATGCCAATAGGTTCTGGGAAAACTTGAGTAACGGAGAAATACAGTCAGGTGTAACAAGGCTGTCTATGGGGGCAAATCCGTCTTTGCGTTTGCCGGATAAAACTGTGTGGACTTTCTCCCGTGAAGTGATTGAAGGTATCACTCAACTCACAGCAGCGGAAACGACACAACTGAATAAACTGACTGAAGAACTGAAAGAAAAGAACGCAGAGCTTACTGTTATGAATAATCGTTTGCGTAAGTACGGCGAGAATGTTGATAAGCTTACACGGGAAAAAGAGCGTTTGGAAACAAAAGCCCATATTCACAGAGAACTTGGTCAGACATTGCTCACAACACGCCGATATTTGCGCAGTGAGAATGACAATCCTCAGGAACTGCTTAATATGTTGAAACGCAATATTGCAATGCTTCGTATGGAAGCGGAAAGTCCAAAAAACGATAAGCCAATAGTTATGCTTATGAAAGCAGCACACTCTGCCGGAATTGAAGTGCTTATCACCGGACATATGCCAAAGCAGGAGGATGCAAATCGACTGTTTTTTGAAGCTGCGACAGAAGCACTCACTAATGCAGTGCGACACGCCGATGCAAAAAAGCTTTGTGTTGAGTTGACGGAAGATGATAAAGCATATTTCGCTTGTTTTACTAATGACGGCAGTAAGCCACAGAATAAAATTGTAGAGGGTGGCGGACTCGGTTCTCTCAGACTAAAAACAGAACAAATCGGTGGAACAATGGAAGTACTGAATCAACCGGAATTTGTTCTCAAACTAACCGTTTTGAAGAAAAGAGGTGACAATCTGTGATAAATGTTCTGATTGTTGAAGATGATCCTATGGCAAGACAGTTACTTGAAATATACATAAACACAAGTGAAAAGTACAACCATATTCAGTCCGTTGAAAGTGCGGCTTTGGCTGAGTTTTGCTGTCGTACCAATAAAGTGGATGTCATTTTGATGGATGTATGTACGGCTATGAACGCAAGTGGCTTGGACGCTGCCGAAAAAATCAAGAAGAACTTTCCTGACACAAAGGTCATTATTATAACCAGTCAACCTGAGTGTAGCTTTATTGACAGAGCGCACAAAGTGGGCGTTGACAGCTTTTGGTATAAAAGTTCCGCAGCAGAAGAAATACTGTCCGTTTTGGATCGCACAATGGCGGGGGAACAGGTATATCCGGAATCCGCCCCATCCCTTAAGCTGGGAGATACATTTAGCGAAAATCTTACCCACCGTGAGTTTGAGGTTCTTCGGGAATTAGTCGCAGGTGAGTCGGACGCCGCTATTGCAGAAAAACTGTTTATGTCACTTCGCACAGTAAAAGGGCATATTCAGAGTATGAGGGAAAAAACAGGGTTCAGAAACCGCACCGAGCTTGCCGTTCGAGCAAGGGAAAGCGGTTTGATAATTAACAATAAATAATCAATATTTACGCATAAAGTGCTGTCTGAAAAGACGGCACTTTTTCGTTTCGTATGAAAAGTTTGCACTAAAGTACGATGTGCAAGAATAGAGGTGGTGATATAATGATGTTGGGGCAAAAGATATTTTCCCCTTATCCGATACTACATATTGTATAAAAAAGTTGAAAGGAGTTTCTTATGAAAAAGGTTATTTCATTATTCCTGTCTATACTAATGCTTTTCAGCACTATGACAGGACTGACCTTCACGGCACAAGCCAAGGAGAAAATCACTAAAATTGAAGTAGACAGTGTACCGGAACCGTTCATTGGTGCAACTATCAAAGATTTGTGCTCCTTCTCCGTTCCTGAAGGGGCAGAGTATTGTGGATACAGCAGCGATTTTACTAAGTGTATGCTGTGGTTTGATCTGGATTCCGACACACCGAATACACCGCTTCCTACGGATACCGTTTGCGTAGAGGGACATAGTTACAGAGTGTCCGTAAGATTGATTGCTGTCGGCAATACTTTTGCATCCTCACCAAAAGTGTATATTAACGGTAACGAAGGTTGGACAAGTACTTATCTTGGCAGAAACCCAAGTACCTCCCTTGCAGTGGAATATCAATTTCCTAAATTGAAAAAGAAACCTATTGACAATATAAATGCTTTCTTTGAGTTTAACGAATTTACCAAGGGTATTACGGTGAACAGCTATTCCACCCTTGTTTATGGTAATAAGGTGAATACAGTCACAACCGGGTGGTTTCACGATGGAAAAGCTGTACAGGGAGATACAACAGTTACCTATGGCAACTGGGGATTCCTAATCGGTCTTACAGCGTCGGGCGATTTCTATTTTGATAAATCGTCCACCATTACTATTGAAGATAAGTTGCTGACAACGACGGATATTTATTTAAACGGAAAGGTCGCTTTCTTCCGCTCGGCAGATGATTTCTTCACCGTTTCATGCACCCATAACTATTCATCAAGCTGGTCATGTGACGGCACTACTCACTGGAAAGAGTGTTCCATTTGCAACGAAAAGGGCGAACTAAATGCTCATACCTTTGGTGCAGGCGTAACAGAGGGCGAGGTTACAACCTACACCTGTTCAGAATGTGGATACAAAAAAGTAGATAAATATATTGAGAACGGTTTTCGTTATGCTGATGTTGACGGTGGCGTTCAGGTGGTTACATATCAAGGAAATGATGTAAATGTTAATGTTCCTGATGTTTTAGGCGGTAAAAAGGTTGTCAGCATCGCAGACTATGCATTTGCCACGGCAAAAAACAAAACTTCTATCAAGAGTATTACACTTCCGTCCACCGTTACCTCTATCGGTAAAAATGCCTTTAACGGATGTACTGCACTGACAAGCGTAAATATTCCTTCAGGTGTAACAAGAATTGAAAATGAAACCTTCCTTGGTTGCGAAAGCTTGGGAAATATTGCTATTCCATACGGTGTTACTTTCATAGGAACAAGCGCTTTTCAAGGCTGTGGAATTTCTTCCATTGTTATTCCTTGTAGCGTAAATACAATAAAATCACAGGCTTTCCGTGGATGTGACAATCTGGGTAGCGTTGTTGTTCCGGATTCTGTTACTACTCTTGAAACCGGTGCCTTTATCAGTTGTAAAGGACTGAAAACAGTTGTTATCGGTGACAGAGTTACAAAAATTCCTGATTCCGTTTTTGATTCCAGCAACGCATTGGAAAGCCTTACACTTCCTGCCGGTTTAACATCTATCGGCAAATATAATCTTGATAATAAATCAAACTTTACTAAGATTTATTTCAGAGGTACTCAGACACAGTGGAATGCAGTTAAAATCGGAACTTATAATACTAACTCTGCAACCGTTGAATATAATTACACCAAAAAGACGGATGTTGGACAGCATAAGTACCAGAAACTGACAGCTGTTGAGCCAAACTGCGTAAACGAAGGCTTTGTGCTAAACATCTGCGAAGGTTGCACCGACAGCTTCAAAACAAATGTAACACCAGCTACAGGTATTCATACCTATAACAGCGGTGCGATTACCAAAGAGACAACCTGCACAGAAGACGGCGAGAAAGTATATTCTTGCAACATCTGCGGTGCAAGTCACACCGAAACAATCCCATCAACAGGTCACCAAATTGGTACAATAACAACTAAGGCAACAACAAGCAGGGACGGAAAAATCGTTGAGGAATGTTCAGTATGTAAGGAAATTATTTCCGAAACAATTATTTCAAAGGTATCAAGCGTCAAGCTTTCTGCAACAAGCTACACATATAACGGAAAGGTCAGGACTCCGTCTGTAACGGTTAAGGACAGCAAGGGCAACTCCTTGGTGAAAAACACAGACTATACAGTATCCTATGCAAGTGGCAGAAAGAATGTAGGCAAGTACGCAGTAAAAATTACCTTTAAGGGTAATTACAGCGGAACAAAGACTCTCTATTTCACAATCAAGCCAAAGGCTACAACCATTTCAAAGGTAACTTCAGGCTCAAAGAAATTTACTGTTAAGTGGAAGAAGCAGGCTACTCAGACAACCGGCTATCAGATTCAGTACAGCACAAGCAGTAAATTCAGCAAAGCAAAAACCGTAACTGTAAGTAAGAACAGCACCACATCAAAAACTATTTCAAAGCTAAAGGCAAAGAAAAAGTATTATGTAAGAGTCAGAACCTACAAGACCGTTAAATTTAACGGCAAGGCTACAAATATTTACTCATCCTGGAGCAAGGAAAAATATGTAACAACAAAGAAATAATAGTACAATATTTCTTCCCAAAAAAGACGGTAGTGGATTTCCGCTACCGTTTTTTCTTTTGCCCGAAAAGTTTGCACTAAAGTACGATGTTTTGGGCTATATAAATCTGTATAATAAAATGTGTAAAGTGAGTTATTCAGTGTTTCCCTGTATTTTGCGGTAATCGGTGAAATAATTATTCGTGAGGCTTTTAATGGAAATAATTGTCTTTTTGTTGTCGGTCTCTTTGATGTTGGTATGTATTGCAGTTTTCTGTTATAAAGGTTTCAAGTCAAAGGAAAATCTGAGATATACAGGTATGCCCGACCCGGAGTATATTCGCAAGCAAAAGACTGTTAATCAGGTTAATATGGTGTACGGTACAGACAAAATTCCCATAACCCTTTACAAGCCGGATGATGCCTACTTTACTATTCCACCCGGGATTGCCCTTAATGCCGGAGAAAGAGTATGGCTTCGGGCGAATGATTCGTCTTGGAGTGCAGAGGTTTTTGGCGTGGTATGTTTTGAGAATAGTTTACAAAGCGATGCTTTCGTGGAGTATTACTATAAAGGTGAGTTGAGCAATTCCGATGAAGAGCTTGAATACTTCCGTCAGGAAGTAACTGACCTTGGTATTACATATATGAACAAACCCGTGAAGCTCATTAAAAGCACATATAAAAAATCAAATGAAAAAAAAACATACCAGGCGTGTTTTGTCGGATTTGAATTTGACAATACAAGCAACGGTGTTCCTTTTGGCAGAGGTCTTATGGGATTTAAGATATACAATATCAAAAAAGAAATTTCAGTCGATTACATCAAAGGTTTGTTTTGCGAGCTGTTCAATCCCGAAAGATAATTTGTAAGGAAGTTCTTTGATAATTATAAAATAACATACAGGAGGTTTAGTTATGAATTATATTGGAAAATGGGTTTTTGATTCTATAGGAACGCATGATGATGAAAAAGGTATGATTTACTTAAACGCTGATGAATATCTTGCATCACCAATGCCCTATATTGATGAAACTGATGAAGAAGCAGTTGCCGATGAAATGGACGAAAGAAAGAAAACTATCGGTATGCAGGTGAAAATTTGCGATGACGGCAAACTGTATTTTCTTATGCCTGTACCTGACGGAGTATCAGAAGCAGAACTTAAAGAGGTGATAAGCACGGGAGAACTTATGCTTATTGACGATATGCTCACCGATAAAGCAATAGCGTGGGAAGAAAGAGACGGCGAGCTTTGGTATGATACCGGTATAGGAGACGACTCGTGGACAAAGGCAATAGATGAAAACGGTTTTTTCACAATTATAACAATGAGATTTAAAAAGATTGATTAACGGAGGTTTTGTTATGGGATTTTTTGATTCGCTAATGAAAGCAGCAGAAAACACGATTAAAAAAGAGGCTACAAAAGCAGTAACCGGTGCGGCTCAATCCATAGGAAAGGGTAAAAATCGTTCTGAAAGCTTTACCTTTTCTTCTCTGCCGACAAGTTTGAGTGAATTGCAGGCACTGCCCGAAGCAACCCTTGATTCACCGTTCAAAACAGCGGCACTAACTCTTGCTGTGCTTTGCAGATATGAAGAGGATTGTAATGGAACATTTGAAATGCTTGATTTTCTCAAAGGGCCTGAAAATGTAAGTTCATACGAAAAGCAGTTTATCAAAGAACGGCTTGAAGATAAATACTATAAGCCTTTCTCGTTTTTTAACGGCGCAACTCCCGAAAACGGATACAAGCCATCAACACCATATACCATAGCCATATACGAAAACCCATATTCGTTTGACAATGAAAATTGGGCAACTCTTTGGGTTAAAAGCGGTGGCGGTGATAATATGAGGTCTATAAAGCTTCGCAAAAAGCCATCCACAGGTCAATGGTTTTTAAACGAAATTCAATGTCTTTCCGATATAAGAGTGCCTGTAAGTGAAGATCCCTGGGCGTAACTAAGGAAACACTGAATAAATCACTTTACACATCTTGTGCGCATATTTTCTGCCGGTATGCCCAAAAAATCCTCAGAGTACGCCAGTATTCCTGCGGTTTTTTAAACATACCGACAAAAAATCTGACAGCACAATCTGTGCAAATGATTTAATCAGTGTTTTCCTAAAAGTATGCTGCCGAAAGTTTTTTTGACGGCAGCATATAGTTTGCTCTAAATGTTTGCACTAAAGTACGATGTGCGGACTGTATAAATCTGTATAAAGGTATCACAAGGAGATAAAATGAGATGAAAAACATCGTTGTCTGCATGGGAAACGGTCTGCTATCCGAAGCAATTATTAATATGCTCAAAAACAGTGGCGAATTTAAGCCTTTTCGTGTTCTGATTCAGAAAAACAGCAATATCGCAAATGAATGTGAAGCACTATCTGCCGACATCCTCCTGTTGGATGTGTCTTATACTTTTGGCACGACTATGGAGACACGCCTGAACGAAGTAAAGCAAGTGAGGGAAAAAATTCCCACCTGTAAACTTGTAATGCTTTGCGATGAAAATTCAGCACCCGAAATCGCCCGTGAGGTAGCCAATGCGAAAAAGGACGGGCTAATCGACGCTTTCTTTTATTCATCTGTAACCGAAAAATATTTGACGGCGGTGCTCGCTTCTCTTTAACGAGAATAACAAAGGGTAGGTTACAGAAAACAGTTACTGACTCTTTCGACTTGTTTTTGGGATAGTGATGACGGCAGAATTGCCATAATCGGTGTAAAACAAAATTAAACTAACTATTTTTAGTAAATATTAAATTACATAAATTTCAACAGATGTAAAATATTTATGATTATTAGGAGAAATTAGGGAAACACTGATTAAATCTTTTGCACAGATTGTACAGTCAGATTTTTTGTCGGTTAGCCCAAAAAAACGCAGGAATACTGACGTATTGCGAGTATTTTTTGGGCTAACCGACGGAAAATATGCAAACAAGATGTGTAAAGTGATTTATTCAGTGTTTCCTTAGATATGAGAAAAATAACAGTGATTATAATGGTGATTATTATGACATTTTCTATGGTAGCATGTAGTGACAACGGTGGCGAAACACCTGACAACAACTCTTTGGTAAGCTCGCAGTCTGACAGCGACAGTTCAAATGAAAGTTCTTCAGAGGCAAAGGCTGACCTTTCAAGTCCCTCTGTTGTGGTTGAGTTCGGGGATTTTGACGCTATTGAAAAATTAGGAAAAGATATGCAGAGTTTTGCAGTTGAAGAAAATACGGTAATTAAAATCACAGGCCTATATTCCTGCCCGGGTACTACTCCAAGCATTGTTGAAGAGGACAGTACAGGAAAAACTAAATTAGGGATTAGTATGTACCTTGAAGATGGAATTGAAAAGCCTGCTGACGGTACAAAAATCGAGGCTGTAGGAGTTGCCGTTAAGGGTGACTACTTTATGGAGTTTCATGTGTCTGCTGACGGGTTTAAGGTATTGGAGTAAGCTTTTGTCCGGACAGATAAAGACAAGAAATTATGTTATAATTTCCTCATAGATTTAGGTAGGTAAAAACAGGCACCGACACGCTGAATCAACAGCCGGTCGGTGTCTGATTTATTTACATAAATTATTCAAGATTTTTGCCCGTCCTTATATTCCTTTTCAAATAGCCGATGTGACAATCCGAAACCTGTTCACACCTAAAACTATGATGTTAAACTTTACCCGGTATGATAAATTATTAATAGACAAATGGGCGTGGTGGTGATATGATATTTATAAAATGAGTGATTAATAAATCGGAAGTTGTGAAGGTAAATTAAATGTTTAGACCAATTCGAAAAGAGAAAAATGAAATCAGTATAGACGCAGCGAAAGAACTTCTTCGTTGTTCTCGTCGTGGCATACTGGCGGTTAATGGCGATAATGGTTATCCCTATGCTATACCGATTAATTATATGTATGATGCAGACGCAAATAAGATTATTTTTCATGGAGCAAAAGCAGGTTATAAGGTGGATTGTTTGAAAGTATGTGACAAGGTTTGTTTTACTATATGCGGTAATGAAAGCATTAAAGGAGAACCGTGGGCACCGTTTATTCAAAGTGTGGTGGTCTTTGGACGATGCCATTTAGTCGAAAATCAAAATGACATTATTAAGCGTGTAAAGCAGTTTGCGATGAAGTATTATCCTGATAAAGAGATGGTAGATGCAGAAGTGGCATCATCAGGAAGAGCTGTTCAGATGTTCGAAATCGAAATAGAGCACCTTAGCGGAAAAGAAGTACAGGAACGATAAATCCCGGCTTGTCAAATAAATAAAAGAAGTAAAAATCAAAATTTATATTTTAAACATTAAGAATACACCACTCTAACTTTAGTAGGTTGCTATATATTGAGTTAAGGAAACGCTGATTTAGCAAAGTCGGGAGGAAATAATGTTAGGTAATTTTGGATTTTCATATGTGGGATTAATATTTCTTTTGATGCTGATTATTCCAAACCTTATTTGGGCAAAGCATTTGCCACAGGGCTATACAGCGGAAAAGGAAAATAAAGTACTGCTGACTTTTGAAAGAATAGGTCAGGCACTAACCACTTGCTGTGCATTAATATTCTCTGACTTCAACATACATAGTTGGTCACATTGGTCTTGGTGGCTGATTGTTTCTTTTGCATTTATGATAATGTACGAAATTTGGTGGATAAGATATTTTCACAGTGAAAAAAGACTAAAGGATTTTTACAGCAGTTTTTTAGGCATACCTGTTGCAGGTGCCACACTCCCTGTAATAGCCTTTTTCCTACTTGGCATATACGGCAAGGTTATATGGCTGATGATTTCCGTAACCATTTTAGGAATCGGTCATATAGGCATACATTTACAGCATTATAAAGAGATTAAGTAAAATCAACACAAAGCTAAAAATAAATTATCCCTTAACTAAAAAATTGAAACTTCCATTGTTTTTTTAATTCAATGGGAGTTTTTTATTGTGATAGTCACGCATTATTTTATTTGAGTTTTAGTATTTAAGGAAACACTGAATAAATCACAATTAAAATTTATTTACACATCTTGTTTGCATATTTTTCGCCATTAAGCCCCCAAATCCTCACAATGCGTCAGCATTCCTGCGGTTTTTTGAACAAACTGACGAAAAATCTGACGGCACAATATGTGCAAATGATTTAATCAGTGTTTCCTTAATTTTTAGTTAATGGTCACTACTCAAAACTAACTTCTTATTTTCAACAATTTTATTATTTTAAAATTATTATAATTTCAATATTTTATATTTCAAAATAACTATTGACAAATTATGTTATATAGTTATATAATTTCATCATAAGATAATTGAATTATGGTAACATTGTTCAATTTGTTGTGATTTTGTGATTGTTGCAACAAATTACAATAATAATGAAATGAGGAATAAGAATAAAGATGAAAAATATACTGTCGGTTATATTAATATCAGTAATGGCTTTATGTGTTTTTTCCGGCTGTGTCAGTGGAGGAGATAACACCAAGGTTACTATGCCCACATTGACTACTACTGAAACTACTGCCACAGAAATAACAACGGAGAAAATAACAGAACCGGTAACTGAAGAAATTGAAAGAGTTGACCCAAAAGATGTAAAAGTGATTCCTATTGATGTCGACCCTCCCACAAGGGGAACATGTCTCCAAGAGGATATAAGCGGTTTTAGGGATTTGGTGTACGATATAGGAGAGGACGAAAACGGAAATGTAAACACCTATACATATGACGGTGGATATATGACCTTCCATGTTGAACTTAGTGCAGAAACTAACAAAACCGTATCAATGGGTGTGTACCTTACGATTTCGGGAGTACAGATTCCTTTTACTATGCGTCAGTGCTCAGATGCATCTTTTGAAACAAAAATGGGCGAAGAAACATCAAAGGACAACTACCATCAACTGTGGTTTTCGGACAAAAACAACTACTATTTCTTAGTGAAGTTTAAGCCGGATATGTTTAAGAAGGGTGATACAATTTATCCTCAGTTAGTTTTTGTGGGTAATGACTCATATCTTCCGGACAAGGACGGTACAGTGGATTATGGCGCAAGGATGCCGTTTGAAAGTCACGGTGTAAAAGTAGTTGCAAAGTGTGACGGCGAAAAAACCACACCGGAGGTTGACACAGAATACACCACAGAGCCTATGCCAAGTGACTATTATGACGACAACGACAACGGTTATCCGAAGATTATTTTTGATACTGTAGAGGGATACGGCTTCCAAAAAATCAACAAGAGCGATGATGTAACATATAAAATTACAGGTTACACAGCAAACTTCCCTGTTGTCGATGAATTTGCCAACCAAAAGGTGCGATTGTATGTGCTTGTAAATAACAAGCTGTACCCTGCGTTTAACGGTAAATATTATTGTGATATGACTATGAATGATTGTACTTATTATTACAAGAACTTTACTGTTAAGGGCAAAGACCTTGAAAAAATGAACAGTGTAATGGTATGTGCCTGCCGTTTTCAAAAGACAGAAGCTGACGGTGGCGATAGTTTGATTTCTACAGAACCACTATATATACAGGTGAATTAAGGTGTCAAAATGAAAGAGCTTGAACTTAAATCAATTTCAAAATCCTATGGAAAGAAACAGGTGCTTAATAACCTATCCTGTAAATTCGGAAAAGGCATTTACGGGCTATTAGGACCAAATGGCGCCGGAAAAACTACACTTATCAGCATTATAGTAAACATCCTTAAGGCAAATAGCGGTGAAGTGCTTTTCGACGGTGAAAAAATAGAAAAGATGGGAAAAGAATACTTTAGAAATATTGGTTATCTGCCCCAATATCCCCGCTTTTATTCCAATTACACAGCACAGGAATTTCTTGAATATATAGCCGTTATCAAAGGGCTTAAAAGAGATGTGGCGAAGAAAAGAATTGACGAGCTTTTTGAATTTGTAAATCTTCAAAATGACCGTAAAAAGAAGGTAGGTGCATATTCAGGGGGTATGCGTCAAAGGCTGGGTGTTGCACAGGCAATAATAAATAACCCCCAAATTCTTATTCTTGATGAACCTACAGCAGGTCTTGACCCAAAGGAAAGAATACGGTTCCGCAACTTGATTTCAAGTATTAGTCAAGATAAAACAGTTATTCTTGCAACACACATTGTTTCTGATGTTGAGTATATGGCTAAAGAGGTTGTTATGCTTGATAAGGGTAGGTTTGTATGTAATGATACACCTGCAAATCTTATTAACTCAATAGGGGATAAGGTGTGGAACATTAATGTGCCCGAAAATACTATTGATGAATGTATGGAAAAGTACATTGTCAGCAATGTTCAGCATACAGATAATGGATTTTTGATAAAAACTGTTGGCGACAAACCCTCAGCGGATGCCACACAGGCATCTGCTACGCTGGAAGAGGTGTATCTTTACTACATATCCGAGGGTGACGCAAAATGAGAATAATCTGTAGTGAGATAAAAAAGCTCTTTAAAAGCAAGATTATCATAGTTGCCTTACTGCTTTTTATTGCCCTTGATTTCACCAATATTTACAGAAATTACAATGTTTTCTCAGACTTTAGGGATATGTCAAAGGTGGTGACTGAGGCAAGGGTAGTTTTACAGAAAAATCTTGACGGAAAGATTACCGATGATAAGGTTAATCTCATTAAAACTCAGGTGGAAAAGCTAAGTAAACTTGAAACCGAAGAATTTTCCCGGCAAAAAGAACCTGACAGTCAGTTTATGACAGGATACGCTTATTATGATTCCTACCTATGGGGAATTTTTAATAATTACCTTGACCGCAGTCAGCAGTACTCCGAAGAATTGTCAGAAAAATTAGATACAAGCAAAGAAAATATTGATTACTATAAGGGTAGAAATGATTATTATGTACGGGAAAATACCCTGTATCAAGACACTTACAGCGGACGACAAATAGAGGAAATTTACGATACAGAAAATTTGCCTGACTATTTTCAATATAGTTTTTCGGCAATCTTAATAATTATTATGCTCCTTCTCGGTGTTGTGCCGGTGTTTTCCGGTGAATGTGAGTCCGATATGGACATTATTCTTAACACCACACCATTGGGAAGAAGAAAGACGATTCTGGGAAAAATATCTTCAACCCTGATTTACACTGTGTTAGTGACTCTGATTTTTTCAGCCTGTGATTTTATAGCGTTTTTGGTTTTCGGAAATATGGATGGACTTAACCAAAAGCTATATGCTTTGGATATGTTTAATTACGCCCCTGTGGATATGAAGGTATGGCAGTTTATCCTTGTGATGTTTGCAATAAAACTGCTTGGTATGATAATACTTTCCCTTGTGTTTCTGCTTTGCTCAAGGATGTTTAAAAATTCGGTGACGCCGTTTATTACGGGAATGATTATTTTAGTTTTGCTTATGCTGTGTAGAACTTTGTTTGCCACTCACACAGGGGATGTCTTCAATATGCTTAATCCTGTGTCACTGATTATTTATTACAGCTACTTTACCTCTTTTTCAGTTGTTAATGTTTTTGGCAGTCCTGTTTTTATGTATCAGCTTTCCGTAGTTTCAGGAATATTACTTATGATAGCTCTGATTTTACTTATTGCATTGATGCCGTTAAAAATTGAACTTCCTAAAATAAAAGGGAGAGTGAAAAAATGAGCATATATATTGCAGAGTTTAAAAAAATATTTATAAAAAATAAAATGCTTATACTGGCACTCCTTGTTATATCCTTTTGTGTTTTTTCGGAATTTAGTTCAAATACCTACACCACTATGAGCAGTATAAATACACAGAAGTATTACGACAGTTGTATAGAGAATATCAGCGGTAAGTATTCTGACGAAAAGGCAAACTATATTAATGAACTAAAAGGTGAATTCAGCGGTGCTGACGCAAAGCTCAGTTCACTTTCAGAGGAACTTGCAAAGGGGAAAATCACTGCTGATGACTATCTAAAGGAATATACCGAATACAGCTCTGTTAAGGCTGGTGGATATGCAGTGACAGCGTTGCAAAATGACCTTTCCTATGTGAAAAAGGACATTGACCACCATTATTTTATTGACAGCCTTAACTGGACGCAGGTATTTCAAAACTTCGGCTTTAACTTTGTACTTATGCTTTTTGTACTGATACTTTCGGTAAACAGTGTTATGGTTGAGTACAAGTCGGATATGACAGTAATAAATTCAGTTAGCAAAAAGGGCAGACAGTCAGGTGGCAGAGGAAAGATGCTGACAGTAGTTGCCTTTACCGCATTAATGACAATATTATTTTCAATTATTCACCTTGTAGCATACAGTCAAAAGTACGACCTGACAGGCTGGAATTACCCCATTCAAAGCCTGACGGCATATTCAGGCGTTTCTAAAGATATGACAATAGGTGGAGGATATTTGCTGGTATCAATAATTAAAGTAATAGGATACTGTTCATTTGCTGTTTTTACTATGTTGTTTACATCAATTTTCAAAAAATCTGTTCCGGCTATGACCTTCTCTTTGGCTGTGGTTTTAGTGCCGATGTATATTCTCAACTCAAATACAGAGGCACAGTCACTTTATCTCCTTCCTTTTCCCATAGGCTCAATGATTTCAACAGGATATATTATGGGAACTAACAAAGAGGACTTTGGCGAAAACTATTTTTTCAGAGAGGTAACTATATCTCAGCTAATTGCTGTTCTGTCTGTTTTAGTTGTGGTTTCTGTTCTTATGGCTATATATGTTTCAAGAAAAATGTCAGGAAAAACCTTTAATTTAAAATTACTTAAGAAAGCTCCGGCTTTTGTGTTAGCCTTGATCATGACCTTTACTATGTGTTCCTGTTCCGGAGATTTTGAAAATGCAAACGAAGGTTATGTTCTGCTGAAAGATTACAACCTGATTTACAGCAAGGCTGACAAATATTTTATTAAGGCTGATGAAATCCCCACGGATTATCAGGGCTACATAGGATTTGTTGACGGGGAGTGTGCCTATATTCAAAATGAGGGAACTATATATGAAATGAACCTTAAAACCTTGGAAAAAAGTGAGTTTGCAAAGATTTCCACCGATTACGATTCAGATGGATTTCTCGGATTAGAGGATTTAGTACCATCACTTTCAGGTGCAGGAGTGGACACAAATATGTCCTTGCTTTCCTATCTTGAAGGCGGATATAAGGGTAGGTTATATTTTTCAAATATCGAAAACGGTATATCAGAATACAACATATCTAACGGTACTGTTAATATACTTGTTGCAGGTGCAGATATAACAAATTTCAAAATTGCAGGTAACTTTGGTTATTATCTTAATTCAAATAAATTTATGAAAATCAACCTTGATACCAGGGAAGAAACCCTATTAACAACTAATCTTGTAAGTGATTATGCTGTGACAGATGAGGACATATTTTACATAAATCAGATGGATAAGAATTATGTTTATTCTCTCGATACAAGCAGTCCTGTATTTTCAATTCCTTGTAAGGGAATTTGTGCAAATGAAAACAATATCGTGTGCAGTACAGCAAAGGGTATTTTCAAAATTACACACAACAGTTCCGATTTAATAACAAAGGAGAATACAGAAAAACTATATTCAGCAGATGAAAAGTACATTTACTACTCCACCTATGAGAACGACACAGCATATTTGAAAATATGCAATTATAACGGCATTAGCGAAAAAATTGAAATCAAATAGGATTATAATAAAATGTTTTTAACCCTGTCGCAGTACAGGGTTTTCTTTTTTTCTGTGCACAAAATATCCGCCACAGCAAGGATAAAGACTTACTTCGTAGTGGTGATGAATGAATAAATTAAGCAAATTTGATTTTGTAGGGTGATGAATATTTCTTTTACAGCATAAAAATCATTGAGGTGCTTAAGGTGAAAAGAAAAATCATCTTTGCGAACAATAACAAAAATGCTGTGCGGAAAAGTAATAAGGTATAAAAAAAGGGCAATGCCAACTTGATGTAAGTCGGCATTGCCCGTTTTTTATACCTTATTAATTTTTGTTCGCTTGCCTGTTTCTGTTCTGTTGCTTTCTAAGGCATTTTTTATCAAATGACGGATTGAAAGCATAGAAGTTCTTGCTGTCCAGTCTGTCGGTCAATATACGAAGTGTTTCGCCAAACCGCTGGTAATGCACAACCTCTCTTGCTCTCAAAAAGCGTATAGGGTCAAGCACATCCGGATCATCACAAAACCGCAGAATATTGTCATAGGTTGTTCTCGCCTTTTGCTCCGAAAACGCTATCTAAACAGTAGTTATTTTTGCCTTGTTTTATGCTGAAAATAGCCTATTGATAGAACTATTATATACTAAAAGTATTTGTAGTCAATAGAAAATGTATGTTGACAACTTGTATAACATTATCTATAATTATTAGTATAAAGAATGTTATATGTGGTGATGATATGAAAGAGCTAATCAAAGATATAAGGTCATATCTTAATATGAGTCAGCAGGAATTTGCTGATAAATTGAGCGTCACATTTGCCTCGGTAAATCGTTGGGAGAATGGTCACGCTTTTCCTAACAAATTGGCACAGATTAAGCTATCGGAATTTTGTGCTGAAAATAATGTCCCTGTATATGAGATGATATTGAGCAAAATTAATAAGGTGAAAGGTGAAATTAAAGCTCAGGATAACAGGGTTATACTGTACCACGGTTCAAAGTCCGGTATAGAGGGAAATATTGAGCCTAAAAGCCGAAAGCAATGTGATTTTGGAAAAGGCTTTTATATGGGTACAGAGCCAAGTCAGGCACTGACACTTATTTGTGATTACGAAAAATCAAAGCTATATATTGTTTCTATTGATATTTCGGATTTGAATGTTTTAGAAGTACCTGCTGACATAGAATGGGCTATGCTTGTGGCTTTCCATAGAGGAAGAATGGAGCAAATAAAGAATACTCCTTTATATAACAAGTATAAAAAATTATCCTCTGAAAAAGATGTTGTTATTGGTAGTATAGCAAACGACAGAATGTTCTTTGTCATAGACAATTTCTTTATCGGCAATATCACAGATGTAGCACTTATCAACAGCCTGTCTGCACTTGAACTTGGAAAGCAGTATGTAGCTGTTTCTCAAAAGGCTTGTAATTCAGTAAGAATCGAAAAGGAGATTTCTTTATCATATCTTGAAAGAATATACATCAAAAAGGTAGCAGAACAGAATAGAGCAAAGGGAGTTTCCTTAGCAAACGACATCTGCAAAAGTCATAGGAGAGAGGGACTCTATTTTGATGAAATATTAGAGGGAGCCAAGGAATAATATGAATGAAATTGAATTGAAGTTATGTGACATTCAGGGAAGGCTATTTGAGTTATCCGTTGATAATAATTTAGATAGTATGTCCTTTGTAAAAAAATTTATGTTATCTGAAACTGCAAAAGACCTTGACTCAGAGTACAACCGAATGCAATGGGCAGGGGAGGAGTACCTCCTTGAAGAAGTTACATCAAAGGAAGATATTAACCAAAATAAAAATGCCGAGGTTATATCAAAGGAGATAATGTATTGGATAGGATACATTTACCGTTACTGGCATTACTACACAGGAGAAAGCAGTGCAAAGATATATAAACAAGCATCCTTTAAAACAATGAAACGAAACTATATGATGTTCCATACAATGGACCCTGTTTTGGCAATTGAGGATTTAAAAGAGATTAATAATCAGTAGAACAAGGGACCGTTTCAGATTTTGTGTAAACTTTAAAATTTGATATAAGATATATGAATAGCTACTTAAGGGCAGGGCCGAAAACTATCGGATTCTGCCCTTATCTGCATTATACATAGATATTTAGGAGTATTAATAAGATTTGGCGATTCGGATTATTTCTATAGTGTCTTGTCTACAAGATGTTATCCCACTTGCTTATGCTGATTATTAAAATTTAATCAATAGTATCAAGAATAAGATTTGCCCCTAATTTGAAGCCTTTGTAAAAAGCTTGAAATTCTGTTAGGTCTGATAGTTGTAATTGGGTATCTCTGTATTTTTCAAACAGGTGGATTTGTTCTTTAGTTAGGGTTTTGTTAAGTGTTTCTTCAATTTTTATTATTTGCATTAGGAGAGCATCGTTTTCACTGCCTTTTCTGAACTCCATTTCATTTGGTTTGATTTTTCCGTAATATAAATTTTTTATTGTATTCATTTGTTACACTTCCTTTGATATGATTTTATCCCCTGAGAGCGTTTCTCAGGGGATTGTTTTTAGAAATTACTTGTATTTTAGAAATTCCAATGTATCTGGATGACTCTATCCGTTCTGTTTCCACCAACTTCTATGTAGTCGATTAGTGTCTGTACTGTGTATCTGTCAAGTTCCTTTATATTCTTAAATTCGTTGATTATCACCTTTACATTTTCGGCATGTTCCTGTCGTTGGTTGATTTTATCAATTTCATTATTAAGGGTTTCCAGTTGGTTCTGTAGAGACTTTTCCTGTTCTTTACAGTCTTCGCTAAGTACAGCGAAATCCTCCGGTGACAGGAGTCCATCAGATTTATCATAGTACAGATTTTTGAACCTGCTTTTAACTTTTGAAAGTTCTTTGTTAATCGAGCTTATCTGCTTTGTGATACGCTCTTTTTGTGATTCGCTTTGTTTGGCGAAATTTAGTTGTGTCTCAATAACAGAGTCATCAATATAGGATTCGTATAGCTTACGGATTTCCTTTAGAACTGCCTTTTCTAATACAGAGGCAGAAATATATGTACCGTCACATTTTGCCGGTGCAATAAAATGAGTATGGCAGGTATAGTACCTTTTATGGCTTGTGACCTGTGAACGCATTGAACTGCCACAACGCAGACAACGAACTTTGTTGGCGAATATAGTTGCCTTTCCTGTCTTTGTTGAACGGGTGTTGTTTGCCATGCTTTCTTGTACAAGATAAAAGGTTTCCGTATCTATAATAGCCTCATGAGTGTTTTTTACCACATCCCAATCATCCTTTGGTTTAATCCTCTTTTTAGAGGACTTGTACGAGATGTTTTCGGTTTTGCCTTGAACGGTGTTGCCGATATAAACCTGATTTTTTAGAATCCTTTGAACCGAAAAGGGCGACCAAATATCAGAACAATCACCATGGAAAGATTGACCTTTACTCTTTTTGTATGTAGAGGGGTTTGGTATTCTTTCCTCATTGAGTTTTTTCGTAAGTGTGTTTACGCCGTAACCTTTTAGATATAAGTCAAAAATATGCTGCACAATTTCAGCAGCTTCCTTATCAATAATCAAATGATTCTTGTTCTTTGGATCCTTAATATACCCAAATGGTGCAAAGGCTCCTACCCATAAACCTTGCTTCCTTTTTGACGAAAGAGTTGCCTTTATGTTTTCGGATAGGTCTTCTAACATCCATTGATCCACCATAGAGTTGATTTGTCTTGATTTTTTGTTTGACTTATTTTCGCTATCAGCGTTATCAACTAAACCTACAAATCTAATGCCCCAGATAGGGAATAGGGTGTTTATGTATTTTTCGACATACTCCATATCTCTTGCAAATCTTGACTGGGTTTTGCAAAGAACAATGTCAAATTTGTGCTCCTCAGCATCTCTTATCATTTTATTAAATTCAGGTCTTTCCCTGTCAGAACCGGAGAAGTCCTCATCATTATAAATGTGATAAACAGACCAGCCTTCTTTTTTGCAATGGGACAGAAGCATAATTTGTTGGTTAATTATACTTTCTGAATTGTCATTCTTGTTTGTTTTTTCTCTATCCTCTTTAGATAGTCTTACATAAATTGCAGCCTTTGGCACTATGATCTCCTTTCTAAAGAATTAGGGGCTGTTGCAAGTTTTAATCATTTGCAACAACCCCTTTGCTGTACTTTTATTTATTACTCTGATTTATTAATCTTACGAACAGTTTGTTGATGTTCTCTTTGATATCATCCTGATTATCGGTCTTAAAATAGTTGGTTGTCTTAACCACATTCAATCACCTCTCAGTAATAATTATTCAGGTAGAGTAGAAATAATATCTATTCTATATAGCCAAATTATCAGGAGCAGTATCAATAAGATTGTTAGTAATTAATTTTGAGGGCTTTTTCCTCCTTGAAAGGATTTCGGTTGCCTGAGGAGAAATATTTGCACATCTATACCATATAGGGATAGATGAATTGTTAGTGTTAGTTTTGCAGTAGTGTAGAGTAGCTAAATTATCTTTGTATGTAGTATTGCTCATTTTTTACCTCCTGGTTTTATAATTCTTAATAAGAACTAAATATGCAGGGCGATCAAATAATTCATTCCTCCTTATAGATCTAAGTGTATCCCTGTATATTTTCAACTCTATAATATGCAACCATATTAAGTGAGTTGAACACCAAAAAGCACATCATCCTCTCTGCTATAAAATTACCTGTTTCACTCCTTTACTTTTGGATTTTATGATTATATACTAATAATATCATAAGTTGGATTGAGGGTATGGACATGGGGTATGCGAAAAAAACTTATTTGGAATTAGTAGAGGATTTATATAATATTGTTTTCTCAGACGAATTAAATAATTACTATGAGGAAAAATGGAACATAAAATTGTTTATTTATAATTTGTTTTTACCTGAAAAACGTGATAAAAATGATGAGGATTCACTAAGAAATATTAATAATAAGGAAAGATTTTTCAAAAAAGAATATATTATAAATTTTATATGTAATTATATGAATAGTGATAATAGTATGTATATTCTTTTTCCTGTTATTTCCGGTGAAAACTATGAATATTATAATGAGTATGGTCAAATTCTTTCAGAAAAGCTATTTGAATATTATAAAAAAGTAGATCCCTATCCATGGATGACAAGATATATTGAAAGTTTACCTAAGAATGAGGATAATTATGAAAAAATATCATTTAATTGCCTTCTTCAATTGTTTTGTTACGTATGCTTTAATGTAAGTAGAATAAAACCTAAGGAAGACACTAATTTGTTTATGAAAGACCAATCACAATTATTAACAAAATATGTGGAAGAACAAAAATTTGTATTGATTAACGGATTTGCTCATAGTGGAAGATCATCATTGTTAAAATCTTTTGCACAAATGAATAGTAAAAAGTCTTTTTGTTTAAATTTATCATCATGTAGAGCTAATAAGATAGATGTATTCAGTAAAATAATAGAATCGAGGAGTGATATTAAGATTTTACTTGAGATTAAATATGAAGATATTCCTAAACTTGAGATTGAATATGAATATATTTCTATACTTGACGATCTTATTTTCCCTCTCTTTAAGGATGTTTCTAATATAGATGAAGAATTACTAAATCAATTATTTTCAGAAGAAGATATATTAGTAATTGATAATATTTGTGATGAAAAAATACTGTCTATATTAAAAATAATTCATTGCAGAAAAATTTGTGTATTGAAAAAATATTTGAACAATTCAGATGATGGCATCTATGTATATGAATATAACAACAAAAAACTCTGTTACCAAATATTGAGGAATGAACAAGTGGATATAAATGAGGCGTTTTTTGATGTTTTATATTATGATTTAGGTAGTGATTTGTTTTTATATAGACTTTTATTACTAAACTACAAAAAATATGTTAGCGTGAAATCAGGCCAAGTGGATTTTATAAGGAAATATATTGAATGTTCAAAATATGATATGTATGAATTATGTGCTAAGTATGGTAGAGAAAAAATCACTATTAATTATAAAGGAGACTCAAGCGGAAAATATATTGATGATTGGATTAATAGTATTTATTCTAATTATTTCAGTAAAAAAGAATTAGTATTATTGAGAATACTATTTTTAATTCAGAATAAAATTACTAATCTCGAGTTAGTATTGAAATATTTCATAGCAGATGAACTCATGGGAAAATTAGTGGATTTCGGTTGGTATATTCAAAATAAACTTAGGATTCCTAAGTTGGTAGTTGTGTCTTGCAATAGGATTAATAATTACTATAATATTCAGTATAAATATATCCTAGAAATAATTACTGATTTTATTCGTATTTTAGATGGATTATCTTCACAACCAGTAAATAAAGAGGTTTGCAGTTGTTTGATAATTGCAATACATGAAGATATAATTGGTTACACGGTTAGATACATAAACCCTAAAAAAGTAACTAATTTAAACAAATCTTATTATAAAAAAATAATAAGTAAGAATTCGAGAAAAAGGCATGATGCAGAAGAACTAAGGAAATTCTCAATTAAAGAGGGAGAAACAACCAATAAAAAATCTTTGTATGAAATACAATTTCATGCTAGTAATATTTTTAGGAGTTTTTATGAATTTGCTTTATGGTTTACTTATATGTATAGCGATATGCAAACTTGGAAAAAACTCTATTCGTATTTCGGTGTATATATGGACGATGAAACAATTAAGGTATATACATCCATATGGGAGAGAAGTATTATTAAAAACAATGCAATTGTAGACAATACTTCTATTAACTTAATTAAAAATATGTATAAGGGTATCAATTATTTTACGTATAATAGATCAGTTTATTATTTGCTGTGGAATTATTATAAGAGTTTATCGTTAAAATGTATCATTGGATATTGTAATGACTGCTTGAATAATAATTGTGGTATTGCTAAATACAAAATTAATTTGGCTTTTTTAGTCAATAATGTGAAAAATATGAAGTCGATTTCCGATGGATTTATTTTGGAAAATAAGAATGATGTATTTATGCTACAAGACCATATAAGTGACATGTATATGTGTGCTCAAAAATTATTGTGTAATGAAGGAAGTATGACTGCATTCTATAATATAAGATATAGATTTTTTTCTGATGATAATAAAAGATATTTAGTCAAAACAAAGTCAGAGTACCTAGTGCTGTTGTGTGCATTTTTATTAAAGTATCAGGATAAAATAAGTTATGATTTGCTAATGTGTTTAAGAAAGGAATTATTAGTAATATCAATGGAATGTGGAGAGGTTCCACAAAACATGTTAGTTAATCTCACAAAGAAGTATTTGTTTAGTAAGGAAGGAGAGGCTTAAATGCCTCTCCTTGAACTTTACTTTGTCTTTTATATTTTGGAATAAAGGAAACCAATGTTTACACCATTTATGAGTTCTTGCCTAACAAGATTGTTTCTACCCACTTTTTCAAGAAGATACTTTTCGATTATATAGCTTTTTACAATACTAATGTTTTGTGGATTTTGTTTGACTTCATCAGGGTAGTTATATGCACTAACCTGAAAAATTCCGAAGTGATCATCAGAATTGTAAACTAAGTAATCGGTATTATAAGGATAATCGAACATCTTGCTTTTCCTCCAATGGGGATATCAT
Organism: Ruminococcus sp.; assembly: GCA_022779485.1. Taxonomy (GTDB): domain Bacteria; phylum Bacillota; class Clostridia; order Oscillospirales; family Acutalibacteraceae; genus Ruminococcoides. The sequence continues at coordinate 28,192 of JALFTC010000009.1, forward strand.
ATGTTGTGTTGGCTTATATCTAGTAATTATTACGTAACCATATTTCTTTAATATTTTATTTAGTGATTGTTTGCTCATGGTTGTCTCCCTTTTTTTAACCCTGATATCACCAACACATTTTTCGATTTCCTTAGATAAATTATTTAGACCATCTTCATCAAAGTTGTTGAGTAAAAGATATTTCCTTATGATTTTGATCATATCTTCTTCAGGGTCTTTATCTATTAGGCTCATATTGTGGATTCTACAGTTTGGAAAGTTCGCTAGAAGATTATTAGCAAAAATTGTAGTATATAATTCTTGGCTTTTTTCTTGCTGACTATCAAGATAATCAATAAGCTCCTTAATGTCCCATAGGTCAGTATTAAGTTTTTGTATGCAGAAATTATTAACTCTAACTTCTTGGTTATGGAGAAATACCGGATGTTTTATTTCAGAAATAAATCTGGAATAAAGAGCCTCCTTTATAGATTTTTCAGCTTCTTCCATGCTGGATAAAGTGTTTGAATATAATTTATGTAATTCCTTGATAGTTGGCACAAAGAAATAAACATTAACTCGTTCGTTTTTTCTAACTCTTTTTCTGCCTATCATTTGTTTGATTTCAGGAATATTCTGCTCAAATACAACAACATTAACATTAGGATCATTAATGCTTACCCCAACATCCAGCACTTTTGTTGTTATCAGGATTCTCTTATCAAGTGTTTTGCCTTTGGTGATCTTTTCATATAACTCAGAGTTAGTATCGGAATCAGCAGTGAAAAAGTCAGCTTGGTTTTTCCCAAATGTATTCCACAATTTTCTGCCCTCTTCTTTGTTGGTTATAAATATTATCCACAATTGATTTTTATCACTCTTGCGAATAATATCAATAATGCTTTCTTTGTTGCTAAAGAAAAATGGGTTAATATAACCATAATCCTCCTGCACCACATAAACTGTCATGTATGAATGAGGTTCTTCTTTATCCCAAATTACATCAATACTTTCCTGTGGGGTGGCTGATAAATAAAGTCTTCCGCAGTTTGAGCATTTATCAATGATTGTATCAAGCATTATTTCGGTATATGGATTAAATGTTGCATCAGAAATGAAGAAATGCGCTTCATCCAAAATAACTAATTCATAATCATCAAAGTTTATATTATCTATTGCTGATAGCAATCCTTGATAAGTATAAATATCGATGCAACCAAAGTTATTTATTCTACTCAAACCTTCTTCTGAATAATATTTGTTATAATCCTCTACGAGAAGACGATTGACATATTTGTTTTTGTTGCTTTCGCATGTTATAGCTTCCTGCTTTACTTGGGCTGCTAATGCAGTTCTATTGCATAGATATAAAACCTTTTTACCCCTTGATAAAGCCACCGGTAAACATGTATTAAAAATAAATGTTGTTTTTCCGGTGCCAGTTTGTGAAACAATAAAAGCTGATGATTTTCCGTTTAGTCTTTCAATGCTTCTTTCTGGAATTACTTCGCTGATAAAGCACTTGTCAAGATAGTAGCACATTACCCTCCTTTCATCGTCAATGAATTGTCCACCAAATCCGGTAATGTAAGTGACATCTCTGACCGTTTTCTCTTGGCTTTTTATTTTTTCCCAAAGCCCATTTCTTACGATTCTAAAATACAAATATATTCCTCCTTAAAAATAATTGTAGATATTGTTTCTACACAAGTTACTATAACATAAGTGAATTTGTGTCCATGGACATAGGAAATGCGAAAAAGTAATTTTTTAGATTTTAGTTAAGAATATTGTGTATAATAAGTAATTGTAATAATATTAAATAGACAAAAATTTTTATATCGTAATTATATATAGTGGAAGGACAAAAATTTTTGTCCGACAAAATTTTCACCCTATTCACTGGTTAAGCGAATAGGGTGTATTTTAGGTTTGCCCAGAATGGGCAGTAACTTGGTGGTGAAAGTCCACTACAGGCTTGGCAGTATGAACTGTTAGCTGAGGATTAGTGCATCTATCTTGAGGTGGAGTATGAAGCAAGCCTATGATAATGTGCATATCGTTTCGCTGAAAATGCTATTTGCAACATCAAGAAAGAATACAACAAAGTGGCACACCCGAGATTCGTGCCATCGTTCGTAAAATAATTAAACTCACTACTATTTCAAACGGAGCTGTCACAAAAGATAGCTCCGTTTTTGTCTGCTTGGATTTATGAAGTGTTCCCGTTTTGTTCTCTTTTGTACTGCGTGCCTGTGGATCAATTTTTCCGTGGTAGAATTCTTCTATAAACCGTGACATAAATAATGTACCTGCCTTTCGATTACAGTTTAGTAAAATCGAAAAACAGGTGCGAGTATGCGAATTTTCAAATTGCAGATTTTCTAGTTGACATTATTTACTTTCCAAGATATAATTTATGATGTAGGTTATGTTAAATTTGAAGTATTTTGTATGACGGAGCGACGAGAAATCCGAAAAGGACAAAGTACTCAAAACTTCTACAAGCTTCAAATATGTAATTCCGAGATACTATCAACGTCGATTAAAATTCTCGTTACGCCGTTGAGAACCCACAAGATAGGCTCCGGGAGATTCTCCTCTCCTTTGAGGTGGGCCCAGTTGCTGTATCAAAGCTTTACACCATACTTCTTAGACAGTCATTTAGGTGACCGTCTTGGTTGTTATGCGTGTAAAGTGCCAATTCGGACAGATTGAGACCATGCACGCATAATGTGTATGGCTTTATTTTTTGTCCGGATTGGAGGTGAAAACTATGAAAATCAATAAATACAATGCTTTGCGATTTTGGGAAGAGTGCTACGGCACCAGACAGTATGCAGAGGATTTTCACGGAAATTTGATGTGTAAAGACGGCTATGGTAACAATAACTTCTTTGTATACTATTATGGGCAGCAAATATATTGTGGGTGGAATATTCATCATATATTGCCGTCAGCTTGCGGAGGAACAAACGCAAAAAGCAATTTGCTCTGCACCAATATTGCAACGAATGAAGAAGCAGCGGACAGAATCACATTTTGGATTGGCGAATCCCTGTATCAAGTAAAACGGATATACGGAACAAGAGATCACAAAATCATTAGAATTGAGTAAGGAGTTTTATTTATGGGAAAACACTTTTTTGACTATGATGACGGAGATTTTGCACATACAATCTCAGACAATATGGCAATTGACTCTGACGGCGATTGGCTGATGCGTATGGGAGATAATATGGCAATGGATATGGATTCGGGTGAATTACATATCATATCCGGTTGGTCGTATGACGAAGATGATGACTAATTGACAAGCAGCCGCCTCTACGAAAATGTAGAGGCGGTTACTTCTACGCCTTGTTCTTCATCTTTTGTGCAGTTTGGCGTAATAGTTATGCATTTGCCTAAGTACATCCTCGGGCAGTTCCTTGGAGAACTTTGCCACATAATGACTGTCGTACTGTCCCCTCGGTGCGGAATAGAGTTCGTCGTTTTGAAGTCCTTTCTGCGGTGTATTGAATTTTGTATTGCCTTCTCTCGTGATTTCTCTCCAAAATCAGCAAAAATGCCGTTTTGAACCCACCTTGAAAAAATGTGTTTGTGCAGGGCTTTGAGGGCGAAAGAGAAATTTTTGAAATTTTAAGATTTTAGTTAAGAATATTATGTATAATAATTAAATAGACAAAAATTTTTATATAATAACTATATATAGTGAGAGTACAAAAATTTTTGTCCGACAAAATTTTCACCCTATTCACTGGTTAAGCGAATAGGGTGTATTTTATGGATGTAAACTAAACTGTCGCAATTCTCTCTTGTATTTGTAAAAAGTTTTTCTGGAAATACCTGCTTGTATTATAGTTTCGGTATCATTGAGTGAACCGCCAAAAGACACATTATGCTTTAGAATAATCTTTTTTGCTGATTTTGCTTTTTGTGTTTCATAGACTGTTCCGGTGGTATGTCCAATTTGTTTACCGTTAAGTCTTGCTGTTTCAATTCCTTCCTTTGTTCTTTGTCTAAGGTCGGTTACTTCTTTTTCGGATTGATCAAAAGCAAGTTTGATTTGCTCCTTTGCAAGTTCCATAAGATATTGATTTACACCGGAAAGGATAAGGTCAACCTTGTTGCCGGTTAATGATACCTGATTATGAACAGCCTTTTTGTATGTATCGGTATTAATGTGAGGCTCCTTTAAGAATACAAGGGAAATATTTTTTCTGTACAGTTCTTCATATAGCTTAAAACCTTCATCTGCATTTCTGCTCATTCTACTTACAGAATCAAAGATTATGGTGTCGCCAGGTTTTACATTATTAATTATTTTTTCTAAGGACCTTCTTCCTTGAAATTTTGTCCCTGTAAAAACTTCCTTAACAATTATCGCCTCAGGGAATTTTGATAGGATGTTTCTGACCTGTCTTTCTATATTTTGTTTTTTAGTAGAAATTCTACAGTAACCGTATTGCTTCATAATTTTGTTTCCTTAATTATTTCTGAAAAATTAATGTATCTCAAAGATTCAACTAGTGGTAAATCTAACGGTCGTCAAAAAGTGTACTTACATAGATTGAGTAATCAATGCTATAAATAAAAGTTTTACTACTTTTTGTTGATAGGTCAGATTTACCACTAATACTTATGCCACTTTTATTTTGTCTTTGGTTTTTCTCAGGCTGTTCAGGGCTTTGTTGAAGGTGTCGTGTGACATTTCTTCTATAGTGCTGATTCCATATCTTTTGAATACAGAATTGATATCAACGCCTGTTCTGCCAAGCTCGGCATAAAGTTCTTTTATTTCACCGTCAGACAATACGGTGTTTTTATTATTGTCTGTGTTTTTACCTGTTGAACGCAATTCGTAAACAACGGAATTGTCTTCAATGCGTACGATAGATAACCCTGTTATCTCTTTTTTGTCATTGTAGGAGATAGAGGAAACTTTGAAATGGTCGTAACAGCAGAACTTATCACCTCTGCGTTGAATTGTAACCTTAGTTGCCGGTACCCAAATGAAAGGTGCTGAATAAAGTTCTCTGCCAATGCCAATGTTTACGGCTGCTCTTTTGAAGGAGTCGGAAGCCTGTGACTTTTCTTTTTCTGTAAAACCGGAAACACCAACATCCTCCTTTGATATCCATTGTCCTGTGTCAGGATCTTTTATCTGAATTGTACAGTATAGCTTTCTGTCAATACAAGTGTGATTTCTTTTCCAACCGAATACACCAAAGCATTCATCAAGAATTTGCATATCAACTCTTGCGTTTTTATAAAGCAGTAGGCTTAGTCCCTTTTCGTTGACCATACCAATCCTGCATTCAATTTCACTTGCGTATAATGTTCTGATATTCATTTTTTCCTCCTTTGACTTACAGAAGATTTTATTTTATCCTCAACAGTCTGAACAATAATATCCATATAGGTCTGGTCATTGTGTAGCCATTCCTGATAACAAGCATCCAAAGGGTATTTTTCCTCGTACAAAGCCTTGGCTTCCTGCTGAGAATAATTAATACACTCAAATACAGAAGCAATATCCTCTTTGATTATTAACTCATATGCTGATTCAATAACTTCCTCAGGTGTTTTTGTTTTGAGTTCATTAATAAAATCTGAAAGTTCCTTTGATATCTTTTTTTGTAAAAGCTCATTGTAATCTGAATTTTCCATAAATATCACCTCAAATGGGTTTTATCTGAAATCTCCTTGATGTTGTTTTCTTTGAATATTTCTCAAATACATCAGGCAATTCCTTGCGGAGCTTTTGTGTATCTAACCTTACGGTTTCTACATTGCTCCACTTGATTTTGTATGAATCGTTTTCTGCCGATTCAATATCCTTCATAAAAAGCTGAATTTCCTGTTCTATTCTTTTCTTCTCCTGTTCAAGCTCAAAGATTTCAGTGATAATAGAATCTCTCTTTGTTAACTGTTCATCAAATCCCATCAGCTTTACAGTAGTATTCGATTGTGCAACAGGGAACATAGATTGTATGATCCTTTCGCTGGATTTTGAACCGTCAGGATTTGGCATAACTCTTTTTGAAACATAGTTATTCCAAAAGTCTGACTCAATGGAAATGATATTGTTGATTATTTCGTCATCCCAGGTTAATTTGCGATATACAAATTCTTTGCCCAGAATAACGCAGGCAATGTACCAGGTTTTTCTGCCGGTGCAATACATATAGTGATAGCATTGCATAACATAGGAAACAGGTATTTGACCGTTTTTCCATTCTGATGCGTTGAGAATATTTGTTGTCTTACATTCAAGTCCTGCATCTTCACCAATAACAAGACGGTCAACATCTGCAATCATAAAAGGGTGTTCCTTTGAACGGTACATATAGTTAGACTTCCTAACCTTTAACCCTGTTTCTTCCGTAAATCTTCTGGCGCAGTAATCTTCCAGGTCATGTCCGATTCTTGTAGTCTCTGTATTTACTTCATTGATAATATCGGTGGTTTTGTCCTGATAAATCTTCACAGGACTGTTGTATTTGTTAACTCCACAAATCGCTCCAATATCAGAACCGCCAAGTCCGGTTTTTCTCAATCTAAGCCAATTTTCATGGCTTAGATTTTTTGTTGGTATTTTTTCATAACACATAAATTTCTCCTTTACGCAGTGCAAAGCATTTTGTAGGCTCTGTCAATCATTGGGTTACCGTTCATTGTTTTTGCAAATACGTTTTCCTGATAGTTGTTGTTCTTTCTAAGAGGTGAGGAGTGTGTGGCAAAATCTGATACTGCGTTAATGAAACGATAAGCTGTATGACCAAGGTCTTTGAGGTCAGGTGCTTTGTAATAACGAGCACGAAGATCCTCACGGAGTTTCAGAATATTCTTTTCCTGTAGTGGGGTGGGGTTGTCCTTCATAGGAATAAGAAGTTCAATGTATTCCTCTATTTCCTTGTCAGTAATCTTTTTCTGATTTAGGGAATCAAATTCCTTACCCAGTTCGGTCATATAGTTTTGTGCAAGGAAAAGTGTGTTCTTTGCTTCATCAAGCTTCTGATTGATGTCACCTGTATGAATCATTGACCAACTACGCTTTGCCGTACTTAAACATAAGTTAAGCGTGTTACTGCATACAACCCTGATTGGAGTCATTGCAACTTTTACTGCCCCTGATCCGTCGTGAGTGTTGCTGAACACAAGGTACGGACAAATGTGTTCGCCACCGATTATGTATTCCTGCGGAAGTCTGGCTAGCATCCATACAGTTTTCCCGCCCTTAAGTGAGCCTGCTGTTTCATATCTCACACCCTCACCAAGTAAAGCGTCAGTAAAAGCAAAGGCTTCATCATTCTGAATAACTTTGTACTTGTCACTTACCACACCTAAGGTTTTGTTGTCAATGTCACGGACATTTGCCTTGTAACCGGGGATAAGCTGATTTGTTTCGGTGAAGATAGGCTTCTGTTCAACTTTCCAGTCAAGACCTGCTACAATCAAAGCGTCCTTTGAGGTTGGTGCTTCCATCACCTTTACACCTAATCCGTGCCAAGGCTTTTCCCTTACATAAAACATTGTTTCTACATTTGCTGCCATAATAAATCTCTCCTTTACATTTTTAATAATATAGCTGCCAAAATTCGTATGAATAATGATGATAGCAAAAGATTTTTCTATGACCACTATCATTATTCACTAATATAATATCTGCTTGAATTTATGAAGATTTACAAAAAATTACCCCATAGGCAATGAAGCCTATGGGGTTCTATGTTCCTATGTTCCGTGTACTTAAGTCGGAACCAGTCCGGTCATATGCACTTTTATATTATACAGTTATTTTTATTTAGTTCTGCATTTTATCCGCATTTTTTGTTAATATAATCATTAACATTTTTAACCGGAATTTTCCATGTTCCGATTTTAAAGCCCTTGATCTCACCAGACTTAAGTAACTTATATGCAGTAGTGTTTGATATAAATAATCGTTCGCATAATTGTTCTATTGATAATAATTCGTTTTCATCAACTTTTGTAAACATAACTTCTCCTCCTAAAAAATAAATAACAATACTAATATGTTTTGATTGAAGTCATTGAAAGATAATTGGTGATAATAAAAGATAACAGTTTATTGTGGTTGCTGTTGTATTAAAAAAATAACCAACCAACAATAAAGTATGGGCACGGAGACATCCTTGCCTTGCAGGTGTGCGCCTACTTTATATACATGACCATATACTTATAGACATCATATACTTGATTATACTTACATATATTCTATATCTTATATCTAGTATTTATATTCATATACCTAATATAGACAATATACACTACAGATAATAACAGTTTATATTTACCTATGATTATACTGATATATTTATGTTCGTTTATTATTATTTGAAAATTACTAATTTGAGAGGAGAAATATTTATGAGAGAAGGTTCCCTGATTGTTGTAAGAAAATCCTATGTAGGAGAGGAGGTAATAGATAATGTGATAAATTATATGTATAGTTCACTATTTGTTGTTCCTAACGAAACAATGTGTAGTAATCTTGATTGTGATACAGATGTAGATTCAATAATCAATCAGTTTTACGCCTTGCAAGATAATTATAATATGACAAAAAAGAAACGAGTATTTCATTTTATAATTTCTGCAAGAGAATCAAATAGTATGTTTGATATTGTTGATAAAGGTGCCAGTATAGTTCAATATTTTTGTGAAATAAATGGATTTCAAGCATGTATAGTACCTCATGGAGGAAGTAAAGATAATTATATGAATTATCATTATCATGTGGTTATAAATCCCGTTATGATTAACGGTGTCATGTGGCAGGGAACAGATGTTGACCTTGCGAAACTAATGATTGAATATCTTGAAAACATAATGCGTATGAGTTGGAAGTTAAGATATAGTAATAGAAATTCCCAGAAATGTTCAAATAAAATGTATAGTCGAAAGTCGATAACTTAATCCTTGGCGGAAAGGAAGGCAGTTTTTTAGACATATGGGATGGTGAGTATCATTGGAACTACTTCAACATTCAGCTACTTGCACAGAGAGGTGAAATGAAGGATTTCCAAATACGATACGGAAGTAATATATCCGACTACACGCAGAGTGAAAGCTGTGACGGAACATATTCCCATGTGTTGCCCTATGGAAAGGTATCCCTTGGCGACCGCAAGATAAACTTTTTTGCTCCTGTCTTTGAAATTTCAGGACATAAGCTGTAACTATGGAATCGGCACAGACGGCAGAGTTCTCCTTTGCGTTGAGGAGAAAAACAGAAGTTGGTGTTCGTCCAGTAACGCAAACGACCAAAGGGCAATCACCATAGAATGTGCCAGTGAAACATATGCTCCTTATGTGATGAACAGCAAGGTGTACAACAAGCTGATTAAGCTGTGTATCGACATATGCAAGAGAAACAAGGAGAAAAAGCTACTGTGGTTCAAGGACAAAAACAAGTCCCTTAGCTACAAACCAAAGCCTGATGAAATGGTGCTAACAGTTCACCGCTGGTTTGCAAACAAATCCTGCCCCGGTGACTGGCTATACAGCCGACTGGGTAATGTGGCAAAGGAGGTCACAAAAGCACTAAACACTTCAAAGAAAAAAGAGTCTAAAAGCAAAGAAACCACCACAGAGAAAAAATCCATTGACACCATTGCCCGTGAAGTAATCAACGGCAAATGGGGCAACGGAGCAGACAGAAAGAAGCGACTTACCAAAGCAGGCTACGATTACAACGCCGTACAGAAAAGAGTCAATGAACTCTTAAGATAACTAAACGCAAAAGCATTTATGCCCGTTGGAGATTGATTCCTCTGACGGGTGTTTTTTTGCCCAGAATGGGCAGTAAATTGGTGGTAAAGTTTACTGCAGACTTGACAGTAGAAACTGTTTCAAAAAAGTTCAACAATAAAATCTTAAAAAAAGCAAAACAAATTCTAAATTGTAATCAAATGAGACCGTGTTTTTGTTAACTTGACCAGTGGCGGTATTTCCTTAAGAATATATTTCTGTCAGATTCTTTTTGTAGTATTAATGTTGAGATTTAGGGAGCTTGAACAATAGTAGCTTAATATAAATGCTTTGAAGATTCTTTGAATCTTAATTGTCAATGGTTGGATTTTATGAATAAGATAATAATATTTAGTTAACAAAAATTCTTTACAATCACTTTATATTATGGTATAATTTGCACATATTGAGTATTTGCATATTTGTGTGTATTATGAAATACTGAGTAATAAGAATGAGGTGAAATACTATGATCAACAGGTTTGTTAAAAAAGTCTTGAGTGTTGTTCTATGTGTTATGTTAATATTCAGCTGTAATGTTCAGGCTGTTACAGTTGGTATTGATATATCTGATGATGGTACTCATTTGGACGAAAAGCGGTCGGATGTGAAGTCCGATGACGAGGTAAAAACCGTAGAAAAACTGATTGATGAAATAGGGGATGCAGAGTACACAGACGATTGCCTTGCGAAAATCGTTAATGCGGAAAAAGCATATCTTGAGTTGAATGATGATCAGAAACTTAAAGTTCAGAATTACGGTATTTTACGTGCTACCCGCAATGCATACGACGCATTGTCCGCTGACAATGTTGATACAAGCGAACTGACGGTAACCGATAGTGGTACCATTGATACGCTTAAATGGGCGGTTTATACCAACGGTTTGCTTGAAATATCCGGTAATGGCGATATTCCTTCATATTCACAAGGTAATGCACCGTGGTATAGTTATAAAAATACTATAACTTCAATATTGGTTAGAAGTTCAGTAACCACCATAGGCAATGGAGCATTTAGCGGATGTAACAATATATCCGATATAACCTTACCATTTATAGGAGAAAGTAGAACAGCAACCGAAGACTATGGACAGTTAGGATATGTATTTGGGTCAAAAAAATCTAGCTCAGATATTTCTGACGATAATTTTGACGAGGATTTTGCACCTGGATATGGATATAGGGCTGGTTCATACAATTATTCCAGTTCATATTATTATTCATTTAGTATTCCAACTGCATTAAAAACTGTAACTATAACTGACGCAACACTGTTAATAAAAGGTGCATTTGACCGATGCTCTAATGTAACCAAAATTGTTTTGAATGATGGTATAACATCCATTGGCGATTATGCTTTTTATAAGGATACAGCATTAAATGATTTTGTAATCCCTACAAGTGTTGCCGAATTAGGAAAGCATATGTTTTACAATTGTACTGGGATAACTGAAATATCAATACCAAATTCTGCAACTGTTGTTCCGGAATATGCTTTTTATAATTGCTCAAATATCAAACATTTAGTAATGAGTAGAAACACAAAAAGCATTGGTGCTTACGCTTTTTATGGTTGTTCTAAATTATCAGAAATTGTTATTCCGGATAAAACCGAGTCAATTGGCGATTATGCCTTTTCAGGATGCAGCAATGTTGCTGAAATCAATATACCTGATTCAGTAACTGATATTGGAAGTTATGCGTTCTCGAATAATAATAATGCGAAAGAATTAAAAATTGGCTCCGGACTAAGTGTAATTTCAAATAGAGCATTTAATAACTGTAGTTCACTTACCACAGTTACCGTGCCTGATACAGTAACCACCATAGGCAATGGAGCATTTAGCGGATGTAACAATATATCCGATATAACCTTACCATTTGTAGGAGGAAGCAGAATAGCAACCGGATACGAGGGACAGTTAGGATATGTATTCGGGTCACAAAAGTCTTACAACTATATTTTAAATAGCAAATTTGATGGCGATTTTGCACCGGGATATGGATATAAGGCTAGTTCATACAATTCTTCCAGTTCATATTATTATTCATTTAGTATTCCGACTGCATTAAAAACTGTAACCATAACTGACGCAACACTGTTAAGAAAAGGTGCATTTGACCTATGCCCTAATGTAACCAAAATTGTTTTGAATGATGGTATAACATCTATAGGCGATTATGCTTTTTATGAAAACCCATGGTACAGTGAATTGAATGATGAATATGTTACTGTTGGTGATAATGTACTTATAAAGTATAACGGAACAAAAAGCGGTGTAGTTATTCCTGAAACAATCAAGTCTATTGCTGGTGGTGTATTTAAGAATAATTCCCAAATTTCTGAAGTGTCATTATCGGAGAATTTGCTTGGCATCGGGGAAAAAGCATTTTACGGTTGTTCAAATTTATCAGCACTTACCATTCCGAGATCTGTTATAGAGATTGGGGAAAATGCTATACCTAAAACCTGCAAAATAAGTGTATATCGTCCCTCTGCCGGATATGATTATCGTTCAAGAAACAGAGTTGTGCTGAACAATTCATTTACAACAGGTAATGATACTTACTATTACATAGTAAATGATGATGGCTGTGCCGAAATTATTGGCTGCACCACAACCAGTAGCGAGATTACCGTTCCAACAGATTTTGATGGTATTGTGGTAAACAAAATTGGTGACTACGGTTTTGCAAAATGTACTACGCTCAACAGCATAACCATACCTGCAAATATTAAAAATATTGGTAAATATGCATTTGACGGATGTACAGGACTTGTCAATGCCACTATACCCACAACTGTTGATACCATAGGTGATTATGCTTTTAAGAATTGTACCGGACTAAAAAATGTTACAATTTCAGAGGGTGTTGAAGCCATTGGCGAAGGAGCATTTTATAATTGCACTTCACTAGTAGAAGCAGTTATACCTGACACAGCAAAGTATGTTGGTTCCTATGCATTTTATAACTGTAATTCTATGGTGACCGCTACAATTGGTACAACAGCAGAATCTGTCGGCGACTATACCTTCTATAATTGCGAAAAGCTTGAAAATGTAGTTATAGGTTATAGTGTAAAAAGTATTGGTAATTATGCATTTTATAATTGTGCACTTGGCAGAGTCAGCGTACCTTCAGTTACAGTAAGCATTGGAAACTATGCATTTGCTGAAAATGACAAAATGACAAAGGCTACATTGCGAAAAAATCTATTGACGATTGGAAACGGAGCGTTTCGTAATTGCACGCTTTTGAGCACAATTTCTATTCCAAATACAGTAACATTCATCGGTGTTGAGGCTTTTGAAAACTGTAGTAGCATTACTGGAATCACAATTCCAACAGGTGTAACGGAAATCAATGACAGAGCATTTTCTAACTGTTCATCACTTGGCAGTGTGACAATTAATGGAGATGTAACAAGATTTGGTGTTTCTTCTTTCTATAACAATGCTTTTGAAAGTATTACACTTCCGGAATCCATTACAGTGCTTGATGACAGTGCATTTAGACATTGTATAAATCTAAAAGAAATCACGCTTCCTAATACTCTTACCACAATTGGTGACGCAGTGTTCCTTGAATGTTATGCACTAACTGAAGTTTCAATGCCTGATTCTGTAACTTCTGTCGGTAGTGGAGTATTCTTCTTCAACAATGACATAACTGTTTATATTCGTAGAAACTCTGGAACTGTTGCAGATAATATGCTTAAGATGCAAGGTGTTCATCATGTTGTGTTGGATACGGATATTTCTTCTATTGGTAGCAATGCCTTTGCATATTGCTATGAACTTATCACAATTACTTACGGAGATGAAAAGGCGAATGACGGAGAATACAAGTTTTCTAATGCCTTGAAATCTGTCGGAGATGAAGCCTTTAAGGATAATCCAAAACTCAAAAACTTTATTGTGCCTGATACATTAGAAACAGTAGGTCAAAATGTATTTTATAATGATGTGAAGTCCGGATACCACTGTAACGATGTTACTGTGACATTCTATTATGTAGAAGGAGTAGTTGCACCAAATATCCTCGACTCTCAATATGTAGGGCATATTGTTATCAACGACAATATTCACACGCTTGGGGACAAGGCTTTCTATAACATTTCAGTTCTTAAAACAGTGTCTTTACCGGATACAATTTCAAGTGCAGGAACAAGTGTATTTGAAAACTCAGGTAAAAGTGTAACGGCTATATTTAGAGGCGTTGACGGTACAATTGATGCATCTGTTTACAATGGAAAGACAAGTGGAATTAAGTACATTGCAGTTGATGAAAATGTAAATAGTATTGGTGATTATGCCTTCGCTAATGCTGATACGGTCCTTGGGGTAGTCGTTAAAAATACAAGCAACATTGGGGATTATTCTTTCTATCAAGGGACAGCACTTGAATATGTTGAGATAGGATTGGTAAATATAATCGGAGAATATGCTTTTTCAAATTGTAATCTATTGCAAAAAGTAGACATTGATTCTGTAGAAAATATCAATAATTATGCTTTTTCAAATTGTAATCTATTACAAAAAGTATACATTGATTCTGTAGAAAATATCAATGACTATGCCTTCTCAAATGATATTGCAATAAATGATCTTTATATTGGTTCAAATCTCTATCATATAGGAGATCATGCATTTGACAGCTGTAAATCTATTCCAAAGGTTGTACTTCCTGATACAGTTCGTGAGATTGGTGCATACGCTTTTTATGATTGTAACAGTATGAAGTCAATCAATATTCCAATTGGTGTTACACTGATTAATGATTATACCTTCTTTGGTTGTGCTTCACTTGAAAATATCGTTTTACCTGACACAGTAACTGCAATTGGAGATTATGCATACTATGGTTGTGTTGCTGCACAGAATCTCAATTTGAGCAACACTCTTAAAAGTATAGGCTCTTATGCTTTTTACAACTGTAACCAGACTAAAGAGATAATTCTTCCTAATTCACTTATTTCAATTGGAGATTATGCATTTAGATCTTGTAGTAGTATTACTGATATTACTATCCCAGACAGTGTTACTGAATTTGGTGACTGTATATTCTACGCTTGTACCGGACTTGAACAGGCTGAATTTGGCGGAGGTATTACAAGAATCGGAAACTCTGAATTTTACGGTTGTGTAAAATTTGAAAAACTCTTTCTTTTTGGTGATGTTTCTTATATTCATGACCTTGCTTTTTACGGTGCAGAAGATGCTGTGATTTATAGCTATAAAAATCAATATGTAGAAGATTATTGTTATGAAAATGGACTTGAATATTATGAGTTGACAGTAGATATTACTATTCAATTAACTCCCCCAACTAAGACGGAATATTTTGAAAAAGAAAAGTTGGATTTAACAGGTCTTGTCTTGAAGGCTGTTGATTCGGAAGGTAATGAAAAAACTATCACTACAGGTTATACAGTCAGCGGATATGATGCAAAGACCTTAGGAAAACAGACCGTGACAGTAACATACAGAGGAGCTACAGCAACTTTTGAAGTAAATGTAATACCAAAGGAAATATCATCAATCACAGTAGAACCAAAGACAGGTATGACAGTTACTGTTGGTGATGAACTGGATATGAGCAATGTCACTGTAACAGCAATTTACAAGGACGGAAGTTCAGAAGTAATTACTGATGGTTATACAGTCAGCGGATATGATGCAAAGACCTTAGGAAAACAGACCGTGACAGTAACATACAGAGGAGTTACAGCAACCTTTGAAGTGAATGTAATAC
>JALFTC010000011.1 GCA_022779485.1 Ruminococcus sp.
TTTGTTCGTACTTTGTGCCTTTACATCTCACCACAAAAACAAACTGTCTTGCAGTTGCCGTATCAGACTGGATTTCATCAAGAAAATCATAGTCCTTTTTCAGAAGTTTTTTGATTTTATCATTCTGTTCTTCTTCAATCCTATCGTTGATATACGCCTTGTTGCTGTCAAAACATTCACTTGAATCTGTACAGGATATTTCAATGTCCGGCACAGCAGAAAGCACCATCATCAAATGACGGATTTTAATTTCAATATTTTCATGGGATAATACTGAAATGTTTATTGGCTGAACAGAAAAGAAAATCAGTTCATCTTTACCTACCTGTAAACCGTTCTTCGTAAAGGTCTTGATTGCAAGTAAGTCCTGAACTGATCTGCCCTTTCTCTTTAATTTTTTCTTATTCATTTTTCCTCCTTAGTTATAACGCAGGGCAATGTGTGCGGATTTTGGATGGAATGTCACTGTCCCCATTTAAATTCTTGTTGTGTTGTAATAAAAAACTTTACTGCATATCTGATAAAGTCCAGTATAGTTGTATCATCAAGCCTGATTGACAAAAAAGCAAAGCATAGAGTAAATGCTAAAGGCAATACAAACCAAGTTTGGGACATAATGATTACTGAAAGTAACAACGCTATGCAGATAATTGTAAAATCCCTTAAAGACCAAAGCCACAGACTTGCTGTGGCTTTGAGATTTTGAGGATATAGATATGTTTGTTTCATTATTTAGCCTCCTATGAAACTGCTTTTGCTACCGACCTTGTAAGGTTGACTGCGGTTGTAGTGGTATGAATAACACTTGTCATATTCACCTTTACCGATGAATCAAGACCAAACTGCTGTGCAATTCTCGGCACTTCATTTGCACTTAGCATTATTCCAAGTCCTAACAGCATATTATCTGCAAAGGTCAGCAGTCCGAGGAAAAGTAGTGTTGTCTGCATAAATGCTGTAAGGCAAAGGGCGACTATCTGCTTTATCCATTGGTTAAAACCATCTGTATATCCCCTTGGAATACTGAACATATACAGACTGCCTACTGCCATTTGGATTATGAGAATACCGCCTCGCTTGATGTTGGCAAAGAATATTTTGATAACACAATAGGCAAAAGCTATGAGAGAAAGGATATTGAAAAGTCCTAATTTAACATCTCCTGTTACTGCAAACGAACCCGCTAAAACCGAGGTTGATTTTCCCGCCAAATCAAGGGTATGACTTGCTCCTGCTATAGCTGACAATTCCGTTGCAAATGTGCCTTGCAAGCTGATACAGAATTTATACAAAGTGACTGGCACTACAGAAAACAGAGAAACTGCAAAAAATCCTTTAAGTGCATTAATAGCAGTTGTCTTTATACTTGCTCTGCCGTTCTGATATTCTATTGCTGTGTCAAATACTGCTACTACCAGTCCTGTAACAAACAGCGACCAGGCAAACATTTTGAACAGATTAAGGGTTGCCGATACCCAATTTAATTCAAAGATTTCTGCACCCATTTCATTCATTGCTGTAAAGAAAGAGGCAACTGCATTATAAATCTGTGTATATATCCATTGCAGTAATGTGTCAAATATGGCGTTGGAAATCTTTTCTCCAAGTGTATCCCAAGCTGAACCTATGGCGTCACCAATACCGCCAACAAAGTCCCCTATCCAGTCAAACATTTAATCACCCCCTGTCAAATGGAAAGTTGAAAATTGAAAATTGAAAGTTGAATATGAAGGTATGCGACTTCGTCATAATTATTAATAAATTCAGACAACAATGTTTTTTGTTATTACAAGCTTTCTGCTTATTAAAAATTTTCCATATTACATTTTCCATTTTCAATTAACCTAACACTGTCCAGATATATAGCGGTGCTGTTAATGTAAACACAAGACAGCCGAACAGAATTGCAGGGGCGGTAAATTCAAACTGACCGTGTTTTCGATAGTCAAAGTATGCTGTTCCCAGTTTTACGAAAAACAGGATTGCAAGAATCATATCCACAACAGGGAAAACAACATTGTTCACAACATTCTTAATCTGCGTCTGTGCTTTAGTCCAAGTGGACTGAATTGCGGAACTGACATCTCCTGCCGCAAAGACAGGTATAGTTGAAACTCCAATCATAACCGCTATCAATAAACACATTATTGCAATTTTAAAAATACGTTTCTTTTTAGCACTCATATTTATCTACCTCCGAATTTGAAATATATTTGATTTTAATATTAATCATCTTGGCAAAGTGTATTTCTTCTTTCATTCCTTTGGTGATTGTATCGCCGAACACCCATAATTCATCACATTTAAAGAGTAGTTCTCTGTCGGCTCTCATACCAAGCTCTCGCTCAGAGGGAATGTCGTCACAAAGAATTTCTGCATAAATATGAGGTATGACAGGAGCCATACCTCTTTTAAATGCATATTTTCCATAAAGCTTTGCTTTTCTGATGTTATCCTTAATATTACCCGAAAGTGGGGAACAGATATAGGCTGTTTTCATTAGTCATCATCCTCATCTTTTTTGCCTCTGAGTTTAATAACTACTGCTGAAACAACACCACCGAGAATTACTGCAAAAATACCTATTAGGAAACCGTGATTTGAATCCCCTGTCTTTGGTTTTTCCTGTTCTTCTGCTTTGTTTGTCATTTCAGCCTTGACAATCTGACCGTCCTTTGAAATTTCAAAGGAATATGGAGTTGTGTCAATGATATATCCGTCTGGTGCGTCAAATTCTTCGTAGGTATATTTGCCATATGTTAAGGTGAATTTTGCCAAACCTTTTTTGTTGGTGTAACCCTCAACAACGGTCTTGCCGTTTTCGTCCTTGATTCTGAAACCTGCATCCGGCAGAAGTTCTCCACTGCTGATATCTTTCTTTGTGATTTCAAGACTACCTGTAATTTTTCTGTTGGTAAAGCCTACACCGGCTTTATTTTCAACAGTAACAGTTTCCTTGTCTGTTTTGATTTCAAAGTAATGGTATTCTGTATCACGAACATAACCCTCTGGTGCAGTTTTTTCGTAAAGGAAGTAACCACCAAAGTTAAGGTTATCCATTTCGTAGATACCCTTTGAAGCCTCCTTCATTTCGCCACAAACCTTGTCAGTCTTGTCAAAAGCCTTGTTGCCGTTACTATCTCTGTATACTACAAAAGTTGCCCCAGAGAGTTTATTCTTTGGGTGTTCCTCGTCCACCTTGGTTGTAGTAACCTTGCCGTAGAGAAGTTTGTTAATGATGTTTTCTCCGCCATTGATGTTAATGACTTGTTTTGAGGTATGAGGGTCAGTATATTCAAATGAAAATTCATACTTTGTGTCATCAAGTACATAGTGGCTGTCTGTAGTGTATTCCTGTACATAGTAAGTGCCGAATGGTAGGTCTGTTAAGAATGTAAGTGAACCATCTTCTTTACAGTTTGCAATTTCAAGGAGTCCGTTTACTGGGATTACTGTGCCATCATTTGCTGTGATTTCATCCTTTGAATAGAGGGCAAAGCTGACACTTTCCATTACTTCCTTATTAGCCTTAAAAGTATCTGTAGATTCAAGTACCTTATGAAGATTTACTTCTGCCTTTTGTCTTTCGTTGTTGATAGAGATATCCGCATTTGTTACGGCTACTTCCTGACCTGAATATGTGATTTCAACAGTTGTTGGTTCAGTACTTAGAACATATCCGTCAAGGGTCTGTGTTTCAACAAGTCTGTACTTGCCAAGGTATAATTCTTTGCTTTTAGCTGTTCCGTCCTCACCTGTGGTGATTGTATCAACAAGTGTGTCTTTAGCGACTCTTACTGTTCCGTCAGGAGTTGTAATATCCTCGTCTGCATAGATTTCAAACACTGCACCCTCAAGGTTTGATTTTTCATAAACTGGCTGATATACATTATCAGTGTTTGATACTGTTTTAAATATTTCACCAGTCTTTGTGACTGTGATTGTACCCATCTGAACCTTGTCTTTTTTCTCTGCTTTAACAACGGTAATACCCTCTTCGGAAGTTGTGTTTTCCTGTGTCAAATCAAAATATACAGGTGTTGAATCTAAAACATATCCGTAAGGAGCCTGAACCTCAACGACTGAATAGCCTTTGCCGTATGGCAGAGTTTCGGGTGTGATAAGATAACCATCTTCATTTGTATAGAAAGTATCAATCTTTGTAACAGAGGGATAGGTGTACTTCATTGTTACAAGTTCACCCTTAGGATCATAAATCTGAAAACCTGCGCCTGCATACGGAATCTGCTTTCCGGTTTCAGAATCAACCTTTACTATCTTTACATAGCTTTCAAGACCTGCGTTATTTATGAGGTATTTGTATGTTTTTCCGTCCTCGTTTACAAACACATCAAAATCGGCAATGAACTCCGTACCGTTCCAGCCTTTGGTTTGATGAACGGTATATGTGCCGTAGGGCAAATCCTTTGTTTCTGCAAATCCGTATTCATCACAAACAAGAGTATCTCTTTCGGATTCTTTTGCTTTCGCATAGCTTCCCGATGATTTCAAATACACTTGAAACTCTGCACCTTTTTCAGGTGTTTCAATTTTCGTACTGCCGTCATCGGTGTGCTTGATGATTGACACATTACCCTTAATCGCTTTTTCTTTGACAGTCTTGTCGATGGTGTTCTTTTCAATGGTATAGTTCTTGGCTTCAGCACCGACCTTGTGTTCCGTTTTATCGAGGAGATAACCCTCTGACGGAGTAATTTCCTTTATAGTCCAATTTGCACCACAATTATAGTAACTTGTTGTAAACTCACCTTTTGAATTTGTTGTATATTTATCAATGAGTTTTCCGTCATCATATACACCATACACAGCACCGGACAAAGTCGCATCACCCTGTGCAGTTGTTGTATCGGCATCAATTTTTGTTACCCTTGCTCTCCACTTTTTAAGCACATTACTAAAGCTTACTGTTGCTGTTTTTCCGGACTCAACCTTAACAGTTTTGCTTTCCTGTTCTGCGTATCTTGTAGCCACTATTTCAGTTACAGTGTATGTGCCGGGGACAAGGTCGGTAAGTGTGAAAGTACCATCTTTATCTGTGGTTACTGTTTTACTGTAGTCTGTACCTGTGACTATAAATTTAATACCCTCTACAATGCCGTCCTCTGAAGTTTTCTTTAGTTTCAGAATGCCTGTCATTGTCTTAACAGAAAAGTATGCTTTCACAGGGTCACTCTCAGGCTCAACTCCGGATATTACATCTTGCACGGAGCTTGAACCGTAGGCAATTAAATGTGAACTTGAACTAACACTTGGCATTTTCTTTGCTGAGGTAAAGGTAACCTCATTATCAACAGGCTTTGAAGATGTGAGAGTCAGCTTATTACCTGAAACGGAAACTTTTACTCCATCTGTTGCCTTAAAATTAAACTCATCAATAACCTTGTTTTCATCTTTAAGCGTCACAGAATACTCTCCGTCCTTATACTTCATCTCATAGGTTTCTGCCTTTGATTTTAATACAGATGCAAAGCTTGGTACTGTTGAATATTCAGCAAGTAGGTTTGAAATTCTATTGTAGTTTGTCTGTACACCTGTGTTGCTGTCACCACCGCAAATGCCATTGTAAAAGCGTTTGTCAGTACACTTAAAACCATCACTTGTACTTCGGCAACCAGTTACAAATTCCCATATGATAAGCTGAGTTGCAATCCACTGCTGACCTGCTGTACCTGACATATTGGAACTATTGCCGGGCTTACCGTAGAGAAGTGCAAGGTTAATTGCTTTCTGCTTTGCAGAACCAAGATTTTTCCAAGCTGTAGAGGCATCCTCTGTAACTGTATCACCACTCATAAGGTAAACACCCGGTTCAATACAATATGCATCCTTGCCGTCAACATAGATTCTGCATAAATCTTCACCTACTGTACCAACAGTTGTACCGTTAGGTGCTGTTGTTTTTTGTACATACTTTATAATATTTCCTGCTGTGTCATAGCAGTAATCAAAGGTTACTGTTACACTCTTACCTACTGCGTTTACCGGCATAACAAAGACTGTACCAAGCAATACTATCACAGCTAAAATAGTTGCTGTAACTCTCTTGAAATTTTTGTTATTTACTACTTTTGTCATTATTGAAATCTCCTTTTTGACATAAAAATAAGGCAGATTGCTCTGCCATTTTATTGGTATTTTTTAGTTGTAATATGACTAAAACATATTTATCATCACTCTCCTCTTACATAGACTGTTCAAAACCATCTGTATATTCCTCATCATCACCTGTGATGTTCACATACTCGCCGATAATGTTCAGTGCCTCACAATAACTGCCTGAACTCGTAACACGACTGCACATTTCTTTTGCTTCATCTTTAAGACCATTCTGTTTCAAGGTTCTTGAGGCTATGCCCATAAGGTTAAAAATGTTACCGTCTTCACCAATGAGTTTGCAGTCCGGTTTTTCTTTTTGATGTTGTTCTTCTGCAAGAAATCCCCCTAATTTGTTCGCTACATAGTCAGAAAGCCAAGTCCCTGCAAAAATTGGGTACATCTGTAATCTCCACATCGCAAGTTTTGAAGTGTTAAGGTGAACCTTGTTATCGAACGGAAACAGCATACATGTTAAGTTGTCATTGTCAAATACATATGCATCAGTAAACTTTGTATCATCCAGAAGTATACCTCCTTCTTTGAACATCTCATTTACGCCATCAATCCATCCCTGCGGATCACCTCCACAGCCTTGAAGTATTATACCTTCTTTGTCATTCATCTTTCTTAAATCGTTTGTTGTTATGTTTTTAATCGCCATAGATATATCATCCTTTCCAAATAAAAAACACCCACTTTTCAGTGAGTGCTGTTTCATTAACAATATACTACATATATTCTGTTGTTTTCTTTCACTATATTAAAGGTGATGTCACTTGGTACTATCCCTGAGTCTTTATAGAAGTAAGCCACATATCTTACATCACCTTTTAGTGCTTTTTTCAGCTCAGTTGTATTCTTGTAGTATTTTGTGTTTGTAGGTGCGAACCAACTTGCATTATCTGTATTTAATGTTTTATCATAATGCATACCAAGTTTTGTTCCATAGTTTCTTGCTGTTTTAATGGCTGATTTCACATTCAGTTTTTTCGCCTTTTTCCTTGCTGAATTTCGGCTTGTGTGAGATTTAACTACACTTTGGGTTGCCGAAGTTTTCACCACAACACTCCCATTTGTAACCCCATTCACCGATACTGTTGAACCTGCCATTACAAGAACGCTCATTAAAATTGCCATTTGCTTTTTCATAACTGTCACTCCTTAAAAAATTTATTTTTATTAGTGACAAGTATATATGAAAAACTAATCTTTATCCAGACCAATTACTAACAAGAATTACTCCTTGAACTTTGGTGAATACTACTGAATTAGTATCCGTATATTATAAATCCGCAATCAGGTTCATAATCTTCGTCAAAAACTTCCGGCTGTGAAAACATACCCATATACTTATCAATTTCATCTTCCTTGAGTGATGTGAAATTCTCACCGTCGTCACCACAAATGAAGAATGGTCCATGTATCACTATCCCGTTTTCAAGGGTCCTGTTAGGTGGCATCTGCATTATTTTGCTTTCTTCATTGGCAACTGTTATGGTCTGATCATAATTGTAAACAGGCTCAATCAGACCTCCAACTGCATTCTGCATATCTTCAAGTCTGTTGCCAATTTTGATGTGAAGCGGTGAATGATTCGGTGTTACATACACAACATCCATACCTTCCATTTCAGAACACTTTGAAGTATCAAAGTTAATGTTCTTAAAGCCAATTCTGTCACAGTAGTATGTTCCGTTTGCAACATTCTCTTTTCCGTCAATCACTTCAACTACATCTGATACAGACAAACTGTGTCCCTGATGAGTGGCAGGTCTGCCCTCGTTAAATATTCTGTAAATATCCTCAAGGTTTTCAGCAGTAACATCACCGTAGAATACCGTCTTATAAATTGATGAATTTACCTGATTATTACCAAGAGGACGAAATTTCATTCCCTTTTCATCCTTTTCGGAATTAATCTGAAAAATCTTTATTCGCATAATATCTTTTAACCTCCGTTTCATTTAGTGATTTCGCAAGATAAACAAGCAGATGCTCCTTTTCACTTTCACTTAAGCAGTTCACAATGTCATACAATGTAAATGAATCAGAACAGTCAATGGGGCAGTTCTCGTCACACATACACTCATGACGAATAGTAATTGAACCGTCCTCGTTATCCTCAAAAGAGATTAAATCATTATCATGATAATCATGTCTGAACCTCATTATCAGTGGTATTGTTGTTCTTCCTCTTTTACCCAAAAAGACTAACTTTTTCATTACGGTTTCTCCTCTTCTTATTTATTTTCATTGCCACAGTCCATATTTGAAAGGGGACAGTTATTACAGTCCAAATCGCACTCAAATCCTGTGTCAATTTCTTCGTTAACATTGGTTACTATGATTGCACCATCGTGTGCATAAAACTGCATTGGCTTTGTATTATCAACACCTGATTGTTCAAGTGCTTTAATAGGTATTTTTATGAATTTAAATAATTCACTCAAGCTACCACTCCTTCCATAATAATTTTCTTAATATCAACTCTTTCCTGCTCATTGTCAAACAGGGACATTTGTATTGGTGACTCCCTAACTCTTTTGGTTAGATCGTAATTTGCTATGAGGATTTCAGGGAATTCCTTTCCTGCCTCATAACGCTGTACCATACTGTGAACTCTTTTGAAATCAAAAAAGAAACAATTATGATAAAGTTGTCTTACTGTTTCGCAATCGTTGTACGATAGCAGAAACAAACCTTTTATGTTCATTAGGGTATCCCTTAACCTGATATGACTGTCCATATTAAAACCACAATCATAGAAATGCTCAGTTGAAACATACGGTGGGTCACAATAGAAGAAGGCTTTTTCTCTATCGTAATGTTTAATCAGCACTTCAAAATCCTGGTTTTCTATAACGGTTTTCTTAAGTCTTTTACCGGCGCTTTTGATTAAGTCGTACAGATGAGTAATATCCATTGGCTGTGATGCATAGCTTTTTCCACTGCTTGAATAACTGTACCTTAGCAGTTTGTAAAACATTGAGGCTCTTCTCAAATCATAATCAAGGATTCGTCTTGTCATAAGTTCAATCATTTCATCTGCTTTGTTTTCAGAATAAAACTTTTTGATTAATTGTTTTTCCTCCTCTACAAATCTGTCATCAAATGAACCTGTAGCTATAACCGTTTTACATTCCTGAAAGTAATCTCTTGAATTCAGATTGAATAAATCAAGTTCATCACAAAGGGCATTGGGTCTATCCCTCATACATTTAAATAGATTTACGAGGTTATGATTGTAGTCGTTATACACTTCAAAATTATCCGGATGTTTCTTTCCAAACAGTACTGCACCTGAACCGCCAAAGGGTTCTATATATCTGTTGTATTCAAGTGGAAACATTGCATAAATAATGGGTAGAATTGAAGTTTTGTTTCCAACCCAACTTACGGGCGTTCTAATTGGTATCACCTCCTGCGGTGAGCCACCGCAGGCATATCCCCCACCTCAAAATTTGTGGTAAAGAATAATTTGCTTTTGGTGGGGGCATAACCCTCTTCTCACCAAAGTTCTGAACCAATCGCCCCTGAAACAACAAAAAGCCGTTGATTAAGCTTTTAACTCAACCAACGGCTTATATATAAAAACCAATATCAGTCGTTAGGAACGATTGATATCAGTTGTTGTTATTTAATTTTTATCATTTACTTTTTTGATAATCTTCCCGATTTCAGAGATTACATTCACTGTCACAGCATTTCCAGCCATTTTGTAGAGCCTGCTGTCGGATAGTCCTGTCGCTTTTGCTTTGTCGAACTGCTCGTCCGTGAAACCTTGTAATCTCCAGCACTCCCTCGGAGTAAGCTTTCTTATTCTGCCGATGTGAACTTCTCCGTTTGGCTCAACAAAGGCTACTGCAAATTTTTCATCATCTGTGAAATTCGTGCTTTCTACAAAAACTCCCGAATGCTCAGCTTTTCGGTTACTGATTCCCGAATCCTGCCTTGCAGTTATGCACCTTGCAATTTCTGTCAGTTTCGGATCGGGGTTCAGGTCGATGAAATAATATGCCTGCGTTGCGGAAGTTGTCAGAGTATGTGCTATCTGATTTCCGACTCTGCCACGCCTTGAATTTTGTCCCGAAAAAGCTGTATCAATGCTGTCACCGGGATATGCGATCTGATAACCGTCTTTGGTTTTAGATTTTATCGGCAAGCCAAAGTTTTCAGTATCTTCAATGAGATAAAGTCCCGAATGACCGCCAAAACCGCCCGAACCGCTTGTCAGTGTACAGCTTAGCCCTTTTGATGAGTAGATTCGCTCACCTTGCGTTGGCTTTTCTTTGTATAAGAGCTTTTCCGCTTGTTTGCGTGAAAGATAATACTTCTCCGGCACATTGTCCTCTAAGATATCCGATAATGAACACTCGATTTCGTGATTGCGGGACTCCAAAATTTTTGCTGTTAAGTACCTGCCAGCACACATCATACCCCAAGCCATCCAATGTACGGAGGATTGTTTCAAATGTTTTGCCTTCGTCGTGGTTAAGCAGACCGGGAACATTTTCGAGGAAGAGATACTTAGGTTTTTTAACGGCAGCAATTCGAGCAATCTCGAAAAACAGCGTTCCTCTTGTATCACTGAATCCTTTTCTTGCTCCTGCGATTGAGAAAGACTGACAGGGGAATCCTCCAACAAGAAGGTCGAAATCGGGTAACTGTTCGGGTACGATTTTTCTTGCGTCATCAAAGTAAAGTTCACCTCCGGTATCGTATATTGATTCATATGCCTGCTTTGCATACTTATCGATTTCGCAGTATCCGACACACTCAAAACCACCAATGGCTTCAAGTCCCGAACGAAAACCGCCTATGCCTGCAAACATATCAAAAAATTTGATAGACATAAATCTTCATTCCATACGAAGATTTATATATTAAAAATCACCTCACATTCCCATAGTCATTCCGCTATCCTCATCAGGAGTTTCATCTTCAACTTCGGATGAGGATTGGTTCTCTGCTTCGATTTCTTCCTGTGTGAGCTTTCTAAATGAATCCTCACCGGGAACTACACCAAGTGAACGACCGTTGTCCCACTCGGGGAATATCGTTCCCATATCATCTACAAATTTAACTGTTCCTCTTGTACCTGCCAGAACAGGTGCGTAAGGGCCCTTCATACTGATAAGCTCAATTCTTGTACCCGGCGGATACAATTTCTTTGTGCTTTCAGCTATCCTGCGCTGTCTTTCATATTCGTTCAAGTTATACATCTCCTATTTTTATAGTTTTGATTCAAGCAATATCCATTAGTAGGACTCCTGATTTTTATTGTCACAAAATCAACCTCCATCTTTTTTTCTGTTTGTGTTGAGATTTTTGTTGTCAGAGAAATGTGATATTTCATTTTCATCACAATCATCATTTCGCCTGTCAAAATTAGGTTTTTGACGCATCTCTCTTTCAAACTTCCTGAGTTCGGGTGTGTCGGTAAAATACATATCAGTCATTCCTTTCAAATTTTTTGCAAATAAAAAAGGCAACCGTTCTAATCAAAAAATTAAAACGATTGCCAAAGAAAAAAGAGCCAATTCATATATCTCTAAAATAAGAAATATAAAGATTGACTCATATATCTGATAATATTAAATTAAGCCGATTAACGAAAGTAATCAGTTTTCTTTACCTTTAATTAAGTTTTGAAGCTTTTCAATAGCTTCTTCCTTAGTTTCGGAATCCTTTACTATTTGGATAATTGAGTTCATAAGAACATCAAATTGTTTGTCTGTCATATTACTATTCTCCATGTTGTTCCTTTCCGGCAAAACCTATTAGTAATGTTTCCGGAAACTTAATTTTTTATGAAACAAAGGCTCATAGAAAAACTATGAGCCTCTGTTGTGGCTCCCCCAACTGGGCTCGAACCAGTGACATCATGATTAACAGTCATGCGCTCTACCGACTGAGCTATGGAGGATCATATTAAGTATTCGGCATAAACACTTGGTTTTGCCTTTCCTCAAACTAAGCAATAGTTTCCAGTGTATTTCTGTACACTCGCACTACCGACTGAGCTATGGAGGAATATATAAATGTTGGCATCTTCCTATTTTCCCGGGCCGTCACCAGCCAAGTATCTTCGGCACTACTGAGCTTAACTTCTGTGTTCGGGATGGGAACAGGTGGACCCTCAGCGTCATCAA
>JALFTC010000026.1 GCA_022779485.1 Ruminococcus sp.
TGTTGTATCTCTCTGTATATTTTTCCTGGTCTTGAGCCGATGAAGAATTTTCGGCTATGCACTTTTTAATAAGCTCGGTAACGACTTCAAGCTCACTAAGCAGTTCTGACATTTCGCTGTCAATTTCCTCAGTATCGGTCAGAACATCTCTTGTAAGTTTGCAAGACTTTATGAACGGCTCTTTGCCGGAAATCAGTCCGTTATAAACCTTAAGAAATCGCTCCTTTATTTCATCTTCGGTAATATGCGGTGTTTTGCAACAGGTATTGTTTTTAAATTTTCTGTTGCACTGCCATATTACCGTTTTGTATTTGTC
The DNA here is from genome assembly GCA_022779485.1 of Ruminococcus sp. Lineage (GTDB taxonomy): Bacteria > Bacillota > Clostridia > Oscillospirales > Acutalibacteraceae > Ruminococcoides. The sequence goes on from JALFTC010000026.1 coordinate 317, forward strand.
CGTTGAATGCCAGGTTTTAGAACCGTAAAAGCCACCGCAGTCACCGCATACGATTTTTGCACCGAATACGCTTTTGCCACTATATGCTCTGCCTATGGCTTTTCTGCGTTTAAATTCGTCCTGAACAGCATCCCACTCCATCGGGTCAATGATGGCCTCATGTGAGTTTTCAATGTAGTATTGCGGAACTTCGCCCTCATTTATCTTCATTTTTTTAGAAAGAAAATCTACAGTAAATTTCTTTTGCAAAAGTGCATTGCCGAGATATTTTTCATTTGAAAGTAAATCCCTTATTCGTTGTGAATTCCATTTTCCACCTAAACAACGAGTAATAATTCTGTTGTTCAAATCATTTGCTATTGAAGTAAAGCTCTCACCATTAACAGCTCTCTCAAAAACTTCACGCACTATGTCAGCTTGTGCAGGGTCAATCTCTATTTTTGTACCGTCGATTCTATATCCGAACAAAAAGCGAAGATTAACAATTTCTCCGTTTTCAAAAGCCTTGCGAATACGCCACTTCTGATTTTCACTTGCTGACAAGCTTTCTGCCTGTGCATATGAGGCAAGAATGGTCATCATAAGCTCACCGTCGGCACTGATAGTGTGAATATTCTGTTCTTCAAAGAAAACATCTATACCGAACAGTTTCAGCTCTCGAACCGTTTCCAATAATGTAACCGTATTTCTTGCAAATCTTGAAATTGACTTTGTAATAATCAAATCAATATTTCCTTTTCTGCATTCACTTATTAAGTTTTGAAAACCTGTGCGATTGTCCTTTGTACCGGTATATGCTTCATCGAAAAACACTCCGCAGTACAACCAACCCGGATGGCTTTGTATCAATTCACTGTAGTAGCTTATCTGTGCAGACAGGGAATTTAACATTTCATCTTTCCCCGATGATACCCTTGCATATGCTGCTACTCTTTTTGCTTTCGGCTGTTTTGGAATCGGAAAATTAACTTTTTAAACAATTCTGTTCATAACAGCACCCCCTTACGGTTACATATTACCTCTGAAAGCCTATATTATCCACTCATTTCGCCGAATATGTTACACGAAGATAAGCCGTTTTCACGGGCGATTATTGTATCAATTTCAGAGTACTCTTGGGCGGTAATTATATTTGATTTCAGCATACTTTTAATAACCGACATTGATATTCTGTAAGCAACCACCTTATCATAAAGTTCTTTTGTCATATTCTGTTCTCCTTGCGTCTTGCATAGGCAAAACACCTAACAGAACAATATTTGCTTTTTGCACGGTCACTCTGAAAAGCAATACCGCAATATGTACATATATGACTGTATGATTTTTTAGGTCTGCGGTTCTGGGGATGGGCAGACCACCAGGCATTACGGCATTTGTCCGAGCAGAATTTTTTCTGCCGTTTATGCTTTGTCTGCACAATCGGTTTTCCGCAATGCATACAGGCTTCAAGCGGTGTTTCAGTTTTTGCATTTCTTCTATAGAATGATTTAACCGTATTTATTGAAAGTTGCAGTTGATTTGCTATTTCTGAAAAAGTCATTCCATCTGAACGCATCTTTATAATACTTGCTTTCTGTTCCCTATTCATAAAAGACACCTCTGTTTTTTTGATGTGTCTATAGGCAAAAACAATTAATAAAATCCGAAGTCCATAGGCACAATTTTTCTTCAAGAGTATAAGGACAGAAATGTTGATTATAAGAACCAAACAGACAAAAAATAATGCCCGTCAGAGAAAATATTGCAATAATCAAATAGCATAAAAATTCAGCCTGAGAGAATACCAAAAAATAGTATTCTCTCAGGCTGAATGTATTGCTTCTACATAATTTGAAAATTAATTTTTCATAATAAATCCATTTGGAATATTCCTTATATCTAAATCTCTCCTATTATATTAGGACAGATACAGTAGTTTGTTATGTCACTGTAATACCCACAAGGACAAGGGTTCATCGTAACAACCATTTTGATACAATTCAACGATGCACCCCCTAAGCACCGGAAATGTCCCCTATAAAATATTCGGGGACAAAGATTTCTAAATTAAACACTAATTTTAATGTATGAATAATATTTATTATTACTTTAACAGAAACCTTCACGATTTCAATTATTTTGACAAAAAATAGACACCCGACTTTTAAGCCGGATGCCATTCAAATCTCATTTCTTCTATTCTAAAGTAACCTCTATCCCACCTCGAAAAACCACCGTGCTGCTTTTCTCATTGTCCACTCTTATATGGTCAACTAAACCGCCCCACAGCTCTTCCCTAAATTCAGTTTGCTCTCTCGTCAAGTCGTGCAGGCTGTTGATGAAGTTTGTAAGAATTTCTTTTGTATCATTCTTTTCCTGTATGAGTGCTTCCAATTCTTGAAAGCGATTGTGCTTCTCACCGTAAATGGTGCGGAGCTTTTTTTCTTTCTTGGCGTACTCATCTTGGTCTTGAGCGACTCTTGCGTTTTCTCTGATAAGGTTTGTAAGGTTCTCGGCAATTATGCCCAACTCCTGTTCTAAACTTTCCTGTTCAGCTACAAAGGCATCTGTTCGGCAAACCGTATCTATTAACCCTTGTAGATTTTCTATTGTTTCAGCCTTTGCATCTACTAAAGTACTCAGTGCCTTTAGGAACATTTCCTTTATCTGCTCCTCGGTCCAATGCGGTGTGTTGCAAGGTGGAGTATCTTGTCCGTTCTTACGATTACAGCGGTAAATGACCTTTCTGTATTTATCCTTGGAGTGCCAAACTTTAGAGCCGTACCAACCGCCACAACACCCACACTTAATTTTATTTGAAAAAATATTCACTCCGCTATATCGACCGCCTTTCTCTCGACGGGCAAGTTCTGCCTGCACAAAATCAAACTGCGCAGGCGGTATAATTGCTTCGTGATGTTCCTCAACATAATACTGCGGTATTTCACCGTTGTTTGTCTTTCGGGTTTTCTGCAAAAAGTCTGCGGTGTATTGCTTTTGAAGAAGTGCATCACCTCTGTACTTCTCGTTAGTAAGGATTGATTTCACCGTATTCTCTGATAAGCCGAGCAACTTACTAATCTTCTTATATCCGTTTCCGGCTGCACGGAGATTTGTAACCTTCTGAAGCTGTTCATCTGTCATAACTTTAGTCCTCCTATCGCTAAAGGTCATCCTTTCTGACAGCTATGCAGTCCTGCCGACCGGATTTCCGAAGTTTTAAAAAATGGGCGTAAAAAAACTGGCTCTGTACTACAGCAAACCATAGTACAGAGCCATATTTTAATGTTTTTCAATAAAATCAAAGCCTTCAGATTTGTTACAACTCATTATACAAGAATAAGTTTTGTTCCCGTCTTAATGTTCTGATTTAACCGTCAAATGTAACCGTCAAATCATACCTATAAAAAGACCTGCAAGTTTGTTCTCGCAGAACTTTCACCACCAAGTAATAATGCGTGCCGAGCACACAAATAAAAAATGAACCGCAATTAAGATACTCTTTGTATCAAAATTGCGGTTCTTATTTGGAACAAATCTCTTATTTTAAAGATATGCCACTGTTGAAATGAAATTCAACAGTGGCATAATTATTTATATTGGACTTTTATTTCGGTTATTTTTTGCGGGTTGCAATACCGTATTTGTTGATTTTGTAGGTCTTTTTTCCTACCTTTACGGATTTCTTGTTCTTTAGAACTAAGCCTTTTTTATTAACTATGTAGGATTTTTTGCTGACCTTTACAAGGATATTTCCTTTTTTAGCCTTTATTACTGTTCCCGCTTTGCTTACAACATACCAGTTGTTTTTACTTACCTTTACAAGCTTGTTTGCTGTGGATTTTATAACAGCTCCGGTTTTGTCAACTATGTATGTCTTTCCGCTGATAGTAATTGTTCGGGTTTTTCCTGTGAGAACGCTATCCTTTACAACTGCGTAGGTCTTTTTGCCTACATTAAGTAGCTTGCTCTTGGTTGTCTTTTGCACTAAACCGTATTTGTTCACAATATAGGTTTTACTTCCTACCTTTACAAGGGTATTTCCGCTTTTCGCCTTGATGACTATGCCGTATTTGTTTACCACATACCACTTACTGCTGTTTACCTTTACAAGCCTGTTTTTGCCGGACTTTATAATTACTCCGTTTTTGTCAACTATGTATGTTTTTCCGCTTATTGTTACAGTTTGAATTTTGCCTGTTACAACATAGCCTTTTACAACAGCATAGGTTTTGCCCTCAAAATTAACAACATTTGTACCCTCTACCGCTGTTCCGTCAATGTAAAGTACAGTTTTGCCGTCAACAATGACTGTTCCGTTTTTAGCAGGGAGTTTGTCGGCAATTACATAATCGCATACAGTACAAACCTTTGCCTGTGTTTCTGTGGGTTCTGCTATATTAGGAATATGCTCCTCAGTATCCTTTTTATCCGAGCATACAGAACACTGGTGCCAATGGTGAGTTGTGTCCTTGCTCCATTCCTCGGAATATTTGTGACCTTTGGCTGAATCTGTGTCTGTAACTGTGTCTTTTTCGTCACATCTTTCGCACTTTGCAGTTTTTGTGCCGTCTGCTGTACAGGTTGCGTTGTTGTCGCTTACATAATTTTTAAAGCTGTGTCCAAGTGCTGAATCTGTTGCTGTAAAGGTTTCTGTGTCGCTGATTTCTTCGCAGATAGAACAGCTCTTGTAGTAAACTGCGTCATTTTCGCAGTCGGCAGGAGTTTTTAAAGCCTTTTCTTTTATTGTTTCCAAATCAAAGATGTGAGTGTGAGGAATTAAATCATAGATTGCCTTAACGCTTACTTCATTAGCAGGCATTACAAAGGTAGTATTAGGGTCGGTTTCATCTGCAAGAGTAATATCTCCGCTTACAACCTCCCACCTGTCAAAATCCATTCCCTCAGGAGGGTCATTTGCTTTCAGAGTAACTGTTGCCCCTTCATTACATTTAGTAATTTCTTCCCCTGAACCGTTATAGGCTTTTCCGTTCTCTACTGTAATGTCATAATCCTTTGCAATTTCGGAGCCGGTTGCATCAAAGGTGTACTGGACATAATAAGCATACTGTTTTGCGCCCTTATATTCCTTAATAAATGTTGCGGTCTTGCCGTTCACCTTTGCTGTTACCGTTGAGGTATCGCCCCAAGCATACTCAGCTTTTACAGGGATTTTAACTGTATATTCTGTATTGGTTTTTAAGGTTTCGTCAGCAGGTGTCCAGGCAGGTGTTCCCGGTACTGCGTAGCCTGATGTACAAACTGCTGTTGTTGCAGGTGTTTTTCCTGCAACAGGCTCTGCAACCGAAAGCTCAATATCCTGTGTTTTGTATTCGTCAGGGGTGGTTATCGTCATATTAAATACGATAGAACGACTGCCGTCCTCATTTTTAATTGTAGCATAGGAATCTATACCGTTAAGCTTTCCATATACACTGCTGTAAAATGTATATCCTTCCTTTGGAATAACATCAATTCTGACTGCTACATTATCTCCGCTTTTAAATTCAAAATCGTCGCTGAGAATCTTGCTGAACATCTCCCACCTTACATTACCGATGGTGTAGGGAGCGTCGGCGTCGTTTTTCGGATTTTTAAAATCTCCTACTGTCTTGTGATTCCATATTTGGTCGAGATCCTCAAAATACAAATCGTTGCAGTATTTGATTACCTTATCTACGGACAAGGTAACTATATCCGACTTAACAGTTCCGCCGTAGCCTTTTGCAACGCAATAAACTCGCTTGCCTGTCATCCAGTCTGATGCACCGTAAAGGAAAAGCATTTTGCCACCTGACTCCACCTGAGGATTTGCATAGCCGTTGTTAGAAAGGTAATTCCAGGTAAGTTCCTTTCCCTCTTCATCAATAATGTGCCAGGTGTATTCGTTGGCATTTTCAGCCTCTATTTTCAGAACGATTGAATCACCCATAGTTAAGGAATGACCGCCTGAGGGCTGTGTTGTGATTCTCGGTCTTTTAGCAAATATATCAATAGAGCCTCCGAGCGAATAATCGGTGATGTTATGGTCAATAACTAAACCGGTATCATCATCTGTCACATAGCAGCCTTTGGGAATAATTTTTGAAAAATCAGTTTTTGAACTGAATTCAATTCCTTTATTTCCATAATATCCTCCTCCGGAAATTATAGTATTAGTGCTATAATCACCGCCCAAGTAAACTGCCGCCAAATTGCCGTCTTCGGTTTTATTGTACAATTTGAAATATCCGTTTGAAATATTAAGTGAATTAAGTCCTCTTGCATCTAATGCATTTAATGAACCGTAGAAACGACCGCCGTTTATTGTTAAATCCGCATCATATGCATACAAAGCGTTTTTCTGATATAAATTTCTGTCTGTATCCTTATATTCAAAGTTGCCGCCGTTTATTGTTACAACGGTATCTCTATCCATATAAACTGCCGTGTTGAGTGCGCCGAAATTACCATAGTTAATTTCGACAGTAGTTTTTTCTTTGTCCGGGGCTGTGATTTTTACGGCTGAGCTTTTATAATAGGTTGAATTAAAATATCCGCCGTTAATAACCGCTGTACCTCCGTCAATTTCAACAGCAGGGGTTTCATTATAGGAGTAATATATACCGCTGTCAATGCGGAGGTTTCCGCTTGATTTTACAATCGGAAAAGCATAAGTGAAAGTACCTATGTCATCTGAACCCGGTGACAGAGAATGAACGTTGGTCAATGTAAGACTTCCTGAGTCGCCGACATAAAACACTGCTTCGCCGTTGCCTGTATCAAAAGAAAAATTATATTTGAAATTCACAGTACTATCTATACCGTTTCCGTCCTTCTGCCATAACCTGAGCTTTCCCTGCTTAATTTCAAAAAGCCTTTTGTCGTACAATGTTTTTCTTTCCAGAATACAGTTGTTTAGGTCTATTGTAATGTCAGCGTCAGGGTCATCCAAACAAAGGGTATAATCATACTTGAAGTCCTCCTGTTTAAGGGATTTTGAAGGAAAATCAAGCTTAATCCACTGCCTGCCGCCCTTTGCAAGAGCGTTTCTCAATTCGTCATAAGTGGTTACGACTGTTTGTTCCCCTGTTTTCGGAACTGTTATTTTCTCCAGCACATACGAGCAACCGGAGCATTGTTTTACATATTCTCCCTCTTTACTTGCAGTAGCCTGATTAATGCATGACCATCTTTCGTCTTTTGTGCAATATTTGCGGTGCTCGCCTTCAGAGTCAAATATTTTTTCACCGCATACAGTACATTCACGCCAATGACCGTTGTCGTCATAACTATATTGACCTTGTATATGAATATGGTCTTCAGGACAACACATCATACTGCTTGTCGAACATACCATAATAGTATCATTATCGGTCAGGTCTTCCGGTAAAGCTATACCCGCTTCCTCTGCATATGTTCTTGCATATTTTACGGGCAGAAACATACCCTGAGTTACTCCCCGCACAGTGTTGTTTTCATCATAGAAGACTACATCACATTCGACTCCGGAAATAACAATTTTGTCCTTGAGAACAAACATAAGCGACAAGTTGTAGCTTACGGTGTCGGTGAAGGTATCTAATTCATAGTAGAAGTCACCCGAACTACCTAAAACCAAAGAAAAAAAATCTTTAAACTTTTCGTCGGGTCCCATAGCCACCGTATCGTCATTACCCATCCAAGCCCAGCCGTAGAGATTATATTGACTGACGCTTTCTTTTTTAATATCAGCTTGCGGTACAGCACCGGGGCGAGGGTAAACTACATTGCGGATAGTTATATCGTATTCAGCCGCACTTGCCGAAAGCATTGTCACAGGTAAAGCCGAAATGCATATGAGTAATGATAAGCACAGGCTTAAAACCTTTTTTGATATTTTAGTTTTCATAAAAACCTCCTGAAAATTAGTTGTTTTTTTCCAAAAGCATTTGACTGTATAAAATACAATCGTCCTCTATTGCTAATTTTTCAAAGGAGGATACCTTTTCGCCAAAAATTTCGCCTTCAATTTTTGTGTCGTAAAAGTACTCTCCCTTTTCCTCTTTCCATGTTGTTGTGTCCATAATACCAAAGCCGTCAACAATTTTCTTGCCCTCTGCAATCAACTGACTTTCAAGCTCCTTTGGCACAGGGAGTAATGTGTTCATTGTGCCGTCAGGGAGAAATTCAATTATCACCTTTGCCATTTTAAGGTATTCCTCGCCGTCCTCAAGGGTTTCAAGCTCAGCAGGTGTAAGCATTTTAATGGTGAAATCCGGCTGAAAAACTCCGATTTTTTTAACTTTCCATTTTCCTATAATATTCATTTTTTACCTCCTATTTATGCCCAAGGGTCACTGCTTTCCGGCTGACGGATTCCTGAAAGAATACTTGAATACTCCCACAAATACCACTTACCGTCCTTTGCCTTGCGCAGTTGTATGGGGCGTGGTTCGTCTGCTCCGCCTGATGGAATAAACACCTTTGCAATTCCATCTACGGAATAGGTGTACTGATTTTCTCTCACCTCTACAGTATAGGGTGCAGTAGGCTGATAATCGTTGCTTGGTGTTGCCCCTGCAAAGTATGAGCGTGGTACATAGTCCTTGTCACGAAAACGGTCGGTAATAAATTGCTTATCCGAGCCGTTCATTGGTCTTGGGCCACGCAAAAAGTCAATCATTTTATAGCAAAGCTCTTTGTCCTTTGGATAAAAGCAAAATGCAAGGACTGCCATAGCCGCCGTTTGGCAAGGAGTTGGCAATGATGCCTGTGGCAAATTTATAAACTCCTCGTAGCTTTCAGGCAGACTGCTGAAAACAACCTTTTCTTTCTTATTATTAACGGCACTTGTGACACCCTTTTTTACTGCCTTGCCAATTTCATTTGCCGCTTTGCTTGTAAACATATCAAATAATCCCATAATAATTTCTCCTTTGTTATTTTAATTTTTATTTATTGCTTTGCTGTTGTACTTTTCGGCAAGAGCAAAAAAGTTTTCGGAAACCTCGCTGTAGCATTCTCCGTTTGGGTAGAGTGAAAAAGCATCTTCTCCGTATCTAACCGTAAAGTAGGCGGTTGTTTCATCAAGGGCAAAGATTTTACTTTTCTTTTCCTTTTTAGGCCTTTTCAGGCTGATAAAATCATACTTTTTATCAAGACCTGCAAATTTCTCAAATTCTTCCTTGGTTATTTCTTTGTCGGTAAAATTCACTTCACTGTATTCGTTATTATCATAGTCAACGAGAATACATTCTGCGTCAAAAAGGTAACTGTCCTTTTCTTTCCTTACCCCGAAGCTATAGCAGAATGTTCTGTCCATATGATTTTGAGAAATTGAAACTGAAGTAATCTCACTGTCAGGCTTTACCGGATTTTTGTTACAGCCGAAAAGCGACATAGTTACAAATAAAATGCTCATAAATACCAAACTCTTTTCTATAAGTTTTTTCATTTTAAATACTGTCATTTTTTGCGTCTTATCAGAGAGTATCGACAACTGCCGACAGATAGGTGGCAGATACCGAGCCGTAAAGGAAATTGTCGATAAGTCCGTCTTTTTTGGCTCGGCGAACCTTATCGGCTAATTTTTTCTCGGTATTTTCGTCTACCACGAGAACGATTTTACAATCGGGGCAATATGATTTTACTTGACCACGGATTTTCATACGCTCCTCGATTTTCCAAGGAGTGTAGGCAGTGACCTCCATTATAAGGACATTTGCCTGTGTATCGACACACATATCTGTTGTTTTGTCGGGGCTTTCACTGGGAAAAACCTCAAAATCCGAATCAAAATCACGCAGTGCAGTTGCTATGGCGTCAGCAAACAAGGCGTTTTGCATATCTACAACGACTCTCTTCATTAGTCCACCTCCTCTTTTTTTCTAAAAAAGTTTACCATAAAGCCTAAGGAAACACTTATAATATAATTCACAAAGAGGCTTGCCAAAGCAAGCCTCCGGTGTTTTGTTATTTAAATTAAGTTCATAGCACCGCTGGCATTCAGCTTGCCGTCAACAAACCATACATTCAGCATAGCTTTATCATCACCGTCAACATACCATATATAAAGCTCAGCCTTAAGGGTTTCGTCATAGCAGTACGCTGATGCATCTACTCCGATATGCCCCTTAACATCATCATAAGTATAGTTTGCCTGTTCAGTACCTTCAAAGTAGTTCATTCCACCGAAGTAGGTCTGGGCAGTTTCTCTGAGTACTTCAATGCTTGCTCTTTTGGTACTCATAGGCTGCGTTTCTGTGGACTTCATATCAAGATTGTAGGCGTTGGTGGTTTCAGCAGTACCGCCGTTATCGCCGTTGCCTCCGTTACCGCCGCAAGCGGCTAATGAAAATACCATCACTATGCTTATCATTAAAACCAGTATTTTTTTCATTTGAATACCTCCGTTAAGTTAATTAATAATCTGATTTTTACCTTCTGGTATGAGTATTTTAACTATACTCTCTAACGCACCCCATTGTATCTTTTTTCCTTTTTTATTATACAACCGGATTTTTAATTGCACATCACCCATATGGGTGATTTTTCATATAAAAATGCCCGACTTCACAAGTGAAATCGGGGATTATTTAGAAGTATCAGTTATTCATTATCATCGGGAATGCTGGGAATAATGAATTTTTTGTTGGTAACTGCAATAGCAAGTCGGGTTTTGTTGGTATAGCCTGTTCTTTGCAGAATGTGGGAAACATGGGTTTTGACCGTATTGACGGATACGCACAGCTTTTCTGCAATCTCGCTGTATTCCAAACCGTCACACACAAGGCGCAAAACTTCAATTTCCTTTGCCGTAAACTCGGCACTGGTGGCACGACCTAATTGTACAACAGGCGACTTGTCGGGGAAAATATGCTCCCCTGACATTGTGCGGTCAATCACATCAATCAGTGTTTCCTTGCTGACGTCCTTGTACCAAAAGCTATCTACTCCTGCACCTTTGGCACGATCAAGATAGCCTACCTCAACCATAGATGTGACGATAATAATTTTTATTCTTGGAAACCGCTTTTTGATTTCGGCAGCGGCTTCAATTCCGTCCTTGCTACCTGTTGTGCATACATCCATTAGAACAAGGTCGATATGCTGTCGCTGACATTTTATAACTGCAAGCTCTGCACTGCTTATGCTTGCCACAAGTTCATAGCTTGTGCTGTCGGATATTATCCTCTCCATATTTTCACGAGGCATTCGCTGGTCCTCTACGATTAACACCTGCTTCATTCTATTCCCTCCTTTGTTTTCGGCACAGTCACAATCAGTTCATAAAACGGATTTGACTGTATTTCCATAGTACCACCCAAATTAGTAATATGATTGTAAAGGTTCAGAAGTCCGCCTTTGGGTGTTACTTTGCTTTCGGGAGGTTTTCCGTTGTTTGTGATGCGTATTGAATTAGAACAATCATCATTGTGTATATCAATAGTGAGAATTGTTGCATTGGCATGACGAACACTGTTTGTAAGGCACTCACGCATTGCTATCAAAAACACTCTGTACACTTCTTGCTGTTGTGGTAATTCTCCGTTAAGCTCTACTTTTACACCGATTGTATCGGCATCACGCATAAATTCTGCAAGCTCACCACGCTGAAGGGGGTATTCATTATCGTTTTTTATAGCACTTACTGCATTTTGGAACAGAGTGACTGCGTCAACGCTTTCTTCCGTAGTTTGCTCCTGTTGCAAAATCTGACGCATTGCAAGGATTCCTGCACTCATACGGTCGTGCAGTCTTGTTTTAGCCGACAACAATTCCTTTTCCTTTGTCATAGTTGAAACATTATCCGAAAGAACCTTTAAGTCACGGGAAATTTTTTTCAGCTGTCCTGTCTGCTCCTTTAGTTTCAGGTTCTTTTCATAAAGCTCTGTCACATCGGAAAATATTACCTCTGTGTAGGCAACACCGTCGAGGGCAGTTATCTCTGTCTGGGAATAACGCCACACCTTTCCACTTGGGAAAAGATAAGTTTGCTTGACATCAGGGAGCCTTATGATACCGCTTTTTGTATCACATTCCTCCAAAGCTTTCTGTAATTCCTCAAATGTTTGCATATCGCTTTGTGCCAAACCGCGGAACAGACGGTGCATTTGAAGATTGCACAGCTTGACAGCACCTGAGGTGGTAAAATAACAAATTCCGTCGGGCAGGGTATCTATTGCCTCCTTGACAGAATTTCGACTGAGATTTTTACCTCTTTGACGATACCGGACAACAGCTTCACAAATCAGCAGTACACTTGACACTCCCACAATGCACCATAGCATCCACATAGGTAGTGGCAACAAGGTTTTGTACGGCTGTTGTATATTAATTTTCCTAAACCCTTCGCCCAATATTGATAACAGCGCAAACAGAGTTAGGAAAATACCCAAATTTAGATATCTGTTACATCTGCTTTGAAATCTGTAATGAGAAACAATTAAATAAAACAAGGTAACGATTAGCAATAAGAAAAGACAAATCATAAACAAGGACTGCTCTGCTGACGAAGTCTGATAAAAGGTAGTCACAACTGTTCACCTGCCTTTTTTACCTCTAGGGTAAAGCTCCATATGTCGTCCTCAAAATGACTGTTTTCCGCATGTCGGGAAAATTCATCAAGGGGACTTTTGCACTCCACTTCCAAATGAAAGATGACGAAATTCTTAACACTTCGTGCTTTCAGCCAGACTGAACCCATATCATCTATAGCGGTTTCCGTCACTGATTCAAAAAAGTCATACACACGAATGGCATCCGTTGTATCAATCTTATTGTTACCGGGAATATCAATAGCGCACTCTACGCCCATAAGCTCAAGATTTGCAAAGGATTCTTCAAGGCACAGCGACAGTTCCGCCGTATCGGTTGTTGCTGATTTCTCGCCGATAAACATTAAGTTGCCCCTGCGTTTTATGTAAGCGCCTATTACTGCAATTTTTGCAAGCAGACTGCGGCGCTTTTCATAATTTGTTTCCGTATTGTACTGAGTAAAAAGTCTGTCAAGCAAATCTATCTGGTGCGCAGTCTGATCCTGCAAAAGATCATACAGACGGTTCTTTTCCTGTAGGGTATTTATTTTAAGCTTTGTACGATAGTTTTCCTGCTCAAGAAGATTGCTTTCTGCAATCGTCTCTTTATTTTCCTCAAGCTCTTTGAGCAAAGCGGCTATATCTGAAATATCCTCCAGCCAAAGAACATGACCGCCTTCGATTGGATTGCTTTTAAGTACGGTATTTTTATCAAGGCTGACAACTCCGTTTTCTGCCGACCGCATAACATTTTCCGAAAGCTGTGGTGAATTGGCAGAAGTGTATCGGATATTATAGTCGGTATCGGTAATCTGCGCTTTGAAGATTCCGGCTTCAAACAGTGAATCATATCCCGTATTTGTCTGTATCAGACCGCATTGGATACAGCTTTCCAGTATTGCCGTAAACATAAGGCACTGAACCGCAGTAAGATCTCCGCCGATAATTCGCATCCACTCGGCACCGCTTGCATAGATAATAGCATATACAATGCATATGCAAAGCAAACTAAGCGGCAGATATTTTTTCCTTTGAGATAATCGGCATTTGATTACCATAATAGTAAATGATGTCAAGGCGCAGATGATTTCCCAACCAATTACAGGAAAGTATCCGAAAACATAGTCGTAATTCTTGTCTGACCATACTTCTCCGGCAGGAAAATCAAAAACAAGCTGATGGAAATCGTTTGTCACTACCAAAAGAAGGCAAATTAAGGTAGGAATATATAAAAGCGATGTCCATTTTGGCAGACGGTAATTTTCCGGCTTACCCAGTGACATTGAAATAAATACGGAAAAAAGCGGAATGAAAAGCATCGGAAAATAGTACCAATACCATAGCTGTCTTGACAAAGCGGGATCAGATACAAAATAATATTTCATTGACCTTATGACAAACCAAAAAACATTAAGTAAAGCTACAGCAACCAGATTACGGCGCACCTGTGCCTGAACAATCCGCTTACTGACGGAAATACCCCACCCGATATACAGACCGATATAGATAAAAGTGCGTAACATTCCGAGAGTTATAGGATAAATACCGTTATTTCCTAAAATGCGGAAAACGACAGCGCAAACAATCAACAACACAACAATTATTCCGGTATTAATATTCCTTTTAATGGATTTTGTCATATATTTCGCTCTCTTTCCCTGATAAAAAGAAATATCAACTTAATTTCAAATTTTATATACATTAAATTATATCATATATTCAGGAAATTTTCCATATCCAAGTTTAAACAATGTCTGTACGCTGTTTAAGTCTAAACAGCAATGTGCTTTTACCACCCTTTTTTCTATATCGTTGTTCTGTTTTTATTAACCCAGCTTATTTCAAATCTTTAATAGCTATGCGGACGATGGCAGGCGACAGCTTTATGTCGCCTGCCATTGCTTTAAAGATATTCAATTAAATTCTTGTTGCATAGTCCAGTGAAATCCAGCCGGCACCGCTTTTCAGTTTGCCCCAACCTTTGACGGAGCCTGTGCCTTGCTTTGTTTCAACAATTGTGAAAATACCTTTACCTGTGAACTTGCCTGTTGTGGCGTAGTTCGTGCCGGGGTCTTTGCGAGTTGTCTGAAACACTAATATGAAGATTATGTTTCATCATTTCACCTCCAATTCCGAGAGCCTTATGTGTTGCCCTCTATTTGTTAGCCTTGGGAATGATATAAAAAGGACGGTTTTTTAAAAAATTTTAAAAAAATTTTAAAACAGGCAAAAAAATAACGCCCGTCAGGGAAATTAATCACCGACGGGCATAAGTGCTTTTGTGTTCTGTTATTCTAAAAGTTCATTGACTCTTTTCTGTACGGTGTTGTAATCGTAGCCGGCGGAAAGGAGTCTTTTCTTTCTGTCGGCTACGTTGCCCCATTTGCCGTTGATGACTTCACGGGCAATGGTGTCAATGGATTTTTTCTTTGTGGTGTTTTCTTTGCTTTTGATAGAGGTGTTGAGTGCTTTTGTAACCTCCTTTGCAACATTTCCCAGTCGGCTGTATAGCCAGTCTCCGGGGCAGGATTTGTTTGCAAACCAGCGGTGAACGGTAAGCACCATTTCATCAGGCTTTGGTTTGTAGCTAAGGGACTTGTTTTTGTCCTTGAACCACAGTAGCTTTTTCTTCTTGTTTCTCTTGCATATGTCGATACACAGCTTAATCAGCTTGTTGTACACCTTGCTGTTCATTGCATAAGGGGTATATGTATCACTTGCACATTCTATGGTTACTGCCCTTTGGTCGTTGGAATTAGAATAAGACATTCTTTCTCTGCTAATCTCACAATTCTTTGAATTAACCCTTGCATAGGACACTGTTACAACATTTACAGAGTCTGCTGTGAGTTGCTCAAGTATATATTCCTTAGTGATTTTTGTCGCCATTTTTACCTCCGTTATTTGTATTTGTATATAAGTGTGAAACTAATCTCCCCTGAGGGCATCAGGGAAGAATTGATGTTTTTAAGTTCAAGCACTGATATGTTGTTTTTTGTTCCTGTTGATATGGTGAAAATGTTTGAATCATTGGTTGCTAATGTGGTGCTTGGTGAAATATCATTCCAATTTAACCAATAGCCTGAATTTGCACGGTGCCTGACGAAAATCCTATTACAGTCGGTAAAGAATAAAAGCTGTGAGTTTGCAAAGAGTAAGGTGAAATTTCCGTAAACTTCATAATTGTTAATCCAATAGTCATTTGCTGTTCCGGAATAAATTCCCAATTTTCCAATGGTATCAAGGTTATCCAAATTGAAATTACCAAAATACCTAATGTAGTCATCAGTGAGTTTTTCATATGAGATTGTTTCGTCAATGAGCATATTATCAGAGATTGTGTTACTGGGAATACGCTTGCTTAAGTGAGTCCATTCATTCCAAGTGTTTTCGTTAAGATTATAAGACCTGTAAAAAACATCTCCACTTCTTGTGAAACGGTACTGACAACCGGTGGAGGAGGTATTTAGCAGAAGTTGATATACTCCGTTAATGTATAGATGATACATAGTATTCCAATCGGTAAATCTATCGCAATTTTCTTCGGTAGCATCATTTACAAACACATGATTCACCTTGTTTGCAATAAGACTGTCGGTTTGTGGCTTTGTGTAATATGATTCCAGCTTTTCGTCAACCTCTGACTTGCTGTAAATGTCTGAAACTAAACCCTCAAGCCTTAGTTCAAAATCATTCAGTTTCTGTTCAATGGTGGTCTTTGATGCGTCAATTATAGTGTCACCATGAATAAATCACTGCACAATCTGTGCAGTCAGATTTTTTGTCGGTATGCCCAAAAAACCGCAGGAATACTGACATATTGCGAGGATTTTTTTGGCATACCGGCGGAAAATATGCAAGCAAGATGTGTAAAGTGATTTATTCAGTGTTTCCTTAATTCTATTGCACCGTTAATTAACTGTGGTAGGCATTTAATTATTGCTTTCACAACAGATGTAATTATCTTCGGAAGTGCCGAAATCAAGCTTTTTATGATTTTGGGAAGTACTTTTACACTACTGCCAAGTTTTGAAAGCTTGCCTTTTGTATCTGCACTTTCGTCACCCACATCATCAATCTTTTCGGCAAATTTATCGGCATTTTTTGTTGCGTCTTCAAGGTTACCTTCAGCATTTTCAAGAGCCTTGTTGTTTTCCTTTACCTCTCGCTCCATACTGTTTAGTGATGCCTCTGCGTTGTTAAGTTGAATTTGCCAATTTTGAGTTCGCCTGTCGTTCTCCCCAAAGGAAGAGGAGGCGTTATCAAGTGCTTACTTTAGTGTACTGATTTTCTCCTTCTGCTTTTCAATCTGCCTATTTAAAACTTCATTTCTTGCTGTCAGACTTTCAACAGAAGAATCGTTCTTCCCAAACTGTGACTGAACAAGCTTCATTTCAGAGCCCAGCACCTTGAAACTACGATTAATATCGGACAAGGCACTTTTAAATTCCTTTTCACCTTCAACACCAAGCTTGATACCAAAACTGTCTGCCATTCTGTCACCTCCTTGTTTTTAGGCATAAAGAAAGACACCACATTTCTGTGATGTCTTATAAATAAAAGTGCTTTATTAATACTAATACCTGATAAAAAGTAGACAATCTTTGCGGTCTAATTTCCAGAGTACTGCGTTGTCGTCCTTGCAAGGCGTCAGCCTTGCGGCGTCCTCCGCCTTCTCCTCTGAAAATTATCCTCGCAAATATAAGTCTACTTTCTATCAGGTATTAGTATAAGTTATTTCTCTCGCAATCTGTTCTGGGTCTCTTTTTCCGTAAATAATTCTCAAAATCAGAATATAATTATCTGATTTAATGAATTGGTAATAAAAAGAATAGTTGAGAATTGGAAGCTTGCGAATGTCCTTTCTCTGTATGAAATCGTTCTCCACTACCATTCCACAGTTAGGAAAAGCGGTAACATTAGAAATGGTATCTTTGAGTTTTGTCATAAAATTTGTTGCAGCTATAGGATTGTCAAGTTTTTTACTGATGTAGTATAATATGTCATCTAAATCCTGCTTTGCTGCATCGGTAAATTTATAATCACAACCCATATTTTACTCTCATTTCTTTAAGGATATCGTCACCAGAATGGATATTTCCTTTTTCTGCGTCATCAAGACCTTTTGCTAATGCTGTAGCTTCGTATAATTGATTCATAGTTCTTTCAAAGTAATCAATATCCATAACTACAAGTCTGCCGTAACCGTTTTTTGTAATGAAAACCGGCCCGTTTTCTTCACTGCATAAAGCCTCAATTTTAACGGTATCTTTTAAATCTCTGATAGGTACAATATGCATACAATCACCTTCTTGAAATATTATGTCTATATTATATGCTAAATTAAGTCATAAATCAATAGATAATAAAAGATTTATATACCTATCGGTATAATATCATCAATAAAATGTTCTCTTTTCGGCTTTGCAAGGCCGTTAAACTGTTTGTGGCATTCCCAAAGGTCAAGGAGTAGTCCAAAAGGCATAAGCCACACCTCGTCAATCGTTAGGTGAAGTTGACTTATGCCATAATAGAGAAGTCGGGTAAAGAACTCCTCGTCACTTACCCGACTGCTGTGTTTTTTGAGTTGTCCTCGCTTTTGATATTACGATTTGTGCCGATGGTTATGTTTTTAGCATAGCCGTTAATAGATGTCTTTTCTACCTTGTTGCTGTCAGAATTACAGCTGAGGAAATACGACAAATCTCTGCCGTCAGTCTGAAGGTATTCCCCCACAAGACTACCGCTGAAATTAGGTAAAAAAACAGCAGACAACATAAAACTGTCGCCTGCTACCGTTCGAAGAGCTATTAAAGATTTGAAAAAACAGGGCTAATTGAAACTGAACAACGCTACCGTGAACAAGGTGGAAAGAGCAGTTTGCTGTTTAGGATAAATCGTCATTAATAATCTGTCTACTTATGAAACAAATCCTATTTTTGGCTTAAAAATATCGGTTCAAAATTCATTCTCGGATATCTTTCAATAAGAAAGTCATAAACTCTTCGACTAATGACATAATAGGGCAAGTACATTTCGTATTTTTCATATGTTACATTTAAGTCGTGAAGATCATCCAATACTTCTTGAGTTATATAACTATAAGGATATCCGTTTTCATTTTTATACTCTTTTTCTCTGTATTGAATTGAACCGCATTTTTTACAAGGTTTTAATGCTCGAGTTCTATTTACAGATTTTAAAGGTAACATTGTGTGACAAGGTGTAATCTGATAAAAAACAATATCCCCTGTTTTGTTACGGCAAGGTCTGAAATCATCCTCAGTTACATCAAAATATTCAATTAATTCTTTTCGTATATTTGCACTCACGCCATAGTGATATGTGTCTAAGATAGCAAATTCTTTCTTAAAAGTAGATTTTGGTGCGAGGAAATCTGCATACTGTTCAGTAAGTCCGCAGCGTTCACAAACATACCTATCAATTTCATCCCAACCTACATCTCCATAGGTATATGCCATAGGTGCGAACGCTATTCTAAAAGCAACCGCTTCGGATATATTCGGGTACCTTTTTTCATTTACATTTGTCATATTGAAAATACTCCATTAATAGTAAATATTATTGCATAAATAAATTTAATGTGAAAGTTTTCTTATAATATATAACTATCATTTCGTACAGAATCTATATTGAATAATTTTCATTTCTTTATTCAACAATAAGACCTGCTGCGTAAAGAAGTTTTTTGTTCTTTTCAATAATCTCTTTCCTTTCAGAATCTTCTTGTGCTTGTCTCTGTTGTAGAAATTCTTTATCATTACAAAACAAAGCCTTTGCATATTGAATATTCTCATTAAAAGAACTTAAACTATCAGAAATTATTTCTATATTGCTTTGGTCATAACCATTCGACATTTCATTTAAACGCTCAATAATATAATAGCTTTCAAATCTAGCATCAATTATTAATTCTTTCAATTTATTTTGATTTGCTTGTGGAACAGAAGAAATAGGCATTTCTCCTGTAAATAAATCTAACAATGATGTATATATTTCCGGTTCTGATGAATCTCTAAGTTTTTGATTGTATTCCTTATGTTTGATATTATAATCCTCAAGGCCTTCACAATCAAATTTTTGAAAGTACTTTAGATAAACATCAAAAGCATTTTGTATTTTTGATTTCATATCATCAGTGTTACCATATTCATAATTCCATTCAATATCATTAATAATATTGTCAGCACAAGCAATTCGTGCTAAAGAAAAATTGTCATCTTCGTTATCAGCTTCAATATTAAATAATTCTATGTAAATAGGGCTACAATAATGTATTATATCAAATGATACTATATCAATTGTTTTCTGTGTAAAAATACTTACTCTGTTAAATACATTATTACAGTACTTAACAAAACAATTCTTATAAAATTTATAGCCATGACTAAGCATAAAATTTGAAAATATATCTCTAAAGGTAACCAAAACATCTTTTCTACGCAAACGCAAGACCTCCCAAACTAGCACCACCGGTTCCTGGTGCTAGTGCAATACAACCAATTACTATAATCACAGACATACCAATAGCTAAATAAACATAAGGACTTTTTGAAGAAGAGCTCTCCTTTTTATCAGCTTTTTCATAATAGTTATATCTTATAATACCATGTTTATCATAATAGTATTTAACATAATACCCTTTATAGGAAAAGGTCCTTCCTTTACTATCAATTTGCTTTTTTGCTCTAGAATAAGGAGTAGATACAGGTTTTATTTCCCATATATAGGCAACTTTTCTTTTTGCTTCAAGCAAATCAACTCTACCGTTTTTACCATTTGATTTTTTAAATGATAATTCTTTTTGAAAATTTCTATGAATATTACATATATCTTTCTGTACCTGGGCATGAATCTCTCCCGGATATTTTAATTTTCTTGACGCTGTACCAGTTTTATCAACACGATTGACACTATTATTCCTGCAAAATGCAAAAATATTATTATTTAATGTATTCGTTTCTATAACAAAATCGGCACTAATAAATCTACCGGTTTTTGGGTCATAGTATCTACTTTGGAGATAGTAAAGACCTGTATCTGTATCATACACATATCCACGGTAGCGGAATGGGGACAGGGTATCTATGGTTGTGTTTGTTACTGTTTTGCGGGTGATTGTTCCCCATGCGTCGTAGTTATAGCTTGCTACTGCATTTCCATTTGAGTCCAGTATCTTTACAATATCACCTTTCAAGTTCTTGACATAGTAGTACATATCATTGTTGTACTTCATTGATACAGGGGAATTGTCTGAATCGTAGTAGAAGAATGCAACATCTGTACCTGATTTTAAGCCTATCAGATTGTTATTTGAATCGTAATAATAATTTGTTGCAGTACTTCCAATCGTCTTTTTGGTTCGCATACCGTTGGCGTTGTACTGATAGGTTACTGTGGTATTGTCGGACAAGGTTGTACTTGCAAGCCATCTGCCGTTTTTCCACGAGAAGGTTA
>JALFTC010000042.1 GCA_022779485.1 Ruminococcus sp.
ATATCAATGTTTTTGTCAAGTGTTTTCATCACCATAAGCACACCCTGAGGTGATTTTGTGTCGGACAAAACATTAAACAGGCTGTTTGGTACAACAATAGATTCCTCTGTCGCATCCTCAAGTCTTTTGCACAGCTCCATATTCCTTGTGTAAAAGCTTTCGGAGCAAACAAAAATATCTGCCCTTCTGTCGGAAATTAAAACATCCTGGCAAATTCTTAAGCCTTCTGCAACGAACTGATTATTTTTTATTCTGTATTTTTTTTGCTTAACAAGCTTATGTATATGCTTTACAACAGAATTATCCCTGCTATTTACAAATTTCATCTTTTTACCCTCAACTGTTCCTCATAAAGTAAAAGCGTTTGAGTAAAACCCAAACGCATAGTACTTAAGCTTTTGTTACTTTTTCAACAAGGCTTGCAAAAGAAGCAGGGTCAGAAATAGCAATCTCAGAAAGCATCTTTCTGTTAAGGTCAATACCTGCCTTCTTAAGGCCGTTCATAAATGTGCTGTAATTTGTACCGTTAGCCTTGCAAGCTGCAGAAATTCTTGTGATCCAGAGTCTTCTGAAATCTCTCTTCTTCTGCTTACGACCGATATATGCATAGTTACCGGACTTCATTACCTGCTGTTTAGCCATCTTAAAGTGCTTGCTCTTAGCACCATAGTAACCCTTAGCCAGCTTTAAAGTTTTGTTTCTTCTTTTGCGAGTCATCATCGCGCCTTTTACACGTGCCATTTATATCTTACCTCCGTTATTCGCTAAGTTAAAATTTTTGTTTGATTGATTATTTGTAAGGAATCAATCTCTTGATTTGAGCTGTATTTGTCTTGTCAGCTACACAGGTCTGTCTTAGACCTCTCTTACGCTTAGTGTTCTTTTTGTTCAAGATATGCTGTTTGTTAGCGTGAGCACGGATAACCTTGCCGTTCTTAGAAAGCTTAAATCTCTTTTTTGCACCGCTATGTGTCTTAATCTTTCCCATTATGAAAATCCTCCTTAAAAATTACTTATTTGTCTTAGGGGCAAGAAACATTAACATATTTCTTCCCTCCAGCTTTGCAGGTTTCTCCACAACAGCAACTTCTTCGCAAGCATCGGCAAATCTCTTCATGGTGTTGTAACCCTGTTCCGGGTGACCCATTTCTCTGCCTCTGAAACGAATAGAAACCTTAACCTTATCGCCTTTTTTAATGAACTTAAGAGCGTTGTTAAGCTTAGTGTTGAAATCGTGTACATCAATATTTAAAGAAAGTCTTACTTCCTTAATGTCGATTGTACGCTGGTTTTTCTTATTCTCTTTCTCTCTCTTAGCTTGTTCAAAACGATATTTACCATAGTCCATAACTTTGCACACAGGTGGTTTTGCCTGTGGAGCAATCTTAACTAAGTCAAGGTTACTCTCTACTGCAATATTAAAAGCCTTTTCGGAAGACATAATGCCAAGCTGTTCACCGTCGGCACCGATAAGCCTTACTTCCTTGTCACGAACTTCCTCGTTAATTTGTAGTTTCTTGTTGCTGATTTTCGATTCCCCCCAAAAGAAATTAAAAAGAAATAATAAAAGCGGACAGAAAACTCCGTCCGCTACAATACAAAAACACTACAAAAATAAGTCTTGTGAATAAGTATTGACCCACGCAGACGGCACCCCGTAGGTGAAAGCATAACTGCCTTTCTTTCTTTTACTCGACTATTATATATGAGTGCATTTATTTTGTCAAGTATTTTTTTGACATTTATATTTATTTTTGATAAAATAATACCAGTAAATTTACAGAGGAAAACAATATGAACACTTATTATAAAGATGACTTGGAAAGAATAAGTCAGATAAATCAAAATAACAGAAAAAAATATGAGAAAAAATTAATACGAAAATCCTGCAACAAGATTGGTTTTATGCTCTTTATTACAACTATTGCAATGGACGGTCTTGCTATGCTGTTATCTTTAGTTCTTATGTTTGCAGGCAAAGTTGACATCACAGGAAAAACAGGCATCGGCGGAATTTCATACCCCATATACTACCTTTTAAACGGTATTTTGGAATTTACGGGATTTTTCATTATACCCATTATATTCTGTTTGATTTTTAAATTCAAGTTGTCTGACGCTTTGCCGGTAAAGGGAAACAAAAAATTTAATATTCCCTTACTTGTCTTAGGGGGATATGCAATTTGTACCATATCCAACTACGCTGTTTCACTCCTTAGCAGTAATTTAAGTCTGTTTGGACTTGAAAATAAATCAGGCTTAGTTACAGAGGCAAAGACACCAAAGGAACAAATCATTTACTTTATATGTATTGCAATTATTCCTGCAATTACCGAGGAAATCGCATTTAGAGGTATTGTACTGAATTTTCTAAGACAATATGGTGACGGTTTTGCAATACTTGTTTCATCAATGCTTTTCGGTATTATTCACGGAAATTTTGTTCAAATACCCTTTGCCTTTATTGTAGGACTTGTATGTGCTGTACTTGTTGTAAAAACCAACTCCATTATACCATCAATACTGCTCCATCTACTAAATAACGGAACATCAGTTTTGTTAGACTGCATCAAAGAATACACATCAAACAGCATTTACGATTTTCTTTCCACAATTATAGTTATGACACTGACCATTTTGGGGTTTATTGCAATTATAATCCTTTGCAAAAAGGGCTTTGACTTAAAATTCCAAAGCAGTAACGAAATTATCTGTCTTAAAACCAAGGATAAAATCACAGCCTTTTTGACTAATCCGGGAATGATAATATTTGTATCCTTCTATATTATTTATGCTTTAGGTGTTTTATTTGGATATGTATAATGAAATTTTCATGAAAGAGGCTCTGCTTCAGGCTAAACTTGCTTTAGAGAAAAACGAAGTACCTGTCGGGGCGGTAATTGTTAAAGACAGAGAAATAGTAGCAAAAGCACATAACGACAGGGAGCTTTCCAAAAACGCACTTCATCACGCAGAAATTATTGCAATAGACAAGGCTTGTAAAATCTTAGGCGGATGGCGACTTTGGCAATGCGAAATGTATGTAACAATGGAGCCTTGCCCAATGTGTGCCGGTGCCATTGTTAACGCAAGGATACCACAGATATACTTTGGAGCATATGACAAAAAGTACGGTGCCTGTGGCTCCATAATTGATGTTTTGAAGATGAAAAATAATTTTAATGTAGAATATTCCGGCGGATATATGGAGGAAGAGTCACTAAAGCTTTTTGATGAATTTTTTAGATATTTAAGGGGTAAAAATAACAAGAAATAATTAAAACGGAGTTGTCATTACAAAGTGATTTTGCGACAACTCCGTTTTTTCTCTTGAATGAGTTTTGAAAATAGTTTGTTGAAATCTGCAATTACCAAGCGTGTTTACCTGTGGCAAGCAAACTGTCAATATCCATATATGCGTTCTCAATTCGCTCGGTGTGATAACCCCAATAGTTATCATAAATCTTTTGAGTAATACCGTGGTTATCCCACTCTTTCAGTACATCACCGGTTTTCTTGTTTTTATATGCCGAATAAAACTCTAACAAATACATAAAAAACTTCATTTCCTCTGACATTTTACTCACCTCGTATATACACCGATTGTCTTGGGTCACCGGTAACTTTTTCAGTTTCCCAAATCTCAAATACTGCACCTGCGCCAAATGAAGCAAATCCACATTCTTCATTTTCAAGCATTTCGTGGGTTTTTGAAGAAACGAATTGTCTGAGGGCATCCATATAACTGTAGCCATATTTTTCTGATATCATCTTAACAACTTCAGCATTATAATAATCAATTATTTCAGGTTCTAAACGCTTCATACATTTCTCGCCTCCGTAAATTTCAAAAAATTTATGGACTTTTCTGTTCGGAAGGCATACTGATCTTTTAATTTTTGAGGAAGTAACAACCGAATCGCAACATCCTCAGGAAAGTAGCCTCTAAGGTAGTTATTTACAGTTCTGATCGCCTGATCGTTAGCAACAGGTCCTATTATTATATCATAATCATTATTAATCGGCTTGCCTGTTCTGTTTGCTGAAATAAACCTCAGCCAATCAATATCAGCAGTTTTAAAACAAAGCAATTTCAAGCCTTTGAGGGAATTTTCATCAACCTCAAAAACTGAAACAGTGGGTACACCTGTTTCACGGTTATTAGCAGTGCGTAAAGCCCATTTTTTCGCCTGTTCAAAATCACTGGTCAAATAAAAACCTGCACCAAAATCCAATAATCTTTTAGATGGTATAAGCTTTGGCTCTTTAACTTCAACATTACTGCCGTGGTATAAGATCATAAATCCATCTCCTTAACCGAACATATTATCAAACATATATCTTTGATATTTTGGACTATTTTCTTACTTAGTTGTTTTATCAATAATCCTATTAGCTGCAAGCATTACTCCTGTTTTACCGCTGTGGAAGTTGAATGCACCTTGCATCCACACTGCAAAGGGTTCTCTTAACGGTGCGTCTGCCGAAAGTTCTATGCTTGAACCAAGGGTAAATGCTCCTGCTGCCATAATCACCTTGCTGTCGTAACCTGGCAAATCGTCGGGTACAGGTGTTACATAGCTGTCAACAGGTGAGCCTGACTGAATTCCCTTGCAAAATTCAATTAGATTTTCTTCATTTTCAAGGAGGATAGCCTGAACTATATCGCCCCTTGTTTCATCAAGTTCAGGGGAAACTCCGTATCCCATTTCTTTAAACAACGCACAGGCAAATACAGCAGTTTTTAGTGCCTCTCCTGTGATGTGAGGGGAATTGAAAGCGCCCATAAACATTTCTCTTTTTGTGCTGATTGTAGCTCCTAATTCTCTGCCTGTACCCGGGGTGGTAAGACGGTAACTGCACTGCTCAACAAGGTCGGCTCTGCCTGCTATGTAGCCACCTGTGGGAGCAATTCCTCCTCCGGCATTTTTAATGAGAGAACCAGCCATAATATCTGCTCCAACCTGAACAGGCTCGTATTTTTCAACAAATTCGCCGTAGCAGTTATCTACCATTATAATTGTATCAGGTGACATCCTTTTAACTACTTCGCATATCTTTTTAATATCGGAAATTGTCAAAGCCTTACGCAGTGAATAACCCCTTGAACGCTGAATGTATGCCATTTTAGGCTTTGATTTTAATTTTTCTTCTAAAGCATTATAATCAACATCATTACCGGCAAGAGGAACTTCGTCATAGTGAATGTCAAAGTCCTTAAGTGAGCCGGAATAATCTCCCTCTATGCCGATAACACTTCTGATTGTATCGTATGGTATTCCTACAACTGAAAGCATAGTGTCGCCCGGTCTTAGCATACCGAAAAGTGCAACTGTAAGTGCGTGAGTACCTGACTGAAAGCCCTGTCTTACAAGGGCGTCCTCTGCACCAAAGGCAGTGGCATAAACCTTGTCAAGCACTTCCCTGCCCCAGTCGCTGTAACCGTAGCCTGTGCTGTCGGCAAAGTGACTTTCGGAAACCTTACAGCTTTGAAAAGCCTTTAGCATTTTATTTTGGTTGTATTCTTGAATATCCTCAATGTTTTTAAGAATATTCTTGCAATTCTCCATTGCTTTTTCGGAAAGTTTTAACACTCTTTCGTCAAAATCAAAAAAACTCATCTATAAATTTCCTTCCATTCTCCACTGGGGACAAACCCCATTTTCCTATATATCTGTGTGTGTTCATCATCATTGCAATATAGATAAACATTTTGCGAATCATCAACAGAGTAGATTAAATTTCTCGCTAAACCGCAGTTTTGAAATTCTTTTGATGTTGCAACAGGACCGATTATTGTGTTGATTTTATCACCTGTTGCAATCATACAGGATATTATTTTGTCATTTTCATATATTGAAAACACTCTACTTACACCGCATCTTACCTTAGAAAACAAATCTGTTGCAAAGTCACCATAGGAGTTTATTTTCACATCGTCACATTTTTGTGAATTGAAAAATTCATACACCTTTTTGTAGTTATCTTCATTACATATGTTAATGACTGAATCACTTTTCTTAGAAGTTTGCTTTTCACAAAGTTTCATAATCATTCCCTGTGACTGACTGCTCCCCGATAATTGCAAATTAAAACTATTATCAAGAAGCACAGAGGAATAGCCTATCACATTAATAAACTCCGATAGTTCTGTAATATCTGTATTTTCTGTTAAGTAAAGCACAATATTGCCGTCAGTTTTTAGTATTAAGGCAGTGTATATATTTTGATTTTGCTGAAACCAAAAGTCTATACCCCTTACACCTATACCGTAGGCTTTGAAAACAGAATTGATTTTAGTTAAAAATGTATCGTGGTTTTCAAAGCTGTCTATAATTTTTGAAAGCAAGCTTTCATTTTCAATATATTTTATCATTTCAGGCTGTTCACTATGTTTTTGAAGTGAATACCTCTCTCCATAAAGTTTTTGTACAAATCAAAACTTGCACTTGCAGGAGAAAGTGATACTCTGTCACCTTTAACTGCCAATTCCTTTGCCTTACTTACAGCCTCCTCCATATTTGCGACCCTTACAATAACAGGCTCGTTTTCTTTATAGGAAGTTGCATTTTTTGTTGCATTTTCTATTTTTTCGGCTGTATTACCCATAAGAAT
>JALFTC010000046.1 GCA_022779485.1 Ruminococcus sp.
ATACCACGGAATGTGAACATAAGGTCCATATTCTCTGCCCAAGTAGCTGTACCACCGGCAAAACGATTCTTTTCGTCAGGAGATTCAGGTGAATAGTCGTGAGAATCAACATACATTACATTGTATGTAGCGTCGTTATAGTACTTGTCGCCACTCTTTGCAATACCAAATGCATTGCCTGCATTACCAAAGAGTCTGTGCATCTGGAAGTCGATAGCCTCCATACCTGATGCCATTGAACGGTCAGGTGTATGATAGGAAATACCGTTAAGGAATGCATTGGTGGATGTTGGCTCGTCACTACAACTATCCTCTTCGATATAGTGGTCAAATACAACATTCATATTGTTGTTGATGTCATCAGCAGATGATCCCCAGCTCCACTGCTGAGCCCACTTGTCATTAGACTCTTTCCAAGTGTAGTATGGTGAAGACTCTTCAGCATGGTTTCTGTACCATACATCTGTGTAACGAGTACAGATTTCACCGAACATCATGAAGTTTGACTTTCCTACTGCCTTAGCTGAATCATAAAGCTGGTCATTGAACATAAGGTTCAGGGCGAGTCTTGGGATATGACGAACTGTATCAACACGGAAACCGTCAACACCTCTGCTGATGAAATCGCTGTAACAATCTACAACATATTCAGCAACAGCCGGGTTTTCTGTGTTAAGGTCAACGCAGTCGCCTGCAATCTGACAGAACTTACAAGCCCAGTCATCCCAGTTCATACTCTGGAAGTAACCTGAGTGGTAATAGTTGTTAGCGTTATACTTATCACTTTGTGAGATTTTGTTCGTATCATAGTCTTTTGCACCGGGAAGAGTACCTGTTGAGTTACCGTTTTTATCGGTGTACTCAAGGTTCTTCATAAGGTTAAGTCTTTGCTGATACTGAATATAGGGTAATTGCGCCCAATATTCCTCAGGAGACTTAAGACCGAATGAATCAAGAAGGTAATCTGTTGGAATCATTGACTCCTTAAGATTTGAAAGGTCAGCATTTAAGTCCTTTGTGAAAAGGGGACAGAAGAAGTTTTCACCGAAGTTGCCGGTATGCTGGAAAACTACGTCCTGGATAATCTTCATACCCTTGGAGTGAGCTGCCTGAATAAGGTCATCAAATGTGAAGTCACTACTCTCATAACGAGCGTCAACTGTGCTGAAGTCCATTGCGTGGTAGCCGTGGTAGTCATAGCCGGAAGCATTTGTTACAACAGGTGTAATCCAAATTGCTGAAAAACCAAGAGCCTTGATGTAGTCAAGCTTATCTGCAAGACCCTTGAAGTCACCTCGCCATGCAGGGTCGGAGTCAGGGTTACCTGCCTGTCCGTCATCCCAACAGTGAACATCGTTACTCTCGTCGCCGTTATAGAAACGAGTTGTCATTACAAAGTAGATGGAATCCTCTCTCATATCAACATCTGACACAGGGTCGGTGTTGAAATCAGGATTTGCACTATACCATCTGTTCTTGTAGAACCACCACTCGCCGGTAGTTCTCTTAAATTCCTTACTGGTTTGTTTGCCGTTTTTGTCGGTAAACATTACATTAATCTTTGTAAGGTCGGCAAATTTTGTTGTGTACCAGTTTTCTCCCTGTGAACTGTCCTTTTGCATTGCAGCACCCGGGTAGTCAACTTCAATATTCTTTGGTAGTGAGTTCCAGTAATAAATGTATGGAACATCACCGTTTTCACTCTTATAATGGATGGTCACACCGCTTCCGCTCTCGCCTGCAGCAACAGCAGTTACTTCCTTATCAGCTGCTGAGGCTGCCACCGTACCAACAGCAAAGATTGATACAGCCAAAGCAATAACCATCATTAATGCGACTATTTTTTTAATTTTGGTCATTTTGTTTACTCCTTACATTAGCCAAGCAAAGATTTTTGAATAGCTGTTACATCTCTGATATCAATTCTGCCAGTCTTATCGTAATCTGCTCTTTCAACTAAGAAATTGTTAACAGGCTTATGGTTTACATACTTCTGAATAAGTGTAGCGTCGCCAACATCAACTATTCCGCTGTTATCAACATCACCTAATAAACCTGTAGGTACAGTAGATGTTGTAGATGTTGTGGTTGATGTTGTTGTAACTGTGCCTGTTGATTCATATGTTAATTTTTGTGTGATTGTTGTATTATCACTGCTCTGAACAGAAACTTCAACTGTGTAGTTACCTGCAACTGTGGGAGTAAAGCTGTAATTCTTGTTAAGTGTGTAATAAGCAGTGTTAATCTGTGTGTTGTTTGGATCTTTAACTACAAACTTGTAGAACAAAAGCTTTGTTCCTGTGTTACCGCCTGCTGCGTTAACGCTGATGTTTGTTGTTGCACCTGTCTTAATCTGTGTTTTTGTAGCAGGTGAAGAAGAAAGGAATATAGGCTTTAACTCGTTGCTTGGATCCTTAATCTCATATGTGAGTTCTTTTGTGTTTGTGTTGCCGATGTTGTCCTTAACATCAAGCTTGATTGTGTACTCACCTGTTGAAACAGGATTCCAAGTGAATGTGCTGTTTGTTGAGTAGTTCTGTGTAACTGTACCGTTAACTGAGAACTGATACTCAATTACAGAACCATCTGATTTTGCAGCGGCTGTAAATACGATTGAAGAACCAATATACTGAGGTGAAGCAACACTTGATTCAAATGCTTTTACTTTCAGTGGATTAGTGTCGTATTCCTTAAATCCGTTGTCATAAATCATACAGTCGCCGGGGTAGTCAAGGTCAAGTGTCTTAGAGCCTGAGCCATTGTTAAAGATAACCATATTGTAGTCACCCTTGATGTCGTATGACCACACACCGTCACCCTCGTCTGTCATAGCCTCACCGGGCCATGAAGCATTGTTTGCATCACCCTGTTCGTTATTCCACATATAACAGCTTACTCTTGACCAATTATCGTTGTTCATAAAGTAAATTGTGTGTCCCTCTGCGGAATGAACCGAACCGCCGGAGCTCTCCTTGTCTGTATCGGCAGCAATTACGGAATAACCGCCGGCACAAACCATTCCCACCATTAGTAATAGTGTTAGGATAACTCCTAATGATCTCTTACATAATGTTTTCATTGTTTTTTCCTCCAGAATTAATATTATATAATATTATATAATTTCTAACATTTAGATTATAACAAATAACAGTACCGATTATATTTCTTTTGAGGAATAATAAAATTTAATAATACACAATTTTACACCCGATTTGTTGTATATTTCTACTAACTTATGAACAGGTTGTTAACTCATTTTAAATACAATGTGACATATTGTTAATAAATTTTATCTTTGATTTTTTCCCAGTATGTTTTAAACGCCTGTTCGTTTTTGTTTTCGCCGTATTCGTAGTACCTTTTTCCTGCAAGATTGTCCGGCAAATACTGTTGAGGGACATAGTGATTTTCAAAATCGTGGGGATACAGGTAGTGCTGACCCTTATTGTTGTTGTCCTCACCGTCATAATGCATATTCTGAAGTTGTCTTGGCACACTTCCCACATTTCCCGACCTTATATCAGCCATAACTGCGTCAATCGCCTTTTCTCCCGAATTTGACTTAGGGGAATTGCAAACAAGTATTACTGCGTCTGCAAGAGGAATCCTCGCCTCGGGAAGTCCGACAGACATTGCAATATCAACACAGCTTTTTACAATGGGAATTATGTTGGGATAGGCAAGTCCCACATCCTCACAGGCACATACCATAAGCCTTCTGCAAGCCGAAATCAAGTCTCCTGCCGAAAGGAGTCTGCCAAGATAGTAAAGGGCTGCATCTGTGTCACTGCCACGCATACTCTTTTGATATGCCGACATAATATCGTAATGCTCTTCACCGTCTTTGTCATAACGCATAGAGCTTTTTTGAGTAAGCTCCCTCGCAGTTTCGGCGGTGATTGTTTTTTTGCCGTCAGATACATCCGTGGCTAAAAAAGAAAGCTCGGCGCTGTTGATTGCCTTTCTCACATCTCCCCCGCACCCAAGGGAAATAATACGGGCTGTATCCTCCCCTAAAACGACATCGACATTGTTTTCCTTTGATAATATATCGAACGCCCTTGTAACTGCCTTTTCCACATCCTGCTTTTCCACAGGCTTAAATTCAAATACCGTACTTCTGCTTAAAATTGCATTATATACATAAAAATAGGGATTTTCCGTAGTTGAGGCAATCAGAGTAATTCTTCCGTTTTCGATATACTCCAAAAGTGTTTGCTGTTGCTTTTTGTTGAAATACTGAATTTCATCTAAATATAGGAGTATTCCTCCAAGACCGCCAAAGCCCTCCAGTTCCTTAAAAATCTCTTTTAGGTCGGCTGTGGAGGCAGTTGTACCATTAAGCTTTTTAAGGGTCATATTCGTCCTTTTTGCTATATAAGTGGCAAGGGTGGTTTTGCCTACACCGCTTGGGCCGTAGAATATTAGGTTTGGTATTACTCCGCTGTCAATAATTTTGCGAAGTGGCTTTCCCTTGCCGATAAGGTGTTGCTGACCAACAATATCGTCTAAAGAATCGGGTCTGATTCTATCTGCCAAAGGTTGCATAATATTCTCCTATCATTATGTGCTTTGCACACTTCATTGTTTAAAAAATTTGGGTGCCACAGGGCACCCAAAAAATACTATTTTGATTAGTCTTCATAAAGAGGATACTTTTTGCAGATTTCCTCAACACAGGCACGAACCTTGTCCCTGTTGCCCTCATAATCCTGAAGTACCATAGTGATACACTCAGCAATTTTGTCACAGTCCTCCTCTTTAAGCCCACGGGTTGTAACAGCCGCAGTTCCTATGCGAACTCCGCTTGTAACAAATGGGCTGAGTGGCTCATTTGGAATTGTGTTTTTGTTCACTGTGATATAGCAGTCGTCAAGTCTTGCCTCCAGCTCCTTGCCTGTTACTCCTGTATCCCTCAAGTCCATAAGGAGAACATGGTTGTCTGTTCCGCCGGAAACAAGCTTGTTTCCTCTCTTAACAAGACCATCTGCAAGAGCCTGACAGTTCTTTACAATCTGCTTTCCGTATTCCTTAAACTCAGGCTTTAGAGCCTCGCCAAAGCAAACAGCCTTTGCCGCAATGGTGTGCATAAGAGGACCGCCCTGTGTTCCC
Source organism: Ruminococcus sp. (assembly GCA_022779485.1). Classification (GTDB taxonomy): domain Bacteria; phylum Bacillota; class Clostridia; order Oscillospirales; family Acutalibacteraceae; genus Ruminococcoides. Next base: position 5,113 of record JALFTC010000046.1, read on the forward strand.
GGGAAGATAGCCTTGTCAATAGCCTTTGCGTATTCTTCTTTGCAAAGGATAAGTCCGCCACGAGGACCTCTTAGTGTTTTGTGAGTTGTGGTTGTAACAAAATCGCAGTATGGAACAGGGTTTGGATGAACACCTGCTGCAACAAGTCCGGCAATGTGAGCCATATCAACCATAAGTAAAGCTCCAACCTCATCGGCAATTTCCCTGAACTTTGCAAAATCAATAATTCTTGGATATGCAGAAGCACCGGCAACAATCAACTTTGGCTTACATTCCTTTGCGATTTCCAATACCTTATCGTAGTCAATTCGGTGTGTAACAGGGTCAACACCGTATGGTACAAAGTTAAAGTATTTACCGCTCATATTTACAGGTGAACCGTGGGTAAGGTGACCGCCCTCGTTAAGATTCATACCCATAACTGTATCGCCGGGTGTAAGCATTGCAAAATACACAGCCATATTTGCCTGTGCACCTGAATGTGGCTGAACATTTGCATGGTCTGCGCCGAACAGCTCGCAGGCTCTCTTTCTTGCAATCTCCTCAACCTTATCTACACAGTAGCATCCGCCGTAGTAACGCTTTCCGGGATAGCCCTCGGCATACTTGTTTGTAAGCAGGTTTCCCATAGCCGCCATAACAGCAGGAGAAACAATATTTTCAGATGCAATAAGCTCAAGGTTTCTTCTCTGACGAGCCTGTTCCTCCAGCATTGCAGAGCCAACCTCAGGGTCATACTTATTAACAAAATCTATTGAGTGAAAATTTTCCATATCCATACTCCTTGTTCTTTTATTTTCCTTTTTTCATTATAAAGTATATTGTCGAATTTTTCAACTGTTTCTATTCATATCTAACACTTTTTGTATTAGTGCTTTTATTTCCTCCATACTGCTGACATGACCTGCTTCATTCCTAAGGGACGCCGCACCCTTAAAGCCCTTTAAGTACCAAACAATATGCTTTCTGCTTTGGCGAATTCCAAGGTACTCTCCCTTTAATTCGCACATTCTCTCAATTTGACTAAGCATAATGTTCAGCTTTTCTTCCGTTGAGGGGGGTGTGGGCAAAGAGCCCGTCTTTAGATACTCGTTTATCTCCCTAAAAATCCAAGGTCTGCCCAAAGCACCTCTGCCAACCATAATCATATCACAGCCCGTATGCTCATAGAGTTTTTTGGCTGCTTGCCCGCTTGTAACATCACCGTTTCCTATTACGGGAATTTTAAGACTTGACTTTACTTCCCTTATAATATCCCAGTCAACAGGAGGCTTATAGTACTGCTGTCTTGTTCTACCGTGAACAGCTACTGCAGACGCTCCGTTATATTCAACAATTTTTGCAACCTCAACGCAGTTTACACTATCGTCATCCCAGCCCTTACGCATTTTTACGGTTACGGGCACATTCACCGCCTTTACAACCTTTGACACAATATCTCCGCATAGCTTTGGGTTTTTCATAAGACTTGCACCTGCTCCGTTACCGCTGATTTTCGGTGCAGGACAACCCATATTAATGTCAATAAAGTCAGGGTTAAACTGCTGTGCAAACACAGCCGCCTCCGCCATAGTGTCGGGCTCGTCTCCAAAAATTTGGATTCCCGACGGTCTTTCCCTCTCGGTAAGCTCCATAAGCTCCGCAGACTTTTTGCTGTTAAAATGTATTCCCTTGGAGCTGACCATCTCTGTGACGGTGTAAGATGCACCAAATGATGCACAAAGCTCCCTAAATGCACAATCTGCCACCCCTGCCATAGGGGCAAGGGCAGCAGAATTTTTTATTTCTATATTTCCTATTTTCATAATCAGACCCAATTACTTGTATCTTATATTATTTTGGTAGCGGTGACCGCCAATCTTATTTCCGCTTTCGTACCTTCCTATTCCAGCCTTGTTCTTTCCTGTGGTGGAAAGAAGAAAAGCGACGATAACTGCAAGTGAAACACCAACGCCAATCCAGCACACAATACCGCCTACAAGGCTTACCCCGCCACTTTCGCTGTCAGCGCCAATAGCTGTGGGCAAGTCCTCGGCAACCTCTGTGCTGTCGGGCAATGTGGGCAATTTATTTACATCGTATGTCTGTGGCTGTGTCCACTCCTGTGTTGCCTCCTGTGTTTCTTGCGGAGCGGTTTCTGTATAAACAGGCTCTGTTTCAGGCGCCTCGGTAACGGGTGGTTCAGTTTCAGGCGGAGCAGTTTCGGGAGGCAAAGTTTCCGGTGGCTCGGTAACAGGTGGTTCAGTTGCCGGAGGTTCTGTAACAGGTGCCTCCGTAACAGGTGCCTCTGTTGCAGGGGCAAAGGTTTCGGGAGGGTCTGTCACCGGAATATCCTCTGCAAAAGCAGTTGAAAGTGAACACATAGTCAAAATCAAAGCAGATGCTGTTATTAATATTATTTTTCCCAAATGTGATAAAAACTTCATAAGTATTACCTTCAAGCATTTAGTTGTACTGTACCACAAAAAACAATATGTCACAGTATTAAGGTAATTATATCACAAATCAATTATTTTGCAACACCTTTGCAAGTGCCTTTCCCACCATTTTTCCTGCTCTCTTTGCTTCGTCAAGAGTATTTGCATCTGTTCCCACCTCTATCAGCAAAGAGCCGTTGCACACATTCAGGTTATATGTATATTCTCCAAACTCCATTGGACGGGTAAGTCCCGGGTACATATCCTCCGCTGTTTTTTGCAGTCTAAGAGCAAATCGCAAATTTTCCTCCCAAAATGGAAAATATCCTCCTCCCTCGTAGTTGTAGCCGGTCATAATCATTATTTGAGCTGCTTTTTTGCCTTTATACTTAAAAACAGGCTTTACTTTCCCCGACTCTCCGCCCTCGCCCAATGCGTCACGGTGAATGTCAAGCACAACCTTAATATTTTCGTATTTATCCATATACTTTTGTATTGTTTCAAGACTTCTGTCATAGCTGCCGTTGTAGGACGGATAATCATGCTTTGTTTTGTCGTGAATTACACCTATTCCGGCAGATTTAAGTTGATTTTCTATTTCGTCACCCACACTTGTAACATTTTCACTGTTTTTCGTAGAGCGTGGATAATAGTCGGACGGATAGTAGCCTGTGTCATCTTTAAGGTAACTTTCACAGCAATGGGTGTGGAAAATAAGTACCTGAACACGGTGGTTTTTGTCTATTTTAAAGCCTAAGGGTGAATTTAACTCCTTTTCAACATCAAGGGTAAAATCAGTGCTGTTTTTCACAGAAAAGTTTTCATATGTAATACCATCCTGCAAAAACTGTTTTTCTATGACAGGATAGTTTTTCCCCGATTGTGTTGTAGGCTGGGTTGTGTTTTTTTGCGGCTTTTCACTTACCTTTTTTACCGTTGTAGGCTGTGTGGAAGAAGTTTCTGCCGGAGTAGAGGTTTGCACCACTGTTGTCTGTGCCATAACACTGCTTGACGGTTTGCCTGAATATCCGCCAACACGGTTGATTATAGAAAAAACACCTATTACCATAGCCACACTTGCCAAAAACACACTAAAACTCCTTAATGCTTTTTTACTGCCCAATGTACCACCCCTTTTGAAAGTATTACCTCTTTTCATACTATGCAGGGTTTGTACATTTTATACTTTTTTTATACGGCATTTCCTAACGCCGCTGTCAATACATCAGCGACATAAGGTCGCTGATAGACAGATTTGGATGTAGTGCGTAATTTATTGAAAGTGCAATCAACTCTGACGCACGGTTGACCAAAAGGTCGATTTCCTTGGGAGTGACCACCATTTGCCGTCCGCTGGGGTTAACCATACTTCTTAATTTGTGGGAAAGCTTTGCGTCATTTGTATCAAAGAGGTCAAGGGCAAGGGTTGATGCGTCAACTACGGTAGGCACACCTATTCCTATTACGGGAATACCCAGCGTTTCTTTTGTAAGCCTTGTTCTGTTGTTGCCCACACCGGCACCGGGGGAAATTCCTGTGTTGCTGATTTGCAAGGTACATCCCAGTCGTGACAAACGGCGGGATGCAAGGGCGTCAACTGCAATAATTGCATTGGGTTTAATCTTCTTTATTATGCTGAGTAGGTATTCCCCTGTTTCAATCCCTGTTTTGCCTGTTACTCCTGTTGCAACCACAGCAACAGGCCGAAGGCTGTCAAGTCCGGTGGAGCGTGCAATTTCGCCCTTAATATGACGGGTGGCAAGTATTTTTGATGCCGTTTTTGGTCCCAAAGCGTCAGGTGTTATCTCGGTGTTTCCCAGTCCTGCAATCAGCACCAAACCGTTCACCGGCAATAAATGGCGAATTTCCTGTGCCACAGCCTCAAGTCTTTCATCAGGGTCACGAAAGGAGTCCGTAAGGGGAGGCAGTTCCAGCGTTACATATGTTCCCTTTTCTTTATTCAGCTTTCGGCAGGCACTGTCGCTCCTTATTTTCAACCTTGTGATGTGTATGTCACTGCTGTCCTCTTCCTCAACGGTAACTCCCTTTATATCCTCTCCAAAAAGCTCCCTTGCCTCAAGTGCCAGGTCTGTTCTTCTCTCCATATTTACTCACAATCCTTTACCCTTATTATTGATTTTTTACAAACCAATATTCTTTACATAAACAAAAAACTTTGATATAATTACTGTGTGTATCTAAGGAAACACTGATTAAATCATTTGCACATATTGTGCCGTCAGATTTTTCGTCAGGTTGCTCAAAAAACCGCAGGAATGCTGACGCATTGTGAGGATTTTTTGGGCAAGCTGGCGGAAAATATGCAAGCAAGATGTGTAAATAGTTTTAGCGTGATTTAATCAGTGTTTCCCTGAAGTAATCCTTTAAAGGGGAATTTAATATGAAGAGAATTTTTAGGAATGTTATACTTTCGGTTGTAATCATTACAACAGTTTTTGGCACATATTCCGCAACTGCGGCAAATATCCACCCTCATTACACCGGTGCTGATGTTGGATTTTCAAGCACGGCTTTGCCATTTGAAAATCCTGTTACCACACTTGAGGTTGACGAATACACACTGCCACAGTCATACAGCTCCAGAGATTTAAACTACCTTACCCCTGTGAGAAACCAGCAAAACACCGAAAGCTGTTGGGCTTTCGGAAGCCTTGCAACCCTTGAAGCTCTGCTGATTAAAAACGGAAAACTCACCCCCGAGGAATCCCAATGGCTTTCTGTTGCCCATATGGACGCATGGGGTACACCGAGAAGTGACACAACAGGCTGGCAGAGGACATACAAGGTAAGCCCGGGATACCCCTACATAGCCCTTGGGTACCTTACAAGCTGGTCAGGAGCTGTTAAGGATAGCTTGTATCCCTTTACCTCCCCTTTTGAAGATGTAAAAATTGATGACCCGGAAAATGTAAAATACGGTGTTTCGGGAGTTATGTACATAGACGGCACCGACCCTGAAACAATTAAGAAGTGCATTATGGACTACGGCGCTGTTTCGGCAAACTACAACAGCACATCAAAATTCCTTTCAAACGACCAGACAAGTCACTACTGTCCAACAAAGCAAACCTCTGTTTCAGGTCACAGCATAAGCGTTGTTGGGTGGGATGATAATTACAGCAAGGATAATTTCCTCACCCAGTCATTGTTAACACAGCCAACCGAGGAGGACAAGGCAAACGGCATTACAGAGCCTTATTACAAGGATTATTCACCGCAGAATGACGGCGCTTGGCTTTGCAAGAACAGTTGGGGCGGTAACAATTCACTTGGCGGTTATTTTTGGATTTCTTATGAAGATTACTATGTATTCTCGGATTCCTTTGGTCCGTCCTACTGCATAACAGATTTTGTATCAAGGGCTGAATATAACAATATTTATCAGGTTGAAAAGTTCGGTGCAACATACGAATTTACTTACCTTAGTGACCCTGCATTCAGAATTAACTCACAAAACAATGTTTTCATAAATGTTCTTGACTTTAGCAGGGATGAGGAGTGTATCGACAAGGTTGTGTTTGAAACCACAAGCATTGGCGCAAAATATGACCTCTACTATATACCATATGACGAAACTGCCCAGTCCCCTACTGAGGATACATCTCTCTGGACAGAAATCGGTAGTGGAACTGTACCGTACAGCGGTTATATCTGTGATGATATTGAGAACTTTGACATTAATAAGGGCAAAGCCTGTATTGGCGTAAGAATAGATGCAACAGGTACAGAGGAATTAAGCGGTGTAGGAATAAGCGAATGGCTTAATGTTGCCGGTGATAAACGAGTTTTCACCACAGATGCAAAGTCAGGCGTCAGCTACATATATTACAAGGGCATTATGGATGATGTTATGGATTTCTACTCCGATATGCTAAATGATACCGAGGGCGGAAACCTTGTAATTAAGGCTATCACAACAAAGCAAAGCAACCTTATGGGAGATGCAAACCTTGACAATCAAGTGAATGTTGCCGATGTAACATTCATTCAAAAATTCATCAATAAAGAATTTGATTTAGAAGAAAATGCACTTATCAATGCCGACTTTAACAAGGATGGAAAGGTGAATATCAAGGACTGCACAGCAATTCAAAAATTCATTGCTCAAATATAAAATTAAGGAAGCACTGAATATTTTAACTGAATATTTTATAAAAAAAGGATGTCACAAAATGTGACATCCTCTTGTAATAGCTGATTTACTTGTTATGTAAAATTATACAATAATTTCTCCGTAAATTTCACCTGATGCCATAGCGGCGTTGCTTTCGTCTGTGTCAATGTGCATTGCAGGTGCGTAGCTTTCGGATACACGAACTACTACATCGTCAAATGTAAGGGAACGACCGTCGCTTTCAATCTTAACGGAAACAATTTGCTTGTCCTCAACACCACATTCCTTTGCGTTTTCGGGAGTAAAGTGGATATGCCTTTTTGCAACGATTACGCCCTCTGAAATTTCACATTCACCGCAAGGGCCAACAAGCTTACAGCCCGGTGTTCCCTCAACGCATCCGGATTCCTTTACAGGGGCAGAGATACCCAGCTTTCTGGCGTCTGTGAGGGAGATTTCAACCTGATCCTTTGACCTTGTTGGGCCTAAAATTGACATCTTCATTTCTCCACGAGGTCCAACAACAGTTACCTTTTCAACACAGGCAAACTGACCGGGTTGTGACAAATCCTTTTTATTTGTCAGGGTTGCGCCCTTTCCAAAAAGAGCTTCCAAAGTTTCATCAGTCACATGAACATGGTGGGCTGATGTTTCAACTAATACTTTCATTTCAATACCGCCAATCATAAAAATTTAAAATATGGGAATCAATTTCCGTATTCCATATTACACCCATTCAGCGGTTTTTTCAATATAAAAGAGTAATTTTAGGAGAGAAAAATGTTTAATAACTGGAACGAATTAGAACAAGAATGTCTGAACTGCAAAAAATGTGAGCTTTGCCAAACCAGGAACAATGTTGTATTTGGGGTTGGCAACAAGAATGCCGAGGTGCTGTTCATAGGTGAAGGACCGGGAGAAAACGAGGACCTTCAGGGCGAGCCTTTTGTGGGCAGAGGCGGAAAACTGCTGGACAAAATGCTTTACTCGGTGGATTTATCAAGGGAAGAAAATATTTACATTGCAAACATTGTAAAATGCCGACCGCCCAAAAACCGTGACCCAAAGCCTGAGGAGCAAACAGCCTGTACACCTTGGCTGCGCAATCAATTCAAGCTGATGAAACCGAAAATTATTGTTTGCCTTGGCAGAATTGCATCAGCAAAAATCATCAAGCCGGATATTAAAATCACCAAGGAACACGGAATGTTCTTTGAAAAGGGCGGAGTGCTTATGATGCCAATGCTCCACCCAGCCGCCATTCTCCGTGACCCAAGAAAAAGGCCGGAGGCATTTAGGGATTTTCAAATCCTACGGGATAAAATCAAAGAAATCTGCGTAAACACATACAAATAATACTGTAAAAAACACAAGGACCGAGTCGTTTGACCCGGTCCTTTTTATTATGAAATATTACTTTTTAAGTTTTGCCTTTTTGTCCTTCAGCACCTTAATAATCAGAAGGATAAGCAAAAGGAGAATTACGGCTGACAGGATGATAATAATTGTAATACTCATATCCTGAGATAGTGTATCTCCGCTGTTTTCTTCATTAGGGTGTGTGAATATTGTTGCCTCCTGTGGTTCTGATGGGATTTTCTTATATTCAACAGGGTCAAAGTGATTGTTCACCCAGTTTGCCACAAGACACTTCTTTTGGGCATCAATAGGGTTATCCCTTGTATTTTCACCACATTCAACGGTGTCGCCTATACATTCAGAGGTAAAGTAAAGGTCGTAGGTCTGATCCCCTAAGTTATCACTAAAAATAACAGCGTACTTTACACCGCTTTCAATACCGCCCTTGGTGCGACGGCTCTCATCAAGGACATCTAAATCGTACTTCCACAAATCGCCCTTTACCCTTGTACATTTTTCCTTGGTGGTTTGCCAAGAGAAAAATTCATCTCCGCCATCTTCCCAGATGTGGCAGTAAACAACATCGTAATTTCCCCAGGCATAATCACCGGTTACAGGAACATTAAAGTATATTACATTTTTTTCTTTTGCTTCTTCTCCATATGCTGTTGGAACAGAAAATAACAATAGAAATACTGTAACCAACACAAGGAAAATTTTTGATTTACAATTTCTCATTACAACACCAACCGGAATCTTAAAACTAATAGAAGACTCTTTTTATTATTATACTACACACTACTACCATTTAGCAAGATGTATATGTGTACAAATTGTAAATAAAAAGACCCTGTCATAAGACAGGGTCATAATTACGAGTTTTAATTAATTAAGCTTTTCTCTTGCGAGTTACAAAGTATACACCGGCAGCTGCAAGCATTAAGCCAAGACCAACATATACATATGTTGTTGACTCACCTGTTGAAACAGAACCCTCTACCTCAACAACATCACTTGCGTCAACTACATTACCGTCTTCGTCAACGAACTCACCTTTATCATTCTTAACAACTTTCTTTCCGTCAGGTGTTACATAGGAAGAACCGGACTCTGAAGAATCACTTGAATCAACCTTTGAAGAATTGCTGTCGGAAGAATCGTTGGAAGAATTTGATGATGAGCTTTCTTTATAAACACCACCACCGATTAAGAGAACCTTGCCTTCAGCAACTAACTTTTTAAATTCTTCCTTGATTTCAGCAAGTCTTGTCTTGTGATCTCTTGCAGAAGACTGTGGGCTGTAGGAATCCTTACTTGGGTATGATGGGAATCCCTTGTCCCAAGCCTTGATAATCTCGTCAGGTGTTCTGTCAGGAGAAACGAATTCACCCTGAATTGTACCTACGGATGTAATCTGAAGTGGAATACCGTACTTCTTACCATTGTCTTTCCAAGCGATTGGATATGAGTGCTTTGTTGAATCCTCTGTGTTTTCAAAAGTCTTTTCGTTTGATGTGAGATAAACTGTATCGCCAACACAGTTGGAGTTGAACATAAGACCGCAGGTTTCGTTGCCAAGGTCATCACTAAACATAATAGAATAGTTTACGCCTGACTTAAAACCACCCTCAAGCTGAGCCTTAGGGTCACTCAAAATGCTAAGGTCATAGAAGAGCTTACCGTTTTCTTCTGTAAGCTTTTCTTTCTTAGTCTGCCAACCAAAGAATGATGTACCTGTTTCTGTATCCCAGATATGTGTGTAGAAAATTGTACCTGCCCATGCGCTTGGCTTTTCAAAATAAATTTTACCTGCTGCACCTGATGCATCTGTGTCTGTACCTGCACCAACTGAAACAGCATCGTCAGCTGCAACCTCAGCTACTTCCTCAGTAGCACCTGCTGCAACCAATTCATTTTCGTCTGCTGATACTGTCATTGCGATAGTTGCAAAACTCATAACAACTGCAATCACAAGTAAAAAGCTTAAAAACTTCTTCATTGTTATTTCCTCCTGAATAAATAAACATAGTTTTTGGGAGTCCATCCCATTGGCATAATTATACACCTTTAAATATAAATAAGCAACAATTTTGTAATTAATTTCTTTCTATAAATTGCACAAACATTAATAAGTCAAAATGGTTATATTGCACAAATGATAAATTTATTTTCTTATTTAGAATTATTTTTTAGAGGTTTTATCCTTCTTTTTGTTAACCATAACTAAAACAACGATACAAACCACAATAGCCACAGCCAAAGCCACAATTCCAATGTTTCTCCACATATCATCTGATTCAGACCATGTTGACTGTTTGCCGTCAGGTGTTGTAACAGCAACTCCTGAGGAATTTGTCTTTACAACAGTTGTAGCGGTTGTTGCAACCTGTCCCTGATTGTTTGTAACAGCATTTTCACCTGCAACATTGTTTACCTGACCGGCATTTTCACCGCCGTTATTTACATCGTTACCGTTATTTACCGCATTGTTATTGTTTGCCGCATTACCGTCGTCACCGCCGTTATTTGCGTTATTTTGATTTCCGAAAGCAGCGCCAACAGGACTGTCACCGCCGTTTTGGGAGCCTTTTCCGTTTGCATGGTTAACAAAGTTTCCACCCTGTCCGTTTTCATCCACTATTGGGGCAATATCCTTTTTTACAGCCTTGTCATTTACAATGTAGTCACAGGTGATAACATACTCGTCAACTGTCTGGGAGTTTTCAAGGTAGTCCATACACTGAATGTAATATGTAAGGTCAGTTGCACCTGCCTTTTCAACTGTAAAAGTAACGCTGAAAAGCATTGTCTTTTTGCTGAAATCCCAGCCCTGTACACCGTTTGCACTGTTAAACAGAATTTTGTCGGCAATCTTTGTATTGTAAACAGAGCTGCCGCCCTCAAGATACTTTACAGAATCATCAATAGGCTTGAGATACTGTGAATCGTAGTATATTTCCATCTGCAAATCTTCAACTTCCTTTGGAACAGAAGATATATTCAGGGAATATGTAACCTTGTCACCCACAGAGGCAGAAACATTTTCATTAATGGTCAATTTATCTGCAGCAGAAAAACCTGCAACAGAGGTTACTATCATCATCAGCGCCATAACGGCAGAGATAAATAAGCCTACACTTTTTTTCATAATAACATCCTTCTTTCTTAAAATCCTTTATTCCTCGTAGCCCTTTGGATTGTTCTTTTGCCAATTCCAAGAGTCACGGCACATATCCTCAAGGTTCTTCTCAGCCTTCCAGCCCAAAACCTTTAAAGCCTTTGTAGGGTCTGCATAGCACTCTGCAATATCTCCGGCTCTCCTTGGTTTGATAGCATAAGGAATGTCAACACCGTTAACCTTAATAAAGGCTTTGACTATATCCAAAACAGAGTAACCTACGCCTGTACCCAAGTTTACAATTTCTGTACCCTTGTGGCAGGATGCATAGTCGATTGCCTTTACATGACCCTTTGCCAAATCCACAACATGGATGTAGTCACGAACACCTGTTCCGTCGTGGGTTGGGTAGTCGTCACCAAACACACCAAGCTGTTTTAACTTGCCCACAGCCACCTGTGTGATGTACGGCATAAGGTTGTTTGGAACACCGTTGGGATTTTCCCCAATCCTACCGCTTTCGTGAGCTCCGATAGGATTAAAATATCTAAGCAGAACAACAGAAAGCTCAGGGTCTGCCTTTGTTGCGTCAGTAAGTATCTGTTCATTCATAAGCTTTGTCCAACCGTAGGGATTTGTGCAGGAGGTTGGCATAGTTTCTACCAACGGAACGGTTTTAGGAATTCCGTAAACAGTAGCAGATGAAGAAAAAACAAAGTTATGACAACCGTACTTTTTCATCACCTCCAAAAGCGTTAATGTGCTGTCAATGTTGTTGCGATAGTACCTGAGGGGAATTTCACAGCTTTCTCCCACAGCCTTAAGACCTGCAAAGTGAATAACAGCGTCAATCTTATTTTCTTCAAAGACAGTTGAGAGCTTGTCATAGTCGCAAACATCAATCTCATAAAATGGGATTTTCGCCCCTGTGATTTCCTCTACTCTGCTTACAGCTTTCTTACTGCTGTTACACAGGTTGTCGGCAATTACAACAGTATGTCCGGCACTGATTAATTCTATGCAGGTGTGGGAACCAATATAACCGGCTCCCCCTGTAAGTAAAATATTCATATTTACCTCCTATTAGCTGTTGATTATATCGTAAAGCTCATTTGAGAACTTATAGTAATCCTTTCTTTCCTCTTTTACATAGGAAATTGCAGGACGAGGGTGGGTGTTGTACTGACCTGTGAGCATATACGGAATATCATAACCCCACTTAATGCCCTCTTCCTTTAGCTTTTCTATGTGATCCTCAATAATCTTGAGGATAGGAGCAACCTTGTATTTTGGATTTTTAAGGAATCCTAAGAGAAGTTCAAGTGCACAGTTGCCTGCACCTCTGCCCATTCCGTCAACGGTTGCGTCAAGGTAGCTGACGCCCTGAGTCATAGCCTCAATGGTATTTGCAAAGGCAAGCTGTTGATTGTTGTGAGCGTGAATACCAACCTTTTTCTTGTACTTGTCGGCATATTCACAGTAAAGCTCGGCAAGTCGTCTTGCCTGTTCTGGGTAAATAGCACCGTAGCTGTCAACAATATAAAAGGCATTTACACTGCTGTTTCCCAAAATATCAAGTGCTGTTTTGATGTCGTCTGTGTTAGCCTTGGAAACCGCCATAATGTTGATTGTTGTTTCATATCCCTTTTTGGCGCAGTCCTCAATCATCTCCACAGCGGCAGGGATAGTGTTGATATATGTGGCAATTCTGATAAGGTCAATAGGACTGTCCTTTCTGGGAATGATGTCCTTTTCAAAATCTGTTCTTCCCACATCAGCCATAACTGCAACCTTAAGATTGGTTTTGTTGTCGCCAACAATTTTCCTGATATCCTCATCCTTGCAGAACTTCCATTTGCCAAAGTCTTTTTCATCAAATATTTCTCTTGATGCCTTATAGCCAAATTCCATATAGTCAACTCCGGCTTTTACATTTGCGTTGTACAAATCCTTAACAAAGCTGTCGTCAAACCTGAAATCGTTGCAAAGTCCTCCGTCACGGATTGTAGCGTCTACAACCCTAATATCCTTTCTTACCGAAAGCAAATCTCCCTTTTGAGCCATCTCAATTCCTCCATATCATTGATTTTGCGACAAAAGCAATCACAAAGTTTCTAAATGTTATAATAAACTTATTCTATAATACAATATAAAGGAATTAAAAACAAGTGGTATATTCAACATATTTGCAAATAACTTTTATTTAAATTGGATAAAACCCTTGACAATCATTTACATTGTAAATATAATGGTAATAACAAAAAGATAGCCCTTAAAAACTGTGAAGGGAACAAGATATAAGCCCCTGTGCCAAGAGAGCTGTTGTTTGGTGAAAAACAGACGCAGAACTTATATGTATAGCTCATCCCGGAGTTTTGCGGCTTATAAGGCCGTGACGGTTGACACCGTTATTTGTCAGGACTTTGTTGGAAGTCTGTAAGGAGCATATGGCGACATATGCTTGAATTTGGGTGGTACCACGGATATTTGTTCGTCCCTACATTTAGGGGCGATTTTTTTGCGTAAATGCGTAAGTAAGGAATAAAACAAGGAGGTTTTATTATGAAGCCGGGCTACAAAAAGTATATTCCCTTTAAGCAGATAGATTTGCCCGACAGGGAATGGCCAAAAAATGTTATTAAAAAAGCACCGATTTGGTGCAGTGTTGATTTAAGAGATGGAAATCAGGCTCTTATCGACCCTATGAATCTTGAAGAAAAGTTGGAATTCTTCCATGCACTTTGCGATATGGGCTTTAAGGAAATTGAAATCGGTTTCCCTTCAGCATCGGAAACAGAATACGAAATCTGTCGTGAGCTTATTGAGGGCAACCATATTCCCGACGATGTAACCATTCAGGTTTTGGTACAGGCAAGGGAACACCTTATCAAAAAGACCTTTGAGGCTATTAAGGGTGCAAAAAATGTTATAGTTCACTTCTACAATTCCACATCAACCTTGCAGAGAAAGGTTGTATTTAAAAAGGATATGGAGGGAATTATTGACATTGCTGTTGAGGGTGCAAAGCTGATTCGCAACCTTACCGAAAACTATGACGGCGACACCAACATCAGGTACGAATACAGCCCCGAAAGCTTTAGCGGTACCGAGATGGACAACGCTGTGGAAATATGCGAAAAGGTTATGGAAGAGCTTGGCTCAACCCCTGAAAATCCTGTCATCCTTAATCTGCCAAACACTGTTGAGATGTGCACAGCAAACACATATGCCGACCAGATTGAATACTTTATTAAGCATCTGAAAAACAGAGAAAGTGCAATTATCAGTATTCACCCTCACAACGACAGAGGTACAGGGGTTGCCGCCACAGAACTTGCCCTCCTTGCAGGAGCAGACAGAGTTGAGGGTACACTCTTCGGCAATGGAGAAAGAACAGGTAACCTTGATATTGTTACGGTTGGACTTAATATGTTTACACAGGGCATTGACCCCTGCCTTGACTTCAGCAACTTGCCAAAGTACAAGGAGATTTATGAAAGATGTACCAATATGAAGATAAGCGAAAGACAGCCATATATCGGCGAGCTTGTTTTCACAGCATTTTCAGGCAGTCATCAGGACGCAATTAACAAGGGTATGAAGTATATCAAGGAAACTCACGACGACTACTGGGAAGTTCCATACATTCCTATTGACCCTGCCGATGTTGGCAGACAGTATGAGCCTATTATCCGCATTAATTCCCAAAGCGGAAAAGGCGGTGCCGCATATGTTATGGAGCACAACTTCGGATATGAAATGCCTAAGAAAATGCACCCTGAATTTGGTGCATTGGTACAAAAAAAGTGTGACGAGCTGGGCAGAGAGCTTATTCCAAAGGAACTGTTTGATGTATTTACACAAAACTACATTGAGCATCCTAAGAAGTACGAAATTACAAACAGCAGAATTTTTGAAGAAAGCGAAAACGGAAAGGATTATGTTCACTTCAAGGGCAAAATAACCATTGACGGAAATGATGTGAGAAGTACAACAGGAGTTGGAAACGGTCCTATTGACGCATTCTTTAACGCAATGAAAAAGATTGGAATTGGCAACTATGAATTCCGTTCATACAGTCAACACGCAATCAGCGAAGGCAGTGACTCTCAGGCTGTTTCCTACATTGAGTTAAAAACTCCGGAGGGCAAAAGCATCTTTGGAATCGGCATTGACCACAATGTCAACTACAGCTCTATTTTGGGAGTTATAAACGCTATCAACAGAAACGAGGCAGAGTGATTTTGTCTTTAAATTAAAAAATTAACAATGTTTAAGGGATGTTCTTTGGAGCATCCCTTTTTATGAAATTTTTTCAGAGAAATAAAAAACCGACAAAAAACGCACTTCATTTTGAAGTGCGTTAAGTTATTTATACGATAAATTTTGTGAGAACGGATTAACCTCTCTTGGATGCCTTTAAATCCTGACGAGTTTTACGAATTTCACCTGTAAGCTCTGTTAGAGTTTCGTCAGCTCTCTTCATAATGTCGGAAACATAGTCGCCTGCAACCTGTTTCATATCTTCAGCCTTTCTCTTTGCGTCGCTGATGATGTCAGCAGCCTGTGCCTCTGCCTGTTTTACAATTTCGCTTTGGTCAACAAGCCTTTTCTTCTTTTCTTCTCCGGCACGAACGATTTCCTCTGCCTTTTTCTTAGCCTCAGCAATGATTTGATTTCTCTCGGCAACAATGCTCTTTGCCTGACTAACCTCTGAAGGCAAACAATCCTGAATTTCGTCAAGGATGTCAAGAGCAGTTTCTATATCTACAACAGCCTTACCGCCTGTAAGTGGCAAAACCTTTGCTGTATCCATCATATCTACCAATTCATTGATTAAATCTTCCACTCTCATTTTAATTTACTCCTTTTAATCTGTTATATATTTTTTCGTACAAGCAAGCAGGGACAAAATCACTTATATCCCCTCCGAAAGACGCCACCTGTTTAACCATACTGGAGCTTAAGTACATATGCTGTGAGCTGGTTGTAAGAAAGATGGTTTCAAGTTCGGGATTGAGTTTTTTATTTGTAAGCGCCATCTGAAATTCATATTCAAAGTCAGACACAGCTCTTAACCCCTTAACAACTGCAACGGCTGACTTTTCTTTAGCGTAGCTTGCCAAAAGACCGTCAAAGGAAACAATCTCAAGGTTATCAATACCCTTGGTTGCTTCATTTAAAAAGTCAATTCGCTCCTGAATGGAGAAACTGGGCTGTTTGCTGGGGTTAACAAGCACCGCAACAATCACCTTATCAAACATTTTGGATGCTCTCCGGATAATGTCAATGTGCCCTAATGTAACAGGGTCAAAGCTTCCGGGGCAAATCGCAATTTTCTCCATTTTGGTTCTCCTTGATTTAGCACTCAATCTTTTCCTCGTAACAAAAACTGCTTACCTTTATTTTACCATAGCGATATTCTCTGTCAAGGCTAAAATTGCAACATTTTTCAACAATTTTTTCATCAACAGGATGTTCGCAAAGGATTATTCCTGTTTCTTTCATATTTTTGCACACCAATGGAAGAATTTCATCAATAATTCCCTGTCTGTAAGGGGGGTCTAAAAAGGCAATGTCAAATTTTTCTTTGTTCATAGCGAGAAAACCTTTTGCCGAACCGTTAATAACCTTTGACTTCTCTTCAAATCCGCAGTTTGATATATTTTCGCCGATAACCTTTAGTGCCTTTTTACTGCTGTCAACAAAAACAGCCTCCTTTGCACCACGGGAAATTGCCTCAATCCCCATCTGTCCACTGCCTGCAAACAAATCGAGAAATCTTCTTCCCTCTAACCTAAACTGCAAAACAGAAAAAATTGCCTCTTTTACTCTGTCGGTTGTAGGGCGAACATCGTTGCCCTCAAGGGTAATTAACCTTTTTCCCCTTGCAACACCTGTTATTACTCTCATTTTTTATCACCTTACTAATTCTATCATACCCCAAATAAAAACACAATTACTCATCTTCATTTTTATGAAAATATCTGTACACCTCATCAGCAGAGGTTTTGTTCATCTTTGGGGCGTTTAAAAGCTCATCATAATCTGCCTGACTTATATTTTTAATTGTTCTGAAGTGCTTTAGGAGTGCCTTTGCCCGTTCATTTCCCACAGTGGGAATATCGGTTAAGGAACTTTTAAAGGTGTTCATATTTCGCCTTTGCCTTTGGTAGCCGATAGCAAAGCGATGCACCTCGTCCTGTAGCTTGCTGATAAAGGTGAACAGCTTTCTCTTTCGGCTGATGGCAATTTCACCATTCCCGGACACTATTGCCCTTGTGCGGTGACGGTCATCCTTTACCATACCAAAGACAGGAATATCAAGGTTGTGCCTTTCCATAACAGGGAGTACTGCATTCACCTGACCCTTGCCACCGTCAAGGAGGATTAAATCCGGCTTTCTGCCAAAGCCAACACCTTCCTCGGCATTTTCGTATTCGGTAAGCCTTCTGTCAATTACCTCCGCCATAGATGCGTAGTCATCCTGACCGTCAAAGCCCTTTATTTTAAACTTTTTGTACGCACTTTTGTTCATCTTACCGTTTTCGCACACTACCATACCGCAAACATTTTCTGTTCCGCTAAGGTTACTGTTGTCGTAAGCCTCGATGTATTCCGGTATTTTTTCAAGTCCGAGTGCGTCACGCAGTTCTTCAAGGACAGAGTATTCTCCTGTGGTACTGCCCTTGGTTTGTGCAAGTCTTTCCGTTGCATTTTTTCGGCACATATCCACAAGCTGTTTTTGGTCGCCCCTTTGGGGAACAACTATATACACCCTTGCACCACGCTTTTCGCTGAGCCACTGTTCAAGGAGTTCAGAGTCCAAAACCTCCCTGTCAAGGGTAATCTGCTTTGGAACATCGTCACGAATTGTGTAATACCTTGTTATAAACTCCGACATCATTTCAATACTGTCATTGTCGTTGTCCACCATAAAATGCTCTCTGTCAAACAGCTTGCCGTCCTTAAAGCGGAACACCTCAAATGTACCCTTGTCACCGTCTGTGATGTAGGCAATCACATCCTGTTCGTCCACCTTGATGTCAACAACCTTTTGCTTGTCGTTCATCTTCTTAACTGCGGAAATTCTGTCACGGATTTTTGCCGCTTTTTCAAAGTCCAGCCTTTCAGCAGCCTCGTTCATCTCTTTGGTCATCTCGGCAACAGCAGATGTTGAACCGCCTTTTAGAAACTTTAATGCAGACTCCACACGCTCATTATAGTCACCAAGACTCACCCTGCCTGTACAGGGAGCACAGCACTGCTTGATGTGGTAGTTAAGGCAAGGTCTTGCTTTGCGAATATCACGAGGAAATTGCCTGTTGCAGGTTGGTAGCATAAAAATCCTGTTTGCCTCCTCCACAGCACTTTTTACATAGTAGGAGCTTTTGTAGGGGCCGATATAAGTTGCAGAGGGGTCGTCCTGTTGTAAGGAATATGAGATTTTCTTCCATTTATCCCCTGTCACCTTAATATAACTGTAACCCTTGTCGTCCTTTAGGAGAATGTTGTACTTTGGTGCATTTTGCTTTATGAGGGAGCACTCCAAAATAAGCGCCTCAAATTCGCTGTCGGTAATTATATAGTCAAAATCGTCAACATTACTCACCATACGGCGTACCTTTTCCATATGGTTATTCTGTGAGCCAAAGTACTGGCTCACCCTGTTTTTCAGTGCCTTTGCCTTTCCGATATAGATAATATTGCGGTCCTTGTCCCTCATAATATAAACTCCGGGGAGCTTTGGAAGTGCCATTGACTTTTTTCTCAGTTCTTTAATTTTGTCCACAATATCACCCTTTCTGCAAAAAAATAAGGGTGGTTAAAAACCACCCGAAAAAAAGCAATGATTAAAGTCCTGTAAAGCCTGACTCTACAAGTGCAACAATACCCTCTGTTGCATCCTTTTCGTCTGCGCCGTCAGCAATAACCTTGATTGTTGTGCCGCCTACAACACCGAGGGACAAAACGCCAAGAAGGCTCTTGCCGCTTACTTTTCTTTCGTCCTTTTCAACCCAAATAGTTGATTTGTATTCGTTAGCCTTCTGAATAAAAAATGTTGCCGGTCTTCCTCTAAGTCCTGCCTTGTTTTGAACTAAAACTTCCTTAACATACATTTCTAAATCCCTCTCCTGTACAATCTAAAGACTTGACATATAATATCAAACTACA
Organism: Ruminococcus sp.; assembly: GCA_022779485.1. GTDB lineage: Bacteria > Bacillota > Clostridia > Oscillospirales > Acutalibacteraceae > Ruminococcoides. The sequence continues at coordinate 24,317 of JALFTC010000046.1, forward strand.
ATATCAATTTAGTAGTATTATAACCCCTTAAAAAAACTAAATCAACCTTATTTTTCAAATTCGTTTCACTACACATTCACAAAGAATTTTAAAATCTTTTTCTTGTGCAATACGACGAAAAAATAATATCATTTTTGTACTTTCGTCACAAGTTAAGTGGATAAAAAACCTATTATAAGCCTATTATTTACTTTTTATTGCTATTAATATAAGTTTTTAAAAAATCATTGTCCTCTTTTGATAATTCCTTTTTTTCTATCATATCCGGACGCTTGTTAAGTGTGTTTATCAAAGACTGCTCATATCTCCACCTGTCAACATTTGCGTGGTGTCCGCTTGTGAGAACAGCAGGCACCTCCATACCACGCCAATTTTGTGGTTTTGTGTACTGGGGATACTCCAACAGTCCGTTGTAGTGGCTTTCCTCGGTAAAGCACAAATCATCGGAAAGCACACCCTTTGCCATCCTTGAAAGTGCGTCAACAAACACAAGGGCAGGTAATTCCCCACCTGTCAGCACATAGTCACCTATTGAAATTTCTTCATCAATAAGACTGTCCAGAACACGCTGGTCAACGCCCTCATAGTGACCGCATAAGACACAAATATTTTCTTTTTGTGCCAATTCCTTAAGATGCTTTTGCGTTAGTGTTTTCCCCTGCGGTGACATATATACAAAGTGCGGTCTTGTACCTGTCTGTTTGCAAATATCTTCAAAGCAAAGTGCAATAGGCTCTGCCTTCATCAGCATACCCATTCCACCGCCGTAGGGGGTGTCGTCAACCCTTTTGTGCTTATCAAAGGCAAAGTCCCTAAGCTGATGGGTAACAATCTCAAGCACACCCTTTTTCTGTGCCCTGCCGATTATACTTTCGTTAAGCACCGCATCACACATTTCGGGGAACAGTGTTATTATATCAATCCTCATCAAAAAGCCCTTTCATTGGTTCAATGAGTATATACTCATCACTTACATTAACTTCCTTAACAATTTCGTCTATCTTAGGCATATAAAAGGGCTTGTTACTTTCACCCTTTACCTCGTACACATCATTAGCACCTGTGTTCAGAACATCACTAACCCTGCCGTATACTGTTCCATCGTTGATGTTACGCACCTCACAGCCGATAATATCCTGTACAAAGTACACATCATCAGGCAATGGACAATCCTTTCTGTCCATATACAGCACAGTACCAACAAGAGGTATTGCGTCGTCAATATTTTCTATCCCCTTAATCTTCATAAGAGCAATATTTTTGTGCGGTCGGCTTTTTACGGAAATTTTCTTCTCACCCTTATCATCAAGGTACAGAGTTTTAAAGTAAGAGAAAAATTCTCCGCTGTCACACCAAAGTTCTACACGACATTCACCTCTGATGCCGTGAGTGCCCACAATTTTTCCTATTTCAAGATAGTTTTTTATCATAACAATTCTCCAAAAAAGTCATTATAAAGTCATTTACGGTGTATTTTATCATAAAATTCAACTATGTTCAATATCCACTTGAATTTATTGTCTATTTTAGATATAATTAAAATAACTTATGCCTGACACCTATAATGGAATATACGGATGTTTGGCACAAATAAAAGAAAAGGATTTAAAAAATTATGGGCTTTACAAGCAATGCAAAATCTGCAAAAGAAAAAATTGTTGCTCCTAACCTGAAAAAGAGAAATTTGGTGGAACTGATATGCTCCTACGGTGTAACTATTCTGTCCCTTATCTTTTTTGGTTATGTGGCGATTATGTCGGTGTTTCAAACCTCTGTCATCGACCCTGCAAACTTTGGAGGAGAACACATCCTTTACGAAAAGGACGACCTGGCTATGAACTTCTTTCTGCTGGGGGCTTTCTTCCTTGTTATCTTTGGGCTGAGGCGGTATGCAAATGCATTCCTGAAAATCAGCGATACCATTTTAATGGCGGGACTGGCTATTTACACAGTAACCTTAGGTTTTATTTGGATATTTATGGTGGAGAGCATACCTGCCGCCGACTCGGGAACAGTTACCCAAACAGCTATGGAGGTTGCAAAGGACAACTATAATTCGTTCATTACAAGCAACAACGAATTTTACAACAATGTAAGCTACTACCAGCTATATCCTTTCCAGCTGGGATATGTATTTATCTGTGAGATTTTTTACAGAATTTTCGGTACAGACTCCTCTATGATAATGCAGGTAGTGAATGTACTGGCTCTTACAACCCTTTATATGGCTATCATCAAGATAAGCAAGATGATTTTCAACAGCAAGGCTGTTACATTCATTACAATCTTTATGCTTGCAGGATGCGTACAAGCTATATTCTTTACCACATTTGTTTACGGTAACCTAATCGGTATTGCAAGTGCAATGTGGGGATGCTACTTCGTTATAAAGTTTATGCAAAGCGAAAAGAAAAACAGATACCTGCTGTTTATCCCTGCCTCATTGCTTATGGCATTGTCCATTATTGCAAAGTACAACAATATGATTTGGCTTGTCGCTGTTAGCATTGGCTTGATTATTTATGTGATAAGGTCAAAAAAGTGGCTTTACCTTGTTTCGGTTGCATTTGTTTGCCTGATTGCCGTAGGTTCATTTAACCTTATTATTTATAGTTACGAATCAAGAAGCGGTGTTAAGCTTGGTGACGGTGTAAGTCAAACCCTTTACCTTGACGCCGGTCTTAACGAGTCCGGTATGGCTCCCGGTTGGTACAATGATTTGAGCAAATCAAACTATCTCAATGCCAACTGCAACACAGAGGAGGCAAACAAAATTGCCAAAGAGGACATTGAAATAAGAAAGGCAAAATTCAAGTCCGACCCTGCATACACAAGGGATTTCTTTAGCAAAAAGGTGCTTTCACAGTGGAACGAGCCTTCATACGAAAGCCTGTGGGTAAGTCAGGTTAAGGCACATACCTTTGGCGAAATCGAGGACGGTTCATTACTCCAAAGCATATACACAGGCGGATGGAGCAAATTCTTCTACGACTATTTTGACTTCTTCCAAATGATTTCATTCATCCTCTTTGCTGTGGGTATGGCAGCACTAATCAAAAAGAAAATCGGTGCAGAGGCAATAATGATAGTTTCCGGACTAATCGGAGGTTTCCTATATCACCTGCTGTTTGAGGCAAAAAGCCAGTATGTGCTTACATACTTCATCATTATGTTGCTGTTCGCCTCCTACGGACTTTACTTCATTCTCAAGCCAAGAACATTTGGCGGTGACGAAAGCTCCGAAAAGAAAACTGTAGGCAAATACATCCAAAACATCATTATGAAGATTGAAAGCAAAACAAGATAAATCTTTATTAAAACAATTTCAAGGTCGGGTAATCCAAAAGATTGCCCGACCTTTTTGAGTGATTATATATTAAGCAAACACTCGCATAACAAAAAGGGTTGCCACAATAATGTGACAACCCAAAATCAACCATATTATACTTTAAAGCAAATTCTTATTAATCCTCGTCTACAACTGATCTAAGCTTTTTGCTTGGAATGGAAAAGGCTACATTATTTGCGTGGTCACCCACTCTTTCCAGTGTGGTGAGCATTTCAAGGAATACAGTGCCGTTCTCTGCCGAGCAAAGACCGCCGTTCATTCTCCTGATATGATTTGCTTTATAAGCGTCAACATAATCGTCCAGCTCATCCTCTGTGGCTACAACCTCTTCTGCAAGAACAGGGTCAGGGTTTTGAGTGTTGAACATTTTAAATCCGCTGTCAAGCAGGGAAATGACAAGGGAATCAAGGTGCTTAAGCTCGCTAAGTGCATCCTCGGAGAAGTTAATCTTGCCCTCCAGCATAGTTTTTACACATTCGGTAATATTCTCTGCATGGTCGCCTATACGCTCCAAATCCTGAATTGCAGAGTACATAACGCCCATAATCTTTCTGTCCTCGTCCGAAATATCCAAACCGTTAATCTTAACAATGTAGCTTGTAATTTCGTGGGTTAAGAAATCCACAACCTTTTCGTTCTTTTCAACCTTTTCAATTAGCTTTACATCTTGGTTAAAGAATGACTTTATAGCATAATCGTAGCTTTTCCTTGCCAAGGCGCTAAGTCTTTCGCACTCTTTTTCAACCTGTCTGACAGCCATGGGAGGTGTTGTAAGGATACGGTTGTCAAGGTAAACTGTGCCCATTTTCTCCTTATCATCTTCAAGGTCAGGCAGGATAAGCCTTGTGATTTTGATAATCAAGTTGGAGCAAGGGAGAAGTATTACTGTTATTAAAATATTAAAAATGATGTGGGCGGCGGAAATCTGAGCCGCTACGCCAACCTTGTCTGCCGGCAAGAAATAATTGATAATGTCTGTGAAAGGCAGGAACACCGCAACCACAGTCATGATGACAGCACCAAAACAGCTGATTAACAGGTTGGAAAGTGCAATCTGCTTTGCTGTTCTGTTAGCACCTAAAGAGGAGAGAATAGCTGCAGAACAAGCACCAACATTAAAGCCAAACACAACATACACAGCCTGGTCAAGGCTTGTGATAACTCCTGCTGTGGCAAGTGCCATCAAAATACCAACAGATGCCGAGGAGCTTTGAATGATGCCTGTAAATACTACACCAACTAAAAGTCCCAAAAGAGGGAAAGAAAGCTTGTCCGCAATGCTGAGGAACGCCTCACTTTCGCCCATAAAACGCAGATTTTCACTCATTAGAGAAAGACCCAAAAACAGCATACCAAAGCCTGCTGCAATTTGTCCGTAGTACTTGTAGTTGTTCTTTTTAACGAATGTGATGATAAGTGCGCCAATGAAAATAAATATAGGCACAAATGCCTTGATATCAATAGCCAAAAGCAGTGAAGTTACCGTTGTACCGATTTTCGCACCAAACAGCACACCGATTGCCTGTCCAAACTCCATAAGACCTGCGTTTGCAAAGCCCACAACCATAGCGTCGGTTGCAGATGAGCTTTGGATAACACCTGTTACCAAAACACCAACAAGCATAGCAATAAACTTATTGCTTGTTATTTTTTCAAGCAGATTACGAAGTTTGCTACCTGCCGCAAGTTCAAGACCTTCTCCCATACTTTTCATACCAATAAGGAAAAGTCCCAGTCCACCAAGTGCCATAATCACATTAAGCACCATACTGTAAGCATCCATACATCTTACCTCCGGTAAAGCAGTCGTTATGTATAGGATTATTTTTACAAATTACCCTAATGTAATTGTAATATATCACCTTGTCAATAAAATTCCTTAAAAGAATATTAAAAAAATATTAAATATAGGTTAAATCTAATATAAATTTACCGCCCTGAATTATACATTTTGACAAAAGAAATCCCAATACTAATCACTTGAGCATTGGGATTTTCAAATTATTTACTTTCTTTGACTGAAAAACTATCAAATAGTTTCCTTAGGATTTACATACACAGTTTTGTTTTTTACATAAATCACCATACCCGGCTTTGCACCCCTTGGCTTGCTGACATTTTTTACAATGGTGTAGTCCACAGGAACATTGGTGCTTTCCTTTGCCTTACTGTTGTATGCCGCAAGGGATGCCGCCTCTTTTATTGCGGTGTCGCTGATTTCCCTGTTGTCACTTACAATGATAACATGACTTCCGTGAATATCCTTTGTGTGGAGCCACATATCATAGTTCCTTGCAGTTTTAAGGGTTAATTTGTCGTTTTGCTTGTTGTTTCTTCCCACATATATTGTAAAACCGTCGGAGGATTTGTACTCCTTCGGTGGCAGAGTTTTAACCTTTTTGTTTCCCTTTGAGCCTGCACTTTGGCGAACATATCCCTCTTCTGCAAGCTCAAGGCGTATCTCGGAAAGCTCCCTTTCGCTTTCGCAACGGGATAGGCTTTCCTGAACAGAGTCAATATACTCCAACTCCTCCTGTGCCTTTTTAATCTGGACTGTAAGCATCTCTTCCCTTGTCTTTGCACGGCGGTAATCCTTGTAGTACTTTTGCACATTTTGGCTTGGATTCAAGGTAGGACTCAGCTTTATCTTAATCTTTTCATTGTCATTATAGTAGTCCTCCACCTCAATAAAGCTTTGACCACGAACCATCCTGTATATATTTGCTTGGAGCAAATCGCCCTTTTTTCTAAGTTCTTCTCTGTTAAGGCTTTCGGAAAGTTCCCTTTGCTGAACCGCTATTTTTCTTGCAAGCTTATCTTTAATATTGGAGCAAAGCCGGAACAAATCCTGTCCCTTAACCTTAATTCGCTCCGCTTTATCCCTTTCGTAATAGAAGGAATCAAGCATTTGAGAAAAGGACAAAAACCTCTTTTTACTTGCCATTTCCCCATATTGCATTATGTCGGCAAAGGCAATGTCAAAGGGTTTGCCGTCAGGCTTTATCATCATTGTAGGACAGCTTTTGCCCTCAATAATATATTCTCGGAGCTTGTCTATTTTTTCAATCAGCTTTACCTTGTCAACAACTGTAACTTCCCTGTTACTTTCAACGCCGATTTGGTACTCAAGCTCCCTTGCAATAATGGGAGAAATACCCTGCATTGCAGAAAGCAAAGCCTTGGAAAGCTTCATCTCTCCGGGAGTGTCAAGGGATTTCTGCACAATTTCCCTGCTGTTGCTTGTCAGAATACAAAGCTTATCCTGTTTTGGCGGTAACTCATACCTTATGTTTGGCAAAACAAGTCTTTGGGTGCTCATTGTAAAGTCAACACGCTTTAGTGCGTCAACAATATTGTCATTTTCGTCAACAAGGATTATGTTGCTGTACTTTCCCATAATTTCAACGCATAGGGAAAGATTCACCCTGTCCCCAAGCTCGTTGGTGGCAATAAAGTCAAGGAACAAAATCCTTTCCAACTCCGGCTGACGAATATCCACAAGCTTAGCTCCGCCCAGTCTTTTTCTTAGCAACATACAAAGCATTGGCGGTGTTGCAGGATTTTCCGGAGAATGTTCGGTAAAACACACCCTTGGAGAATTTGCACGGGTGGATATAAGGAGCTTTTTGTTTCCGTTTTTTGAACGGAGAGCAATAACAATTTCATCCCTGTTTGGCTGATGAATTTGGCTCACCCTTGCGTCTATTGAATTTTCCTTTATTTCTTCTTTTACATAGTGAAGCATAACTCCGTCAAAAGCCATAATTTCACCTCTTTCTGTAATTATGGAAACACTGAATAAATTACTTGTGATATTTTCCGTTACTGCTTATCTGAAAACTGCGGTAAATCTGCTCCGTAAGCATTACCCTTGCCATTTGGTGAGGGAAGGTCATTTTCCCCATAGACAGCTTAAAGTCTGCCCTCTGCTTAACCTCCTCGGAAAGTCCCCAGCTTCCGCCGATTACAAAGTTCAGGGTGCTTTTTCCGTCAAGTTGAACATTGTCTACAAGTTTAGACAGTTCAGGTGAGGATATAACCTTACCCTCAATGCACATAGCTACGGTGTAGTCAGCGGGCTTTATCTTTTGGAGGATAGCACTTCCCTCCTCCTGCAAAATGTGCTGAATCTGCTTTTCATTTGGGACGGAGTTCACCTTGCACTCTGAAAGCTCAATGACAGAAAATTTGCAAAATGAAAAAAGTCGCTTGCTGTACTCCTTAATTGCGTCTACCCAGTATTTTTCTTTTAATTTTCCTATACAAATTATGTTAACTGACAGCATTAGAACAGTATTACCTTTCCGTTACTTTCCACAGGTGCTACATCAATGGTGTAGTCATAGTCACGCCTAAATCCCCTTTGAGTCAAAACTCCCAAGCTTTCATTAAGAGCAATCTCAGGGCGGTTGTTGTCTTGACTTAGGTGACCAAGCATAATACGCATTGTTCCGTTCTCAATAATTTCCGGCAATTCCATTGCACAGCTTTCGTTTGACAGGTGACCGTTGGAGGACAAAATCCTCTGCTTTAAATAATATGGATAAAATCCGTTTTTAAGCATATCAATATCGTGGTTGCTCTCCAGTACAAGGGCATCCACACCGTAAAAGGCATTTCTCACCTCATCACTTACAATGCCAAGGTCGGTTGCAACCATTGCCTTGCGGTTGTCGGAGGTGGTAACACGGTAACAGCAAGGCTCAATTGTGTCGTGATTTGTGGGAAAAGCCTCCACCAGCATATCACCCAAAGCAATCTCCTTAGAAATTATGTGAGTTTCTGCACCTGACTCTAACCTGTTATCACTGATAAGTCCCTCCATTGTACCCTCTGTGGCAAATACGGGAATATTGTTCTTCTTTACAAGCACCCTCAGGGCTGAACAGTGGTCAATATGCTCGTGAGTGATGAACACACCTCTGATTTTCTTAATATCTATGTCATTGTTGCCAAGGGCATTTTCAATTTGCTTACAGCTTCTTCCGGCGTCTATTAAAATTCCGCCATCAGATGAACCTATGTAGTAACTGTTTCCCTTACTTCCGCTGAAAAGGGGTATTAGCTTTGCCATTTTTATTCCTCTCTAATCACAAAAATAGGGATACTTTCGTACCCCTACAAACAAATCATTATTTAAACAAGCCCTAAACAGACTCTGCAAGCTCGCCCTCAGGGTCGTACACCTTTTTGATGTCTGCCCCAAGCTCACGGAACTTTTCAACAACCTCTTCATATCCTCTCTCGATATACTGAATGTTGCTGATTACTGTTTTACCGTTGGCTGTAAGTGCGGCTATAATCATTGCGGCACCTGCTCTAAGGTCAGTAGCCTTTACAGATGCAGGTTTAAGAGGTCTTCCGCCCTCAATGATAGCAAGTCTTCCCTCAACGGAAATCTTTGCGTCCATTCTCTGAAGCTCGCTAATGTACTGGTAACGGTTATCCCACACATTTTCGTTTATAATGCTTGTTCCGTTACAGGATGTGAGCATTGCAACAAACTGTGGCTGACAGTCGGTAGGGAATCCGGGATGAGGCATTGTCTTGATGTTACAACGGGTAAGATTTTTGCCCCTTGCGTCAACACGCACAGCCTCGTCATATTCTTCAATTTCACAGCCGATTTCACGGAGCTTTGCGGTAATTGAGTCAAGATGCTTTGGAGTGATGTTCTTAACTGTTACAACGCCCCTTGTTGCTGCTGCGGCAGCCATATAGGTTCCTGCCTCAATCTGGTCGGGGATTATGGAATATGTGATACCTCTAAGGTACTCTACACCACGGATTTTGATTACATCTGTACCGGCACCACGGATATTTGCACCCATTGAGTTAAGGAAGTTTGCCAAATCGACTACATGGGGTTCCTTGGCACAGTTTTCAATTACAGTAAGACCCTCTGCCTTAACTGCTGCAAGCATTAGGTTGATTGTTGTACCAACAGAAACAACATCAAGATAAATGTTGTTGCCCTTTAGTTTGCCTCCGCTGCTTTTGATGTCAATAGCACCGTCAGAAATTTCGTGAGTACAACCCATTGCCTCAAAGCCCTTAAGGTGTTGGTCAATAGGTCTTACGCCAAAGTTACATCCGCCGGGAAGCAAAACCTTTGCCTTGCCGAATCTGCCAAGCAAAGCACCAAGGAGATAGTATGATGCCCTCATACCTCTGACAAGGTCTGTTGTTGCCTCATGGGTTCTTATGTTGCGTGGGTCTATATCAAGTGTTGATTTATTTACTCTTTTAACATCAGCACCCATCTCTTTGAGAATAGTGCCGATAAGGGTTACATCGCTAATGTTTGGTATATTTTCAACTCTGCAAGGCTCGTCACAGAGAATAACGCCGGGGATTATTGCAACTGCCGCATTTTTTGCACCGCTTATTGTAACCTCGCCGTTAAGCTGTTTTCCACCGTTAACTACAAATTTGTTCAAGATTGCACACTCCAATATGTTATGTTTATGGTATATGCTTTTTATTCCGAAATATTAGAAAAAATTATAACAATATTTTAACCTTTTTTTCTAATAAAAAATTAAAAATCACAATTTAAAATAAAGACTAATTAATATATTACCCCTAAACACAATTCAAGTCAATCTTTATTCTTGATTGTAACCCTTTTTGTGAAACTTGTATGCAATTTGAAATTTGCTTGTAATCTTTTTTAAAGAATTTGACTGTTTGCATCAGTATTTGTAATTTTTCTGTAAATAATTCTTTAAAAGAATAAACATTTGTTCTATTTTCTTTTAGATAATTATTTAGCGGAATTAAAACAAATAACAACGCAACAAACAGTTGCTTTTTCAAAAATCACTTCAAAGTTGTAATAATTCGTGCTTATTCCTCTCCCCAGTATTTTCTGTCAAGACTTCTGTACTGAAGAGCCTCAGCCACATGCTCACCCTTAATCATTTCACTTTCTTCAAGGTCGGCAATGGTTCGGCTCACCTTTAGTATTCTGTCATACGCCCTTGCAGAAAGACCCATATTTTCAAAGGCATTTTTTAGCAATAGGTCTGCCTCCTCATCGGTTACACAAAACTTTGCGGATAATTCAGATGTTAGGTTTGCATTACAGGTAATTCCTGTACCTTTGTATCTTTCATTTTGTATTTCACGAGCCTTGTTAACCCTCTTTTGAATTTCTGCTGTGGTTTCACCTTTTACTTTACTGCTTAATTCACTGTATTCAACAGGTGGAACCTCTATGTGAATGTCTATGCGGTCAAGTAGCGGTCCCGAAACCCTGTTAAGGTAATTTTGAATGCTGTGAACAGAACATCTGCACTTCTTTGTAGGGTGATTGTAGTACCCGCAGGGACAGGGATTCATTGCGGCAAGAATCATCATATCACAGGGATATGTATAGCTGCCGTTGACACGGGAAATTGTCACCTTGCCGTCCTCAATAGGCTGGCGAAGTCCCTCCAAGGTTTTTCGTGAAAATTCGGGAAGCTCATCAAGGAACAACACTCCGTTATTCGCCAAGGTGATTTCTCCCGGCTTTGGTATTTTTCCTCCCCCTGTCATTGCCGCATAGGAAACTGTGTGGTGAGGACTGCGAAAGGGTCTTGAGTTTACAAGGGATACACCCTGTGGCAACTGTCCTGCAATGGAAAGTATCTTTGAGGTTTCAATCTGTTCTTCAAAGGTCATTTTGGGCAGTATTCCCGGAACTCTCTTTGCAAGCATACTCTTTCCGCTTCCCGGAGGACCGATAAGGAGAACATTATGCCCTCCGGCTGCAGCAATTTCCAAGGCTCTTTTTGCCTCAAACTGACCGCAAACATCGGCAAAGTCAGGGTAATGTTCCTGTTTTCCCTGCAAACTTTCTTCATATTTTACAGGGATAATCTCTTCCATACCTCGCAGGTGGGCATTTAGCTGATAAACATTTTTAACGGGATAAACATCAATATCCTTTACAACAGCCCCCTCAAAGGCATTTTCATACGGAACAAACAGCTTTTTAATGCCCATTTCCTTTGCCTTTATTGCCATAGGCAGTACACCGTTCACCTTTCGCACCTCTCCGCCTAAGGATAGCTCACCGATAAAGGCACAATCCCTAATATCAGCGTTAAGCTGTCGTGTGGCAAGGAGGAGTGATACCATTATTGGCAAATCGTAAAGAGGTCCTTCCTTTTTTATGTCCGCAGGTGCAAGGTTAACCGTTATTCTTTGGTCAGGAAACTCAAAACCGCAATTCATCATTGCACTGCGAACCCTGTCACGGCTTTCCTTTACCGCAGTATCGGGAAGTCCTACCATTTCAAATGCAGGAAATCCGCCGGATAAATCTGCCTCTATTGTAACAACAAAGCTTTCAAGCCCTGTTATACCCATACTTTTGCAACTAACAACCATATTTTAAGACTCCTAAAACAATCTTAGCTTATTCAAATTTATTTTATCATATCCATACGCTAAATAAAAGTATGTAAATCACAAAAAGGAGTATTCTACAAACTTTTCGACAAAAAAATATATATTTTGCATAATAATAATTTAATATAATAAAAACTTTTACATATATTATTTAAAATTAGGTTGACTTTTAGCTTAAATGATTGTAAAATAGTACTTAGACTAAGATTACAGCGAGGTGTTGGAATGAAGTCTTTACAAGATGAGGAAAGGCTGATTTCCAAAGCAAAGGAAGGCGACAACCAATCCTTTGAAATACTTGCGCTCCACTATCTTGGTTTGATAAGTAAACTCAGCAGTGAATATAAGGCAGCCGGTTATGACACAGGGGATTTTACACAAGAGGGTTTGATGGTGCTTGTATCGGCAATCAAAAGCTACGACCCGAACAAGAAGGTCAGTTTCAAGAACTACGCCCTTATGTGTATTAAAAGACGGTTTTACTCAATAGTGAAAATGTCACAAAGCGGTAAGGCAATTCCACAGGAATGTACCGTACCTATTGACGACATTGAAATTACTGACGAAAACCTCAATCCCGAAACTCAAACGCTTTACAGGGAAAGGCTTGCATACTTGTCCCGTAAGGCAAAGGATAACCTGTCCCAAAGGGAGTACCAAGTCCTTGTGCTTTTTGTAAAAGGACACTCCTACAAGGAAATTTCCTCAATGCTTGGGGTAAGCGAAAAATCTGTAGGAACAGCCCTTGCAAGAGGGAAAAAGAAACTGCTAAAACTGCTTTAGTTTGGGAAGCCCTGAATAAATCGTGATTTATTCTGTGTTTCTTTTATCATCCGTTTTAATTTCAGGAGTATTAAGCGGAACAATTAATTTAAGCGAGGTAAAACCAATGTATGAAGACAAGACTCTCGTGTGCAAAGAATGTGGAAACGAATTTGTTTTCACTGCAGGCGAACAAGAATTCTATGCTGAAAAGGGCTTTGTAAACGAGCCACAGCGCTGTAAGCCATGCCGTACTGCGAGAAAAGAAGCTGCAAAAGCTGCAAGAGAAATGCACATCACCACCTGCGCCCAGTGTGGCGGAGAAGCAAAGATTCCTTTTGCTCCTATGGAGGGCAAGGATTATTACTGCAGTGAATGCTTTGCCAAGAGAAAAGAAGAAGGCTTAGCTTAACATAAAATTTCCGCAAATACCCTTATTTATTTTTTATTGAGCTATGAAGCACCCTTAATCGGGTGCTTTTTCCTTTTGTCTTTTTTCTTAAGGAAATACTGATAATTCAATTCAAAAATGAAATAATATAAAAATAATAAATAATAAAACACTTTAAATGTGATAATCTTTGTGATATAATGTGATATAGTAAGACATTATGTAGAATATTTGGAGGTAAAATATTATGACTATTGATAAAAACACAATAATCGGTGATGTGCTTGACGCATATCCCGACACAGCAGAGTTTTTCTTTGAAATCGGTATGCACTGCCTTGGATGCCCTCATTCAAGAGGAGAAAGCATTGAAGAGGCTTGCTATGTTCACGGAACAGACGCCGATGAATTGATTGCAAAAATCAAAGCTTCCATAGGACAATGATTCTTCCCAAGAGATTATCTCTCATAGCCTCAATGGTGGACAGGGGGGCTGTGGTTGCCGACATTGGCACAGACCACGCCCATCTCCCCATTTATTTGGTGAATAACAATGTGTGTCCTTCTGCCCTTGCCTGTGACATAAAAGAATCTCCCCTTAAAACAGGACGGCAGAACATAGTGCTTTGCCACCTTGAAGATAAGATACAAACACGGCTTTCCGACGGACTTTCAAATATTAAGTCAAATGAGGCGGACACCTTTACCATTGCAGGTATGGGAGGGGATATGATTATACATATACTCTCAAGCTGTCCCTACATTTTTGACGACAAATACACACTGATTCTTCAGCCTATGACAAAGTATCCTACCCTTATGGGTTGGCTTTTTGACAATGGATTTGAAATTATCCGTCAGGAATGTATCCACGAAGGAAAGCACTGCTACACAGTAATCAAAGCGTGTTTCAGCGGAGAAAAATTTCCACACGAGCCTGAGGATGAATTTTTAGGCAAGTTGGATTTGTCAGAGGAAGAAAACCGTCTTTTCCTTATTAAGGAGATAAAAAAGGCGGAAAAACGCAGTATCGGCGACCCCACTTTGGTGCCTGTGGTGGAAATACTAAAGGAAAAATTACAATGACAGTAAACGATATTTTGAATTACACAGAAACCTTTGCACCCATAAGCACATCAGCAGATTTTGACAACTGCGGTGTGCTGGTTGGAGATAAGGAGGCTGTTGTAACAAAGGCAATCCTTGCCCTTGACATAACATCAGCCGTGGTAGATGAGGCAAAAAGGGAAAAAGCACAGCTCATTATCAGCCACCACCCAATAATCTTTAATCCACTTAAAAGGGTGGAAAAAAATTCGGTGGTTTACAAGCTGATAAAAAGCAACATAACAGCCTTGTGTCTGCACACAAACCTTGACCTCTCCCCAACCTTTGGAGTAAACACCTGTTTAGGTGAGGCTTTGGGTATGAAACACTGTAGTTTTGTCCCCGACACCTATGCCTATATTGGTGAATTGGACTCGCCAATCAGCTCAAGAGAATTTGCAATAATTGCAAAGGAAAAACTGAACTGCAAAGGTGTAAAATACACAGGTAAGGACAAAGTACAGAAAATCTGTGTTTCATCAGGTGCCGGTGCAGAAGAGATAGAAACCGCAATAGAGAATCAATGCGATTTGTTCCTTACAGGGGAAATGAAACACCACCTTTACATTGAGGCAATGGAAAAGGGTATTGCTGTGGTGGAGCTTGGGCATTTTAAAAGTGAAGATGTGGTAATCGCACCACTTGCAAAGCTTCTTTCACAGAAATTCCCCCAAATTGAGTTCACCAAAACACAGACAGTTATAGACAATGTGGAATATCTTTAAAGATTAATCTTTAATCAATAATTAGTTAGGACAGTGGCAAATCTTATTTTTGCAACTGTCCTTTTTATTTTTCAATATTTTGTAAATTTTCTGAAAAATACTTTCATATTTATAAATAAATAATTGCAAATATCAATATAACCTGTTATAATGATGTAATGATAACTATATATTGTTACTTAATTGTCAAATAATCTGCTAAAGGTTATGAAAGGGTAATTTTTTTTTTACAGTTTAGTATCAGTAATTACAAAGGATATACCTGTTTTATGAGAATTAGAAAAAAGAAGTGGGCGGCTCCCGAATTAAGCGAGTGCCCTTTTTATACAAAAGAACCTGATAAATATAAAGGAAAATGGGAAACTGTATTTGCCAAAAATCAGCCTATACATATGGAAATCGGCTGTGGCAAGGGCACCTTTGCCGGAACACTGGCAAAAGACAACCCTAACATCAACTACATCGCCCTTGACATCAAGGAGGATATGCTTGGTGTTGCAAGAAGGAATATTGTTAAAATATTTGACGGTCAGGCTATTGACAATCTTTTCCTTGTTGAAAAAAACTGCGAAATGATTTCTGACGCTTTTTCAAAAGAGGATAACATCCAAAGAATGTACATCAACTTTTGCAACCCTTGGCCAAAGGACAAGCACAAAAAACGCCGACTGACCTATCCAAGGAAGCTTATGATGTACCGTGACTTTCTTCCGGACAACTGCGAAATAAGGTTTAAAACCGACGACGACAACCTCTTTGAAGAAAGCATAGGGTATTTTAAGGAATGTAACTTTGAGATAACTGAGATAACATATGACCTGCACTCCAGTGATATTGACGGAGGTCCTGTCACCGAACACGAAAAAATGTTCTCCGATGAGGGCATATCCATCAAATATCTTACTGCTGTGAAAAGGTGAGAACTGAGGACTGTATTATGAAAAGAAAAGGAAGATTTCTCCTTATACTTTTTGTGCTTTTTTCCCTTGTTATTACCGGTGGTTGTACCTTTCCCGGGTTTTCTTCATCAAGGAGTTTAATGCATCCTCCAAAGGCAACAGGCGACAAGGGCGAAATTCAATCTGCCCTTGAGGAGTATGCAAAAACCAGTTATGTGCTGAAGTACCCCAAAAGCGGTACCAACAGAAGTGCAATCACAATGAAGGACCTTGACGGTGACGAGGTTGAGGAGGCTGTGGCAACACTTACACTCCAACCCGACACAAATGAGGCTGAAACACATATTTATATAATCGACAAAAAGGACGACAAGTGGAAAGTTGTAGGAGATTTTACAAATAAAAATAATGACATCGATATTGTTGAGTTTGGCGACATCAACGGCGACAAAACCATTGATATTCTTGTTGGCTGGAGCACCTACAATGTAACCCAAAATGAACTTTACTGTTATCTTTTTGGGGACAAAATTCAGGAGATTAATACCAAGGAAACCTACACTAATATGGCTGTGGGCAGCTTTACAGATGACGGAAAAAGTACAGTAATTACAATGACTATTTCTTCATCTGATGTTCCCGCTGTGGGCAGGCTTATCTCCGTTGACAATAAGGGTGTGGTTACACACTACGAAACAGCTATGGACTCCGATATAATCAAATATTCCTCTGTACAGACAGGGTATATTGATTCCAAAAATCTGGGTGTGTTTGTTGACGGTATTAACTCCTCCAACGCATACAACACACAGGTACTCTACTTTAACGACAGCAAAAAACAGCTTGAAAACCCTGTGTATTCCCACGCTGTAAACGGAGTTCTCTCCACAATGAGAAGTACAAGTACAGTGTGCGAGGATATAGACAATGACGGAAATCTTGAAATTCCCGTTGCAAAAAGACTTCCGGCCACAAGCAAAGAGGAACTGAAAAATTCAGCATATGAAACCTCTTGGTGCAACGCAAATCTGCAAAGCGGAGGTATGACAGTAAAAAGCACTGTAATTATCAACGACAACTACGGATATTCCATATATATACCAAAGGAATGGTTGGGCAATTACACGGCTTACTACAACGGAGATTCCTCTGTGCTCACATTTTGCTATGCCACAAGGGTTAACAACAGCTCAATTTGTGCAATAGGCGGTAACATTGTAACCTATATTGCAACCCTTGCCGAGGACTGGACCAACATAGGTTCAAAGCAGGGATACACAAAGCTTGAGGATGCCGGAAGATATTCCTACGGATGCAAAATTGAAGGCAACAATACCTTTGCACTCACCAGAGATAAGGCATGGGAAATTTTTGTTCCAAAGGAGGAAACAGAGGCTATGGCCATCGCTCCTACCGAGGCATCAAAATAAATATACTTTTCGATTTATATCAAATAAACATTGGATACAATAACCACATTCAATTTGGAGGTAAACACAATGAAAAAGATTTTAGTATGTGAAGACGAAGACGCAATCCGTGACTTTGTGGTCATCAACCTGACAAGGGCGGGATATGAGGTTACAGAGGCAACCAACGGAGAAGAGGCACTGCAAAAATATGACGAAAATAACGGTGACTTTGATGTTGCTATTTTGGACATTATGATGCCGGGCATTGACGGACTTCAGGTTTGTAAAGAGCTTAGAAATATGAACGGCGGCATTGGCATAATTATGCTGTCCGCCAGAACACAGGAGATGGACAAGGTTACAGGTCTTATGCTTGGTGCTGACGACTACATCACAAAGCCTTTCTCACCATCAGAATTAACAGCCAGAGTTGACTCCCTTTACAGGCGTGTTGCAAGGTCAGAGGCAAACAACGAAAACAACTTTAAGGAAGAACTGAAAAGCGGTATTTTCACCCTTAATCTTCGCAACCGTTCCCTCACAAAAAATGACACCATAATCGAGTTAACTCAGGTTGAATTTCAGATTATGGAATACTTCTTCAGCAATCCGGGAACAGCCCTTGACAGAACAGATATTTTAAACCATGTATGGGGCGAGCAGTATGTTGGAGAAGAAAAGATTGTTGATGTTAACATCCGCAGACTTAGAATGAAGGTTGAGGATGAACCGTCAAACCCAAAATATATTGTAACAGTATGGGGTCTGGGCTATAAGTGGGACGCCTAAGGCTCCCTTATCAGCGGAGGAATTATGGCAAGCGGTATTACAAAAAGATGGATATTTAACATTTTAAGTGTTATTATATTCATCATCATATGTGTTGTCCTTTGTCTTTCCTATATGATAGGAACATACTATTACAACAGTGTTCAGCAATCAATATCTGCAAGGTTCACCGAGCTTAACAATGTTTTTACAGACGAAAGTGCCGATACCACAACTGACTTTTTGTCAACAGCTCAAAAGTACATAGAGGATTTTCCCGAAAAAGAGCAGATGGAGCTTCAGTCGGTAAACTCCATTGGCAGAGTTACCCTCACTTCAACAGGCTTTCTCCCCGACAAAAGGGAAAAAATGCCGGACTTAGACGAGGCTTTAAAAAGCGGTACAGGTGAGGCTATCACAACAGGTCAGCTTTCCACCGGCGAGGATATTATGGCGGGAACAAGGATTTTCACCAGCCAGGACGGAACTGTAATCGGCGCTATAAGGTTTGTTACCTCAATGAGTGACATCAACATCACTATCACCCTGCTTATTCTCTTAATTTCCCTTGTGGGAATCGCCATTATTGTTGCAGTTGTAATTTCCGGCAGATTTTTCATTCGTTCTATTGTAGGCCCAATTAAGGATATGTCAAAGACTGCACAAAGGATTGCCCAGGGTGACTTTGACGCGCCAAGCCTTAACAAAAAGTATGATGACGAAATCGGAGATTTGTGCGACTCAATCAACTATATGGCACACGAGCTAAAGCAGACTGAACAGCTTAAAAACGACTTTATCAGCCGTGTAAGCCACGAGCTTAGAACTCCACTTACCGCCATTAAGGGCTGGTCGGAAACAATGCTCCTTACTGGTGACGATATTGACAGAGGCACCTTTAAAAAGGGTATGAACATAATCCTAAAGGAGTCGGGCAGACTGACAAGCATTGTTGAGGAACTTTTGGACTTTAGCCGTCTGCAAAGCGGAAGACTTAAGTTGATTACAGAAAAAACAGATTTAGTTGCCGAGCTTGATGAGGCTGTTTATATCCTAAAGGAACGCTCAATCCAAGAGAAAAAACACCTTATGTTCGACACTCCTATCGAGCCATTCCCACCTGTTATGGGTGACAAGAACAGGCTAAGACAGGTATTTATGAATATTATCGACAACGCACTAAAGTACACACCGGAGGGCGGAGATGTAACCGTACAAATTCTTAACGAAGTGAGCAACATCACTGTTCTTATTTCCGACACAGGATGCGGTATTGCACCGGAGGATTTGCCAAAGGTTAAGGAGAAATTCTACAAAGCTAATCAAAATGTAGGTGGCAGTGGTATCGGTCTTGCTGTTGCCGATGAAATAGTACAAATGCACGGAGGTACCCTTGACATTGAAAGCGGTATCGGCGTTGGTACAACAGTAAAAATTCAAATTCCTGTTTACAATGAGGCCGAGGTTGTGACAATGGAAGAAAGCATTAACAAGGGAGAAAATTAATGTCTGATACAAAAACAAAAAAAATCACCTCCATAGGCGGTTCCGCCCTGATTGAGGGCATTATGATGCGTGGCCCCAAAAAGACCACCGTTGCTGTCCGTACGGGCAAGGATGACATATACACAGAGGACATCACCTTTGAGGGACTTACCCAAAAATACAAATTTTTCAGACTCCCCTTTATAAGAGGAATCGGAGGACTTGTGGACTCAATGAGGTTAAGCTACAAAAGTCTAATGCTCTCTGCCGACAAGGCTATTGAATCAGGTGAAGTTGAGGAGGAAGAGCCATCAAAATTTGAAAAGTGGCTTGAGGATAAATTCGGCGACAAGCTGGTAAAGATAATGATGGTTTTTGCCTCCATTATCGGCGTCGCCTTTGCTGTGGGTTTGTTTTTCTTTGTACCATCCTTCCTGTACGACTTAATCTGTAAGGTAACAAGCGTTGCAGAAAGCAGACTTTTCAAGTCGGTATTTGAGGGCGTACTGAAAATTGCACTTTTCCTTTTGTACATAGTTCTTTGCAGTCGTATGCAGGAGATGAAAAGAGTTTTCCAGTACCACGGAGCCGAGCATAAAACTATCTTCTGTTACGAAAATGAAGAAGAGCTTACAGTAGAGAATGTTAAAAAGTTCCGCCGTTTCCACCCAAGATGCGGAACAAGCTTTCTTGTTATTATGCTGATTTTGGGCATTGTGTTGGGACTTTTTGTTCCTGTTGCCCCATTTGGTATAGGCTGGCTCAGACCTGTAATAAAAATATTACTCCTGCCACTTACCTGCGGTATAGGATATGAGCTTATAAAAATTTGCGGAAAGCACGACAACGCATTTACAAGAATCATTGCCGCTCCCGGTATGTGGGCACAGCGTATCACAACTAAGGAGCCTGACGATGATATGATTGAGGTTGCCATAACAGCTATCAAGGATGTTATCCCCGATGACGGCAGTGACATTATCAAATGATTATTGACGAGGCAAAAAAACTCCTTGCAAAGAATCTCAACCCACAAGAGGCAAGGGATATTATCTTCTTTGTAACAGGGCTTAACAGTCAAGAACAGCTTTTAAATTACAAAAAAGAGCTTACTGATAATGAGGAAAATAAGGTCAAGGATATTCTCTTTAAACGCATAAACGGTTATCCCCTGCAATATATTTTGGGGAAGTGGACATTTATGGGCAGAGATTTCTCACTTGGCGAAGGTGTACTAATACCAAGGGACGACACAGAGGTTGTGGTGCTGAGTGTCATCCCTTATTTAGAGCAAAATAAAAACCTGAGGATAATCGACCTTTGCTCCGGCAGCGGCATTATTGCAGTTACCCTTAAATGTATGTTCCCTAAGTGTGAGGTACACGCTTTGGAGCTTTCAGAAAAGGCTATGCCCTATCTAAAAAGGAACATTGAAAGTCTTGCACCTGATGTAATTCTTCATCAAGGGGACTTAAACTTGCTTTGTGAATGCTTTGAGGACAATTATTTTGACCTTGTAATCAGCAATCCGCCATATATCCAAAGTGAAGTTATCCCCACATTACAGACAGAGGTTAAAAGAGAGCCTAAAATGGCTTTGGACGGCGGAACTGACGGACTTGACTTTTACCGCAGTATCACCCAAAAATGGAGCAACAAGCTAACGCCCGGTGGAATGATGGCTTTTGAGCTTGGGGAGGGGCAGTTTGATATGGTAAAAGCTATGATGAAAGAAAAAGGATTTGAAAATATCAGCGAATATAAGGACATTGGTAATATTCAGAGGGCTATAAATGGGACTTTGAAATATAAATAGAAAGTTTGTTCGATTTTTTAGTTGCTTTTTTCCTTATATTTATTTATAATAATGTTAGAAAATAAAGTCCCAAAGAACGGACAATGAAAAGGATGTTATTATTATGGCAGTAGATAAAAAGAAAGCGCTGGAAACAGCCCTTAGTCAAATTGAAAAGCAGTTTGGAAAGGGTGCAGTTATGCGCCTTGGACAAAATGAGCATATGAACATTGGTCATGTCAGCACAGGCTCACTGGGACTTGACTTAGCCCTTGGAATCGGCGGTTTGCCAAGGGGAAGAATTATCGAAATTTACGGACCTGAATCTTCAGGTAAAACAACCCTTGCCCTCCACTGTATTGCAGAGGGTCAAAAGGACGGTGGCAGTGTTGCATTTATTGATGTTGAACATGCTCTCGACCCAAACTATGCCAGTGCACTTGGTGTTGACATAGACGAACTCCTTGTTTCACAGCCTGACACAGGTGAGGACGCACTTGAAATTGCCGAGGCTCTCATTCGCTCAGGCGCCATTGATGTTTTGGTTGTGGACTCCGTTGCAGCCCTTGTTCCAAAGGCAGAAATTGAGGGCGAAATGGGTGACTCCCATGTTGGCTTGCAGGCAAGACTTATGTCACAGGCTCTCCGTAAGCTTGCAGGTGCAATTAACAAAAGCAACTGCGTTGCAATCTTTATCAACCAGTTAAGAGAAAAAGTTGGTGTTGTTTACGGAAACCCTGAGGTTACTCCCGGCGGTCGTGCACTTAAGTTCTATTCATCTGTAAGACTTGAAGTTAGAAGAGCCGAAACCCTTAAGGTTAACGGTGAAATGATTGGTAACCGCACAAAGGTTAAGGTTGTTAAAAATAAGATTGCCCCTCCCTTTAAGGAAGTGCAATTTGACATTATGTACGGCAAGGGAATTTCCCGAATCGGCGAGCTTATTGACCTTGCTGTGGACACAAATGTAATAAGCAAGGCAGGCGCTTGGTTCAGCTACGGCGAAACAAGGCTTGGACAGGGTCGAGATAAGGTTAAAATCCTGTTGGAGGAAAACGAGGAGCTTGCCAAGGAGATTGAAGAAAAGGTACTTGAAAACATTGACAAGCTCAACGAAACAAAGAAAACAAAAAAGGGTGCAAAGGTACCTCCTATCACCCCTGCTGTTCCTGATGCAAAGCCTGCAAAGAAAGAGCCTGCAAGCAAGGCAGACAGCAAAATTGACATTTTGGTTGAAGACTAATGCTTGTTACCGCTGTTGAACCAAGGAGGAAAGCCCTTTCCGCACTGTACATAGACGGTGAATTTGCAATGAAGTTGGACACAGAAACTCTGCTGATTAACCACATCAAAACAGGTGTTGAGATAAGTGACGAACAGCTCCATCAGTTAGTAACGGACAGTAACAACAAAAGGGCAAAGGAAAAGGCACTTTGGCTTATTTCCTACCGTGACCACAGCAAAAAGGAGCTTATTGACAAAATCAAGCGAACAAGCAGTGAAGAATCAGCTGTTGCCGCTGTGGAAAGGCTCACAGAGCTTGGTCTTGTAAATGACGAGGCATACGCAAGGCGTTACTATAAGGAGCTGACTCAGGGCAGTAAGCACCTTTCCCCCAGAGGAGCAAGGTATAAGCTGATGGAAAAGGGCATTGACCGTGAACTCATTGACGCTATTGTTGATGAAACGGACATTGACGAAAGAGAACAAATAAGAATTATCATAAACAGCAAGTATAAAAATTTAAATTCGGACGAAAAAACCAAGAAGAGAGCTGTTTCCGCTTTACAGCGCAAGGGTTTTCGCTTTGAGGATATAAGGTCCGTAATGGAAGAATACGAAGAGGAAAATGATGGCTACTAAGGTTGGTATTATTTCACTTGGATGTGCAAAAAACCAGGTGGATGCAGAAATGCTTTTATACAAAATAAGAGAGGCAGGGTATGAAATTTCCGATGACCCGGGAATTTGTGATATTGCCATTGTAAACACCTGCGGTTTTATTGAATCAGCCAAGCAGGAAAGTATTGACGAAATACTGGAGCTTGCCACCCTTAAAAGGGAGGGACAGATTAAAAAGCTGATTGTTACAGGATGCCTTGCCGAAAGGTACAACAATGAGCTTATGAAGGAAATGTGCGAAATTGACGCTGTTGTGGGCATAGGCGGTAACGAGGATATTGTCACCGTACTGAACAGAGTTATGGAAGACGAAAAGGTTAACATTCACCCCGACAAAATGCTTATGCCATTGGAGGGGAAACGACTTCAATCCACTCCCCCATACACAGCCTACATCAAAATTTCTGAGGGCTGTGACAACAGGTGTACCTACTGTGCTATCCCAATAATAAGAGGCGGGCACAGGAGCCGTAAAATGGAGGATATTGTATCGGAGGCAACAGACCTTGCAAACAAGGGCGTCAAGGAGCTGAATGTTATTGCTCAGGACACCACAAGATACGGTATGGACTTGTACGGTGAATACCGACTTGCAAAGCTTTTAAAGGAGCTTTGCAAAATTGACGGCTTTAAGTGGATAAGGGTGCTGTACTGTTATCCCGACAAAATCACTGACGAGCTTATTGAGGTAATTAAAACAGAGGAAAAAATCTGCAAATATATCGACATTCCACTTCAGCACTGCAACAAAGATGTACTTCGCAGAATGAACAGAAGTGGTGACAAGGACAGCCTGCTCGCCCTCATTAACAAGCTCCGTAAGGAAATCCCCGACATTGTAATCCGCACAACCTTTATTGCAGGATTCCCCGGAGAAACAGAGGAAGAATTTACCGAGCTTTGTCAGTTTGCAAAGGATGTTAAGTTCCAAAGAATGGGATGCTTCCCGTACAGCATAGAAGAAGGAACTCCTGCCGCTGAATTTCCTAATCAGCTTGACGAAGAAACAAAGGCTCATCGTGCAGAAATAATAATGGATCAGCAAAGCTACATTATGGACGAATATCTTGAAAGTCAAATCGGCAAGGAGATGGAAATTCTCTGCGAGGGCTACGACCGATATGCCGAATGTTACTTTGGCAGAGGTTACTGCGATGCCCCTGATGTTGACACCGTCACATTCTTCACCACAACAGGAGAAAAGCCAAAGATTGGAGAATTCTACAATGTAGAAATAACCGATTTTCTGGACAGCTCACTTGTTGGAAAAATTATTGATTGATTAGGATGAATAAGATGAATTTACCCAATAAACTAACATTACTAAGGATTATCCTTGTACCATTCTTTATTGCAACAATACTTATTGACTTTCCACTGCATTACCTTGTGTCGGGCATATTATTCGGCATTGCCTCTGTAACAGATTCCTTGGACGGAAGAATTGCACGAAGTCAAAACCTTGTTACCGACTTCGGCAAATTTGCCGACCCGCTTGCAGACAAAATTCTTGTAATATCTGCACTTGTATGCTTTTTGCAGACAGGTCTTTTGGGGGCATACGGTGCAATTCCCGTTGTAGTTGTACTGTTCAGGGAATTTGCAGTTTCGGGAATACGACTGGTTGCCGCCTCAAGCGGTAAGGTGGTTGCCGCCAACATATGGGGCAAGATTAAGACAGTTTCTCAAATGGTGGGCATTGCCTCAATATTTGCAATGCAATCTATTCTGGAGATTATGAACCTTTTAAACTATTCAGTTAAGGAACTTAGTGAAATATTCCTCGTTATAGGAATAGCAGTTGTATGGATTTCCACCCTGTTTACAATTATCAGCGGTGTTATCTACATTAAGGACAATTCATCTTTTTTAAAGGACAAATAAACCATCTGAAAGGCAGTTTTTCACAGCCATTGGCAGATAAAAAAATCTTGCTTTTTTTAAGCATAAAGTATATAATATTATCAATATGAGAAAAGCGTTGATTGGGAGAGTAACCGTAACGACCTTGAAAGAGAATAAGCGTCATTGGCTGTAAGCGCTTAGCAAGGGAATTTTGGCGAAATGCACCCAATTATACTAATTCCTAATAAAAAGCAGACAATCTTTGCGGTCTAATTTCTATCAGGTATTAGTATAAGCTGACAGGGGGAACGTGTAATGCTTCCGCTAAATGCAAGGTTTTGTATAAGTATCCCTGTCCGTCGCCTGCGTTAAAGGTTTTGAGGGTTTTTGTAAGAAAGCCAAACTCAGGTGGAACCACGATAATTCGTCCTGTACTTTTGTACAGGACTTTTTTTATACCCCCTATTTAATTTTGCAAAATATCACAGGATTTTTCACTGCATATTATAAAGGAAACACTGAATAAATCACTTCACACATCTTGTTTGCATATTTTCCGCCGGTATGCCCAAAAAATCCTCGGAATGCGTCAGCATTACTGCGGTTTTTTGAACATACCGACAAAAAATCTGACAGCACAATCTGTGCAAATGATTTATTCAGTGTTTCCTAAAGATATAATCAACAGGAGTGAAATATAAAATGTTTAAAACAATGAAAGCAGACCTTGACGCTGTAATGGAAAGGGACCCTGCCGCAAGAAATCGGTTTGAGGTTTTCTTCCTTTATTCAGGATACAAGGCGGTAAGGAGCCACCGTAGGGCAAACTGGTTCTTCCGCCACAATATGAAGTTTATTGCCCGTTTCATAAGTCAACGAAGTCGCCACAAAACAGGTATTGAAATACATCCCGGCGCTACCATAGGCAAAGGACTTTTTATCGACCACGGAATGGGTGTTGTAATCGGCGAAACTACTGAAATCGGCGACAACTGTACCCTCTATCAGGGTGTTACCCTTGGAGGAACAGGCAAAGACACAGGCAAAAGACACCCAACACTTGGCAACAATGTCCTTGTGGGATGCGGTGCAAGGGTGCTTGGACCCTTTAAGGTTGGTGACAACGCACGAATTGCCGCAGGTGCTGTGGTGCTGAACGAAATCCCGCCGGACTCTACCGCTGTAGGCGTTCCCGCACAGGTGGTTAAGATGAACGGCGAAAAGATAGATTTACTCGACCAAATTCACTACACCAACCCCGTTACACAGGAAATTCAAAGGCTTAACAAAGAAATTGAAGAATTGCGAAGAAAACTGGAGGAATAAAAATGATTTTATACAATACTTTGGGTAACAAAAAGAATGAGTTTGTACCTCACACAGAGGGCAAGGTAAGTATGTACACCTGTGGGCCTACCGTTTATCACTACGCCCACATTGGCAATCTGCGAACATACATTATGGAGGATGTGCTTGAAAAGTATTTAAGGTACTCAGGCTATGATGTAAAAAGGGTTATGAACATCACCGATGTGGGACACCTTTCCAGCGATGCCGACACCGGTGAGGACAAAATGCTTGCCGGTGCAAAGCGTGAGCATAAGACTGTTCTTGAAATTGCCGACTTTTACACCAAGGCATTTTTTAGTGACTGCAAAAAGCTGAACATCAAGACACCTGATGTTGTCGAGCCGGCAACAAATTGTATCCCTGAATTTATCGAGATGGTTGATACTCTTCTTAAAAAGGGTTACGCATATGAAGCCGGCGGAAATGTTTACTTTGATACATCAAAGCTTGATGAATACTATGTTTTCGGCAATCAAAACCAAGATGACCTTGCTGTTGGTGTAAGGGATGATGTTGATGAGGACACAAACAAGAGGAACAAAACCGACTTTGTGCTGTGGTTTACAAAGAGTAAATTTGACGACCAAGAGTTAAAGTGGGAAAGTCCTTGGGGCTACGGTTATCCGGGCTGGCACATTGAATGCTCCGCAATTTCAGTAAAGCACCTTGGCGAATACCTTGACATTCACTGTGGCGGTGTTGACAACGCTTTCCCCCACCACACCAACGAAATCGCACAGAGTGAGGCATACTTAGGTCACAAGTGGTGTCCAAACTGGTTCCATGTTACACATCTCCTTGATGCCCGTGGCAAAATGAGTAAGAGCAAGGGTGGCTTCCTCACCGTTTCTCTACTTGAAGAAAAGGGCTACAATCCACTTGTTTACAGAATGTTCTGTCTGCAATCCCACTATCGCAAGCCACTGACATTTAGCTACGAAAATCTTGACAACACAGCCAAAGCCTACAACAAGCTGGTTAAGAAGATTTCTTCCCTTAACCCACAGGGTGAGCCTGATATGAACGAGGCACAGCCTTATATAGATAAGTTTAAGGAAAATATGGACAACGACCTTAACACATCATTGGGAATTACCAGCCTTTATGATGTGCTGAAAGGAAAAATCAGCGACGCTACAAAACTATACCTCATTGAGGACTTTGACAGGGTTTTGAGCCTTGGTCTAATTGACTCTGCAAAGGAGCTTAAGGAAAACTGTGCAAAGGACATTGACACTTCCCTTGTTGAGGAATTAATCGAAAAGCGTCAACAGGCAAGAGCCAACAAGGACTGGGCAACGGCTGACGCAATCCGTGATAAGCTAAACGAAATGAACATCATTATCAAGGATACTCCCGACGGTATCACTTGGTCTGTAAAGTAAACACTATAAAATAATACAGTATTAGTATTAACTTACAAGCCCTCCACATAGATTTATTGTGGAGGGTTTATTATGCGATTATTAGTTCTTGACAAGAAAGGAATAGCCATTGCACTAAGCTGTATAATGATAGCAATTATTGCAGTTGGCATAATCACAAGCACAGGACTAAAGGCTGTTTCAACAGTTACAGAGCAAAAGGAACTGCCAATATATTCGGTGGGAACAGACAAAAAGCAGGTGTCCATATCCTTTGACGCCGCTTGGGGAGATGAACAAACTCACACACTTCTTGATATTCTAAAGGAACACAATGTAAAATCCACCTTTTTCCTTGTAGGTGACTGGGTGGATAAGTACCCCGACGATGTAAAGGATATTTATGACGCAGGACACGACATCGGCAACCACAGCGACACCCACCCACATATGACGGAAATGAGTACAGAGGAACAGAAAAATCAAATAAAAGCCTGTAACGAAAAAATCAAGGAAATCACCGGCAAGGAGCCAAAGCTGTTCAGAGCGCCCTACGGTGACTACAACAACACCGTTGTACAAAGTGTAAAGAGCCTTAATATGTACTGCGTTCAATGGGATATTGATTCCCTTGACTGGAAAGACCCCTCCCCCTCTGAAATGGTAAACAGAATTGTACCAAACCTGCAAAACGGCAGTATAATACTGATGCACAACGGAGCAAAGAACACCCCCGAGGCTTTGCCAATGATTATTGAGGCTGTTAAGGAGGAGGGCTACGAATTTGTACCCCTGTCAAAGTTAGTGTGCAAAAACTGCAAAGTGAACTACAAAACCGATGTAACGGGTAGAGTAATAAAAGAATAGAATTTACTTTTCATTATTATATATGGTATAATGAAAGTGCAAAGGAAGTTGTAATATGGAAAATAATATGGATATAAAACATTTTTACTACCTCCCAAAGGAGGCAAAGGAAATACGCATTAGAGTTTTTGTTGAGGAACAGGGCTTTAAAAACGAATTTGACGGAGTTGACAGCACTGCAACCCACATCATCTGCTACATAGACAACACAGCAGTTGCCACAGGCAGATTGTTCCTTGATGAAAACAGCAAAGAATATCACATTGGCAGAATTGCAGTAGATAAACCCTACAGAGGAAAGGGCATTGGTGGAAAAATCCTTAATTATGCCGAAAGCCTTGTAAAAGAAATGGGAGGAAAAACCCTTTCATTATCTGCACAGGAAAGAGCTTCACGGTTTTACGAAAAACAGGGTTACTGCAAAAAGGGCGAACCATACCTTGACGAATACTGCCCTCACATATTTATGACAAAAAAGTTAGTGTAAAAAATCGAGCCGAGATTGCAAAACCTCGGCTCTTCTTTCTTATTTACAACAAAGTTTTATAAAGCTCCGGCTTCCTGTCGGAACGGACATCAAACTTTTCTCTGTACAGATATGCGTCATTGTTTATATCAACAACAAGCAAATCCTGTATGTTGCTCCTGACAGCAATAATCTCTCCGTTGGGGTCAACAGCCATTGTATCTCCGCTGTAATATGCTTCGTCGTGAACGCCAACGCAGTTAACTCCCAAAACATAGCACTGGCTCTCTATCGCCCTCGCCTGTAAAAGAGTTTTCCAGTGGTGAGAACGGCTCTTTGGCCAGTTTGCCGGAACTACAATCACATCAGGTACATTTTTTAACCCTTGGAAAATCTCGGGAAAACGCAAATCGTAACAAATAAAGGTGGAAAAAATCATTCCGTCAATTACATATTGTGTAAGAATGTTTCCGCCCTTAAACTTTTCACCCTCGTAGCCATAGGAAAATGGGTGAATTTTTGCGTAGTCGCTGATTAGTTTACCGTCCCTGTCAACCACAGCATAACGGTTTTCGCAGTAATTTCCGCACTCCTTTACATATCCAAAGCCAACTGCAATATTTTCCCTCTTGGCAATGCTTGACATAAGATTTATTGTGAAATTGTCACTTTCCTTAGTCCTTTCCGTATCCATAGAAAAGCCTGTAAAGCTCATTTCAGGGAAGAAAATTATTCGGCAGTCACTCTTTTTTGCTTCAACAATTTTCTTTTCCGCCACAGCAAGGTTATATTCCTTGTTGCACCAGTCAATATCACTTTGGAAAAGTCCAATCTTCATAATCTCACCTCAAAAAAATTATATATCAGTATATACCATAAAAGCAAGTGCAATGTGAAATCTTGATGAAAAATGATGTAATTTCCATTTACACTACTAATTATTTGTGTTATTCTGTTATGAAGATGAGAGGTGTTTTATGAAACATTCTAATAGAAAAAAGAAAAAATCAGGTAAACACAGCAAAAAGGCTGTAATTATAATAATTTCAATTATCCTTGCAATTTGCCTTGCACTTGGCGGAGGATTTGTTTTTTGGAAGATGACCCAAAGGGAGCCTACCACAAGGGATAACCACATTCAGGTTGCCACACAGACTGTGGAAAAGGACGAAAAAATCCTGATTCGCACAGAGGCAGGACAAGACCCTGTTTACATCAATGCTATTGAGGGTATGCCTAAAAACAGCTATGACGACAACGGCTTTTACACAGACGACTACGGTTTTAAGGCTTACAGTCACAACGGAAAGGAAATTTCCTCCGTTGGAATTGATGTCAGCTATATTCAGGGTGACATTGACTGGAAGGCTGTAAAAGCATCAGGAGTTGATTTTGCAATGCTCAGGTGCGGTGGCAGAGGCTACGGCAGTAACGGTATTCTGTACAAGGACGAAACCTTCGAGAAAAATGCACAGGAGGCACTTGATGCCGGCATTGACATTGGCGTTTACTTCTTTAGTCAGGCGATAACCGTTGAGGAGGCTTTGGAAGAGGCAGAATACACCCTTGAACTTATCAAGGACTACGACATAAAGTATCCTGTTGCCTTTGACTGGGAGCATTATGAATTTGACGATGCAAGGACGGACACCCTTGATCGTGAAACCCTTACAAATATAGCAAGGAAATATTGTACAGAAATTGAAAAGGCAGGATACACCCCTGTGGTGTATGCAAACCGCAGTTTGCTTTACTACGAATATGACCTTGCAAAGCTTGCCGATTTGGAAGTCTGGCTTGCGTCCTACGAGGATTTGCCCGACTTTTACTATGACTTTGGTATGTGGCAATACAGCACCGAGGGTACAATAAACGGAATTGAAGGCACAGTTGACCTGAACATCTGTATGTATAAATATTAAGGAGTAAAACTATATGGAAAGAATAACATCATTTTCAGTTAACCACGACACACTTGAACCGGGGGTATATATTTCAAGGATTGACGGCGACATAACCACCTATGACCTGAGATTTATCAAGCCAAACACTCCCCCATACCTTGACATTGACGCAATGCACACCATTGAACACCTATTTGCAACATATGCAAGAAACGACAGCCTGAAGGACAATGTAATCTACTTTGGCCCAATGGGTTGCAGAACAGGCTTTTATCTGTTAATGAGAAACACAAGTAACGAGGATGCCCTTGAATATATTAAAACAGTTATTATGGACTGCATAAATCACAAGGGTGAAATTCCCGGCTCAAAGAAAATCGAGTGCGGTAATTATCTGGCGCATAATGCAGAAAAAGCTCATAATTCCCTCGTGGAATTCTATGACAGAATTAAAACTCTACAAGTAAACGATTTATTCTATTAGCGAAAAATAACACAATTTATAGTGCATAATTCACAAAATAAATAAAATGCTCCTTAATTTGTAGCGGATTGTAACAAAGATTTATCAAAGTTATTGCAAAATAGTTACGATTTGATATAATAAGTAACAGGATTTGTTACAAAACAGTTACAAATTAAGGAGATTTTTATTTGAAAACTAAGTTTATCAGCCTAAACGGTTACACAGAAATCGAAAATCTTAAAACCAGCAAAAAGGCAATCAAGAAGTTCAAAAATAGAAACAGAAAGAGAAATTTGGGAGTAAGCAGTATTATCCTTACTGTTCTTTACTTCCTAATTATTGTTCCTGCAAAGGCAATCAAAAACTTCTCTTTAAAGGAATTTATAAATAGCCTTACACCAAAAAAGGTAATGCAGAATTTTGTTGTTCCTGTTACGGCGGTGGCTCTTCTTGTCCTCACCATTGGTTACTGGACAAATTACATTGACTTTGGTTTGGCTGTACAGTGTGGTGGAGAAACCTTTGCCTCTGTTTCAGACACAGGAGTAATTCAGCAGGCAAGGGAAATCACAAATGACAAGCTGAGTGAAGATGTTGACGCAAACTTCACACCGGTTTATCAGGTTAAAATGATGGGGGTTGAAGAAACATCAGCAACTGCAAATCAAGTGTCAAACGCAATGGTTTCCACCGACACTTCCATTTCCAATAACTGTGCCGGACTTTACATCAACGAAAAGCTCATTGGCGCTTGTGATTCATATGATGAGTTAAATCAAGCCCTTGAGGAATTACTAAAGGACGACAAGGAATATTATGACGATAAATCCGAAATAGGCTTTTACAACAATGTTGAGGTTAAAAAGGGAATCTTTAACAACAGCGATTTAAAGTCAGTTGATGAAATAATCAAAACAGCTAAGAGCAAAAAACTCCTTCAGGTGCTTGTAAAGACTGATGTTGTTTTGACCGAGAAAACACCTTACGACACCAAGGTAAAGTATGACAAGACGCAGGATTCTTCATACAAAAAGGTTACCAAAAAGGGTGTTTGCGGTAAGCAAAAGACAACATACAGAATTTCCCTCATTGACGGAGTTCAGGTGGACGCTGTAATTACAGATGTTAAAACCATTAAAAAGCCTGTAACTAAGGTTGTTACAAAGGGCAAGGGCAGTGATACTTCCGAAGTATATACAAATGAAGTA
Source organism: Ruminococcus sp. (assembly GCA_022779485.1). Lineage (GTDB taxonomy): Bacteria > Bacillota > Clostridia > Oscillospirales > Acutalibacteraceae > Ruminococcoides. The sequence goes on from JALFTC010000046.1 coordinate 56,782, forward strand.
AGCAGTGCCGGATTCATATGGCCTGTACCCTCTGTACACACAATCTCCTCACCTTACGGATACCGTGAGGGCGGTGAGTTCCACACAGGACTTGACATAGCCGACGGCGACTGCTACGGTGCAACCATTGTTGCCTCAAAGGGCGGTACAGTTGAATGGGCCGGTTATGACGACAGCGGTTATGGTAACTATGTCATCATCAACCACGGCGACGGCTACAAAACACTTTACGGTCACTGCTCCGCTGTATATGTAAGTCAGGGTCAGCAGGTATCGCAGGGTCAGTCAATTTGTGCAATCGGCTCAACAGGTCAGTCCTTCGGTAATCACCTACATTTTGAGGTGAGAACCGGCGACCAGAGAAGCGACAGACAAAACCCACTTAACTATGTTTCAAATTAATACTGTCAATATAAGGGAATGACACTTCCACTTTGTCATTCTGAGGAAGTGAAACGACGGTCAAATCTGAAAGGATAGCAGTAGTGCAAAAAAACACATAATCAGGTTAGATAAAATTTTAGAGTAAACAAAGGCTCCATCGGATGAGGGAGCTGTCGCCAAAGGCGACTGAGGGAGCGAAAAAGTAGTCAATACATCTTACTTTGTCTTTAGAATACAGGGATTGAGTCATAACCACTAAATCAAACTCTCCTCTAAAGACAAAAATAGCAAAAGAGAACACTTTTTCCCTCCTTCCACCGCAAGCGGTCCCCCTCCCCCGTCTGGTGGAGGCTTTCTGTAACTAAAATTACCTACTCCTAAGCGTAAACACCTACAAAAAAGATAATATCTCATATTCATAGATTAACAACAGCTACTGCCTAACCGAAATGGTTGGGCAGTTTTTTGTCGTATTTTACATTTTTCGCAACTGTTGATTGTAGAATTTTCCTATTTTATTTATGCGAAAAAAATGATACAATCTTAGTATATAGGCATCTTAGCGAAAGGTAAGCAGACTATGAAGTACAACAAAAGTCTTTTTAAAGGAATTTTATCAATAATCACTGTTGTTTCCATATTATTTTTATGCGCCTGTGGTGGAGAAGAGGAATATATCACACCCAATACCACAAATTCATCGGAAACAGAAAACCCAAATAAAGTAACAATTTACACCTATGTTGACCGTGAAAACGAGGATATGCACTACGACAATGACACTATGTTCTACTATCCTCTGCTGGATATGGCTCATATGTACAACGGCTACTGTATGCTAAACGGAGAGGGCGAAAATGCAGTTTCTGTTGTAAAGTTTGATTCAAGGGACAGAATGATTCAGCAGATGTCCACCGAAATAATGGCAGGTGGCGGTCCGGATATTATCGTACTTGACAACGAACTTCCAATATCAAAGCTCATTGACCAAGGGGCTTTTGTGGATATTAACACCTTTATTGAAAATGACAAGTCGGAAAAAGCCCTCGATATGAAAAACTACAATCAAAGCCTGATGGACACCGGAGTTTATAACGGCAAAAGATATATGATGCCAATGCTGTACAAGCCTGACATCTTTATAACAAATACCTCTCTTATGAAGAAATACGGCATTGACAAAAACACAAAACCCACCTACAAAACCATAGGTGATGTTTTTGAAAAGCTACAAAACAGTGAAAAAACTGTCAGCCTTTTGGAAGGCTACCAAAGCTCCAAGGAAATTTTGCTCCAGTACATAAACGACAATATTGACAAGGAAAAGCTGACAACCTCCTTTGACACAAAGGAATTTAAGGAAACTGTTGAAACACTTAAAAAGCTTATAACAAAGGATATGAAGGGTGAAGATACCGAACATTCCGTTGACGACAACACCTGCCTTTTTGCAAAGGGTTCCTTTAATACCGAAAGCGGAATTTACACCCCCATAAACTACGCTCTGTACAATATGCAGGGGATAAGCACAGACACATTTATGAGCTACGACCTTGAACAAGTTACCCTTGAGGAATACGCAAACGAATTTTTTTCCTCCGAGGAGTTTGACCCCTTAAACGGCTGGGAGAATAATCAAAAATTATTTGACGACTATGTTTACGAACAAGAAATGGATAACTTTGAAGACTATGTTGCAAACTCTGTGCAAACCACATTTATTGACGGAATTACAGAAAACAAGGATATTTCAAGGGGCATTGTAACCTGTGGCTTTATGATTAACGCCAACTCCGATAAGCAGGAAAAGGCGTACAAATTCATAAAATACTCCCTTGGGGAGAGGATGCAAAGGTTTATCTCCTACGATACAACCTACGGCGAAACCTACAACCTGCCTGTGAACAACGAGGCATTCAAAAACGCCTACACCGATATGAGGTATGAGGAAAATAAGGTAAACCACATCACCAAGGACAGCAGTTTTATGGAAAGATATATCAACCATATCAAAAACATAAATACCTTTGAAGTGAGGGACGGTTACTACAACGACAAGGTAATCGGAGATTTGACTGACGATTACCTTGAGGGTAAAATTTCCGTTGACAACTTTATTACCAACCTAAACTCCAAAACAAAAATCTATCTTTACGAATAACAGGTGGCAAGATGAAATTTGAGAAAAAACAAGTGGTCTGGGCATACATCTTCCTTTTGCCCTCATTAATAGGAATTGCTGTTTTCTATGTAATACCCTACATTATGTGTGTTTACAGCAGTTTTGTTTCAAAGGGAAGCTTTGCAGGGCTTGACAACTACATAAAGCTCTTTCAAAACAAAGCATTTTTGTATGCTTTAAGGAACACAGTAATATTCACCGCAGTAGCAATCCCACTTTTGATGATAATATCCTTTTTAATTGCAAAGTTCCTTGCAAGTTTTAAGAAAATATCTGCCTTTTTCAGAAGTGCATACCTGATGCCCATTGTAATACCTGCCGCATCCCTTATCTATGTTTGGCAGTTACTTTTTGACGACTACGGCGTTGTAAACAACCTTCTGTCCTCACTTGGAATTGACACCGTTCAATTTTTCAGCAGTGGCTTTTCAATGGTGATGATTATAATAATCTACATCTGGAAAAACTGCGGTTTTTGTGTGATACTTTTTACAGCAGGACTTGCAAATTTGCCAAAGTCGGTACACGAAAGTGCCTACCTTGAGGGTGCCGGTGGCTTTAAAACCACAATAAAAATCACACTTCCCCTTATCACCCCAACAACATTTTTTGTATTCTTAATGGCGGTAATCAATTCCTTCAGAATGTTCAGGGAGTCCTTTTCCCTGTTTGGCACATATCCAAACGAAAACATTTACTTTTTGCAAAACTTTATCAACAACAACTACAACAACTTTAACTACCCACAGCTTTCATCCTCGGCTATTGTAATGTCACTTATTTTCATAGGACTAATGCTTATATTCTTCCTTTATGAACGCAAATCCGATTATCTGGAATGAGGAAAATAATGAAAAAGAAACTTCAAATTAAAACCATACTAAAATATACACTTCTCATAATACTCACGGTAATTTTCCTTTTTCCTGTGGTATATATGATTATCAGCTCCTTTATGTCCGGCAAAGAGGTTATAGATATGCTGGACTTTACAACAGGCAGTTACGCATCTCTAAAATTATTTCCCGAGGATTTCTCCTTGGAGCAGTACTACAAGGTGTTTTTCAGAAACAGCAAATACCTCAGCGAATTTTGGAACTCTGTTATCATCACACTTCCCACCGTTATAGGTCAACTTGTTGTTTCTTCCCTTGCAGCCTTTGCCTTTGGCAAGCTGAAATTCCCCGGCAGAGATAAAATTTTCTTTGTGTATATGATTTTACTTATACTGCCCATTCAAGTTACCCTTGTACCAAGCTACTTTATGTATCAAAAAATCAATCTGCTGAACAATGTAATGAGCATAATTTTGCCCGGCACATTTTCAGCCTTTGGCATATGCCTGTTAAGGCAAAGCGTAAGGTATGTTTCCGACACCTCCATTGAGGCGGCAAGGGTTGACGGTGCGTCATACATAAGGATATTCTTTCAGATAATTTTACCCCAAATACGAGGCGGACTTATCTCCCTTGCTCTGCTCACATTTGTTGACACCTGGGGTGTGGTTGAACAACCCCTTATCTACTTTACCGACAAGGCAAAATACCCCTTGTCTGTTTCTCTGTCGGCAAGCACAGCAAACATAGACATCGTGTTCGCCTGTGGAGTAATGTTTATGATTCCTGCTTTAATCATCTATTTCTTGGGAGAAAAGGATGTGCGAAGCTCATTTTCGAGGATTTAGATATGGAAAAGAAAAAGACATTTCACCAAAAATTCATAAGGGGAGTTATCGCCTTTGCTGCTATATTTTTCATCTTGCTTGGGGGATTAACATATTTTTCTGCAAGAATTGACTCTCTGCTGTACCCCACCGTCACAGCATCCTTTTCTAACACAGGCACACTACAAAAGCAGTCAGCCTACGAGGGCTACAACACCCTTGTGCCAAGTTCATCAATACACGGTGATGAAGTTTATTACCTTGTAAAGAACAGTCAGGGCAATTACATTGTAACCTCACAGCCTGTTGTGATATTGGACACAAACGGTGTTCAGACGGAAATCCAAAGGCTTGATGTGGGAATACTTACAATTTGCCACAGCAACAAGGACATCAAGGTTGGAGATCAAGTACTGGTAAAGGCGGATACAATATGAAAAAATCAAAAATTATTATTTTGGCTGTTGTTACGATTTCTTTACTTCTGTCCGTCCTAACCTTTACATCTGTTCTCAACAACTATAAGGTACAAAGCAAAAACACAATAAAAAGTCTGCAAAATGTTAAGTCTATGGGTAAATCAAGCTTTACCGTAAAGGATTACGAAAACATTTTAGAAACCTACGAAGACCTTAATGACATAGCAATATGCGGTGACCTGGGCAGCAAAACCGTTAAGGACAAAACAGTAACACCTGTGCTGATAAACGAAAACTACCTTTCCTACAACAATTTTTCAGTTGAGGGCGATGGCATAACAGCGGAAATGATTAAAAATAACAGCAAAACCGCTGTTATAGGCAAAACCTTTGCAAAAAAGAATTTCTACGGAAAAACCGCCATTGGCAAAACCTTTAAGCTGGACGGAATAAGGTACAGGGTAACAGGAATTTACGACGACAAAAACGATAAGCTTAATAACCTTTTCAAGGACGGAAAAGAGAGAATTTACATAAACTATTCCGCCTTTGATAATTACGAAAACCTAACAATAGACACCATAAGCTGTATTGACAACACAAGGGCATCAAGGCAGTTTGACTATATGGGCATAGAAAACTTTAAAAGGGTTGATTTTGACGAAAGGAATATGGCGGTCAATGATTTTACCGTTATAATTTCATTTATCCTTACTGTGATTATTGCCATATATTTATTACGACTTTGGCTCTATTCCTTAGGCTCGACAGGAAGATTTTTAAAGGCAAGTCACAGCAAAAATTACCTGTTTCCAATGATAAAGCATAATTTTCCGTCACTTCTTTTAAGGCTGTTAGTTTTCCTTGCTCTTCCTGTTGGAATTTTCCTGCTGTTTATCCTCTGCTTTAGGAATTTTCACATTGTTTATAACTATATCGACACCGAAAATCTCTTTAGCGTTCCCCATATGCTGGATACACTTGGTGCAGTACTCGGCAAGGAACATACAACCCTTTTTGGCGGAAACACATACTTTACAAACCTGTATAACGGTACACTTTTAGTACTTCTTGGAATTACTCCTGTGATACTTTCACTATTCTTCTTTTTCTACTATCTGTTTTGCAGTATTTCAAAGGAGAGTAATTTGGCAAAATATATTGTTATTGCAGTTTTTTCAGCAGTAACAATTACTTCATTAATCGTAAGCCTTACAACAGGTCTTTCCTACTCTTTCCTTGAAATCTCCGCCCTGATAACAGGCATATTGATTTTAAAGAGCATAAAGGGATATGTAATAAAAAAATAACCCTCCCCCCTCTGGTGGAGGCTTGGTGTAACCTAAACTGTCTGCTTGTAACAGTATGGCTCGGCATTACTTGGTATGATTGTTTCTTCAAGAAAATATTGAATAAATATCGGGACTGTGGCAAATCTTTTGCATTTACCACAGCCCCTCTTTTATTTCTCTTTTTTACTTAAACATATACGATGCTGTGTCAACCATTTCTTCCATTGCGTGAATTGCCCTGTTCATTTTCTTTTTCATTGGCTTTTTCATCTTATTTTCCATCATCTTCTCGCCAATCATACCCATAGCAATTCCCGACATAACGCCAAAGCAAACACCCTTGAATAATCCTGAGTTACTCACATTTCCACCTCCTCAAAATTATTATCCACACATATTGTTTGGCTATTAGAGAAAATGAAATCCACCCTTGCCGACTTTTCCCAAGGTATAGCAATCACTTTTCCGATATGCTATAATTGTATTATATTTTTTCTATAACGAGTATAGAGGTGATGATTTTGGCAACACTAAATATAGTTTTGGTTGAACCTGAAATTCCCCAAAACACAGGCAATATTGCAAGAACCTGTGCCGCCACAGGTGCAAGGCTCCACCTTGTAAAGCCACTTGGTTTTTCTGTTGACGACAAAACTTTAAAGAGAGCCGGACTTGACTACTGGCATCTCCTTGACATAACCTACTACGACAGCCTTGATGATTTTTTGGAAAAAACTAAGGGCAAAAAGTACTTTCTCTACACAACCAAGGCACTCAACAGACATACAGATGTAGAATATCCCGACGACTGCTATTTGCTTTTTGGCAAGGAAACAAGGGGACTTCCCGAGCATCTGCTTTTACAACACAAGGAAAGCTGTGTAAGGATACCAATGGTAAAGGATGCAAGAAGTCTTAACCTTAGCAATTCGGTGGCAATAGCAACATATGAGGTACTCAGGCAGTGGGATTATCCCGATTTGTTAACTCACGGAAACCTCCACCGCCACAGCTGGGATGAAGGAATTTAGGGCGAATTTTTCACAGTAAATACACTTTATTTTTACATAAAATTCTCTCTAAATTTATTTTTATACTTTATTATATCCAACTTAGCTTTATATATTGTGTATTATGTAAAAAATGCAGATAATATCCCAATAACTATTGAAAATATTACAATGTTGTTATATAATTAAAGTGTCTGAAAACAGATATTTATGCAAATCATTTGAAAGGATGTATAAAATATGGGTTTAAACAAAGTTACTGTTGATGATGTCAATTACGCAGGCAAAAAGGTTCTCTGCCGTTGTGACTTCAATGTACCTCTTAAGGACGGTGTTATCACAAACGACAACAGAATTACTGCTGCTCTGCCAACAATCAAAAAGATTATGAATGACGGTGGCAAGGTTATCCTTTGCTCACACCTTGGTAAGCCAAAGAACGGTCCTGAAGAAAAGTTTTCTCTTGCTCCTGTTGCAGTAAGACTTTCCGAACTTCTCGGCAAGGATGTTGTATTTGCTGCTGACGACGAGGTTGTTGGCGAAAATGCAAAGAAGGCTGTTGCTGAAATGAAGGACGGAGATGTTGTTCTTCTTCAGAACACAAGATTCAGAAAAGAAGAAACAAAGAACCTTGAGCCATTCTCAGAGGAGCTTGCTTCCTTGGCTGACTGCTATGTAATGGACGCTTTCGGTTCTGCTCACAGAGCACACTGCTCAACTGCCGGTGTTACAGACCACATCAAGGACACTGCTGTTGGTTACCTTATGCAGAAGGAAATCGACTACCTGGGCAACGCTGTTGAAACACCTGTAAGACCTTTCGTTGCTATCCTTGGCGGTGCAAAGGTTGCAGACAAGCTTAATGTTATCTCTAACCTCCTTGAAAAGTGCGACACACTTATCATCGGCGGCGGTATGGCTTACACATTCCTTAAGGCTAAGGGTTACGAGGTTGGTCTTTCTCTTGTTGACGACAGCAAGATTGACTACTGCAAGGATATGATGGACAAGGCAGAAAAGCTTGGCAAAAAGCTCCTTCTCCCTGTTGATACAACTATCGCTAAGGGATTCCCGAATCCAATTGACGCACCTATCGAAGTACAGGTTGTTCCGGCAACAGAAATTCCTGCCGATATGGAAGGTCTTGATATTGGTACAGAAACACAGAAGCTCTTTGCAGAGGCAGTTAAGTCAGCAAAGACAGTTGTTTGGAACGGTCCTATGGGTGTATTTGAAAACCCAACTCTTGCAGCAGGTACAATCTCTGTTGCTAAGGCTCTTGCAGAAACAGACGCAACAACAATCATCGGTGGCGGTGACTCAGCAGCTGCTGTTATTCAGCTTGGTTTTGCCGACAAGATGAGCCACATCTCAACAGGTGGCGGTGCATCTCTTGAATACTTAGAGGGCAAGGTTCTCCCCGGCATTGATGTAATTGCTGACAAGTAATTAAATTTGTTGATTTTTTAGGGCGGACAACTGTTCGCCCTAACATTACATATAAGGCGTTATGCCGTTAGAAAGGATTTTTAAAATGGATAAGAGTAAAAGAAGTGCAGTTATTGCAGGTAACTGGAAAATGAACAAAACTCCAAATGAGGCAAAGGCTCTCCTTAACGAGCTTGCTCCTATGGTTAAGGACGCAGATTGCGAAGTAATCGCTTGCGTACCATTCGTTGACCTTACAGCAGCCCTTGAGGCAACTGAGGGTACAAACATCAAAATCGGTGCAGAAAACTGCCACTGGGAAGAAAGCGGTGCTTTCACAGGTGAAATTTCTCCAAAGATGCTTGCTGAAATGGGTGTTCCTTATGTTGTTCTGGGTCACAGCGAAAGAAGACAGTACTTTGGTGAAACCGACCAGACAGTTAATCTTCGCACACTTGCCGCTGTAAATGCAGGTCTTAAAGCAATTGTTTGCGTTGGTGAAACGCTTGAACAGCGTGAACTCGGTTACACCGAAACATTACTTAAATATCAAACCAAAATGGCTCTTACAAATGTAAGTGCCGAACAGCTTAAAAATATAGTTATCGCTTACGAGCCTGTATGGGCTATCGGTACAGGTGTTA
>JALFTC010000030.1 GCA_022779485.1 Ruminococcus sp.
CAAATTCTGCACCCATATCGTGGCAGTAGTCCTCAATATACTTTAGTTCCTCTTGTGAATCTGTGTAGAATCTGTTGATTGCTACAACAACAGGAACGCCATACTTACGCATATTGCTGATGTGAACGCCAAGGTTTACGATACCCTTTTTAAGAGCATCTAAATTAGGCTCACTTACCTCTGCCTTTGGCACACCGCCGTTGTATTTTAATGCACGACAGGTGGCAACAACAACAATACAGGATGGTGCAATACCTGCAAAGCGACACTTGATGTCAAGGAACTTTTCTGCACCAAGGTCAGAGCCAAAGCCTGCCTCTGTAATGCAGTAGTCGGCAAGCTTAAGTGCAAGTTTAGTTGCCCTTACGGAGTTACAGCCGTGGGCAATATTTGCAAAAGGACCACCGTGCATAATTGCAGGAGTACCCTCAAGGGTTTGTACAAGATTTGGCTTAATTGCGTCCTTTAATAACGCTGTCATAGCACCGTCAGCCTGTAAATCCTTTGCGAATACCGGCTTTCCGTCATATGTGTAAGCAACAAGGATATTTCCAAGTCTTTTCTTAAGGTCAACAATGTCACTGGCAAGGCAAAGTATAGCCATTACCTCTGATGCAACAGTGATGATAAAACCGTCCTCACGAGGAACACCGTTAATTTTTCCACCAAGACCTACTACAACATTTCTTAATGCTCTGTCGTTCATATCAAGGCATCTTTTGATTAAAATTCTTCTTTGGTCAATTCCCAGCTGATTTCCCTGTTGCATATGGTTATCAAGCATAGCGCACAAAAGGTTATTTGCTGATGTTATTGCGTGCATATCCCCTGTGAAATGGAGGTTAATGTCCTCCATAGGCAAAACCTGTGCGTAACCACCGCCGGCTGCACCGCCCTTGATTCCGAAAACAGGGCCTAAAGAGGGTTCTCTAAGTGCAATAATTGCATTTTTACCTATCTTCGCCATAGCTTCGCCAAGTCCTGCTGAGGTTGTGGTTTTGCCCTCACCGGCAGGAGTTGGGTTGATAGCTGTAACAAGAACAAGCTTACCGTCCTTTTTGTCTTTGAGTCTGTTTGCAAGCTCATCAGAAAGCTTTGCCTTATATCTTCCGTAAGGCTCAAGCTCCTCTTCCTTTATTCCTAAATCAGCGGCAACATCCTTAATAAGTCTAAGTTCAGCCTGCTGTGCAATTTCAATATCAGTTAGCATTATATACTCCCCCTTATACTTTATAATGGAATTATAACATAAAACATATCGGAATGAAATGCTGTTAAAGAATTATAAGTTATATTTCAAATCATATTTTAATAAATTCTTGATATTAGTTAAGGTTTTTATTATAATAGTTAAGGAAACACTGAATAAATCACAATTAAAATTTATTTAATCAGTATTTCCTTTAGAAAGGTGGTGGCTATTTATTCAAAATTTAATACACACGGTTCGTGACTACATCAAAAACACGGATAAAATTCTTTGGTTACTTACTATTGCCGCCACAGTATACAGCTTTGTACTGATTTACAGTATGCAGCGTTCAACAGGGAGCAATTATTTGAAATCCCAGTTTTTCGCTGTTATGATTGGCATAGTTGGTGCTATTCTGTTTTCTATTGTTGACTACACCAATATGATACGGTTTTGGTATGTTGCCGCTATTGTAGGAGTTTTACTTGCTGCATCTGTATTCTTGTTTGGTATAACTGTGGCAGGAACAGACGACACTGCTTGGATTAGTCTTCCCGGAGGAATTACTTTTCAGCCGTCAGAGCTTATAAAGATTTGCTTTATTATAACCTTTTCAAAGCATCTTAGTTATTTATCGGAGAAAAACCTTATTCAGAATATTAAGGGTGTAATTTTCCTCTTTGTTCACGCACTGATTCCCGTTGCAATCATACACATTCAAGGTGATGACGGTTCTGCATTAATCTTTTTGATGATGTTTGCAGTTATGTCCTTTACTGCCGGTGTTCAAATAAGATATTTTGTTGGTGCAATATGCGGATGCCTTGCCTGTATTCCTATTATTTGGAATTTTGTTATGAATGACGAGCATAGAAACAGGATTATTGCCCTTTTCGACTTGGACGGAAATGCACTTTCCGACTACGGATGGCAACAGTATCAGGGCAAAGTTTCTATTGCGTCAGGGGGAGTATTCGGTACAGGTCTTGGAGAAGGAACACGAGTACAAAACAATATCGTTCCCGAACAGCAAAATGACTTTATCTTTACCGTTGCCGGTGAAGAACTGGGATTTGTTGGTTGTCTGTTCTTAATACTTATACTTATACTTTTGATGGTGAAAATCATTACAGTGGCACAAAACACAAATGATGTTGCCGGTGCAAGTATCTGTTACGGTTTGTTTGGTATGCTTTCAACTCAAACACTGATTAACCTTGGAATGGTGCTTGGATTTTTGCCTGTTATCGGAATTACACTTCCCTTCTTCTCACAGGGTGGTACCTCGGCAATGTCTATGTTCTTCGGTGTAGGACTTGTGCAAAGCGTATATCTTCACAACAAGCTTGATATTGACGACCGATTATCCTTTGCGTATAAGGAACTGTTAAAAGACTAACGATTTAAAAAAACTCGCACAACGGTGCGAGTTTTTTAGTACAAGATTTTTAGTATAAGTATTGAATTCTTGTGATAGGAAGTGCAACAAACTGTGCCTTGCCTATTATGTTGTCCGTATCAATAAGACCAATTTCGGAATATCTGCTGTCAAGGGAATCTAAACGGTTATCTCCCATTACAAACACCTTTCCCTCGGGAATAACCTCAGGTATCTCTGTGTTGCCCTCTTTTAGTTCAGAGCTTACATAAGGTTCGTCAATGAGTGTTCCGTCAACATAAACTCTCTCGTTTTGAAAGTCAATTTTAAGGGTTTGGCCCTCGGTTGCAATAACACGCTTGATGATAGGCTTGTCGTATTCCTCAGCATGGCTTATTACAACAATATCGTTGTTTTTAGGCTCATACATAAAGTTAGTGACAATCACCTTATCTCCGTCAAGGAGTGTATTCATCATTGAACGACCGTCAACATTGACGATTCTAAAGAAAAAAGTGAGAAGAATAATAATCACAACAACTGCAATTATCACCGAATGTGCAAGATAATACACAGTTCCAACTGATGGGGAGTTGTTAACTACAATATATTCCTTTTCTTTCTGCTCTTCTTTCTCTTTCTTTTCTTCTATTTTATCATCAGGCTGCACTTGTTCAGTGCTTTCTTCTGAATTGTTAATTACTTTTTTATTATCGGTCAAAATATTCACCGCCTTGCAAAGGAAAATCGAAAATTAATACAAGTATCCTATTTTATCTAAAGGTAAAATTCTGAATTGAGCCTTTCCTATAACATCTTTAACATCAATAAGACCCACTTGGTTAAATCTGCTGTCATTGGAAATAGCCCTGTTATCACCCATCACAAAAATTTTTCCCTCAGGAATAATCTCGGGTATAACAGAATCGCCCCTTACAATCTCGGAAGAAATATATGGTTCGTCAATCAGCTTGTCATTCACATAAACCTTTTGTTTGTCAAAGTCAATTTTAAGGGTTTCACCCTCGGTAGCAATAACACGCTTAACAATTGGTTCGTCCAAATGCTGACCGTGGCTGATAACAACAATATCACCGTCAGCAGGTGTGTACATAAAGCTTGTTACAATCAGCTTTTCGTCATTGAGGAGAGTATTCTTCATAGAATCTCCGTCAACATTGACAATCCTAAAGAAAAAGGTCAAAATAAACAGCATTATAAACATTATGGTAACAATAGATTTTGTCCAGTCAAAAACCCAGTTGCCACTATAACCTGTTTTGATTATACATTTATTATTACGATAATTTCTATCCATTAAAATTCGTTTCCATTCATTAAGATAAAGTAAAAAAGGGACATAATGTCCCCTTTAATTACTTTTTGATTTGTTCTTTTACCTTAGCAGCCTTACCTACTCTATCTCTTAGGTAATAAAGCTTGCTTCTGCGAACCTTACCGTATCTAACAACCTTAACATCAACCACATTTGGTGAATGTACAGGGAATACTCTTTCGATACCAACACCGTAAGAAACTCTTCTTACTGTGAATGTTTCGGAAACTCCGCTTCCCCTCTTTGCGATAACAGTACCTTCAAACATCTGGATACGCTCTCTTTCGCCTTCACGAATGTTAACTGATACCTTAACAGTATCACCAACATTAAACTCAGGGAAAGATTCTTTCATTGATGTTTGTGCAATAAGTTTTAGTGCGTCCATTTACTTTTCCTCCTAATAATTCAGACATTCGTGCACAACAAGGCAGAGGAATGTCAGCTTCAAACTTTCGGTCATAGACCTTAATTTGACCCCTATCAGTTTTCTGACAGATTCCAAACGCTTGTATATAATAACATAGTTTGAAATTAAATGCAAGTGTTTTTTCCTAATATGAAAAATAATTTATTGATTTATTTGATTTTTTGCAGTTCAAGGAGAAATTTTTTGAAATATTCGGGAAGATGTGAATTAAACTCCATGTATTCCCCACTGCGAGGATGAACAAAGCCGATAACCCTTGCGTGTAGGCACTGACCTTTTAGCTTTGTTATAACCTTTTTCGGACCGTAAACATCGTCCCCGGCAACCGGGTGACTGATTGACGCCATATGGACCCTGATTTGATGGGTTCTGCCTGTTTCTAAAATACACTTAATATGTGTGAAACTACCGAAATTTTCAATGACCTCATAATGGGTAACTGCATTTTTTGAATTTTCATAGGTTATGCACATCTTTTTACGGTCTTTTTTACTTCTGCCGATTGGAGCGTCAACTGTTCCATTTTCTGTTATGTTTCCATACACAACAGCCTCATATTCCCTTTTAAAGCTATGCTCCTTTATTTGCTCAGCAAGGGCATTGTGTGAAAAGTCATTCTTTGCCACAATTAAAAGTCCGCTTGTGTTTTTATCAATTCGGTGAACTATTCCCGGTCTTAACACACCGTTTATCCCTGAAAGGCTTTCTTTACAATGATAGAGGAGGGCATTTACAAGTGTTCCTGAATAGTTACCAGGTGCAGGGTGAACTACCATTCCCTTTGGCTTATTTACAACTAAAAGGTCGTTATCTTCATAGATAATATCAAGTGGGATGTTTTCAGCCGTAACCGTATATTCCACAGGGTCGGGAATAACAAAACTGATTTGGTCGCCACACTTAACCTTGTATTTTTTGTTTTGTATAGTACCGTTTACACTTAGGCTTTCTTTCTCAATTAAATTAGCAATGGCAGAACGGGAAATATCGGTGATTTTTTGGGAAAGGAATTTGTCAATCCTCTCCCCCTCATCCTCCTTACAAGCCAAAAAGCTGTGTTCAGTCATTGTCCTTCTCCTTTTGGGGTTTTGCCTTTGAGGAGTCGGAGAAAAACAGAAGATATATCACAAGTAAAACTGTTCCCACAGTTATTGCATAATCGGCAAAATTACATACCGGACTGAAAAAGGAAAGTTGCAAATAGTCAATTACATAACCCAGGAAAATCCTGTCAATAAGGTTTCCGATTCCTCCGCCGATAATAAGAGCCGAGGAGATAAGAAACAGCTTTGACTTTATCCCCTTAAAAATAATTATATACAAAAGCACAAGGATAATTATGGCGGTAAATACAACAAAAATCCACCTCATATCCTTAAACATACCAAAGGCTACTCCCCTGTTTTCCACATAGGTTAAGTCCAAAATATAGGGCACAGCTGTAACCGTTCCTGCCTGTGGAAGATACTGCACAACAAAATATTTAATTAATTGGTCAAGAAATACAACCAGACCGGCAATAACAAGAGATATACCAACCAATTTATCACCTCATTAAAAAACGGTGCACACTGCTGTGCACCGCCTTAAAATTATTTTAGTAATTATTTTAGCACATTTACGCACCTTGCACAAAGTGTTGGATGTTCACTGTCCTGTCCAACAGTTGTGGAATGTTCCCAACATCTTTCGCATTTTTCGCCCTGTGCAAGCTCAATATCAATAGAAAGTGAAGATGCATCGGTAGTACCTGCGTCCTTAACCTCTACATCAGAAACGATAAAGGCACTCTTTAGCTCACCCTCAACGGATTTTGCAAAATCAAAATACTCTCCACCACAGTTGAGAACAACCTTTGCATCCAGGGATTTTTTGATTTTCTTAGCCTTAACAGCCTCCTCAAGAGCCTTCTTAACATCATCTCTAAGGTTATGAATCTTCTCCCAAGTGAGCATAAAGTCATCTGTTACCTTAACATCAACAGTCTTAGGCATCTGGTTAAATAGGATAGATTCGCTGTCGTGAGTTGCCTTGTGAGGAATATACTTCCAAATTTCTTCGGAGGTATAAGCCAAAATCGGACTAATCATTCTTGTTAATGCGTCAAGAATGATGTAGATAGTAGTTTGAGCAGCTCTTCTTGACTTGCTGTCCTGCTTTTCTGTGTAAAGTCTGTCCTTTAATACATCAAGGTAGAAGTTGGACATATCAATTACACAGAAGTTTCTTACTGAATGATATACTTGATGGAATTCGTACTTATCGTAAGCACCTGATACCTTAGTGATAAGCTCATTAAGCTTTACAAGCGCCCACTTGTCCATTGGCATAAGCTCATCAAGGGAAACAGAGTCTGTATCAGGGTTAAAGTCGGAAACATTACCCAAGATAAAACGAGCAGTGTTTCTGATTTTTCTGTATGATTCGGAAATCTGCTTTAGAATATCATTTGAAATATGAACATCAGACTGATAGTCGGTAGACGCAACCCAAAGTCTTAACACATCGGCACCGTACTGGTTGATTACATCCTGTGGGCTGATACCGTTACCAAGTGACTTACTCATCTTTCGCTTTTCTTCATCAAGAATCATTCCGTGAGTAAGAACTGCCTTGTATGGGGCAACTCCATTAGTTGCAACAGATGTTAAGAGGGATGACTGGAACCAACCTCTGTACTGGTCGTTACCCTCAAGGTAAAGGTCAGCAGGGGAAGTCAGGTTATCACGCTTACCCATTACGGCTGCGTGGGATGAACCACTGTCAAACCAAACATCCATAATATCCTTTTCTTTTTCAAACTCTGTACAACCGCACTTCTTGCACTTTGTACCCTCAGGTAAAATTTCTGAGGCTGTGTGGTTATACCAAGCATTCGAGCCTTCCTTTTCAAACAAATCTGCAACAGCCATCATTGCATCTCTGTCAATATGAGCCTCGCCACATTCCTTACAGAAGAAAATCGGAATTGGAACACCCCATTTTCTCTGACGGGAAATACACCAGTCTTTTCTTTCCTTTACCATATTGGTAATTCTGTCACGACCCCAAGCAGGAATCCACTCTACTGTATTGATAGCCTCAACAGCTTGATCCTTAAAGTCGTCCACAGAGCAGAACCACTGGTCGGTTGCTCTGAACAAAATTGGTGTCTTACATCTCCAGCAGTGTGGATACTGGTGGATAATCTTTTTAAGTGCAAAGAGATAACCGTTCTCGTCAAGAAAAATTGCAATCTTCTTGTTTGCTTCATCAGTTGTCAGACCTGCAAACTGACCTGCCTCATCGGTTAATACACCGTTGGAGTCAACAGGACAAATAACAGGAATTTCGGGGTAATTCTGACAAACATTATAGTCGTCAACACCGTGTCCGGGTGCAGTATGTACGCATCCGGTACCGCTTTCAAGAGTAACATGGTCGCCCACAATAATAAGGGATTCTCTGTCAAGGAAAGGATGTGCAGTCTTGATGTATTCAAGCTCACTGCCTTTAACAGTAGCAACAACCTCATAGTCGGTGATTTCCGCAACCTCAAGAGCAGATTTATAAAGCTCGGTTGCCATTACCAAATATTCGTCACCTGTCTTAATAACGGAATACTCATATCTTGGGCCAACACAGATTGCTACATTGGCAGGAAGTGTCCATGTTGTTGTTGTCCAAATAACAAACTTAACCTTTGCAGGGTCAATTCCCATATTTGAGAACACACCCTTGTCGTCTGTAACACTAAACTTTACATAGATTGAGTGGCATGGATCCTCGGCATACTCAATTTCAGCCTCTGCAAGAGCTGTCTTACATTCAGGACACCAATAAACAGGCTTAAGTCCCTTGTAAATGTATCCCTTTGATGCCATTTCGGCAAAAACTCTGATTTGTTCAGCCTCAAATTCGTGCTGTAATGTGATATACGGGTTATCCCACTCGCCGATTATGCCAAGTCTTTTAAACTGATTGCGCTGGTCGTTGATATAACCTGTAACAAAGTCCTCACACATTTTGCGAAGCTCAACAATAGAAATCTCTGCTGAGTTACCAACTCCCGCCTTTTGTCTTGCCTTAAGCTCAGTTGGCAGTCCGTGAGTATCCCAACCGGGAACATAAGGAGCCTTGTAGCCGGACATATTTTTTTGTCTTACAATAAAATCCTTTAAAATTTTATTTAAGGCGTGGCCAAGGTGGATATCACCGTTGGCATAAGGAGGGCCATCGTGCAAAATAAACAGCGGTTTACCCTCATTTTTCTCCATTAATTTGTCATACACCTTGTTTTCTTCCCAAGCTTCCAAGGTTCCGGGTTCGCTTTTAGGCAAACCTGCACGCATAGGAAAGTCTGTCTTTGGGAGATTAAGTGTCTGATTGTAATCCTGTGACATTATTCTTCTCTCCAATATATAAAAAATAGAATTAAAATATAAAATTATTTATTCTTCAACATCGTAGTTGCTGCCAAATTTTAGCACACCAAACTTTGTTGTAGCCTCGGTAACCGGTTCCTTAACAGGAGTCTTTTCATCATCCTCTACAACAACTTTGTCCTCTTTAACAGAAACAGGCTGGGCAAGTTTGATTTTTTCAGGCTCTTCTTTTTTTGCTACGGCATCTGCAACAGGAGTTGGAAACTCCTTGTTAAGTTTTGCCTTAATTTCGTTCACAACACCCTCGGAAGGAAGTGTATCAACAATATCTATGCAGCTTTTAACCTTCATAAACAGTTCGCTTCTCATTTCATTTGCAAGCTTCTGCAAAGCAACAAGAGATTCCTTTTCCTTTGCAACCTCTTTTTGAGCGTCGGCAATCATCTTGTCTGCCTTTTCCTTTGCATTCTTAAGGGAAATCTCAGACTGCTCATTTGCCTCCTTAAGAGTTGAATCAGCTACCTTTTGGGCAGAAAGCAAAGCATTCCTAACAGTTTCCTCGTCGGAACGGTACTGTTCAATTCTTGTTGCAAGAATATCCATCTTGTGAACAAGTTCAGCTTTCTCGTTATTCTTCATTTCAAGGGTTTCAATAACTTCATCAATAAAAGCATCTACATCCTCTGCTTTGTAGAAGGACTGTCCTCTGTTCGTTCTGAATTTAACATCTTTAATTTCATCAATAGTTAGCATTTTTCAGTCTCCCTTATATGTATTGTTTTATAATAATTTTGTATCTGCCTTTTTTAGTTTGTCCAATTACTTCATCAAGGATAAATTTCCCGTATTTTCGTATGGACAAAACATCTTTAGTATTTATCTTATAACTTATATTATCTTTTTGCAAGTAATTCACAAACACATTTCCGCTTAAAATCAGGTTTCGTGTTTTTTCTCTACTAAGCCCTGTAATGCCTGCAACAATGTTATCAAGCCTTAGTGAGCTTACCGAATATTCCTTGAAGCTAAATTTCGGGGTATAATGAAAGTCATTGAGATTAATAATCCTTGACTTAACTCCGACACGAGCAATCCTGTCAAGCTGTGACATAACATAATCGGCTTGATTTGAAAGGATGAAAACATAGGTAACCCCCTCCAAACATATTATATCGCCCAAAACGGAACGCTTTAAACCGGTTGACAGTATTGTTCCGAGAAATTGCCTGTGATTTAGAGTATCCTGCTTTCGGTACTTAAACTCAATTATAGCAACAGGAAAATCATCCTTTTCGGCAAAAAATCCCAAGATTTTCCTTTGACTGTTTTCATATCCCCCGTAAAAGGAATAATCGGTAATGCCAAAGGATTTAAGCCCCTCAATACACACAGAAATTTCCTGTTCGTTGAGAAACTGTGTAAAGGTGGGTTTGTTCCTTTCGCAGGCAAGATAATATAAATCTGATATTCTGCTAATTAGAATATCATTTTCATCAATGCTTTTTGCCATTAATTAAAATAGAACTCCATTGCTTTCAAGCTCGTCAAGAAGGTCATCACCTGTGAAGTCAACATTTTCAGGCATAATGATAAAGGTGCTGTTTGCAACCTTCTTAATTTTACCCTTCTTTGCGTAGGCAACACCGCTTACAAAGTCTAAAATTCTTCTTGACATATCTCTGTTAGTATTTTCAAGATTAAGAACAACAGTACGGTTCTTAATAAGCTCATCAGCAATTTCTATTGTATCATCGCCAAATCTCTCAGGCTTAAATAGAACCACTTGGATTTTAGTATTTGCACTGATATTAACAACTTTGTTGCTACCCTCGTATTCAGTGTAGGCATCAGTTGTCATTCTTCTTCTCTCGGCTCTTTCTGCTCTGCGATACTCTCTTTCTCTATCTCTTTCGCTTTCACGGTCATATTCTTCTTCGTAACCGTTTTCATCTTCTTCATATTCATCGTAATCATATTCTTCATCCGGGGAATCCCACATCTTTTTAAACTTTTCAACAAAACCAGCCATACTCATAACCTCCAAATTTATTTATATATCCTTTTTCCAAATAGTGCTGAACCAATTCTAACCATATTGGCACCTTCAAGAATTGCTTCATAATAATCACCGGACATTCCCATAGACAGAATATCCATAGATACATTATCTAATTTTTTTGACGATATGTCAAGGAGCATCTTGTTCATATCACTAAAAAAACTACGAATTTTGTTGTTATCATCACAAATTGGGGGGATTGTCATCAATCCTTTTATATTAATTGACGGTAAATCCTTAATTTGGTACAACAATTCTTCCAGCATTTCGGGCATAACACCCGACTTATTCTCCTCTTTACCTATGTTTACCTCAACAAGAATATCTGTTGTAAGGTTTTTGTTTTGAGAAACTCTGGATACTTCCTTGGCAAGTTTAAGGGAATCAACAGACTGGATAAGGTCAACCTTGCCCACAATCTGCCTTACCTTATTGCTTTGTAAATGACCGATAAACTGCAAAGAGCAATTTTCAAGGTTGTATTCATCATATTTTGAAAGAAGTTCCTGAACTCTGTTTTCACCAATATGGTCAAGCCCCAAGGAAATTGCATAATTAATATACTCCGGTTCAACGGTTTTTGTAGCCGAAAGGAATGTAATATCCTCAGGTTTTCTGCCGGACTTCACGGCAGCCTCTGCTATTCTTTCTTTTATATGATTGTAGTTATACTCAATATCACTTAATAATCTTTCCATCCTTTAGGTCGCTCCCTTCCACTACAACATTATCATAAAGTGAAATTGTTTCCCCGTTAAACAACACCCCATCCTCAGGTGACGGGTCACAAATTACAAAGTCGGAGCCTGAATATAGGATTGAAACCTCCTTGAACTGGAGTTCATTGCCGTATAGCACATAAACACCTTGCACAGCCTTCTTCTTTGTGATTTGATTATTGTTTTCGTCCTCTGAAATCTTCTTTGCAATTCCGTCATGAAGAGCAGTCTTGCTGATTCTTAAACCCTCATATGTGTTGAGGCAAATCTCTACATTTTCATGTCGGATAGATGCAAGTTCCGAATTCATATAGTCACATTTAATAACAAGTACGCTATCGCCACCCTTGACATCTTGATTAATTGATTCAACATAGGCGGGTATAGAGTCTGAAGATGCAAAAGGTAAATTTATAGTCACCTTATCATAACTACTCTTTGTAAGACGCAAAGCCTCAGTTTCGCTTACGGGGCATAGAATGTACCAGTTAACACTTGTAACAACCTTACCTACTGTATCATCAGAAACCTTTTTTGGTTTAGCATCCTTAAGCTTGTTAAACTTTGAAATGTTTATGTTGGACACATCATCATATTTATATATAGATTCGTAACCATCAACATTTGAAACAAAACAGCCGGCTTTTTGGGACTTGATTACACCGTTTGCCTTATCAAAACTATTCTCTATCTCCTGTTTTCTTTCTTCTAATTCATTTAGTCTGTTGGAAACATTAACAGAATCCCCTGTTACCATAAGCCTTTCGGTAATCAAATAGCTTAGATTATCAACCTGTGAATCGGAGTCGATAAAATCTCTGTCTGCAATACTTTTGTTAAGGTCGGTAACTGCGTTATAAATAAGGCTGTTTATTGTGTCAATGCCTAAATCTCCGTTGTTAACGGAAGCGTTGAGTTTTTTCAGCCTTTTGATTTCTGTCTGAATTCCTTGTAACTCTTGATATGCCAAAACATCATCTTCGCTGTTGTAAACCTTGGCAACCTGCTCTCCCTTTGCAACCTTGTCACCGTCAGCAGATGTGTAGGAAATTACACCATCTGTATCATTTTTGATAAGTTCTTCATCTCTTATGATAATTGCATCCTTGTACAAGGTATCAGTTGCAGTCATTTCTGTTGCAATTTCGGTTTCCACACCGTCAACATCAAAAACCGAATTGATAAAAACATATACAACATTAACAATAAGGAATATTGCAATGAGTGCAATAACCACTCTTTTAAATTTAGCTTTATCCATATTTTATCCTTTATCAATAACTTCAAAAACTTTGTTAATTAATTCGTCTTTATTCATCAAGTCTATGCTGAACCAATGAATTTCTTTGTCACGCTTAAACCAGGTTATCTGCCTTTTGGCGTATCTGCGTGTTTCCATTTTTAGCAAATTCTTACATTCCTCTAAGGAAGATTCTCCGTTAAAGTATGGTATAAACTCTTTATATCCTATTGCCTTAGAGGCGGTTGAGCTTAAATTCTTTGACAAAAACTTTTTTGCCTCATCAAGTAGTCCCATATCAATCATCAGGTCAACTCTGGTGTTGATTCTGTCATATAAAAACTGCCTGTCATTTGCATTAAGACCGATTTTTATTGCGTCATACGGTGACGGAACACTTTTTGCCTCTTTGTCAACAACAGACTTAGGCTTACCTGTTTGATAATATATCTCCAAAGCCCTTACAATGCGTTTGTGGTTTTTTTCAACACTTAACTTTTCATATGACTCTCTGTCAACATCAAAAAGCATAGGTAAAAGTTCTTCTGTGGTTAGGCTGTTCAGTTTTTGCCTTAATTCTTCATCAATAGGACTATCGGAAAACTGCACATTGTCAAGGAGAGAATTAACATAAAGACCTGTTCCACCGACTAAAATCGGTGTTTTTCCTCTGCTGTCTATATCAAGTATTGCATTTCTTGCGTCCTTAACATACTGTGCAACGGAGTATTCATCTTCGGGATTTACATTGTCAATAAGGTGATGTACTATCCCCTGCATTTCCTCCTTAGTGGGTTTTGCAGTTGCTATATCCATCCCTCTATAAATTTGCATTGAATCGGCAGAAATAATTTCTCCGTTATACTTTTTTGCAATCTCTATTGACAGGGCTGTTTTTCCCGATGCGGTAGGCCCTACAACGGAAATTATCTTTATCCTTTTCATTATGCTCTTCCAAACTGTTTTTCTATTTCATACTTAGAAATTTCTATACAAACAGGTCTTCCGTGAGGACAGTATCTTATTTTGTCGTCCGAGAAAACCCTATTTGCAATTTCAATAAGCTCTTTGGGTGTGCTTTTGTTTCCTGCCTTTATTGCTGAACGACAGGCTATATTGTGGTAAATCCACTCCATATGCTCACTGATAATTTCTTTTCTGTTGTCGGCAATATGACCGCAGATTTCAACTACTGTATCGGCTATATCGTCATTCCTTAAATAGGAAGGTGCACTCCTTACAATTATAGTACCATTGCCGAAATTTTCAACCTCAAAACCAACCTCGCTGAACATATCAAGGTTTTCCAAAGCAACATTATATTCGCTTTTTTCAAGCGTTACGGTAACTGGTACAAGGAGCATTTGGGCATCTCCCCTGCCCTTTTCCTCTTTTAGCTTTTCAAAAAGTATTCTCTCGTGGGCGGCATGTTTATCTATGAGAACCATCTTGTTGTCGTCAGTTTCAACAATGATATAGGTGTTCATAGCTTCGCCGATAAATCTAAAACTTTCTTTGTCTTCGTCAATAATAGTCTTGATTTCGTGCTTTTGTGTGGTGTCCTCCTCTGTTACATTTTCAGGGAGGATAACCTGAGTTTTATTTTCTACTGTTGTAGTTTCATTTTCTGCATTTATAGATTTATCTTCTTTAGGTACAGACTCCTTTTTAAAATCTTTATCTAAAGAAGTTTTAGGGATTTCTTTTTTATCTTCTTCAAGTGTCTTATGGTCATTATTATTCTTGCTTTTTAACAAATTAAGATAATTTTCCCTTGCAGATACTGAGTCGGAAACATAATCAGCTCTTAACGGCTTATTTTTCTTTGTAGGAATTATATCTAATTCATCAAAAACAGATGTTTCCCTATTCTCCTTTTTAGTAACAGGTTTTGCAGGAACAGAAGTTTTTTCCTCTTTGATAAATTTGTTAGCCAAATTAAATGGATTAACAGGCTTTATGTTATCTGTTTTTTTATGGGAAAGCACAGCCTCTTTTCGGCTGTCGCTCCTTAAAAGTGCTGACTTAATACCGTGATATACTGTGTCATACACAGGTCTTTCATTGATGAAACGAATCTCAATTTTTGAGGGATGAACATTTACATCAACGCTTTCAGCGGGCACTGTCAAATTAAGCACACAGGACGGAAATTTTCCAATCATAATTGAGCCTTTGCAGGCTTCTTCAAGGGCAATATATATTGTCTTTGACTTTACAAATCTTCCGTTAATGAAGGTGTTTTGCAAATTCCTGTTTGCTCTGCCACAGGTAGGTTTGCTTATGTAACCCTTTAGCGTCATACCGTTAAGCTCATAATCAACAGGGATAAGAGAATTTGCAAATTCCCTGCCATATACAGCGTAAATAGCAGACAACAGCTTTCCGTCACCGGCAGTTTTAAGTGTGATTTTGTTATCCCTTATTAATGTGAAAGAGATTTCCGGGTGTGAAAGTGCAATTTTGTCAATAACTCCGGCAACTGCATTTGCCTCGGCAACATCCTTTTTTAGGAATTTGTATCTTGCGGGAACATTGTAAAATAAGTCCCTCATAATAAAGGTTGTACCGTCGGGGCAACCGGCGTCGTCAAAGGACTTTTCAACACCGCCCTCTATTTCATAGGCTGTGCCGATTTCCTCTTCCTTGGCTTTTGTAATAAGCTGTACCTTGGAAACTGAGGATATTGATGCAAGTGCTTCTCCCCTAAAACCTAAAGTGCCAATTTTGTTAAGATCCTCTTCAACACAAATTTTGCTTGTAGCATTTCGTTTAAAAGCATTCCTTATATCGTCCTTTAAGATACCGTGACCGTTGTCAGTTACACGGAGGAAACTAATTCCCCCATGCTGAATTTCAACGGTAATGCTTGTTGCACCTGCATCTATGGAATTTTCAAGTAATTCCTTTACAACAGAAGATGGACGCTCTACGACTTCACCGGCAGCAATAAGCTCTGCTATATGCTTGTCCAGTACATTAATTTTTCCCAAAGCGTTCACCTCCATTTTAAAAGAACACTAAACCATATTTTTCAATTCATAAAGTAAATTCATAGCCTCAATAGGCGTTAATGTGTTTACATCTGTGCTTTTAATTTTTTCAACCACAGAGCTGTTTGCGTTGTCAAGGAGATTTATTTGCAAATCTTCCTTTTCCGCTGTGTCGATTTTTGCAAAATCCTTTTTCATATCAGGCTTATTACTTGTTAACTCTTTAAGGATTTGCTTTGCTCGTTTGATTATCCAGTCAGGCAGTCCTGCAAGCTTTGCAACCTCTATGCCGTAGCTGTCGTCAGCACCGCCGGGGACAATTCTCCTTAGGAATGTAATGTCATCCCCACGCTTTTTTACAGCTATGTTATAGTTCTTTACACCGCTTAACAGGTTTTCCATTACTGTTAGCTCGTGATAGTGGGTTGCAAACAGTGCCTTTGCACCAAGCTTTTTCTTGTCAACAACATATTCCAGCACAGCACGGGCAATGCTCATTCCGTCAAAGGTACTTGTACCTCTGCCTATTTCGTCCAGAATTAACAGAGATTTTGAGGTTGCTTTCTTTACAATGTTTGCAACCTCGTTCATTTCAACCATAAAGGTGGACTGTCCTGACGCTAAATCGTCAGATGCACCTACCCTTGTAAAAATGCTGTCAACAAGTCCGATTTCGGCATACTTAGCGGGAACGAAAGAGCCGATTTGAGCCATAAGCACAATAAGAGCAACCTGCCTCATATATGTTGATTTACCCGCCATATTAGGGCCTGTTATAATTGCTACTCTGTTTTCTTCGTTGTCAAGTGTTACATCATTTGGAACGAATGGAGAACCTGAGAGTAAAACCTCAACAACAGGATGCCTTGACTCCTTTAGAATAATCTTGTCAGAAAGATTAACCTCAGGGCAGGTGTAGTTGTTATCAGCAGAAACATTTGCAAGGCTTGTTAAAACATCAAGGTTTGCAATAGCCTTTGCTGTCCTTTCAATTCTGTCAAGGTTTTCTGCAACCTTTTTTCGTATTTCGTCAAATATTCTGTATTCCATAGCAAAGGATCTGTCCTTTGCACCCAGGATTCTTCCCTCTAAGTCCTTTAGTTCCTGTGTTATGTATCGTTCGCAGTTAGTAAGGGTTTGTTTGCGGATATAATCCTCAGGTACTTTGTCCTTGTAGGAATTAGTTACCTCAATGTAGTAACCAAACACCCTGTTGTATCCTACTTTTAGCTTTGGAATACCTGTCTTTTCCTTTTGTTCAGCCTCTATATTTGCAAGAAGTGAAGTGCTGTTGTTCATATCGGAACGGACAGCATCAAGGCTCTCGTCATACCCCTCCTTGATAATTCCGCCTTCACGAACAGAAAAAGGAGGTTCTTCCTCAATAGCGTTGTCTATTAGGCTGTGTATATCCTGGAGCTCGTCAATATCCTCAAAAAGCTGTTTCATCAGCTTTGATTCAAATTTACTCATCAAGGACTTTATCTGTGGCAGATTTTCAAATGCTGAACACAGTGACCTAAGCTCCCTTGGATTTGAGTTACCGTAAACAATCTTTGTCATAAGGCGCTCAATATCAAAGATGCCAACAAGTGCATCTGTGATTTCCATACGCTGAATGGTGTCGTTAACAAGTTCAGCTACAGCACCCTGTCTTTTTAAAATCGTACTAAGGTTAAGGAGCGGATGTTCAATCCAATACCTTAAAAGCCTTTTGCCCATAGCTGTTTTTGTTTTGTCAAGGAGCCAAATAAGTGAACCCTTTTTCTCCTTGTTCATCATAGTTTGGGTAAGCTCAAGGTTTCGCCTTGTGTTAAAGTCAAGGTTCATATATTGGTTGTCGAAGTAAACCTCAAAGGATGTAATTCTCTCGTAGCCTGTCTTTTGAGTTGCTTTGAGATAGTTAATCAAAACACCGATAGAGGACACAATCTGTGCTTTATCTTTAAATAAACTGACATCCTCTTCCTTAAACTGGTTTGAAACACTTTGCAGACAGGTAGAATAATCAAATTCTTCATCAGAAAACATTTCAACGGATGCAGACAGCTTTTCTTTGATGAAACTGCTAAGTCCTTTAAAGCTGATAATATCTCCACCCACAAGAATTTCCCTTGGGTTATAGCTTATTAACTGATTTTGCAGTTGGTCAAGCAAATCTTCACCGGAAAGTTCAGTTACAAATAATTCTCCTGTAGAAATATCGCAGAAAGAAAGACCTATGACACCCTCAGCCATATATGATGAAGCAATAAAATTATTTTTGCCCTCGTCAAGCATACTTGACTCCATAACAGTGCCAGGTGTGATTACTCTTACAATATCCCTTTTTACAAGACCTTTTGCCTTTGCAGGATCCTCGGTTTGCTCACATATAGCAACCTTGTAACCCTTTTGCACAAGTCGTGCAATGTAACCCTCACAGCTATGGAAAGGAACACCGCACATTGGTGCTCTTTCCTCTTGTCCGCAATCTCTGCCTGTTAAGGTGAGGTCAAGCTCCCTGGAAGCGAGTTTGGCGTCGTCAAAAAACATCTCGTAAAAGTCACCCAGTCTAAAAAACAAGATGCTGTCCTTATTCTTTTCTTTAATTTCAAAATACTGTTTCATCATTGGGGACAATTCAGCCACATTCTCACTTCCTTTCCTGTCATTTATTTATTAGCCACAACTACTGCAACCACTGCAGTTACCTGTGCAACCCTCGTGAACATCAGTTGTTTCAGGGTCTTCACCGTTTGCAGACTGAGTAATAATAGCGGCAACTCTGCCTACAATTTTGTCAAGCTCACTTTTTGCCTCGTTATAGGCAAGCATATTATCGTTCTGCATTATCTTTGTGTAGATTTCACGCATTTCGTTATTGAACTTGGTGATTTTCTCTTGATCTCTATCCTTTTTCATACCCTCTTCATTAATTGCAATTCTCTTTAGGTTAAATTCACCGATTAAATCCTGAAGTTCTGTGTCTTGGTCGGAGGCAATTCTTGACTCCTCCATCTTTTTGTAACACTCCTCCTCTTGGAGCATTTTTCCTATTTGTCTTGCAAGTGCAACAATCTCTTTTTCCATAATAATAATCTCCTTTAAGTTTTATATATAATTAAATAATTTTTCCTCTAAGTATCCAGTTCCTTGCCTGTGTGATTTCAGCTGTTTGGAATGTTCCTATTAGGGAACTTTCTCCCTCACATTCAACTATGATGTTGCCGGAGTTTCTGCATTGTAGCTTTCCGTTTTTATCATTCACGCTTTCAACAAGGATTTTCTCCGTTTTTCCTACCATAGATGCACACCTTTTGGCGGCTATGCCCTCTTGCACAGCAAGGAGTTCCCTAAACCATTTTGACTTTTCCTCAGCAGGGATTGGGTCGTCCATTTCTGCGGCAGGGGTGCCTACCCTTGGTGAATAGATAAATGTAAAAAGGGATGTAAACTCAACCTCTTTGATTAGGGATATAGTTTCCTGAAAGTCCTCGTATGTTTCACCGGGGAAGCCAACAATAATGTCGCTTGTGATTGAAACATTAGGTATCTTTTCCTTTGCGTAATTTATGATTTCAAGATACTTTTTCCTGTCGTAATGCCTGTTCATCTTTTTGAGAATAGGGTCTGAACCGCTTTGGAAAGGCAAATGTAGGTGTGTGCTGATATGCTCACTGTTTGCTATTGTGTCAATAAGCTCCTTTGAACAGTCCTTAGGGTGGCTGGTCATAAATCTTAACCAGTAGTCACCGGGGATTTTATCTATTTCACCAATAAGCTTTGCGAAGGTTATATCCTCATCAAGACCTTTGCCATAGGAGTTTACATTCTGACCTAAAAGGGTAATATCCTTGTAGCCGGAATTAATAAGCTCTTTTGCCTCGTTTAAAATATCCTGTGGCTTTCGACTTCTCTCTCTGCCCCTAACATAGGGAACAATACAGTATGTGCAGAAGTTGTCACAGCCGTACATAACAGGTAGCCAACCCTTGAAAGTACCGTCACGCTTAACGGGAATACCCTCGTAAATTTTCTTGTCGTCATTGTCACGCTCATAAACTCTTTTTCCTGTAAACAAGGCTCTGTAATAGAGTTCAGGGAAATTCTGCAATGAGTGAGTACCGAACACAAGGGAAACAAAAGGAAAACTTTTGTACATTCTTTCGGCAATATGCTTTTGCTCCATCATACAACCGCAAAGGGCAATCATAATTTGAGGATGCTTTCGCTTTAATGTTTTTAATGCCCCAACATTACCGAAAACTCTGTCCTCTGCGTGTTCCCTTACTGCACAGGTGTTGAAAAGGATAAAATCCGCATCGTCAGGCTTATCCACAAAATCAAAGCCTGCAACAGAAAGCATACCCTTGATTTTTTCACTGTCTGCCACATTCTGCTGGCAACCGTAGGTGTGAATAAAAGCAAGAGGAGTTTCTCCCCTTTTTCTCACCGACATAAGCTCGGCAATTAGGTTTAAATAATAATTTTGCTGTTCTAAATAATTTTCTTTATTCAAATCACTTTTCTGCAAAGTAATACTCCTATCCATTGTATTATCCTATATATTTTATCACAACATATGTGATTTTTCAACATAAAGATTAATGATTTGTTATATAAAATAGAAAAAATAGAACAGACCCTTTCAAAACCGAAAAAGTTTAGAAAAGGTCTGATGTTCCTATGTTCATTACCTTGGATATAGATAATCGGGAGTATCGCCCACTATTACTGTTTCGCTGACTGCAAATTCGTTTCGGATTTTCATATTTTCTAAATAGGATTGGCTGACAAAAACCACCTCGGCATCCACCACCATAGTTACCCTGTGGATTGTCTGATTAATTCCGGAGGTGTCAAATTCGCTGTTTAACTCCACATCTACGGAGCCTGTCATATCATATGAAAATTTTAGTCTTGGGCCTTTGCTTGACAGCATTGTAAGTCCTGTCAGGTCGCCTACGGGAACAGAAAAATATTGTGTTATAAGGTCATCCATTTTGTTTTGAAAGATATTTGAAAATTCATTTTGAAGTTTGTTAACAGCTTGGGTGTTAACACTTAATGAAGTTACAATGTTATTTTTGCTCTCTGTTTTAATCAGCAATTTATCGTAGTCATATTCGTGGGACTTTATGACATCATCTGCAATTTTTGAAATTCTCGCCTCAACAAGTACCTTTGCCCGGTTTTCCATTAATTTATCCTGAAAAGGCTTTATGTAAATTTCAAACAATACTACAATCAGTATTGCAAAGGCAAAAAAGATAATGAGGAACTTTTTAAATTTTCGCTTTTTCCTTATTCTTTTATTAAGCATAAAAACACCCCTGAGATATAATATCCCAGGGGTTAAAATTTGTTCATTATGACATTAAATCGTCTTCACCGTAATGCTCGTCTGCACCACATCCGCAACAGCATCCGTCATGGTGATGATCTTCCTCTAAATCAGAAAAATCAAATTCCAAAACAGCACCGCACTCAGGGCACTCAACCTCGCCTGTGACAATAGAATCTTCGTCAGAAGTAAACTTTGAGTCACACTGTGGACAGGTTATTTCGTAAAGAGGATTTTCCTCGTCGTCATCACAGTCATCGCAGGAACAACAGTCCCCACAGGAGTCGTCGTCATCATCCTCTATATCATAGACATATTCTTCCAAGTCGGAAAGGTCATCGTTGATAGCGTCAACAACATCAACAGCGTCATCATAGCAATCCTGAAGCTCCTCAACTTCTGCTGCCATTTGGTCAAGAAGTTCAAGGATTTGATTGATAATCTTTACTTCGTTTTTGCTGTTATCAAGCTCAAGACCCTCTGCAAGTCCTTTGATATAGGCAATTTTTTCAGTCATTCTCATTATGCTCTACCCATATATTCGCCGGTTCTTGTATCAATTTGGATTACTTCACCCTCGTCGATAAACAATGGAACCTTGATCTCTGCACCTGTTTCAAGAGTTGCAGGCTTAGTTGCGTTTGTAGCTGTGTCACCCTTAAAGCCGGGGTCAGTCTTTGTAACTTTAAGTTCTACAAAGTTTGGTGGCTCAATGCCAAACACCTTGCCCTTGTAGGAAAGAATCTTACAAACCATATTTTCCTTAACAAACTTAAAGGAATCGCCTAACTGGTCTGCGCTGATTGGAATAGACTCCCAGGTTTCTGTGTCCATAAAGTAGTAAAGACCGCCGTCCTCGTAGCTGTATTCCATATCTTTTCTCTCGATAAATGCTGTTGGGTACTTGTCGTTAGGGTTAAAGGACTTTTCAACCACTGCACCTGTCATAACATTCTTATACTTTGTTCTAACGAAAGCGGCACCTTTACCTGGCTTAACATGCTGAAATTCAACAACCTGAACAACCTGTCCGTCCATTTCAAAAGTAATACCGTTTCTAAAATCACCTGCTGAAATCATTGGTAATCCTCCTAAATCTTCTTTTTAAATGCGTAATAACGCACAAATATCAATTACATTATACATTCAAAACCAATAAAAAGCAACCACTTTTTACAGAATTATTAATTCTTTAGGAATAGACGCAAAACTTCTGCATCCATCCCCCGTTACAACAACGGTATCCTCTATTCTTACACCGAATTTCCCTTTAAGGTAAATTCCCGGCTCTATTGTTATAACCATACCTTCTTTAAGTACAGTTTCACACCTTGTACTTACCGTTGGATATTCGTGAATATCAAGTCCTACACCGTGACCTGTTGCGTGACCAAAAGAGTCTTCAAAGCCGTTTTCATAGATATAATCCCTTGCGATTTTGTCAATATCACTGCATCGAACGCCCGGCTTTACGGCACTTAATGCCTTTTTGTGGGCGGTTAGCACAATGTCATACACCCTTTTCATCTCGTCAGTTGCACTACCCACTGCAACGGTGCGGGTCATATCGCTGTGGTACCCCATAAAGGTTGCACCTATGTCAAAGGTGAAAAAGTCCCCTGTGCTGATTTTGTCACTTGACGGTACACCATGGGGCAAGGAGGTCTTTTTGCCTGTTATGGTGATAAGGTCGAAGGAAACATCCTGAGCGCCCAACAGTTTCATTTGATGTTCAAGCTCAATGGATATTTCCCTTTCGGATACACAGGGTTTTACCATAGGCAAAACCTTATTATATGCCTTTTCAGCAATATCCTGTGCCTTTTGCAAAAGGGTAATTTCGTAATCGTCCTTGATAATTCTCATATCCTTAATAATTTCATCAAGTGTATTATCATCACTGATTTGAGAGTTAAGCTTTTCTCTAAAAATAGAAAAGTCTGCCATAGTCACCTTGTTTGTTTCCACGAAGCAATTTTTTACTTTTTCTGTTTTGAGAACACTGTTAATCTCCTCATATAGTTTTGAAAAAACTATAACTTTGGCAGAATCAACTGTACTTTCCGCCACTTCACCGTATCTGAAGTCAACAAAGAGATATGATTCATTTTGCGTAACAAGAAGATAACCGTTACTATCCCAAAGACCGGTAAAGTAGTAAATATTCTTGTCGTCAGTAATAAGAAAAGCAGAGTTTCCTGCCTTTTCTTTC
>JALFTC010000037.1 GCA_022779485.1 Ruminococcus sp.
CGTTACAACACCTGATTGCATGGGTCTTGTTGGTCGTCTTGGTAGAATCCTGGGACCTCGTGGACTTATGCCAAACCCAAAGGCCGGTACAGTTACACCTGACATTGCCAAGGCTATCAAAGAGGCTAAGGCTGGTAAGATTGAGTACCGTCTTGATAAAACAAACATCATCCACTGCCCAATCGGTAAGAAGAGCTTCGGCACAGACAAGCTTGCCGAAAACCTTGAAACTCTTATGGAAGCAGTTGTTAAGGCTAAGCCTGCTGCTGCAAAGGGTCAGTACATCAAGTCCGTTGCTGTTACATCAACAATGGGCCCCGGTGTTAAGATGATTACAGCCAAGTATGGCAACTAATTTAATTTGGTATTAACAAAAGTTAATATATAATCGCTGTTCTAAAGACAGCAGGTGCGTTTTGCATAAGTATTTTACGCCTGCCGAGGAAGAAGCTAAAAATTACTTTGTAATTATTACTGCCTCTCCTCGGGAAACCAAGGAGAGGTTTTCTTTTGAACTGCGTATAAAAAACATACGGAGGTGACAAATTTGCCAAGTGAGAAGGTTTTAGAAGCGAAAAAAGCTTTAGTAGCAGAGCTTGCTGAAAGACTTAAGGCTTCTGTTTCCGGTATTGTAGTTAACTACGAGGGTATCAATGTTGCTGATGATACAGCAATGAGAAAAGAACTTCGTGAGTGTGATGTTAAGTACACTGTTGTTAAGAATACAATGTTGGGCAGAGCTTGTGAGGCTGCAGGTCTTGCAGGTCTTGAGGATGTACTTTCCGGTACAACAGCTATCGCAACAAGCGAAACTGACTATGCCGGTGCTGCAAGAATTTTGAGCAAGTATGCTAAGTCACACGAGGGATTTGCTATTAAGAGTGGTTTCCTTGACGGTGAAGTTATTGATATGGACAAGATTGACGCCCTTTCAAAGCTTCCTACAAGAGAAGTACTCCTCGCAAATGTTCTTGGTGCATTCCAGGCACCTATCGCATCCTTTGCAAGAGGTGTTCAGGCTATCGTTGACAAGGGTGGCGTTGAGGCTTGCCTTGCTGACAAAGAAAACGCAGAGGCTCCTGCTGAAGAAGCAGAGGCACCTGCAGAAGAAACAGCAGAGTAATTTCTGCAAATTAACTTAAATTATTATCATTTTATTTTGGAGGTATATAAAAATGGCTAGTGAAAAGATTACTGCTATCATTGAAGAATTAAAGACTCTTACAGTTCTTGAACTTTCTGATCTCGTTCATGCTGTAGAAGATGAATTTGGTGTATCCGCTGCTGCTGCAGTTGCAGTTGCAGGTCCTGCTGCCGGTGAGGCTGCTGCTGAAGAAAAGACAGAATTTGATGTTGTTCTTAAGTCTGCAGGTTCAAGCAAAATCAATGTTATCAAGGCTGTTCGTGAAATCACAGGTCTTGGTCTTAAGGAAGCAAAGGCTCTTGTTGACGGCGCACCTAAGACAGTTAAGGAAGCTGTTTCTAAGGACGACGCTGAAGCAATGAAGGCTAAGCTTGAAGAAGTTGGCGCAGAAATCGAACTTAAGTAATTTATACTTAACTAAAATTAACTTACTGAGCATATTAGAGACTGTTTTGTACAGTCTCTAATTTTTTTGGGAAATTTTAGAATTATATGTCGAAAAGTTATTTTTTATGTTATAATATAATTGGTGATATATTTTGAAAACTTTTTTAAAGATATTGAGAGTCTTTGTTGCTCTTTTGTGTGTATTGTTTTTCCTTTGGTTTACCATACCTATGTTTAAGCGTATCATATGCCTTGGCAACATTGTAGGTGTTTTGATAACGGTTTTTGTATTTTGCCGAGTTGTTTTCACAGGTTTCTTTGAAAAAATAAGGGAACAGGCTTTTTGCAAAAAATGTACAAAAATTCTCTGGCGGATTTGTCAGGCGGGAATCGCTTGTTTTGTTTGCTATGCAATAATTATTTCAAGTGTAATGGTTTATGCCTCATACCGTATGCCACAGAAAGGCTCTACTGTAATTACCCTTGGTGCTATGGTGCGTCCTGACGGCACTCCAAGCGGTAGCCTTTGGCACAGAATAAATGCCTGCCACGATTACCTTGTGAAAAATGAAAATTCAGTTGCTGTGCTTTCAGGTGGTAAGGGTGACAACGAGCCAATGAGTGAAGCACAGTGTATGTATGATTATCTTGTGGATATGGGCATTGATAAGGAAAGGCTGATTATTGAGGATAAGTCGGAAAATACCCAGGCTAACATCAAAAATTCCTATAAGATAATTGAGGAAAATAATCTAAATAAAAATGTAGCCATAGCAACCGACAGCTACCACCAGCTCAGGGCAAAAATAATCGCTTGCCGTATGGGAGTTACCGAAAGTGTAGGTGCTGTTAATTCTGACAGCCCGTTGTCTGTATTTCCTACCTATTGGGTTAGGGAGTGGTTTGCCATACCTGTTGAACTTATAAAATAACACCTATCAGGGTATAACTATATTGGAAGGATAAGGAATGAAAATGGTGAAGAAGTTAATTTGTGCTTTAATGTGTGTGACATTAATATGGATGTCGTCAAGTATAGCCTATGCCGAAACAACAGAAGATGAGCTTGTTGTCCTTGGGGACTCCATTGCGGCAGGCTATGGAATTGAAAACCCTGAGGACACCTACGGTTACCTTGTATCCTCCGAGAGAGATTTTATGCTCTCTAATTATGCAGTAAGCGGAGATACAACCACAGACCTTTTACAGCTTATTGAAAAGAACAGACAGGTGAAAAATCATCTTAAAACAGCAGAAACCGTCGTAATCTCAATCGGGGGTAACGATTTTCTTCACCTTGGTTACGAGTCCTCAATAACTGAACTTGCAGAGATTATTTCCAGCGGAAAAGACAGCAAAATTATTCAAAATCTGCTAAAAACAGTCAAGAGCAACATCAGAACAATTCACGAGAGCATAAGGGAGCTTAACCCAAAGGCAAAGATAGTTTTGCAGACGGTTTACAATCCCTTTTTAGGTCAAAGTGACAAGCTGACACAGCTGTTAAATCAGCTTGTGGAGCTTTTCAGACAGGACTACATTGATATTTATAATGATGAGGCAGACACAGACGCAAATATGGTAATCGCCGATGTGGAAAAGTGTTTCCGTGAATATTACGAAAAGACAAAGAACACCAGCCTTGTGCAAAGTGACTTTATACATCCGTCAGTGAAGGGACACAGGATGATAGCAGACCAAGTTGAGATAGCAATGGACGATGTCCACAGGGCGGAGTGGTCAACAGTAGAAAAATCAGCAAACGCCCTTGTCCGCTTGGCTGAAAGAATGTTTGAATAAATTATTTTCCTCTATGGACTTTTTTCATAGAGGATTTGTTTTGCCCGAAACTATGGAAAAGTATTCACTGTGTTTTCATAAAATGCTAATACAGAATTATGTTTATTTTTCTTTATCGTATAATAATAGAAATATGAAAAGGGGCATTTTGTTGATAAAAAAGTTTTTTGCCTTACTACTAATTTTCAGTATTGCTTTGGGGTGCACAGCCTGTTTTACAAAGGAAGATAACAACACTTCTGCTAAAACAGAAACAACCTCGCCTTTTGTAGAGAAGGACGACAGCTTTACTGACATTGATATTAAGGATGAGGAAAAAAGTGAATATTACACCCCTGTGGATATTACCATAGGGTACGACAGCCTTGAAACTGAGGAACAGAGGAATTGCTACAATAGTCTTGTGGAAAGTATAAGCGAGGTTTCAGATGAGGTTACGGACAACGGCAACTATCCTTGCAAGCTGGTAACAATGGAGGATGTTGTGCTGACCCAGTCGGAAATTCGCCTTGTGCTTTCGGCTGTCCAGATGGATAACCCAATGATTTTCTGGCTTACCGATAACTTTGGTTACAGCAATACAAACGGTTACACGGCAATACAGCTGTACAGCTACGAAACTCCCGACAAAATCAAGTCAATGCAAAACAAGCTGATGAAAAAGGTGAACAAGTTTGTCACATCTGTTGATTCGGGACTTGGTGAATATGAAAGGGAGTTACTCGCCCACGACAAGGTGATTGAAAGCTGTGAATATGCCGACAATGTTAAAAATGCAGAGGACGATTACCTTGCATTTACACCTTACGGAGTGCTTGTTAAGGGAAGTGCTGTTTGTGAGGGATATGCAAAGTGCTTTCAGTACTTTTTGTCACAGTTGGGTATCAAAAGCGGTACTATCCTTGGAATGGGCAGTAAGGAGCTTCATATGTGGAATGCTGTCCTTATTGAGGACAACTGGTACTATGTTGACCCAAGCTGGGATGACGGCAAGGATTATGAAAAATATGACTACTTCAACATCACAACAGATGTGCTTTTAGAGGACCACACAATAAGCGGGGAATACAGCAGTTACACAAGTGATGAAATTTGCGGTGCAGAGGGAACTGACGCTGTAAACTTTAATCTGTTTATCCCCGAATGTTACAGTACTGACCATAATTATTATGTTAAGAGTGCCACTCATTTTACCGATTTGTACAGCTATGATAACCCCGATATGGTGAATTTGCTTTATGACTGTGCAAACCGCAAGGATAAGTATTTTCACATATATATAGACCCTCTGTATCTTGAATTTACCAATGCAGTTGACCAGCTTTTCAGCACCGGTGACCAACTGTTCTTCACATATATAGACACAGTAAACTCTATGTATCCAAACAACTATATCGACAAGGACAATATCTACATTGTCAAAAAAGAAAAGCTGTCGGTTGTTACAGTAAAGCTTAGTTATCAATAAAAATCAATTTTAGGAGGAAGTATGAAGTACGACGCACAAAAGTTTTTGGTTATTAAAAACGAAGAAATTGCAACGGGAATTTTTGATATGTGGGTTGAAAATCCTACCCTGTCATCCATAGCAAAACCGGGTCAGTTTGCACATATTCTTGTACCGGGCAAAACCCTGAGAAGACCTATTTCCATATGTGACGCTGACAAATCCTGCCTTAGACTTGTGTATCAGGTCAAGGGCGAGGGAACAGAAATCCTCTCTCAAATAAAGAAAGGTGAATATCTGGACATTATCGCACCACTTGGAAAGGGCTTTGATATTAAGGAGGACAAAAAGTACTGCTTTATCGGTGGAGGTATCGGTGTACCGCCAATGCTGTACGCATCAAAAATGAAAGAAAAGCCGGTGGTTATCACAGGTTTTAGGAACAAAGACCTTGTTATTTTGCAAAGCGATTTTAGGAAGGACAACTGTGAGCTTTACCTCACCACAGACGACGGCACAGCAGGTGAAAAGGCATTTGTTACAGATGTTCTTAAGAGAAAGCTCAGTGATATTGACGAGGTTTGTGCCTGTGGACCTACACCAATGCTAAAGGCAATAGCAGAAATTTGTAATGATGCCGGTGTACCTTGTCAAGTCAGTCTTGAGGAGCGTATGGGTTGCGGAATAGGCGCTTGTCTTGTATGCGCCTGTGCGGTAAAAAGAAATGACGGAACAGAGGACTATGTTCATGTTTGTAAGGACGGTCCTGTATTTGACAGCAAAGAGGTGATTTTCTAATGGCAGATTTATCAGTAAATGTGGCAGGTGTTCAGTTTAACAGCCCCTTGATTGCCGCATCGGGCACATTCGGCTTTGGACACGAGTACAGCGAATTTTTTGACCTTTCAACACTTGGAGGAATTTCCTGCAAGGGCATTACATTAAAAAAGAGGCTGGGAAATCCTCCTCCACGAATTGCGGAAACACCAAGCGGAATTATCAACGCTGTTGGTTTGCAAAATCCCGGAGTTGACCACTTTATAGAAAAGGATTTGCCTTGGCTAAAGGAACAGGGTACTGTAATAATTGCAAATATTGCAGGTAACACCCCTGACGAATACTGCAAAATGGCTGAAAAGCTCAGCAATACCAATGTTGATATGATTGAGCTTAACATAAGCTGTCCAAATGTTAAAAGCGGTGGTGTACAGTTTGGTACATCCTGTGAAAGCGTTGGAGCAATTACAAAGGCTGTGAGAGAATATTGCAAAAAGCCTTTAATTGTAAAACTAAGCCCAAATGTAACGGATATTGCAGAGATTGCAAAGTCGGCAGAGGCAAACGGTGCAGACGCTATTTCTATGATAAACACCCTGAC
Source organism: Ruminococcus sp. (assembly GCA_022779485.1). GTDB lineage: Bacteria > Bacillota > Clostridia > Oscillospirales > Acutalibacteraceae > Ruminococcoides. The sequence goes on from JALFTC010000037.1 coordinate 6,157, forward strand.
AGGAATGAGGATTGACATAGAAACAGGTCGTCCGATTATCCGCAACAACACCGGCGGACTTTCCGGCCCGGCTATTTTCCCTGTGGCTGTGAGAATGGTTTGGCAGGTTGCAAATGCTGTTAAAATTCCAATCATAGGAATGGGCGGAATTTCAAAGTGGCAGGATGCAATAGAAATGCTTATGGCGGGAGCAACTGCACTGCAGATAGGCACCTGTATGTTCACCGACCCTTACGCACCTGTTAAGATTAACAAGGGAATTTCCAAATATATGGACAAAAAGGGAATTAAGTCATTAAGTGAAATTACAGGCTCGGTAAAGCCTTGGTAAGTGTATAAGTACCTGTAAAATCATCATAATAATATTGGTGATTTTATGTTAGTAATAAAAACAATAATACTCACATTCCTGTCCATCAGTGTGCTTTTTATCCTTGCAAAGCTGATGGGTAACAAGCAAATTTCACAGCTTTCAACCTTTGACTATATCAACGGTATCACCATAGGCTCAATAGCGGCGGAGCTTTCTACATCTGACTGGAAAAATTTTGCAGAGCCTTTAACCGCTATGATAATTTACGGTATGGCGGCTGTGGTTATTTCCTACATTTCCTTAACCACTATGCCCATAAGGCGGTTCTTTTCAGGCAAAACCACAGTCATTTACGACAACGGCAAATTTTACAAGAAAAATCTTAAAAAATGTAAGCTGGATGTGGGAGAATTTTTGACAGAACTCAGAGGTCAGGGATACTTTAGTATAAAGGATATTGAAAGTGCCTTTTTGGAAAGCAACGGAATGGTAAGCGTTCTCCCAAAAAGCGACAAAAAGCCTATGACGCCCTATGATATGGGTATGAAGCCTACAAAGGCAAAGGCAGAACCTATTGTAGTGATGGACGGAAAAGTTCTTTACAAAAATCTAAAGCAGTGTGGCAAGGACGAACAGTGGCTTATGTCAAAGCTAAAGGACAACGGAGTTAAGCTTGAGGATGTGTTTATTGCACAAACCGACGGAGAAAACGAACTTTCTGTCTATGTGAATACCGACAAGGCAGACACTAACGACAGATTTCAGTAGCGAAAGGAAAACCTATGGTTATTATGGCTGTGGATTTGGGGAAAGCAAGGACAGGTATTGCTATTTGCGACAAAACAGAGCTTTTGGCGTCACCCCTTACCCAAATCAATGAATACAACAGGGAAAAACTCCTTGACAAAATTTCTGACCTTGCAAAGGAAAAGAGGGCAGAGCTTTTGGTGGTGGGTCTGCCTAAAAATATGGATGGAAGTGAGGGGGAGTCTGCAAAGAACGCAAGGAGCTTTGCGGATGAGCTTGCAGAAAAAACAGGACTGCCTGTTGATATGCAGGACGAACGAGGCACAACTATCACAGCACATAATTACCTTAACGCCACCGACACAAGAGGAAAAAAGAGGAAGTCCGTGGTGGACGCTGTGGCGGCGACCATCATACTTGAGGACTACCTAAACCGAAAACACAATTCAAAGTAAAAACTAACAAACAGCCTCCCTCATCAGAGGGAGGCTGGATGTAAGCAAAGGTTTCATCAAGTGGCAGGGGATTCCTCGGCAAGCCGGTCATGACAGAGGTGTGGATGTTGTAATTTGTTAAAATTTTGTCAATTAATATACAAAATGAATTTATTTAGGACAAAATTTGCACATTTTTAGGATTGATTTCCTGTTGCTTCGGTAGTATAATGTTATTATGCAATCTATATAATCTATTGTTGCATAATTGGAGAGAATTTAAGGAGGACAAGCATATGTCAACAAAAGCTAATTACAAAACAGAAGAAATTGGCGCAGGTAAAGTTGGTTTTTCAAAGACAAGATCTATCATTGAAACAGCTTTCTACGGCAACAATGTTATTCCTGTAAACACACTAAAGGAAGCATATAATCTTGCAAAGAATTCACCCGGAACAATCGTAACTGATCTCCCTGTTTACAGAGGAGAGGAGTTCGGTCTTGACAGAGATGCCAAGATACTTTTGATGAATGACGGTGCTGTAACAGGCCGTTATGCAGCTGCTCGCCGTATCAAGGGCGAACCGGGCGTTGATGATACAAAGCTTGACAAGGTTGTTATGGACGCTGTTTATAAGACAAGATTCAGAAAGATGTATCACGCAACAGTTTTCGTTGGTCTTGACCCTGAATTTATGGTTAAGGCTCACCTTCTCATTCCTGAGGGTGAAGAAAACCTTATGTATTCCTGGATGCTCAACTTCCAGTATATGTCTGACGAATATGTAAAGATGTACAAGAATTCAAAGGCTGTAGGCGACGGTAAAGAGGCTGACATCTACATCTTCTCCGACCCACAGTGGGCACCAACAGAAAGCCCTGATGTTGATTACAGCTGTCTTAGCGACCCACTTACACTTTGCTACTTTGATACAGAGGCTAACTGTGCAGCTATCCTTGGTATGAAGTACTTTGGTGAGCATAAGAAGGGTACACTTACAATGGCTTGGGCTATTGCTAACAGAAACGGTTACGCTTCCTGCCACGGCGGTCAGAAAGAATATCTACTTGACGGCGACAAGAAGTTCGTTGCTTCCGTATATGGTCTTTCAGGCTCAGGTAAGTCAACACTTACACACGCAAAGCACGGTGGCAAGTACGAGATTAAGGTTCTCCACGATGACGCATTTATCATCAACACAGACACCTGTGCATCTATCGCACTTGAGCCAACATACTTTGACAAGACTGCCGACTATCCTGCCGGTTGCCCTGACAACAAGTATCTTCTCACTTGTCAGAACTGCGGTGCTACAATTGACGAGGACGGCAAGGTTCAACTTGTAACTGAGGATATCCGTAACGGTAACGGCCGTGCTATCAAGTCTAAGCTTTGGTCACCAAACAGAGTAGACAAGATTGATGCTCCTGTTAACGCTATCTTCTGGATTATGAAGGACCCAACAATCCCACCTGTTGTTAAGTTAAAGGGTGCTTCCCTTGCTTCTGTAATGGGTGCAACACTTGCTACAAAGACCTCTACTGCTGAAAGAGTTAAGGCCGGTACAGACCTTAATGCACTTCGTATTGTTCCTTATGCTAACCCATTCAGAACATACCCACTTAAGAACGACTATGAGAAGTTCAAAAAGCTTGTTGAAGAAAAGAATGTAGATTGCTACATCATCAACACAGGTGACTTTATGGGTAAGAAGGTTAAGCCTGCTGATACACTTGGTATTCTTGAAACAATCGTTGAGGGTAAAGCTGAGTTTAAGCCTTGGGGTCCATTCTCCGACATCGAGATTATGGACTGGGAAGGCTTTGAGGTTAATATGGATGACCCTGCTTACAAGGCTGCTCTCAAGGACGCTATGCAGAACCGTGTAGACGCTGTTGAAGGCTTTGCTACAAAGAAGGAAGGCTACGACAAGCTTCCTGACGAGGCTCTCGAGGCTATTAAGAAGGTTGTTTCCGAGTTGGAATAATCTTTTTTGACTGAATTAATTTCAATAGTATTGGCGGTTGTCCTGTGACAACCGCCTTTTTGTTTTGGGGGATTTAGTGTGAAAAAAATCTTGTCTTTAGTGCTTTTAGTCCTGTTAATCTTTTCCGGATGCAGTGAGCCACAGGAAAATAAAGAAACAACAGAAACAACAAAACCCACAACCGCAACCACAGTACCTGTAAACCCTGAAATGACAAAGGAGCTTGATTTGGCGCTTAGCAATGTGAACTTCAAGGGTGTTGCCTGTATTTACAGCAACGGAAATAAGATTTACGAAGGTTGCAGGGGTTATGCCGACTTGGACAAAAAGGTAAAAAACAGTTCCCAAGCTACATACAGAATAGGCTCCTTGTCAAAACAGTTTACCGCCGTTTGTATAGGTATTCTCTATGAAAAGGGTGAAATTTCACTTGACCAAAAACTAATTGATTTTTACCCTGAGTGTAAATACGGAAATGATGTAACAATTAAATCCTTGCTTAATATGACAGCCGGAATTCCCGATTACTCCTGCTCACGAGAAGAAAATATCCAGTATTCAAATGATGAGTTGGGCTTTGAGATTTCCACTTCATCTAAGGAAGATAACATTAAAAATATTGAGGAATTCATTTTAAACCAAACTCCTAATAATGTGGAAAAGGGTAGCTACGAGTACAGCAACAGCAACTACTTTCTCCTTGGCAGAATTATAGAAAAGGTAAGCAACACGGATTACGAAGCTTTTGTTAATGAGAATATTTTAGAGCCTCTGAATATGAAAAACACTTCCTTTGAACAGATAGACCTGACATCAACAGGATACTACAAGGGTGAAAATGAATTTGAAGTTTTGCAGGAGTTCAATCAGCAGTGGACTCTCTATCCCGGAGCATTTTTCGCAAATGCAGATATGATTTCCTCTGCTGATGATTTGTTTAGGTGGTATTCTGCCCTTAAAAACAACGAGATAATCAGCCAAAATACCTTTGATATTCTCACCAAAAACAGCGGTTCAGGCTTTGGTATGGGGATGATTACCGACAACCCTATAGTATACTTTATTAACGGTCACATTGGTGCATATACATCTTTTTTAGGGTTTTCAAAGACAGATGATTTTGCTGTGATAACCCTAAGTAACCATTTTAGTGATGATGTAAATTTCAACAATATCGGTGTGAAACTGGGGAATATCGCAATGAAATACGAAAAGTGAGTTTATTGGATTACCCCTGTTGACATATTTTTCATTCAATTTTATAATGAAAAAGGACAAAACATTTTGGAGGTTGTTATGGATTATTTTACTGTAATTAAGGAAAGAAGAAGTGTTCGTAAGTATAAAGAAAACACACCGGTTGAAAGGTCTGTTGTTGAAGAAATTTTAAGGGACGCACAGCTTGCTCCGTCTTGGAAAAATTCACAGACTGCCCGTTATTATGTGGTTATGGGGGAAGAAAAACTGAAGAGCGTTAAAGCAAATTGCCTTATGGAATACAACCAAAAGAATTGTCAGTTTGCGCCTGTTTTGATTGTCACAACCTATGTAAAAAATGTTGCAGGGTTTGAAAAGGACGGAACACCAACAAATGAGTTTGGCAACGGCTGGGGCGCATATGACCTTGGACTCCAAAACGAAAATTTGGTTTTATCTGCAAGGGCAAGGGGACTTGACACCCTTGTAATGGGTATTCGCAAGGCTGACAAGCTCCGTGAAGAACTTTCTATTCCCGAAGATGAAGATGTAGTTTCAGTTATCTCCTTGGGTTACAGGGATATTGAACCTCAAATGCCAAAGAGAAAAGACCTTTCGGAAATTGCAAAGTTTTTTTGATTAGTATATTTATATGTTTATTTGACTGTCACAGTGTGGCAGTCTTTTTTTGCATTTAAAATGCTAAAATTTTTCAAAATTTTTCAAAAAAATTCCCACAATGCAATTATTGCATTGATAACATTAAAAAATATCCCTACAATTATTGGTGCCCTCAAAAAAATATAAAAAATAAAATAAAAAATATCCTGCACGAGGACAAGCAATAAAATAATAAAATAATTCAGAGAGGTTTTATGGAAGGAGAAATTATCGTTGCCCTCGTAACCTTTGCAGGTTCGGCAATCGGCACTATTGGCGGTATTCTTGCCACCAATAAGCTGATGTCCTACCGCATTGAACAGCTTGAAAAAAAGGTTGACAAGCACAACCGAGTTGTAGAGCGAATGTACGAGGCTGAAAAGAAAATTTCTGTAATTTCGGAAGAAATCAAGGTTGTAAATCATAGAATTAAAGGAATTGAACATTTGGGAGGTAAGTAGGATGAAAAACTATAAAAAATGGCTCAGATGTGCAGGCGTAAGGGCGATTAAGACGGTTGCTCAAACAGCAGTGTCAACAATCGGTGTGTCTGCAGTGATGTCAGAGGTAAACTGGGTTGCGGTTTGTTCTGCATCTCTCCTTGCCGGAATACTATCCTTGCTAACATCTATTAGCGGTCTGCCTGAAATCAAGGGGGATGACTTAATTGACCGGTAGGGGAATTGATGTCAGCAGATGGAATGGGCTTGTTAATTACAAGGCTGTAAAATCTGTTGGAATTGACTATGTTATTATTCAAAGCGGTTACGGAATGGAAACAAGTCAAAAAGACCCGTATTTTGAGGAAAACTACAAAAGGGCAAAGTCGGCAGGGCTGAAAATCGGTATTTACCACTACAGCTATGCAAGGTCAGTTGCCGAGGCAAAAAGGGAGGCTAAGGTGTGCCTTAGCATTATCAAGGGGAAAACCCTTGATTTGCCTGTTTATATTGATATGGAGGAGGATTCACTTTCATATTTAGGCAAAAGCACCCTGACTAAAATTGCCGAAGAATTTTGCACCGTAATCAAAAAAGCAGGCTACACCGCCGGAGTGTATGCCAATGCAAATTGGTTCAGAAATTTCCTTGACTATCAAGGACTTAGAAGAAAATACTCCATTTGGCTTGCCCAGTACGGAAGCACAAAAGACTTTCAGTGCGACATCTGGCAGTACAGCGACAGCGGAAGAATCAAGGAAAATGCCTGTAACTTTGATATGAACTATGTTTACAAAACACCGTCAGTTAAGGTAAAGGTAACGAAAAATTCAGGACTTTACCCATATCCCTACAACGACCCTGTGGGAAAAACAAGCATTCCGTCCTTAACCCTTAAAAGGGGAGCGGTAGTTCAGTGGATTCAAGATGATAAATACGGTTGGTCAAAGGTTAAGTACAAGGGTAAAGAGTACTATATCGTAAACAGCCACCTTTCAAGAAAGGGTCTTTCCTCTTATCCAAAGGAAATTTTGAAGAAAGACACAAAGGTGTATGTTGAAAGGAAAGGCAGACTTGTAAAAGCCAAAATACTGAAAAAGGGAACAAAAGTAAATGTTCTCTGTACTATTCTAAAGGGCAGATACAAAGGCTATGATTACCTTGGAAAAGGAAAAAGCAGATATTACAGAAAGTAAACCGGGCAGGCAGGGGGATTTCCCTTGCCTGTTTTTTTCAAAGGAACAGTTTATTAGCAGTGGGAAGGACCGCCCATATTTGGACGGCCCTTCTTTTTGCTTACTTTTACTTTTTACTCTTTGTTTTACTCTTTACTTTTTGGGGCTTATTTTACAGAGTTTTCGTAGCTTTCAATCATCTTTTTAACCATATTACCGCCGATTTGTCCGGCCTGACGAGAGGTAAGGTCACCGTTGTAGCCGTCCTTAAGGGTTACGCCTACTTCTGAAGCTGCTTCCATCTTAAGTCTGTTAAGTGCAGCCTTTGCCTGTGGTACATTAATCTGATTATTTGAGTTTGACATATTAAATTCCTTTCTTTTCAGCACCTGCATCAGTGGGGACCTCTTTATGATTCTGTATGCTACATTGCATAAATTTGTCCATTGGTGCAACACTACTGAATGTTTCTTTTATCTTTATATCAAGCAACGATTTCTCGTTGCAATAGTATTGTGTGGATTTAAACACAAAATATTAAATGTAAAATCTGCTTTGTTTTTTGTAAAAATATGGACAAAATATGCAAAAAGCGAGTTGCAAAAAGCAACCCGCCATACTGTTAGTTTATATATTGTTTTTTAAAAAAGATTGTTTACCATTGCGTGATTTTTTATAGCCTCAAAGGTTTCATCGCTTATGTCATGCTCGATTTTACAGGCGTCTGCATCTGCAACCTCTTTGCTGACTCCTAACTTTTCAAAAAAAGCAGAAAGTGTTGTGTGCCTGTCGTATGTCTTTTCTGCAACCTCTTTGCCAAGCTCTGTGAGTTTTAGGTGTCCTTCATTGTCGGAGGTAACATAACCGCCGTCCTTTAAAAGACTCATAGCCTTGCTTACACTTGGCTTGGAATATCCCATATATTCCCCCACATCAATAGCACGAACAAAGGGATTTTTTTTGCTGAGAATGTATATTGTTTCAAGGTACATTTCGCCGGATTCCTTTAACTGCATAATGTAACCTCCTTGTGAAAAGTTTTATTATAAATTATTTTAACATATTATATGTCTATATGCAAATTTAAAGTTTTAAAATAGATTTATTAGGTATTTAACTTGCACAAACGGTCTGTATTTTGTACAATAAAAGAAAAGGGGGCATAAAAATTGAACCTGTGTGAAATTGTAGAAAGATTAAACAGAAATAACGATTTGACGGATGAGGAGTTTATTTTTCTTATTAAGAATAATAACAGCATCTCTGACGACCTGTTACAAAAATATGCACAAAAAATGTCCCAAAAATTTTTTGGAAAAAATATCTATTTGCGTGGACTTATTGAATTTACAAATTATTGCAAGAATGATTGCTACTATTGCGGTATTCGCCGTAGTAACAAAAATGCTGAGAGGTACAGACTTAATAGTGAAGAAATACTCAGTTGTTGTGAAATGGGATATAACCTTGGGTTTAGAACTTTTGTCCTGCAAGGGGGAGAGGACGGATATTTCACCGACGATATGATATGCAGTATTGTCTATGAAATACATAGCAAATACCCGGACTGTGCCATTACCTTGTCATTGGGGGAAAGGAGCAAAGAAAGCTACAAAAGATTTTTTGAAAATGGTGCCGACAGATATTTATTAAGGCAGGAAACCTCATCAAAAAGTCACTATGAATTTCTCCACCCAAAGGAGATGTCATTTCAAAACAGACAGCGGTGCCTTTATGATTTAAGGGAGATTGGCTATCAGGTTGGGTGCGGATTTATGGTGGGTTCGCCAAACCAAAAGGCAGAGGATTTGGTTAAGGATTTGCGTTTTATGCAGGAACTAAAGCCTCATATGATTGGCATTGGCCCTTATGTTCCTCACAAGGATACACCCTTTGCCCACTACGAAAGAGGAAATCTTGAACTGACGCTTAAAATGCTGGGGATAATTAGGCTGATGTTTAAGGATGCCTTGCTACCGTCAACAACCTCCTTGGGAACAATCCATCCCAAGGGCAGAGAAATGGGAATACTTCACGGTGCGAATGTGGTAATGCCCAACCTTTCACCCCTGAATGTGAGGAAAAAATATATGCTCTATGACGGAAAAATCTGCACCGGAGATGAATCGGCACAATGCAGAATTTTCCTTGAAAAAAGACTAAACCGCATAGGCTACAAGGTGCTTATGTCAAGGGGCGACCACCCTGATTTTACAAAATAAAACAGTTCATAATTTTGTCATTTATTTTGAATGACCTTACAAATAAGTTCTATTTTGTAACGAGCAATTTCGTAAATATGCACAAAAAATACATTTTTTTGTTATGAATAAAATCAATAGTCATTGAGTATATTTTGATATATAATAGTAGTGGATATATGTATCTTACTATGTCTGATAACAAAAATTTCTAAAGGGTTTTTGTTTAGCATTAACTGAATATTTGTCACAATACGACAGTGGTCATATGTTATTATGCTTAATACGGGATTTTTCGTATGAATTTTATTATACTGGAGGAATAATATGAAGTTACCTAAAAAAGAAGTAGTGGCTATGCTTCTTGCAGGTGGACAAGGCTCTCGACTTGGAGTGTTGACCAAAAAGATAGCCAAACCCGCTGTGCCTTTCGGCGGTAAATACAGAATAATTGACTTTCCATTGTCAAACTGCACCAACTCGGGTATCGAGGCAGTTGGTGTTCTTACTCAGTATCAGCCATTGGTGCTTAATGAGTACATAGGCAACGGACAACCTTGGGAACTTGACGGTATGCATGCCGGTGTTACCTGCCTTAGTCCATATGAGTCCAAAAAAGGCTCTGAATGGTATTCAGGTACAGCCAATGCCATCTATCAAAACATCAGTTTTATCGAAAGATACAACCCGGAATATGTTGTAATTCTTTCCGGTGACCATATCTACAAAATGGACTATGCAGATATGGTAAAATTCCACAAGGAGAATGACGCAGCCTGTACTATTGCGGTTATTGATGTACCCCTTGAAGAGGCATCTCGATTTGGAATACTCAATACTAACGAGGATGGCTCAATCTACGAATTTGACGAAAAGCCTGAGCATCCAAAAAGCACAAATGCATCTATGGGTATCTATGTTTTCAGTTGGCAAAAGCTTAAAAAGTACCTCATTGAGGATGCAGAAAATGAGAACAGCAGTAACGACTTTGGTAAGGATGTTCTTCCTGCAATGCTTAATGCAGGGGAGAGAATGTTTGCATATCCGTTTGAGGGCTACTGGAAGGATGTAGGTACTGTTGAGTCCCTTTGGAACGCAAATATGGATTTGCTTGATCCTAATCTCACACTTGATTTAAGGGGTATATATTCCAAGAATCCAATGTTGCCTCCTCATTATGTTTCAGAGGATGCAGATGTTAAAAATTCCAACATTTCCGACGGATGTATGGTTGAAGGTGAGGTACATAACTCCATCCTGTTTGCCGGTGTAACCGTTGAAAAGGGTGCAAGGATTGATTACTCCATTGTTATGCCTAACACTGTTATCAAGGCGGGAGCCGATATTCGATATTCCATTATTTCCGAAAATACAGTAATCGGCAAAAATGCCCGTGTAGGCTGTAATCCGGAGGATGCCGATGATAAGGACAACTGGGGTGTTGCTGTAATTGGTGACGACCTGAATATTGGCGATAATGTAGTTGTGCCGCCTAATGCTATGATTGGTGAAGATTTGGAGGCAGAGTAATGAGTAGAAGTAACAATGTTTTAGGACTAATCTTTGCTAATACAAACGGAAGCTGTATTAGCCAGTTAACAAACAAGAGGACAATGGCAAGTGTACCCTTTGGGGGCAAGTATCGTCTAGTCGATTTTCCTCTTTCAAATATGAGCAACGCAGGTATTAACAATGTTGGCATTATTGCGTCAACCCACTACTTTAGCCTTATGGACCATGTGGGCAACGGATATGCTTGGGATTTGTCGAAGAGAAAAAGCGGACTTACAATCCTGCCTCCGTTTAGCGGAAAAAGCTTTGACAACGCTATTGAAACATTGGCAAGCTTGCACGGTTACATAGAGCATGGCAACGAGGAGGATGTTCTCATTTGCCACACAAATTGTGTTGCCAACATAGACTATCAAAAAATGTACTATCAGCACAAAAAGACCGAGGCTGACATCACATTCTGCTACAAATATCAGGATATTGAGAACAACAAATCCTTCCCAATGATTGCCGAGCTTGACGATGACGGAAGAATTAGCAAATTGCAGATTAACCCACCTGCAATAGGGGACTGCAACCTTGTCACAGGCTCAATGCTTATCAAAAAGGATTTGCTGATGTCCATTGTCAGGGAGTGTGTAAGCACTAATAATGTTGATTATCGCAGACTGTTTCTTAACTTTGACCTAAAGAAATTCCGTGTATTTGGATATAAGCATCCAGGTTATTTAAGGACAATTTGTTCTATGCAGGACTATTACTCAATAAATATGGAGCTTATGAAAGCTGATGTAAGAGCAGATGTGTTTAATTCCGAGCGTCCTATCTATACAAAGGTGCGTGACGACCGTCCGTCAAGATACGGATTTGACTCTGTTGTTAAGGGAAGCCTTATCGCACAGGGCTGTATAATTAACGGAGAGGTTGAAAACTGCATCATCTCCAAGGGCGTTTACATTGGACAAAACACAAAGGTGAAGAATTCCATTATTATGCAGGACAGCGTAATCGGCGACAATGCAACAATCAGTAATGTGGTAATTGATAAGGATTGCAACATTGCCGCAAATCAGCAACTTATCGGTGCACCAAACTACCCTGTTTACATAGAAAAGGGTTCAATTATTTCTTAAACCACTGTATTACGCTAAAAATCTATGTTTTATAAGTATTGTTTTTTGAGAAAATTATGTTATACTTATGATAATATGTTTTACTTATAATAGTCTTAATAGGAGGTAATTAAGATGAGAATATTATACTGTGCAAGTGAGGCTAATCCTTTTTGCGGTAGTGGTGGACTTGCTGATGTAGCAGGTAGCTTGCCACATACCCTTGTAAGAAAGGGTCAGGATTGCAGAATTGTTGTACCAATGTACGGTTCAATTCCATACGAATTAAGGCGTCAGTTGCAATACATTACAAACTTCTGGGTTCCTGTTGGTTGGAGAAGCCAGTATTGCGGACTTTTCTGGGCAAGCTGGAACGGATGTACATACTACTTCATTGATAATGAGTATTACTTCAACAGGGATAAGCTCTATGGCTACTATGATGACGCAGAGAGATATGCTTTCTTCTCCCGTGCTATTATGGAAATGCTCCCATACATAGACTTCCACCCGGATATTATCCATTGTAACGACTGGCAAACAGCACTTGTGCCTGTTTACTACTATATGTTTTACAGCAAAAATCCTTGGTACTACAACATAAAGAGTGTGTTCACAATCCACAACATTCAGTATCAGGGAATGTACGGCTGGGAGGTTAACACAGAGTGTGTTGGTATTCCGGCAACAGAAACAAAAATCCTTGAAATGGATGGAAAGCTGAATATGATGAAGGGCGCT
>JALFTC010000038.1 GCA_022779485.1 Ruminococcus sp.
AACACACAGAAAACCTTCTGTCGCTTTTAAGGGGAGCAATGAATTCGCTGAAATTTGTATAAAGCTCTATTACATTGTTGCTTAGGTGTATCCGTGTTGTGTGTTGGTAAACATCGATATAATAAATCAGTTCTGTTTCAATACTGTGGACAGAGCCGTTTTTCTTTATGCTTATCATCGGTACGTCATAGCAAGGTTTAAGCTTGCATAATTCCATTGCGTGTAAAAATTCTTCGTCTTCTATGGGTTTTATGAGATAGTACACGGCATTAACGCTGTAGCTTTGGCGGGCAAATTCCTCGCTTGTGGTCAGAAAAATTATTTTACACAGGCTGTCCGCTTTAAATATTTGTTTTGCAGCATCCATACCTGTGATTTTATCCATATATATATCAAGAAATACAATCTGAAATTTACCGACCTCAAAATCTTCTAAAAATTCTTCGGCACTTGAAAAATCCGTAAGCTCGTATTTTATGTTATTGCATTTTGCGTATTGTTTCAATTTCTCGTTCAGTATATCTCTGTCTGATTTTAAATCATCAACAATCGCTATTTTCATATTGCTTACTCCTTGTGTAAAATTACCCACATTGATTATATCACAAAATAATAAATAATTACAACCGTTCGTGCTGAATTAATGCATTTCGTGATGAGGTACTTTAAATTTGTAATACAGATGAATATAATGTTTATGTTCACTATTCCAATGCCGACAGACTTTAATATTTAAAGCTATTTCGGCTTGGCATAATAAAATAATAATTTTAGAAAGAGGTAATTAAAATGAAAAAAATGGCGAAAAAAATAGCATTATTACTTGCACTTTGTATGATGTGTACAGTAGCATTCTGCGGTTGCGGCGACAAGGACACTAAAAAGAGTTCCACTGCATCACCGGACACAGCTCAAGAAGACAGCGTTGAAGAAAGTGTACTAGGCACATGGGGAGTTTCAGAAATTATTGACGCTGAAGGCAACAGCCAGTCATTTGAAGATTATTGTCAGGCTCAGAACGTAGAACCCGAACAGGTAGGTGGTGTATATACTTATAATGAAGACGGTTCGGTAGTAGTTACAGTTGCCGGTGTAGATGTTGAGGGCACTTACGAAGTTGACGGCGAAACAGTAACAGTTACAACAAACGGTACACCATCAGTTTACACATACAATGCAGAAGATGACACCCTTGAAGCTACCGATGAAAACACAGGTGCTACAAGCATATTTGTAAGACAATAACGGGTATATATAAATTTGTTTACCAAAAATATAATTGAGTGGAACGGCTTAAACTTAGTGTTTAAGCCGTTTTTTTCATTGCGTATTGTGAATACTTCCGTAAGCTTCCGCTGTTCCCAAGAAAAAGTGAGAGCCAAGGCAATCCTTGACTCTCATCACATTAAGATTATAAAGTTTTAATCGGGCATATCAATATCAAATCCGCCTTTTATGATAAAATCTCTGAGCAATTTATCTATTTTGCCACTTACCATAGGAGGCAGGACTTTTTTCCCGCTGACAGCTTCAAAGTAAGCCTTTGCCTTTTGTTTGTCCGCTGTAGATTTCAAAGCATCGAATCTTCCAAACTCATTTATATTCGAATCGGTAATCTTCACTTCCATCATTACTCTTAATTTCTGTTCATCAATACCTAAAACCGATGCAATTCTGTGGATTTGATCATCTTTTGCTTTAGCCAGATACTCCGTAATATAATCTCTAAGGCATTTTCCTTGTTCCACCTTAACATCGCCGCTTTGAATGTCGTGGAGAAATATATTGGCAAATTTCTGTTCCTCCTGTGACAAAGTCGCAAATGTCTTATGGAGTTCATTTTCCGCGTTTTCAAGCTCCTCCGCTGTGGCATCGTCGTCATAAAGCAATTTAATGTACTTTTCAAATCTGGAATTCATATAATCGGAATCGATTTTTTCAGTGTCAATAGTAGTCAGATAGCCATCAATATCATAGGGAATATCTCCGCCATTTGAACCGTCACTGCCGGGCTGAAACAGCTCCTTATATCTTTTTGCAAGGATTAGATATGTTGTCTCATCAAAATCTAAAGATATATCCTCTTTACCGCTGTCTTCAAAGCTGTATTCCGGTTTATCCCATATAAAACCTTGAACTTTTGCAGCATCAATGTAGTCGTTTAGCTCTCTGAACATTATCGCAAATTTACGACGTTCTCTATCGTCTTTAGGGAGTTTTTCAAAATTCATAACACCCGCTTGTTCAAACAAGCCTTTAATCTGTCCAAAGATGTAATTCATGCTGTTAAGATTGTCGGGCAGGCGTTGAGCAAAAAGACCGAAGGGTTTGTCACCGGAGTAAAGCTTGACAGCTTCTTCAATATTTTTCTCCATTGTATGAGGGCGGCGATAATACTTAATAATTCCAAAACGCTTATCCTTCCCGAATAGTCGGTTGGTGCGTGAAAAGCCTTGTATTAATCCCTCATACTTAAGCATTTTATCCAGATACAATGTATTTATCCATTTTGAATCGTAACCCGTAAGCATTTGGTCAACTACTATAAGCAGGTCAATTTGCTTATCAGGCTCTTTCTCTATCCTCTCATAGGGCTTTTTATGGGCAAGACGAGCGGCTATATCCTTTTTCATCTTGGCGAATGTTGGGATTGTATAATCCTGACCATACATTCTGTTATAATCTTCAACTATTTCTTTTAACCCGTCTTCTTTAAATTTTACGCCACCATTATTATCAATGCTGGGGTCAAATAAAGCTGTAACCTTTAAATTTGGAACATCTTTAAATCGTCTGTAGTATTCAATGGCTTCGGGGATACTGCTTGTTGCAAAAATAGCATGGAATTTGCCGTTCAAGCTGTGTGTGTTCCAGTTCTCTGCAATATCTTTTACAACCATGGATTGGTGAGTTTCTGTTCTATATTGGCTGTTAGGAAGATAATCCTCTATTCCTTTTTCGTATCTTCCGTCAGATGTATAATATCCTGCCATGGGAACATCATTCATAAAATGCAGAAAAACATCCTTTTTATCCTCATTCTCCAAAGCTTCTTGAATATCTTTTGCCTTAGCTTTTTCCAGAGCTATTTTTTCCCTTACATCTTTGTCCTTAAAGGTTAACACCTTATACGGGTCAAATCCAAGCACATTGCCGTCTCTTATTCCGTCAGCGATACTGTATCTGTGAAGCTCATCGCCAAAAACAGTAAAGGTGGTATTCATTTTCTTTTGATTTTCGTCCTGAATCGGTGTGCCTGTAAACCCAAAGAAAATAGCTTTGGGGAAAGTGTGTTTTATTGTCAGCAACATATCGCCGAAGGTTGAACGATGACACTCATCTATTATGAAAACTAATCGTTTTTCGTTTATCTTTTCCACATCATCTTTTTTCAGCGAATCGTTATCTTTGCTAATATTGCTCATTTTCTGAATAGATGTAACTATCAGAGTATCAGCAGGATTTGTACTTCTCAGTTTTCCAACCAATACATGGGTATCTTCGGTTTCCTGAACGGTATTTGCTTTCTGTTGTTCAGTCAGACCCGCACCCGCAAAATTCCTGTATTCCTTTAACGACTGGGTCCCAAGCTCAATTCTATCCATAAGGAATACAACCTTATCCGCGTCCTTTGAGGTAGCAATTAACTGAGCCGATTTAAAGGAAGTCATGGTTTTACCTGAACCCGTTGTATGCCAAACATAACCGCCAAGCTGATTATCACTGTGCCATTTTGTCTTTGCAACTTTATCGGATATTCTATATGCAGCGTAATATTGATAACTGCGCATTACCTTAAGAATACCGTCAGAATCATCAGCAACGGTATAAAAACCTATCATCTGATGTGCCATAGGTATTGAGAGTAAGTCAGAACAAATCTTTTTCCAATCATTCACAGGCTCATTATTAAAGTCAGCCCAATGAAAATAATAGTTTGGATTGAAAGAGCCTTCCGAACCGGGATTTGCAAAATAAAGTGTTTCATCGGGGTTCATAGCCACAAAAATCTGCACAAGAGAGAATAAACCTGTAAATATTCCCTCTCCTGCGTACTTTTCTATCTGATTTGTAGCTTGGCTAACCGGTACACCGCTCTTTTTCAGCTCAATATGTATAACAGGCATACCGTTAATCAACAGCATTAAGTCGCCCCGTCTATCATTAAGAATAGGGGATTTTGTAGGGAACTTAGGCTGTTGAACAATCTGATATCGGCTTTGTCCTGCGGCAATCTCTTTGCGGTCATATATTTTCAGAGAAATCTCTTTTCCAAAATGTTCAACATCACGGGGATTATCACGCTTAACCGAGACACTACCGCCGTTAATAAAGCCGTTAAGTCGCATAGGCGTCTTAAGGGTTTCAATCTGCTCAATAATCTGCTGCATTTCTCCGTCAGTAAGAGGGTGGCCATTCAGTCTATCTCTGGTTTGATTGTTCTCATACAGAATATCAGCCCAATTCCTTATGAGCTGTTTTTCTGTATAGTTCTTTAACACGGTATCTTCCCAACCTTGTGTTTTAAGAAGATTTATAACTGCGTTTTCAAAATCCGATTCTTTATTAAATACCATAATATAATCCTCTCCTAAAACCATAATACTATATTAGCCATATATCCAAAGCCATAATTTTATAAGCCAAATGCAGTAAAACGATTATACAAACATCTTTTCAAGCATAGATTTCTTGATATTTTTGAGTTTTTCTAACTTACGCTGATGAAGGGTGATAAGGTGGTCGAGGTTTCTGAAATAATTCCCAATTTTAACCTGTTCAGCTTCATCTTTTGGTAAATAAGCTGTATAAGAACCTATCTCTTTTAATGAAATATGCTTAATTGTTCCTCCGTGAGATAAGTCTTTCATATCCTCGAAAAACTTTCCTGTATTTAACCACTGATATAAGAATTCAGCATTTATCTTAGGTATCAATCGCCCAACTCGTTGTGCCAAAATAAGCTTCTCGTCAGCTACTTTTGCAGTTCTACCTACTGTTCCGTCCATAGTAACTAAAATGTCATCTATATTTAATAGATATGTAGTTAATAAATTGCTATCTGTAATATCAATATGATTTCCAACACTAGGGTTTACCTTTTCTGATTCATTTTGAATATTACCATTTGTTATAACTAAATATTCTCCTGATTCATCAAAATCCTCACTATCAAATGGATATCCTGTCCTAATATCTGCAAGTGTTTCTAACTTACGCTGTTCCCAAGCGTCAGTAAATCCCTTGAATCTGATTTCAGGAACATCACTTCCGTTTTTCGGAAACATTTTTTCCAGCATAGATTTTTTAATATTTTTTAGTTTATCATACTTACGCTGATGAAATGTGATAAAGTTGTCGAGGTTGCGAAACACAGCAACAATCTGGTCTTGTTCTGCTCTTGTTGGAAACGATACAGTTACCTCTTGAATGTCCGAATTATGGATATGAACAACTGATTTCCCTTGTGCCTTTTTTGCCAGCTCTTTTTGTGGTTCACCATTTGAAATAGTAAGAGCTAAAAACAACGGGTTAATGAAGTTGAATGGACGAAGAATATTTAGGTCTCCACCAAGTAAAATCCCTGATTTTTCAACGGCTGAAGCCCTTGCAATGTCCTCGGCTGTCTCTCCCGAAGCAGGTATTATTACTTCATTACCTTGACTATAAATAGAGCCGTCTTTTGGAGTGGCAAAAGTATCAACTTCGTCAATAGCAAATTGATACTTTGTGTAGAGTCTGCCGTATAGTATTATCGGTGTTCCGTTTTCCGTCAAATCGCTCTTGGAATAGCCATTTCCTTTTGAATAATCAGCAATGTCCACAGCCTTCCGCTGTTCCCAAGCGTCAGTAAATCCCTGAAAGCGTATAGCAGGTTTTTTGTTTATATCACTCATTTTATACGCCTCCCAGAATTTTCCTGAATTCCGAGAGCCCTTGCATATCAAAATTGCTACCTGTAAGCATATCAAGCATTGTGCAAAGCTCTTTTTCGGTTTCTTCTATCTGCGATTCAACCTCAGACATTGTGGACTCATATTTTTTCGCCATTTTTTCAAGGGAAGAAGCAAAAGAATCAATAGTTTTGTTTGGTAAATCCAGTATTGAATTCACAAGTGGAACAACCCACTTTTGATAAAGCAAAGAATAAACATCTTCCTCCGTCAATTTCTCAATTGTTTCTTTTGTCTTAATATGCAGGGCGGCGGTTTTTTCTTTGATTTCCTTTTTGAGTTTCTTCTCTTCGTTATTGAGTTGAAGAGCATATTTCAAAAGAACGGTTGTTTCAGGCTCTTCATCGCCGGATTTGATGGCTTTTTTTACTTCTGCCCATACAAATGCGGTATTATCTTCGTTGACATAGCTTTTACCCTTATCTTCTTCCGAAAGAGAGTCAAGCTTTTCTTCGTACTCTGAGGCGATTTGTGAAAGCCTGTCCTCCTCAATCTTCAATTCTTCCAACGAAGACGATAGCAATAGGGATTGAACAAGCTCAAAGGGTAAGATGTGACCGATATATCCGTCCTGAACCTCTGTATCCTTGCCGTTCTTCTTTTTGAGTACCATGTTTGCATCAACCTGACGAACAGACTCAAATCCTTCAGTCTGGATTATTTCAAGGTCAACAGAAATGCTTGACCAGGAGTCATCAAGAATCTGGTAAGCCTCATAAGCATCAACAAGAGAAATGTCTTTTAGTCTTTTGAAAATATCATTACTTAGGACAGCCTCCTCTTTTGAGATGTTTACCCCTTCCATGGATTTTTTCAATTCTTCAAATAGATAGTCAGCAAAGTTGTCAAAAGCAGAGTGGTAATTATCTAAAAACCCTTGAACTTCGGGATGATTTTTAATTGTGCTTTTTACATCCTCTGTTTTTAATTCTACATATTTGTCATTTATGTGCTCAAAAAGTTCATTCTTTAAGGTTGGGAACGCTCTCCAATATTCACTCAAGTCATCCAACTCGGATTTTGGAATACCTCCAAACATTGAGGCATAAATATCCCAACTTTCAGGCTTTTCGCTTGAGTCCACATATCGGGGAATATTTAGGTTATAATCATTCTCGCGAACAGTTTCACGGGATACCACCTTTGAGAATTTCTCTATATCAACTCGGTTTACAACTGCGTCAACTATACGCTTTATATCAGATGCTCGGAGCTTGTTGTTTTTACCATCCTTTTCAAAGCCTTTGGATGCGTCAACAATGAGGATATCCGTATTTTCTCTCTTTTGCTTCAACACCATAATGATGGTAGGTATTCCTGTACCAAAAAAGATGTTGGCGGGCAAACCGATAATAGTATCAATATTATTATTTTCTATGAGATTTTTGCGTATCTCACCTTCCTCTCCGCCACGGAAAAGAACACCATGAGGCAAAACGATTGTCATTATTCCATCAGGTTTAATATGGTATAAATCATGAAGCAAAAAGGCGTAATCAGCCTTACTCTTGGGAGCAAGTCCATATCTCGAATATCTGGGGTCGGACTCCTTGTCGGCAGGATTCCAGGGCTGAGAGTAGGGCGGATTAGATACTACCGCATCAACATAGAGAGGTTCATAGGTGCCTTGCCTATCGCTCTCATCAAAATAGGGCCAATCTTCTTCTAATGTATCGCCGTTACGGGTAACGATATTATCGGGTAAAATACCACGCATAACAAGGTTCATTCGAGTTAGGTTATATGTATTTTCTTTTAGCTCCTGTGCATAATACTTTATTCTATCGCTGTCACCCATATAACGAGCCACAGATTTACCAATGTTTATAAGCAATGAGCCCGAACCGCTTGTGGGGTCATATATTTTTATCT
Organism: Ruminococcus sp.; assembly: GCA_022779485.1. Classification (GTDB taxonomy): domain Bacteria; phylum Bacillota; class Clostridia; order Oscillospirales; family Acutalibacteraceae; genus Ruminococcoides. The sequence goes on from JALFTC010000038.1 coordinate 7,827, forward strand.
CGTTTCTATCTTTGAGATGGTCTGCTACAATTTCCGACATCAGCAAAGACACTTCGTGGGGAGTATAAAACTCCCCTGCCTTTTTACCTGCATTTGAGGCAAATTTATAAATCAAATATTCATATATAAACCCAAGAACATCATAATCCTGCTTACCATCCATGGGTATATCTTTGATAAGATGGATTAAATCGCTGATTGCGCGAGTCTGTGAATTTGAGCTGTCACCAAGCTTTGAAAGACCTGTCTGTAAAGTATCAAACACCCTGTCAAAGACTTTTTTGTGAGAATTGTTGATTAGGCGACTAAATGCCGACAAGGCATCACGAACATCAGCGACATTAAAGTCACTCCCCTTGTCAAGCCATGTAGAAAAAAGATGATCGTAGGACATAAAATAGCCGAGATTCTTCTGAGTAGTTTCCACAAACTCTTTATGATCCTTTTCGGTATATTCCTCATCAAATAATTCTTCCGAGTATTCCTCACGAAGATAAATCTGCATGTACTCATTATCCCATCCTTCTTTACGAAGATACTTTTCTTCTCGATCTGATAGGAATTTATAAAAAATGAAGCCGAGAATATAGTCTTTGTATTCGTTTGCTTCTATTTTGGAACGCATTTTGTTTGCGGATTCCCATATTTTGTTCGCAAGTTGTTGTTTATTCATGATGCTCTCCTCTGGAAAATTTAAACTAATAAAATTCTATCATAATTTTATATCCTTTTCAATTACTGTTTTTAACCCCAAGTGTTATAACTTAGCGTATTATTATTTATTAATGATAAGTGTGTTTATTCTTGGGAACAGGGAAAGTTTACGGAACTTGGTCAAACATATACCGGTCTTTTTGGTAAAACACAGGATGATTTTGGTCACGGTCAGGCTTGTTTCGTAACATATATGAATGTTTATTCTAATCCTGTTGCCAATCCCGAAATGACAGCGGATGACTTGGTGGAATCGACATCCGGAAAAAGGTAATCGAAATCCTCACCACACACAAGTATGCCCGGTATGCAGATTCAGTAAAAAAGCAGTACACTTTGGATAAAGCAACGCTGAAAAGAAAACTTAAGGGATACTCTGATTAAATCATTTACACATAGTGTAAAAATATGATATAGTATACAAAAAACATTGGTAGGAAATGCTATGATTAAAATTCAGCCCGATTATTACGAAAATTTTAGGTGCTTAATGGGGGAATGTCCCTCCTCCTGTTGCGAAATGTGGCAGATTGTCATTGACGAAAAGTCCCTTGATTATTACAACAATTTAGACACAGAGTACGGCAAGCACATACAAAGTGAAATTGAATGTTGTGACGGAGAATACTGCTTTAAGGTTCATAACGGAAGATGTGCCTTCCTAAATGAGAAAAATTTGTGCGATATTCACTGCAATATCGGTCAGGAGCATATGGCAAAAACCTGCCGAAAGTTCCCTGACTTTACTGTGGAAAACAAGGACAGTCTGATTACAGGTCAGTCTATGTCCTGCCCTTATGTTGCAAGGGAAATTGTCACTCACAGCGGTAGGGTGGAATTTTTGTCAACAGGAAAATGTAGTACCCAATACGAAAACACTCTCCTTGATATTATGTATGAAATAATTGAGAGTGTTTATGAAACCGCCTCCCCTACCCCGAAAAAAACAAAAATGTTGCTGAGTACAGCCTGTGAAAAACAAAAACAGCTTTTTGAAAAATTTGATGTTGAAGAATTCTTTATACCTGAGGACAACAAAACAATTTGGGACTACTGCGACACGCTGAACAGCCTTGTATTTCTTACAAATGAATGGAAAGAAACTGTGGATAGTCTTTCAAATTTTGAATACAATGATGAGGACGAAAAAGACTTTTTAAAATATCTTGGCAATCGCCAACAGGAATATGAGCAGATTTTGGTGTATTTTATTTACCGTTATTTTTTCACAGGTGCAGGTGACGGAAATATATTTTTGCCCATTAAATTCAGCGTAATTTGCCTTAGAATAATCTATTTAATAGGCTTAATGGAATACAAAAATAAAGGCAGTTTTTCAGTTGAGGAGCAAATTAAGCTGTGCTACACTTTCAGCAAGGAAATTGAACACAGCGAAGAAAATATGGATATTTTCCTTGAGGATATAGCCCTTGGGATGATTTAAACGGAAAAGCACCACACAGACACACTAAAGCTAAAACATCAAATACATATTGAAATTTATAAATCAACAAAGTGTATGTAGCAGTTAGATTATATTTATCCCACATATGAAAATCCCTCAGAGTATATCTGAGGGATTTTTACTGTCAATATCTAATTTTTTAATCAAAAGCCTCTTCAAGGAGTTGTGACATACTGTATTCCTTTTCCTTTTTGCTCTTAATCTTTATGGTCAGGGTGATTGCGCTGAGGATTGCAAACACAAGTGCGAATGCACCAAGGACAAGCATAATATGGGTTATATCCTGTCCTGTTGCAATAGTCCTTCTGAATCCGTCAACTGCATATGAGAATGGGAAGAAGGGATTTAAACTGCTGTAAATCTGTGGTGATAAATCAAGAGGATATGTACCTCCTGCACATCCAAGCTGAATTACAAGTATTACAAGCAACAGGAACGAGCCGATTTTTCCCAGCAAAATATTGAAGAAATATACAATACAAGTAAAGGCAAGGCTGGTCATAATTGAAAGTGCAACTGTTCTGCCCAAATATGCAGGGTTAAATCCGTTAATTGCCACAAGAAGTCCCACCAGCAAAGCACCTGAACCAACTGCAAAGATTAACACTTCCGATACTTTTCTCACCCATCTCTTTCGGTTTTTTCTGATTCGCATCGGGTCTTTTTCAACTCCTGTCAGGATACAAAATGCCAAGGCTGCGACCCAAAGTCCTGCACACATCATATATGCAGCCATTGCTGAACCGTTATTATCCACCGTTGTAACCTGTGTTTCCTGTGTGCTGACAGGGGATGCAAACATTTCCTTTGACTTTTGTGAAATTGTAGTTCCCTTTGCGGTATCTGCACCCTCTTTTAGACCTGTTTTGAGTGTTTTAACACCTGTGTTAAGAGTGCCAAGACCTTCTCCCACTTGAACAGAGCCGTCATACAGCTTGCCGGCACCGTCGGAAATTTGTGTTGCCCCGTCGGTTAGCTTTTTACTTCCGTCAGTTAACAAAGCCGAGTTATTTGCAAGTTTTTCAGTACCATTTGATAGTTCAGTTGAGCCTGCAAAAAGCTGATTTATACCTGTTGTCAAGGTCGGGACATTTGATTTCAACTTGTTTGCACCCTTTGACAGTTCAGTTGCTCCTCCGTTTAATGTTTCGTTGTTATCTGTCAGTTTGCCACTGCCCTTTACCAATGACGAAACACCGTCTGTGTAGCTTTTTACACCCTTACTCAATGTAGCAGAGCCATCCTTAAGGCTTTTTGCTCCGTTTTTAATAGCTTCGCTGTTGCTGTCAAGGGTTGCTGTTCCCTGTGCAAGGGTTGCAACTCCGCCTGTGTACTGACTCAATCCACTGCCAAGGGTTTCTGCTCCCGACATTAGATTTTTTCCGCCCTGCTGTAAGGTACTGCTGTTGCTGTCGAGGGTATTTATTCCATTGGCAAGGAAGTCAACTCCATTTGAGTATTCCACAATTCCTGTCTTGAAATCACTTGTTCCGCTACATAGCTTTGTTGCACCTGTGTCAAGCTGTTCAGCACCGGGCAAAAGTTTAGCGTCAAAAGCGTTCTTTACATTGGATATTCCACCGTACAGGTTAGTAATCTGTTCACTTGCTGTTGGAAGTAAAATCTTTGAATTACTGCTGATAGTTTTTACGCTTTCCTTTACCGTTTCAAATGATTTTGCCGTTTCCTTGGCAGATTTTCCTCCATTACTTAAGTTCGTTGAGGCATTTGCCAAATTTGTCTTTGCCGAATTAAGATTATTACCAATTTCCTTTACCGGCTCGCCAATACCTGAAAGTATTTCATTTTGAACAGATGAATCAAGGCTTTTAAACCAATCTGCATTTTGTATAGTTGCAATTTGATTATTTAGTATAGATAGCTGTTCTCCTGCACCTGCAAGGTCACTACCAAGGGATGTTAAATTCTCTCCTGTTTTTTCTAAGTCGCTTTCAAGGGAGGAGCTTCCCCCTGACTCTAAACCCTTTTCAAGGGTGGTAATTCCTGTGTTCAGGCTTTCTAAACCGCCTGTTAGTGTCTTTAGCTTTTCTTCGTTTTCCGCTGTTACAGAGGAATTAAGACTGCCTGAAATTTGGGATAGTCCTGTCTTTAGGTTTGATGTGCCTGTGCTTAATTCCGATGAGGCTGACTCAAGATTGTTTGCTCCTGTTCTTATTTTTTCAGAATTAGAAGTGAGGGTTTTCGCCCCGTCATTTGCACTTTTCACACCTGATGTGTAGGTGTCAATTCCTGTGCTTAATGTTTTTGCACCTGTGGTTAGCTCTGTAATCCCCGAATTAAGTGATGATGAGCTTTCGTCAAGTGTTTTTGCACCTTCGTTAGCACTTTTTACACCGTCGGTATAGGATGTAATCCCTGTCAAAAGGGTGTTACTTCCCGTATAAAGGGATTTTCCTCCGTTAACAAGGGCGGATGAATTTTTGTTAAGAGTTTTTGCACCTGTGTTAACCTGTGAAACACCATTTGTATAGGTTACAAGACCTTTTCTCAGGCTATCTCCACCGTCAGCCAATGCAGTTATACCATTTGACAATGCCGGTACTTTTCCCTTTAGGGTGTTTATTCCGCTGTTTAGTTTGTTTGCTCCTGTGTTAACATCACACACACCCTGAGTATATGTAACAATTCCACTATTAAGAGATTTTGCGCCGTCATTAAAGGTTACTGAACTGTTGGACAGGGTTTTTAGGTTAGTGGTCAACTCCCCATTGCCCTTTTTTAGCTTTGCAACACCGCCGTTAATCTCCCCTGCACCGTTTACTGCGTCATAAAGGCTGTCGGCTGTGTCGCCAATGCTGTCAAACACTGTTTGGGTATATGTTTGAGTTACAGTGTGTTCAATCTCTTCCTTAATCTTTTCAAGAGCAGTTGAGCTCATCTTTGATGCTATGTAGTTTTTTCCGGGGTTTGTGGAGTACTTTAAATTCAACTTCTTGGGATTGTCTGTCATAAGGGTGGTGGCGTTGTGTGAAAAATCCTTTGGAATATCTATAATCATATAGTAGGTTCCGTTTTCAATACCCTCTTTGGCAACCTTATCGCTGACAAAGTTAAACTTCAGGGAATCGTTATCCCTTAGTTTATCCACAAGGTCACTGCCTATTGATAGTGTTTTTCCGTTATACCTTACCTCTTTGTCGTGGTTTACCACAGCAACGGGTAAATCCCCTATGTTGCCATATGGGTCCCACATAGAACCCAAAAATATACAGGCGTATATTGATGGGATAAGCATAACAACACACAGTGCTATGATAGGCAAAACCTTGAGTATGAAAGTCCTTTTCTTTTCACTCATAAATATCACCTCAAAATTATTCAGTAATTTCTTAACATAGTGTTGATTTCTTGAACATTTTCTATTATACTTAGAACAAAGTAAAACACAATAAGCAATTTACAACAATAAGAATATTAATCAACAAGTTGTTCATTTAATGTTGAGAAAGGGAAAAAATTTATGGGTACACAGGACAGAAGAATCAGAAAAACAAGGGCGGTTTTAAAAAACGCACTGCTTTCGTTGATGAAAGAAAAAAGCGTAAAGCACATTACGGTTAAGGAGTTGTGCGACAGGGCTGATATTAACAGGGGAACATTTTATCTTCACTATGCCGATGTGTTTGATATGCTGGAAAAAATTGAGGACGATATGTTTAGCGAGCTTAACGAGTACATTGAAATGGCCGGAAAAAACGAAGAGGCACTTAGCGAAAGCCTGTTTAAAAATATCTTTTCATTTGTTAAGGAAAACAGCGAATTTTGTTCCGTTATGCTTTCTGACAGGGGAGAAATCGGCTTTATCAAAAAGCTCCTCACATTTTTGCACGACAAATTTACAAGCAGGTTCGGCGATACTCCCCTTACAGAATTATACTTTTCATTTATTGTTTACGGGTTCATCGGCTTAATCGAAACATGGCTAAACACAGGTATGAATGAAACACCGGAGGACATGGCTGTAATATGCGAAAAGATAATTCAAAATAAAATCAGAGAACAGCTTTAGGGATGTTCTGATTATAAAAAATAAAGGGACAAAATGTACAAAAGCGATAGTTTTACATTAAGGTTTTGTTAAACAGGCAAAAAAATCAGGTATAATGGCGAAAAATGCTTGATTAAAAGAGGAAAAAGATTTATAATGACCTTGTATGAGAAAACTCTCAAACAAATCAAAGAAAGGAGTTAAGTACAATGAACTATTCAAACGAAGTAATGAATATGTGTACTGTAACAAAGGGACCAAAGCACGGTCCTGCACCTATTCCTGAAGAGGGAAGATGGGTTAAGGCTTATGAAATTAAAGACATTTCCGGTTTCTCACACGGTATTGGCTGGTGCGCTCCTCAGCAGGGTGCCTGCAAAATATCACTGAATGTAAAAGACGGTATTGTTGAAGAGGCTCTTGTTGAAACAATCGGTTGCTCCGGTATGACTCACTCCGCAGCTATGGCTGCCGAAATTCTTCCGGGCAAAACACTTTTGGAATGTTTGAACACAGACCTTGTTTGTGACGCAATTAACACAGCTATGAAGAACATCTTTGAACAGCTTGTTTACGGCCGTTCACAGACAGCTTTCTCCGAGGACGGACTTCCTGTTGGAGCAGGACTTGAGGACCTTGGTAAGGGACTTCGCTCACAGGTTGGTACAATGTTCTCCACAAAGGAAAAGGGCGTTCGTTTTATGGAGATGGCAGAGGGCTATGTTCTTAAGACTGCTCTTGACGAAAATGACGAAGTTATCGGTTACCAGTTTGTAAAGCTGGGCAAGATGATGGAAGATATCCGCCACGGTGTTTCACCTGATGAAGCTTATAAAAACAACATCGGTCAGTACGGTCGCTTTGACGGCGCTGCTAAATACATTGACCCAAGAGAAGAATAATCGGTAAGGAGGAGCTTTAATTATGGCAGTTACATTTGAAAGTAAAGAAAGAAGAATGCCAAAGATTGAGAAGTGCCTTGCCGAATACGGTATTGCATCTCTCGAAGAGGCAAGACAGATTTGTTTGGACAACGGCTTTGACCCTGACGAAATCGTAAAGGGTGTTCAGCCAATCGCATTTGAAAACGCAAGCTGGGCTTACACACTTGGCTGTGCTATCGCAATCAAAAAGGGCGTTAAGTCCGCCGCTGAGGCTGCTGAAGCTATCGGTGTTGGTCTTGAAGCATTTACAATCCCCGGTTCTGTTGCAGAGCAGAGAAATGTTGGCCTTGGCCACGGTAACCTTGGCGCAATGCTCCTTAGGGACGAAACAAAGTGCTTTGCATTCCTTGCAGGTCACGAATCCTTTGCAGCTGCTGAGGGTGCTATCGGTATTGCAAGAAACGCTAACAAGGCAAGAAAGGAACCACTCAGAGTTATCCTTAACGGTCTTGGCAAGGACGCAGCTTACATCATTTCAAGAATCAACGGTTTTACATATGTAGAAACTGACTTTGATTTCTTCACAAGTGAGCTTAAGGTTGTTCGTGAGGTTAAATTCTCCGACGGTGAAAGATCAGCTGTTCGTTGCTACGGTGCTAACGATGTTCGTGAGGGCGTAGCAATTATGCAGAAAGAAAATGTTGGTGTTTCTATCACAGGTAACTCAACTAACCCAACTCGTTTCCAGCACCTTGTTGCAGGTACATACAAGAAGTGGGCTATCGAAAACGGCGTTAAGTACTTCTCCGTTGCATCCGGCGGTGGTACAGGCCGTACACTTCACCCTGACAATATGGGCGCAGGTCCTGCTTCCTACGGTCTTACAGACTCAATGGGCAGAATGCACGGTGACGCTCAGTTTGCAGGTTCTTCTTCTGTTCCTGCTCATGTTGAGATGATGGGTCTTATCGGTATGGGTAACAACCCAATGGTAGGCGCAACAGTTGCATGTGCAGTTGCAGTTTACGAAAGCGTAAACAAGTAATTCATTACTTTATCAATATCAAAAATTACGGACTTCCCTTTGGAGGTCCGTTTTTTTGTTCCTCATTTTTATACTTACACTCTTTAAATCCCCTGCCACTTGATGAAACCTTTGTTTTCAATCAGCCTCCCTCAGACGAGTATTCCCTTGCTAAGGGAAATGTCACGAAGTGACAAAGGGTTTGCCGTTTTCGCCAGAAAAAGGGGGACCGCTTGCGGTGGAAGGAGGGAAAAACTTTCCTCTTTTGCTCTTTTTGTCTTTAGATTATAGTGTGGATATATGTTCTGACTCAAACTTTAACATCTAAAGACAAAGAAAGATATATTGACTACTTTTTCACTCCCCCAGTCACGCAAGGCGTGACAGCCCCCTCGTCCGAGGGAGCCTTTGTTTACATCAAAACTCTCTTAGCAAGAAAATACCTCATCCGAGGGAGGCTTTGTTTAGTCCATAATTTCATATAACCATTAGTAAAGGTGGCCATTTGTTAAATCTGCGTGAATGCCCTCTGTTTTAGCACCGATATTTCTATATTTTTTACACAAGAAAATAATTGAATATTGTCAAAATGTGTTGTATAATAACTTTATATTTTCTTTTTAGATAGATAAGACAGAGGGTGCAGATAATATGAAGCTTTTAGAGGATAAAATTCTTAAGGACGGTCACATTGGCAAGGGCAATGTTTTAAAGGTTGACAGCTTTTTAAACCACCAGATTGACACCGCCTTTATTTGTGAATTGGGCAAGGAATTTTACAGACTGTATAAAGACGAAAAAATTACAAAAATCCTCACCATTGAAGCATCGGGAATAGGTATTGCCTGTTTGACTGCACAGTACTTTAATGTTCCTGTTGTTTTTGCAAAGAAAACTCCAACGGTGAATATTTACGCCGACATCTACACCTCTAAGGTTAGCTCCTTTACCCACAAAAAGGACTATGACATCTATGTATCAAAGCAGTTTATTAATAAAGACGACAATATCCTCATAATTGACGACTTCCTTGCAAAGGGCAGTGCATTGTCAGCCCTCATTAACCTTATCAATCACGCAGGTGCCAAAACTGTGGGCGCAGGTATTGTTATTGAAAAGGCTTTTCAGGAGGGCGGTAAAATTATCCGTGATATGGGCGTCAGAGTTGAGTCATTGGCAAGAATTCAGGAAATGACCGAGGACGGCGGTATTGTTTTCACTGATTAATTAATTTGGATTCAGAGGGCAATGCTCTTTGATATATATTTTTGAGGAGGACTTTGAAATGTTCAAAAAATTATTATCAATCGCACTGGTTGCACTAATGGCACTTTCATTTTCCGTTGCTTTCACAGGCTGTGATTCCGACAAGAAAAGCGAAAGTAAAGACGATCTGAAGTTTGGTTTCATCTATCTTCACGATGAAAACTCAACTTACGACAACAACTTCTTAACAGCTGCTAAAGAGGCTTGTGAGAAGATGGGTGTTGAAATGATCAACAAGACAAACATTGACGAAAGCGACGCTTGTAAAGAGGCTGCTCTTGACCTTGTTGACCAGGGTTGCGACATCATCTTTGCCGACAGCTTTGGCCACGAGGACTTTATGATTGAGGCTGCCAAGGCTAACCCTGACGTTCAGTTCCTGCACGCAACAGGTACAAAGGCTCACACAGAAAAGCTTGACAACTTCCACAATGCTTTCGCATCTATCTACGAGGGTCGTTACCTTGCAGGTATTGCAGCAGGTATGAAGATTAACGAAATGATTGACGGCGGAAAGATTACAAAGGACGAGGCAAAGATGGGCTATGTTGGCGCTCACCCATATGCTGAGGTTAAGTCCGGCTACACTTCCTTCTATCTTGGCGCAAAGTCAGTTTGCCCAACAGTTACTATGGAAGTAACATTTACAGGTTCTTGGTATGACGAAACTCTTGAGAAAGAGGCTGCAAAGAAGTTAATCTCTGACGGTTGTATTCTTATCAGCCAGCACGCTGACTCAATGGGCGCTCCAACTGCTTGTGAATCTTCTGATGTTCCAAATGTTTCCTACAACGGTTCCACAGTTAAGGCTTGTCCTAACACATTTATCGTTTCTTCAAGGATTAACTGGGCTCCTTACTTCGAGTATGCTATCAACTGCGTAAAGGACGGCAAGGCTATCGACACAGACTGGACAGGCACAGTTGCAACAGGCTCAGTTGAACTTACAGAAGTGAACGAAAAGGCTGCCGCTAAGGGTACACAGGAAGCTATCGACAAGGCAATAGCTGACCTTGAGTCCGGCAAGGTTAATGTATTTGACACAGCTAACTTTACAGTTAAGGGCAAGGCTCTTACATCATACATGGCTGATGTTGACTCTGACCCTGAATTCAAGGGCGACACAGAGGTTGTCAAGGACGGCGTATTTGAGGAATCAAAATATCGTTCAGCTCCATACTTTGACATTGATATCGACGGAATTTCTGTTATTGAATAATTATAGATATCAGGTCACAATATAACCGATTATTCCGTGGCCGTTTTGTACGGTCACGGATAATTTTTTAGGAGGCATTATGGCTGAAGCTTTGGCATTGGAATTAAAAGGAATAACCAAAACCTTTGGCAGTGTTGTTGCAAACAAGGATGTTGACCTAAAGGTATACAAGGGTGAAATCCTCTCTATACTGGGAGAAAACGGCTCCGGCAAAACAACACTTATGAATATGGTTTCGGGCATTTACTACCCCGATTCAGGGGAGATTTTGGTGGACGGTAAAAATGTCGTTATCAGTTCGCCAAAGGACGCATTTGCATACAAAATCGGAATGATACATCAGCACTTTAAGCTTGTTGATGTTTTTACCGCTACACAAAATATTGTTTTGGGAATTAAGGACGGAAAGTACAGCATTAAGGCTGTTGAAAAAAGGGTAAGGGAAATCACCGAAAAGTACGGCTTTAACATTGACCTTAACAAGAAGATTTACGAAATGTCTGTTTCCGAAAAGCAGACAGTGGAAATTATCAAGGTGCTGTACAGAGGTGCTGACATTCTTATCCTTGACGAGCCTACCGCTGTACTTACACCACAGGAAACACGAAAGCTGTTCGATATTCTCCGCAAAATGAAGAAGGACGGAAAGTCCATTATCATAATCACCCACAAGCTTCACGAGGTGCTGGATATTTCCGACAGGGTTACAATACTGAGAAAAGGCGAGTATGTGGGCACTGTTGAAACTAAAGACGCAACGGAAAGTTCCCTCACAGAAATGATGATGGGTGAAAAGGTAGAGCTTAACATAACCCGTGAGGAACCTGAAAACCTCACCGAAAGACTGGTTGTAGAAAACCTTACCGTTATCAAGAGTGACGGCACTCTTGCCCTTGACAATGTAAAGTTCAACGCATACGGCGGAGAAATTTTGGGCGTTGCAGGTATTTCAGGTTGCGGTCAAAAGGAACTGCTGGAGTCTATTGCAGGACTTCAGGTAACCACAAAGAAATCAAGTATTCTGTACAAGCCTGACGACTTAGGCCCTCAACAGCTTGTGGGAAAAACACCGAGAGAAATCAGAAAACTGGGTGTTGCCCTGTCATTTGTTCCCGAGGACAGACTTGGTATGGGACTTGTGGGAAATATGGACATTATCGACAATATGATGCTCCGTTCCTACAAATCAGGCAGAGGCTCTTTCCTGAACAGAAAACAGCCAAAGTCCCTGGCAACTGAAATTATCGAAAACTTGGAGGTTGTTACTCCAAGCGCCTCCACACCTGTCAGAAGGCTGTCGGGCGGTAATGTTCAAAAGGTACTTGTGGGCAGAGAAATCTCCTCTGCACCAAAGGTGCTTATGGTAGCCTATCCTGTGAGAGGACTTGACATTAACTCCTCATACACCATATATAATCTCCTTTCGGAGCAAAAGAAAAACGGAACATCCATTATCTTCGTTGGTGAGGACTTGGATGTACTCCTTGAGCTTTGCGACAGAATTATGGTTATAAACTCCGGCAGAATTACCGGTATTGTTGACGGCAGAACTGCAACTAAGGAAGAAATCGGTCTGCTTATGACAAAGAGCGTAGAAAGGGAGGAAAACAATGAATAAGACAAAAAATCACCAGCCACTGGTTCATATTTCCAAACGAGATTCCCTCCCTATGTACAAATCCTGGGCAATTCGTGGTCTGGCTATCCTTGCCGCACTGGTTGTGGCGGGTATTATCACAATGCTTTTAACAGGGGAAAACCCAATAACGGTTTACACAACAATGGTAAAGGGCGCATTCGGCACAAGCAGACGAATTTGGAGCTTACTGCAAAGCCTTGCAATGCTGCTGTGCATCTCACTTGCTGTTACACCTGCATTTAAGATGCGATTTTGGAATATCGGCGCAGAGGGTCAGGTGCTTATCGGCGGTTTGGCTACTGCCGGTTGTATGATTACCCTTGGGGACAAAATACCAAACGCACTTTTAATTCTTGTAATGATTGCGGCAAGTATTACAGGCGCTGCAATTTGGGCGCTTATTCCCGCATTTTTTAAGGCAAAATTCAACACCAACGAAACGCTGTTTACACTTATGATGAACTATGTTGCCATTCAACTTGTTTCCTACTTTGAAATGTACTGGGAAAACCCAAAGGGCTCAAGCAACATTGGTATTATCAACCAAAGCACTCACGCAGGCTGGTTACCTACTATCGGCAACTATGATTATCTTCTCAATATAATTGTAGTTTTGGCTTTAACAATATTTATGTACATTTACCTTAAGTACAGCAAACACGGCTACGAGCTTACAGTTGTAGGCGAAAGTGAAAACACAGCAAGGTACATTGGTCTGAATGTAAAGAAGGTAATTATGAGGACAATGATTTTGTCCGGCGCTATCTGCGGTATTGCAGGACTTCTCCTTGTTGGCGGTACAAACCACACAATCACAACCACCACAGCAGGTGGCAGAGGCTTTACCGCCATTATGGTATCTTGGCTTGCAAAGTTTAACCCAATCTATATGATTTTAACCGCTTTCCTAATCACATTCTTGCAGTCGGGGGCAGGAGAAATCTCCACAGTATGCGGTTTAAACGAGTCCTTCTCCGACATCATCACAGGCATTATTCTCTTCTTCATCATTGGCTGTGAATTCTTCATCAACTACAAAATGCATTTTCGTTTTTCTCATAAGGAGGTAAAATAAATGATAGCAACACTTATACAACGTGCAGTAGTACAGGGTATTCCGCTGTTGTTCGGCTCTACCGGTGAAATTTTGACAGAAAAATCCGGCAACCTTAACCTTGGTATCCCGGGCATAATGTATGTAGGCGGTATCAGCGGTGTTATCGGCGCCTTCCTTTACGAAAACTCCCTTGCCACTCCCGAGGATGCAAACGGCTTTCTTGCTATTTCCATACCATTGCTTTGCAGTATTTTAGGCTCGCTTATTATGGGACTTATCTACTGCTTCCTCACCGTTACACTCAGGGCAAATCAAAATGTTACAGGTCTTGCAATGACAACCTTTGGTGTTGGCTTTGGTAACTTCTTCGGCGGTTCACTTATTAAGCTTGTTGACTCAGATGTTCCCTCAATCACACTTACAACAACAAGCAACTACTTCAGGACAACCCTCCCCTTTGCGGAGTCAACAGGCTGGTTCGGCAAGATATTTTTATCCTACGGCTTTTTGGCTTATGCCGCAATCATAATTGCACTTGGTTGCTCATTCTTCCTGAACAGAACTCGTGGCGGTCTGCACCTTAGGGCGGTTGGCGAAAACCCTGCAACAGCCGACGCGGCAGGTATCAGCGTTGAAAAGTCAAAGTACCTTGCCACCTGTATCGGCAGTGTAATTGCCGGTTTCGGCGGACTTTACTATGTAATGGACTACGCCAACGGAGTATGGTCAAATGACGGCTTCGGCGACAGAGGCTGGCTTGCAATAGCACTTGTAATCTTCGCAATCTGGAAACCAAAGTCAGGTATTTTAGGCTCAATCCTCTTTGGAGGACTGTACATCATCTACCTGTTCATTCCGGGACTTGCCCTTAGAACACAGGAACTTTTCAAGATGCTTCCATATGTTGTTACCATTGTAGTACTAATAATTGTCAGCATCAGAAACAAAAAAGAAAACCAAGGCCCACAGTCCCTGGGACTATCTTACTTCAGAGAAGAACGGTAGGAGATTCTACTAACAGAAGAATATGTTGTAATAAACGGCTTAAACCCAGTGTTTAAGCCGTTTCTTGTTATCAATATTAGGGAAACACTGAATAAATCACTTTACACATCTTGTACGCATATTTTCTGCCGGTATGCCCAAAAAATCCTCACAATACGCCAGTATTCCTGCGTTTTTTTGAACATACCGACAAAAAATCTGACTGTACAATCTGTGCAAATGATTTAATCAGTGTTTCCTTAGTTTTTACTCTACACTTTTCACATAAATATCATCAATCATTTTATAGTCGCTTTCCGATATTTTGTACATCACATCGGAGTCTGTGCCGGTGGAGATGTGGTTTGCGTCGTATACTGTAATATTCCACAGGATTTTGTCACCGCTGTATGCCCGTAAGAAAATTCCTCCGTCAAATTCCTCTGTTTCCGTTGAACTTTCTGCCTTTGACAAAATATCTGTGACTGTGTTTTTGTCGCTGTCATTTAAGAATATTTCCTTTTCGTCAGGTGTAATAATGGACAACTTTTCTATCTTAGAGAAATTAACCTCCTCAGTAATAGACTTTTCGTTACATCCGCCCATTAGTGCAACCATAAATATTGCCAACAAAATAAGTGTTAATGACCTTTTCATTTTAGCACCTCCAAAATCTGATTCCGTAATCACTACCGTATATGATTATGCTGTTCATATGGTTTACTCCTGTAAATCCCACACCGTCAGCCAATTTTACCCAACTATTTTACCATATATAAGAATAATTGTCCATTAATTATTAATTGACCTATCGAGAACACGGCTGTGAAAATCCGGCGAAGATTTTCCGTAGATTGTTTTTAAATCTTCTTTCTTCATAAAAGAACCTCCTTGTTTTTTGTTCACTTATTAGATACTTCAGAGGTTAATTCGGTTCATTTTTTGTAAAAAATTTTTCAGGTGTATTTATATTTTACTCCAAAGTAATACTTCCTGTTTTTCGGTTGTCCATTACAAACGAGTAGAACAGTTTTTTGTTCACCGCTGAAAAATAGTTTGTTTGGGCAAAGGTTTCCCTGTGGTTTTCCTCAATATATTCCAAGGTTTCCCTAAGCTGTAGCATAGTTGCAAGCTGGTGTTTGCAGGCAAAACTGCAAAAGCAGTCGCACACAAGGTTACTGACTTCTCCGTTTTGGTATGTAAATTCAAGCTCGTATGCGTTACCGCCCTCAACAATAGCCTTGCCTTTTGTTCCGTCAAGACAGATATACGCAACTCTGTTTCCCAAGTAGTAATCACTGCCACGCTCGGCAACATCGGGACTTATATTCATAAGAGATAAGTCGCTTAACGGAAATGCGGTGTTGTCCTCTCCCTGTACATACTCCTCCTCAGGATTTTTCGGTGCTTTAAACCATGTTATAATTTTTTCGTAAGGAATAACGGTGCTGTCAAAAGACACAAGGTGACTTCCGCCAATATGCAATTCACCTTTTACATCAACATCAGCCTTGCCGATAACACGCTTGTAGTCCGACAGCTTGATTTTAAAGTTGTAGGACACATTCACAACTCTTCCACGCAAACCCTCTAACTTACCGTCAACATAGACTATATCGCCGTTGTGCAGGTCAAAGGTGTCGTTGTAGTAGGCATATTCCCTGTTGCGGTCGGGAAAATAAACCTGAACCACAGATTTTACGGGAGCTGTCTTTACCTCTCCCTGGGCAGTAACAAGCTCTCTGTTCTCCGTCTTGTCATCTGCGTAAAAACCTATCTTATATGTCATCACTATTCCTCCTTTTCTTTTTTACACCTATATTATAACACATCAACAGTCCTATAAACAGGACAGTGATTTAGCCGTGTTTTCCACATAAAATAACTTTTTATTTACTTTTTTCAATGCTATGTTATAATGGCTTTGTAAAAACCATACTATATTGAGGTAACAAATGGAAGAAGTATTTGAAGTTATATTTGAATTATTTTGTGGTATTATAGAAATCATATTTGACTCTATAAATCTCAAAAAAGATAAAAAAAATAAAAAACTTAATAAACAAGCAATTAAAAAGTTTTTGCTTATTATTCTCATAATTGCAGGATTTGTCGGCTCGTTTTTTGTTCTGAAATTACTTTGTTCATTAAGTATTCTGCCCTTTAAGTCCTACGGTACTATCGAATATCTTGGAAGAAAAGAAGGTATTTTAGATATTGCAATGTTCATTTCTTCTATGTTCCTTTCTTTCCTTGTTTTATTCATTGTGGTGATGATTGTTGTAGCGGTGATATATTCAGTTAAAAAATCAAGGAAAAAGTCCGAGGACTTTACCTTCATTGAAAGAGAAAAGGAAGAAGAGGGAGAAAAAACTCACACAAAGGATATTGTTGCTTTGTCGGGTATTGTAGTGACACTTTTAGTAATAGTGGCAGGGATATTCTATTGCTACACCTTTAACACCACCGTATTTACAAATGACAAAATTATATCCACAAGCTTTGCTAACCCAAAGGGTACTGTGTATAGTTATAATGATGTGGAAAGTGTGGATGTTGACTACTGCGACACCGGATATTTTGAGTTAGATTTACATATGAGTAACGGAAAAACTGTTAAGTTTAGGTACGAGGGCGACAATCACACAGAAATTGAAAAATATGATGACGGAAACGACTATGTTTTTATAGCAGATTTACTTGAAAAATTAGATGATAACGGTGCAACAATAAATTACAAATGCACCTACAACGAGGTTGCAGAGGACTTGGATGACGAGGACAAAAGCAACTTGAAAAAGGTGTTTAGTTTTAATAGGCATTTTGGGGTACAGTAAGCCTCCACCTTTTAATTAT
>JALFTC010000049.1 GCA_022779485.1 Ruminococcus sp.
AAAGTACGAACAAAACAGGACTGTGGCAAACCGAGTGGAGAAAATCATTTCAGAACAGGGTTTTGATATTTCAAGACTTGATAAGGTCCAACTCAAGAGATTTCTTGCAATCTACTTTGGAGCGTCAAAAAACGGTGAAAACATCCCCGACTATGACGGATTGCAGTATATGAAGGAGAATGAAGATGAAGAAACAAAAGATGAAGCTTAAGGACAAGGTGCAGTTTAGCATAATTATAGGTATTTTTGCGGTCATAGTATCAGCCTGTGTGATTTCTATTTTGCACAATGATATGACTGCAAGTGCCGAAGATAATTTCAGAGAACTTGAACAGCAGGTGTCAGTTACTGTTCCAAAAGTAGAAAATGCTAATGGTGTTACTAACAGTAAAAATAGTGATACTTATGAAAATACATCTTATTCAACAGGACACAATGTATCATCACTTGAAAAGAAAAACAATGAATGTATAGGTTGGCTAACTGTGAATGATACAGGTATTTCATATCCGGTAATGCAAAGCACCACAGACCATCAAAAATATTTAAACAGAAATTTCAATGGTAACTACAGTCTAAGCGGAACACCTTTCCTTGATTATCGTTGCTCACTTAAAAGTGCGAATATGATTATCTACGGACACCATATGAATGACGGCAGTATGTTCGGAACACTTATGAATTACACTCGTAAAAGCTACAGGGATTCACACCCAACAATTACTTTTGAAATAAAGGATGGTGTAAGAAAATACACTGTTTTTTCTGTTATGAAAACAAATTCTAATGACACCTGGTACAAATTTATTGAAGCAAAATCAGCAGAAAAATTTTGCAAAAGAATTGCCTACGCTAAAGAGAATTCTCTCTATACCACAGGCATAACTCCAAGTGCATCACACAAGCTTCTATCCCTTTCCACCTGTACAAATGAAAGTGAAGAAGAACGACTGATTGTAATTGCATATGAAAATTAAGGAGGGCAAAAATGAAACTATTTAAACGCAAACCAAAAGTTTTAACACCGGAACAGCAAGAAGAAATCAACACAAAAGATTTCTTCGATATGATACTTCCGCCAACAATAAAGTTCAAAAGTGATTTTTACTATGTAGGTGACAGTTACAGGAGTATTTGGGCAGTCAAGGAATATCCGCCGTCAACAGAAGAACAGGCAATTCTTTCTCAAATCGGTGACAGAAATGGTGTTACTCTTCACATCTACAACCGACTTGTATCCTCAGTTGAACAGAGAAAAATTGTTCAGAACGCAACACGAAAGAACAAACTGCAAAGTACAGGGAACAATGTGAATGAAACCATTGAAGCTGAGGGTAATCTTCAGGATGTAACAGCCCTTATGGTAAACCTCAGAAGAAACAAAGAGCCACTTCTCCATTGTGCCGTATATATTGAATTAACAGCCAACTCAAAGCAAAGGTTAAGAGATTTACAGACAGAAATCTCAATGGAACTCACCCGTTCCAAGATTGAGTTTGACAGACTTACACTTCGTCAGCAGGAGGTTTTCCTGTCAGTAACACCGGTTGGAAATAATCAGTTCGGTTCGTTGTTTGAAAGGGTACTTCCGGCAAGCTCTGTTGCTAATCTGTTCCCCTTTAACTATTCAGGAAAGACAGATGCAAAGGGACTATATATCGGCAGGGATAAGTATGGCACAAACATTCTTGTGGATTTTGACGCCAGAACAGATGACAAAACCAACAGCAATGTCCTTATACTCGGCAACTCCGGACAGGGTAAGTCATACCTCTTAAAACTGTTATTAACCAACATTCGTGAAAGTGGCAAGTCACTTATTTGCCTTGACCCAGAAGCAGAGTATGAAGATTTAGTTAGCAATCTTGGTGGTTGTTATATTGATTTTATGGATGGCAGACACACTATCAATCCCTTGGAGCCAAAGTCTTGGAATGAGCAAGCTGAGCTTGCAGGCAATCCGCACACTGACAATGATAAAGAGGTTGCAATATATTCCTGCGAGGATGATATTGATGTACCGGAGGCTTTCATTAAAAGCACTAAACTATCACAGCACATTGCATTCCTCAAAGATTTCTTCAGAGCATACAAAGATTTTACAGACGAACAGCTTGATACTATTGAGATTTTGCTGACCAAGTTATACAACAAGTTCGGCATTAACGACAACACAGATTACACTCGACTAAGACCTACCGATTATCCAATAATGTCTGACTTCTATGTGGTGTGTACAGAGGAATACGAGAATTTCAAAGAGGACAGCAACAGCTTATACACGAAGGAAATCCTACGAGAAATCTGCCTTGCAATCCACAGTATGTGTGTAGGTTCAGAGTCACAGTATTTCAACGGTTACAGTAACATTACAGATGACAAGCTGTTATGCTTTGGTGTTAAGGGTTTGCTGGATACAAACAAAAGGCTCAAAGATGCAATGCTTTTTAATATTCTCTCATATATGAGTAACAAGCTTCTTGGAGAAGGCAACACAGTTGCAAGTATTGACGAACTTTATTTGTTCCTTACCAATATGACAGCCATTGAGTATATCCGCAACGCTATGAAGCGAGTACGCAAAAAGGACTCTGCTGTCATCATAGCCAGTCAAAACATTGAGGATTTCCTGCTCCCCAAAATCAAAGAATTTACAAAACCGCTGTTTTCAATCCCAACTCATGTATATCTGTTCTATCCCGGTAACATCAATCCAAAGGACTTTCAGGATGCACTTATGCTTGAACCTAACGAGTATGGACTTATTCGTTTCTCCGAAAGAGGTACTTGCTTCTACCGTTGTGGTAATGAGAGATTCCTCCTTATGGTTAAGGCTCCGGAGTATAAGGCGGAATTGTTTGGGAGTGCTGGGGGTAGATAAAAATATTCATAGACATTTTTATTGACGAGTGATATAATTATTCAAAAATAGCTGATTGATAAATTGAGTTTTGTAGGAGAAAACAATGTTTATGATTTATAAGGCAGAACATAATGATTTGCAGGAAATACTGCAACTGCAATATCTTTCATATCAAAGTGAAGCGACTCTGTTTGGCAATAAGAACATTCCACCGTTAAAACAAACATTAGATGAAGTGGTTGATGAATTTAATGATGGTGTTATTCTAAAAATGGTCAATGATAAAAATGTTATCATCGGCTCAGTTCGTGCAAAAGAGCATAACGGCACAGTATATATAGGAAAACTAATGGTACATCCCGATTATAGGTGTAAAGGATATGGGTCAAATCTTTTGGCAGAAATAGAACATTATTTCCCACAAAAACGATATGAACTTTTTACAAGCACAAGGAGCAAAAATAATATAAGATTATACCAGAACATGGGATATAAAATATTTGATTGCAAAGCAGTCAATGATGAATTACAATTTGTGTATATGGAAAAATTATAAATTCAAGTTTATTGATTAGCTTTACAATTTAAACAAGTAATATAATCCGATTGATTTTCTTAAATGAATTTCAATCGGATTTTTTGCGTTACGGAGGTGATACAATGTCAATAACAGTAGGTGCAGCTCTAAAGAAAATAGCAGTTGCCCTGGTTACAAATCCCAAAGTAATAAAAACAGTCGGTGGTGTAGTAATCGGAATTGTTCTGATTCTTGCACTGCCGATTATTGCTGTGGTGTCATTTTTTAATGGTGATATTGAGTTTGATACAGCATCCCTTAACCAAAGTATTCAGACACAACTTATGGCTGAACACAAAGAAAATCTTGAAAATATCAATAAAACCATGGAGAAGATTGAGGAAGAGTTAAAGGAGAAGAAACTGTCCAAGTACAACAAACAGGCAGAGGTCATATATATCTTTTACTTTTCTGATAAGCACGATAAAGATTTTATTGATAAGTTTGTAAAGTGCTTTAAGAAAGATTTAACAAATCAAGGACTGATTGAAAAGGTTAATTCTGAATTTGGTATTCAAATTAATCCTAATGAGTTTAGTAAGATTATGAATTCAATCAAAGGCAATAAGATTGATACTTCTGACTTTACCGACAAGACAACTAAAAATAACCTTGACCTTGTGGAGTGGTGCAAGAATGCAGAAAGTAATGGTTGGGGATATGTTTGGGGTGCATATGGTCAGGTGTGTACAACAAGCTACCTTGATGAAATGGCAAAGAAATATCCCGGGGAAACCGAGGCAGGCGGGCCAATGCGTAAGGTGGGAGAAAAGTGGATTGGCAAGAGAGTCACCGACTGCATTGGTTTAATCAAGTCATATATGTGGTACAACTCGGATACCGGTGAAATCACAGCAGGCTCCAACAACTTCCAAGACTGCAATACAACATCAATATGGAACTACACAAAAGAGTCAGGTGACATTTCAACTATGCCCGACACACCTGGACTTGCTGTCTGGATGCCCGGACATATTGGTGTCTATGTTGGTGATGGTTATGTTATTGAGGCACAAGGCACAGCCTACGGAGTTGTCAAAACAGAGCTTAACGGTCGAGGCTGGACAAAGTGGATTAAGATTCCAAATATGAAGTATGTGGAGGTGAAATCGAAATGAAGAAAACAAACATTACCTTTGGCTATGATGATGAAAAGCTATCTGCTCTCAAAATGTATATGGTACAGAAAGACGCTGATTTTTCTGATAAACTGTTGAAAGCAGTTGACTCAATGTACACAAAGTATGTACCTTCTACTGTGAGAGATTTCATTGATATGAGGGAGAAGTCAAAGCCTGTTCCTAAACCAAAGAAGCCAAAGAATGAAAGCGAGGATAAGACTTGAGGACACAAAATTTTGGAATAGAAATTGAAATGACCGGCATTACCAGAGCAACAGCATCAAAGGTAATAGCCGGTTATTTTCATACAAGTGCAACTCATATAGGTGGAGGTTATGATTCATATACTGTAAAGGATCCTGAGGACAGAAACTGGAAAATAATGCGTGACTCAAGTATTGAGTGTACTAACCGACAGGGTGAAAGAGCAAGTCAGCTTTATTCAGTTGAATTTGTTTCTCCAATCTGTCAGTATAAAGATATTGAAACCTTGCAGGAACTTGTAAGAGCTTTACGAAATGCAGGTGCAAGAGTTAATGGCAGGTGTGGTATTCATGTTCATGTTGACGCGTCAAAACACACTCCCAAAACTCTTCGTAACATTGTAAATATTATGGCGTCAAAGGAAGATTTATTATACAAGGCACTTGATGTTAATGTTCGCAGGGAACACTACTGTGAAAAAGCTGACACAAGATTTCTTGATGAGGTGAACAAGCGACCGCCACTTACAATGGAACAGATTAAGGATATGTGGTATGACGGAGAAGATGGTAGTTGGCGACATTATGATGATACGAGGTATCACGGTCTTAACCTTCATTCTGTTTTCAGCAAGGGAACAATTGAATTTCGCCTTTTCAATTCAACTCTACACGCAGGAAAGGTAAAGGCGTATGTTCAACTGTCACTTGCAATCAGCCACCAAGCACTAATACAAAAGAGGGCTATGCGTAACAAAACTCATTCCGGTAATGAAAAATACACTTTCAGAACTTGGCTGTTAAGGTTGGGTATGATAGGAGATGAATTCAAAACAGCAAGAACCCATCTCCTAAAAAATCTTGATGGCAATATTGCTTGGAAAGACCCAGCACAGGCAGAAAAGCAAAAGGAGAGGTTAGAACAAAGAAGATATATTGAAACAATGGAAAACAATGTTGAAATAGAATCCGAACCGGAAACTGCTGAACAGCAGGAAGATGGTTCGGATTTTTCTATGTCAATGTAAAGGAGAGGAGAAATTATTATGAGTAAGATATATGTTGCCTATGGCAGTAATCTGAATCTTGAACAGATGAGTTTTCGTTGCCCAACTGCAAAACTAATTGCAACAGGGATGATTGATAATTATGAGTTGCAGTTTAAGGGACGACCGAATTGTTCATTTGCTACCATAGCACCAAAACAAGGTTCAAGTGTTCCGGTTGCCCTTTGGAAGATAACACCCTTTGATGAACTTATGCTTGACAGATACGAGGGTTACCCTAACTCATATTTCAAAGAAGATATAAATGTAAATGTAGGTGGCAGAGATGTTCAAGGAATGGTTTACATTATGAATTTAAAACAGAACTTCGGACTGCCCTCAGAGGGTTACTATGATACGGTCGCACAAGGATATATGGATTGTGGACTTGATATTAATGTTCTGAACAAGGCTGTCAATTATAGTGCTGACAAATATTACGAACAGCACCCGGAAGAACAACCAAATTCATTTGATTTATGTGATGACGAAGACGAGGGGTTCGGTGATATGACTTTATGAATTTGAGAAAACAGCTTAAGAAAGATTTAGGCAAGAGGTACTGTTTCAAAAGGTATATGACAGCCGGTGAAGTTAAGAAAAAGTTATATGGCAAAGCAGGCTATGAAGAAAGACTTGTAGCAACTCTCACAGTTGGTTGTGTAAAAATCAATGCAGTAATTTATTTCATTGATGAAGAACCACAGATAGGACTTGATATTCTTGTAAAGGATACACCCGAGAGTGAGGAATGGATTTGCTATGACACTTTAAGTGATGAAATAAAACTCAGCCCACGAAATATTGAGCAGTCAATGTTCGATATTCTGAACCGTGAAGTCAAGGAGTACGGACTGTCATATACCCAGTGCAATTTTGAAGTAATAAACGGCAAATCAATAAAGTCAGAATAACAGCGGTATTCTCGCCATATTCGCCCTGTGTCGGCTTTTAAAGGAGAAGTCGGGAAAGTATCCGAAATCGAATAAAAGCCGAAATCGGGCGGTTTGTGGCAAGGTGTGAAAAAATCGAAGTTACGGCAATTCGGGCAGTTTTTCAAGGGTGGAATTTTAAGCAGGAGAAAGGCGTATTCCGTGCAAGCACGGATTCGCCGAAATACACCGACCGGCAACGCCGTTCGGGGATTTTTAAGGGTGTTACTTTTTTCGGATTGTGTTACCGATTGTATTCCATACTGCCCGATTTTGCCGTTTTGATGAGGTTTTCTCTGAATACCCGAAGTGTTACCGAAAGGAAAGGCGAAAAATGGACAACGACTCAAAGAGAATAGGACTATATATTAATCAGGATTTACTCAAAGCCTGTGACAATGCCATAGCGCAAACCAACGCAACATCACGAAGTGAGTTTATTTCCGACGCAATAGAATTTTACATTGCGTGGCTAAACTCAAAAAATGTAAGCAAGGTGCTTACTCCTGCACTGGAATCCGTCATCAGTTCAAAAATTCTTGATACCGAGGATAGAATTGCAAGAGTACTGTTCAAGCAGGGCGTGGAGCTTGCAATGCTTATGCATGTTGTTGCGGCAACCAATGATATTACCGAAGGTCAACTGAGAGATTTAAGAAAAATATGTGTTGATGAGGTCAAGCACAACAGTGGTAAATACAAGTTTGATGATGCTGTAAGGTTTCAGAAAGGGTAAGCTATGCCGAGAATTATTATGAAATCACCGTATATCAAACCGAATTCTAAAACTCATATCGGGAATTATGTTTCATACATTGCAACTCGTGACGGAGTTGAAAAGGCTGACAACACACAAAAGTTTATGGAAGCGACTTCAGTTCAGAAAAAGATTATCAATAAATTATTGAAAGATTATCCTGACTCAAAGGACTTGTATGAGTATCAGGATTATCTTGATAAGCCGAACAGAGGTAATGCTGATGAATTGATTTTGCGGATTGCCGAAACTCACGCAGAGTTATTCGGCGACCGAGAAAAATATGTAAGCTACATTGCACAGCGACCAAGAGTAGAAAAAGTATCTTCCCACGGCTTATTTACTGATGACGGTGTGCCGATAGTTTTATCCAATGTGCAGAAAGAGGTTGCCGAAAGCAAGAGTAATGTATGGACGCATATCATTTCTCTCAAGCGAGAAGATGCGGAACGGCTGGGCTACAACAATGCAAAAGCTTGGATGAATCTCATTCGATCACAAAGAAATATGATAGCGGAGAATATGAAAATCGCTCCCGAAAATTTCCGATGGTATGCGGCATTTCATAACGAGGGACACCATCCTCACATTCATATGATTGCATATTCCACAAAGCCCAACGAAGCGTACCTGACGGAAAAGGGAATTGAAAATATTAAATCAAATCTTGCAAAGATAGTCTTCCGTCAGGACTTGATAAGTATTTATCAGAAACAGACAGAACACAGGGATAAACTCCGAGCAGAGGCTCGTGACATTGTAGAGGATTTGGTTTCAAAAATTAACTCAGAAATATATATCAGTGCATCAATTCAGCATAAGCTGTTGGAGCTTGCCGACAGACTTTCAAAAACGAAAGGCAAAAAGGTTTATGGCTATCTCAAGCCTGATGTGAAAGCAATCGTTGATTCCATTGTTGAAGAGCTCGCAAGTGATGACAGAATCAAAAAGTTGTATGACCTTTGGTATGAGCAAAAGGAAAATACAATCCGCACCTACACGGATGAAATGCCTGACAGGATTTCGCTTGCCCAAAACAAGGAATTCAAGTCAATCAAGAATGCGGTAATCAAGGAAGCGTTGAAATTAAATCAGACCGAAGATGAAGCGGAAGAAAGCGGTAATGTTGATGACGAAGATGTTTCGAAAGCGTTTGTAGATGAAAAAAATACCTCTGCCGAATCAGTCTTTGATTCAGGCAGAGGCATTTTGTATCCTCGTTATTCAAATAAAACCAACCGAAACAGCGTTGCAGTTTCTTCTCTTTATCTCCTACGCTATCTCTGCAATATGATTCAAAGTAGGCTTCGCTTTGAAGAAAAGCAGAAAGCACAAAGGACGGATAAAAAGTTACAGCAGAAGATTAATGATAAAAAGCAGGCTCAGGGGGTAAAAATGTAATTTGCAAAGTTAAAGTTAAAATAAATTTGTGAAATTTGTCATATTCATTTGATATGTGAAATTTTATCTAAATAGCTTCTTTATTCCTCTTATATAAGCGAAATTATTATCATTATTCAAGCGACGTTAAGTATAGAAGGCGTTCTTTTAACTGCTCTATTTTTACAGTATCATTAATCAAATGTTCTTCATTTCTTTGAAGGGCAATTTCTTCCTCAACAGACAGTCGCCTTTTGCTTGCTTTTTTGTGCAACGCATTAATACTGCTTTTTCTTTTTTTGTTTTTTCTTTCTAGATTAGCAATTTTAAATCTTAACTTAGCTGCCGTTTTTTCATTAGCATCTTCTAAAGATTTGTAATACTCTTTTAATTCCTCACGAGGAATCTTTTTCTTCATTACTGAAGCAAATAATTCTACTTCATCAATTGTTGTTTTATCAATATATTTACCTTTGTTTTCAATAAAAAATGAAAGAAAAGAGGACATTGTGTACATATGAAACATTTTTTTGTTTCTTCATAGAATTCTTTTCTCAATTCTATTCTTGGTCCGATGGTTTTTCCACTGATAGTATTCCACCAATCTTCTTTTTGATCATGTGTTACAAAAATGATATCAACTTCTTTTAATTTAGAATAACCAATTATTTCCTTCCAAACGAATAAATCGCCAAATCTATTTGCTGTTTTTTTATTATCTCTATATCCTGGTGGAATTTTACTTGCGTATCTCTTTTCTCCTTCTTGTTCAATATTCAATTTTTCTTCGACACTAAATGGTTTTCCAACTTTTCCATCAAACAAATCAAGAAGTCTACGAAAAACCTCATCATTTGTTGCACTAAAAGTGAGATAATTATTATCTTTTTTCTTTGTAATCCATTCTTTTAAGTATTTACCTAATTCTTTAATGTCTGAATCACTGCGATCAAGACGTAATTCCTCTCTCCAATTATCAGTCAACTTATCAGCATCTGCTGAAAGATTATCAAAACGTTTGTTAGCTTCATCTATTACACTATATCTATCCTTACAAAATTCTGAAGCAACTTGATATGGCATCCAAATTCGTGTTTTTAACCATTCAAATGATTCTATTAATTGGTTTCTTGTTTTATTACTATATCGATACAAATTCAAGAAAACATTGGTGTCAAAAACAAATGTAGCAGTATTCCATAAATCGTTTTTTTCTTTATCACTTAATTCTATATACTCTTTAATAGTATCTCTCATAATATCTTTCCTCACAAAATAGGAATTTAGCATCCCTGAAATTCCGACTTATTACTTAATTATTTTACAATTATCTTATCACACTTAAATAAGATTGTCTATAAAAATAATTCTACCGCCAAGGAATAACTGCGCCCAAACGCTGATAGGTGCCACCTGTCACGGTGATAAGAGAAGAAGTACCCACTATAAGATATTACAGCAGAAAGAAAAAATATTATACTCAAGGAAGTGATTAAAATATCAACCTACATTCATTTTACAAAAGAACAGCGAGAACAGGCAAGGCGAACAGACCTTGCACAATTTCTTATAATTCAAGGCGAGAAAGTCAAAAAATCAGGCTCGGAGTATGAATGGCTTGACGGATTGCAAAAGGTAACAATCAGAGGCCACCTCTGGTATCATCAGTACGAACAGAAAGGCGGCGATGCGGTTGATTTTGTCCGCAGATTTTACAACAAGGACTATGCCCAAGCGGTGGAAATGCTTTTGAATAACTGTGGCGGTCAAATCATAACCTCACCGCCCATAGAAAAAGAGCATAAACCCTTTGAACTGCCGACGGGGAATGACAGAATGAGCAGAGTTTTTTCTTATCTGCTGTTGACTCGTGGCATTGACAAGGATGTGCTTTATGAATTTGTGGGTAGGAAATTGATTTTTGAATCTGCCCATTATCACAATGCGGTATTTGTCGGCTATGATTCAAACGGTAAACCTCGCCACGCACACAAGAGAGGAACGGTGACGAGTAATCCGTACAAGGGAAATGTTACAGGCAGTCAACCTGAATATAGTTTTCACTGGCACGGTAAAAGCGACAAGATATTCTTATTCGAAGCTCCCATTGATATGCTTTCCTACATTTCAATGCACAAGGAAAACTGGCAAGAACACAGCTATGCGGCATCCTGCTCTGTTTCGGACAGGGTACTTTTTCAATGCCTGAAAGATAATACGAACATCAAAAATGTGTTTCTCTGCTTTGACAATGACGATGCAGGACAGACAGCAAACAAACGGATAGCCGATAAATTAAACTCAATGAATATTCAAAACAAAAACCTAATTCCAAACCACAAGGACTGGAATGAGGATTTGAAATTTGCGAAAGAAGGAGATGAACAAATATGCTCTCAGGTATTATAACTCTTATTATTGTTGCAGGCTCAATGTTTGCACTGTTCATAATTATTTCTACAGTCGGCAATTACTATTCCCTCAATCGCATAAAGAACAAAACAGTCGGACAAGGGCAATACGGAACGGCTCGGTAGGCAAACAAAAAAGAGATAAAGAGAACCTACAAGCACATAAATTTTCAGCCGAACAAGTGGAGAAAAAATCCCAAAAGCAGACCGACGCAACAAGGGATCGTTGTCGGTTGTAAAAGCAGGACAATAGGTAGATTGATTAACATTGCTCACAAAGTATTTTATGCTTTCAGAAAATTCAGAAATCTGTTCAGGAAAAAGAAAAATAAAAAAGTAATAGCGCAAAAAGAACCTGTCAGCACAACAACTGCAATGGTTGATACAGGCGATGTTCATGCTCTGATGATTGGTGCGGCGGGTGTCGGTAAGACTGCATTTTGGCTTTATCCTTGCATTGAATATGCCTGTGCAACGGATATGTCTTTTTTATGCAGCGACACGAAAGGCGACATTGTTCGAAACTACGGAACGATTGCGGAAAAGTATTACGGCTACAAAATTGCTGTTATAGATTTGCGTAATCCCACACGCTCACACGGTAATAATCTTCTGCACCTCGTGAACAAATATATGGACTTATACAAAGCTGAACCCGAACAGCTTGTTTACAAGGCAAGAGCAGAAAAATATGCAAAAATCATTTCAAAAACGATTATTCTTTCGGGAATGGACTCGGCTTCATTCGGACAAAATGCTTACTTCTATGATGCGGCAGAGGGACTTTTAACAGCAACTATTCTGCTTGTTTCAGAATTCTGCGAACCCGAAGAAAGGCATATTGTTTCGGTATTCAAAATCATTCAGGAATTGCTTGCTCCGACCAACAAGAAAGGTAAAAATCAGTTTCAGCTTTTAATGGATTATCTTCCCGACGACCATAAAGCAAAATGGTTCGCAGGAGCGGCACTGAACACAGCTGAGCAGAGTATGTCAAGTGTTATGAGTACAGCACTTTCAAGGCTGAATTCATTTCTTGACTCCGAACTTGAACAGCTTTTATGCTTTGATACGGAGATTGACGCTGAAAAATTCTGTAATGAAAAGTGTGCAATATTCATTGTAATGCCGGAGGAAAATCCCAACACTTTCTTTATGGTTTCTCTGATTATCCAACAGCTCTACCGTGAAATACTTTCAGTCGCAGATGAAAACGGCGGTGTGCTGAAAAACCGCTGTGTGTTCTTCTGTGATGAATTCGGAACCTTGCCAAAGATTGATTCGGCAGAGATGATGTTTTCTGCTTCCCGTTCAAGGCGGTTGCAGATCGTACCAATCATTCAATCCTTTGCACAGTTGGAGAAAAATTACGGCAAAGAGGGTGCTGATGTAATTATAGATAATACACAGCTGACTATCTTTGGCGGATTTGCTCCCAACAGTACAAGTGCAGAAGTGTTGTCAAAAGCACTCGGTTCAAGAACTGTTATGAGTGGTTCGGTGAGCAGGAGCAAAAATGACCCCTCACAATCCTTGCAGATGATTGAGCGACCTTTGATGACCCCCGATGAGTTAAAGTCACTTCCAAAAGGCACATTTGTTGTTATGAAAACAGGCTTTTATCCGATGAAAGTCAAGCTGAAATTGTTTTTTAAATGGGGTATTAAATTTGAGGAAAAGTATGAGGTCATGGAAAACGGAAACCGTGAAGTTCACTATGCTAATCGTTCGGAGTTGTTCAACAACATAATCCAGACATACTGTCCTGTAACTGATTCGGATTTTGATGAAACAAGCGGTGAGAAAAAGCATAAAAACGAAAATCTAAAGACCTCACCAAAAGCGGAAGAATCAGCACCGCAGGAAAAATCAACAGAGAATAAAAACACTAAAAAGAAAACAGCACCAATCAGAACCGAAAGACCGCCACAGGAGGTGCTGGATAATGAGTAGATTAACTTTTCTCTACCAAATGGACTTACCGCACCGAGCCATTGCCGTATATACCTACCTACATGACCGAGCCAACAAAAATGGTGAATGCTGGCCCTCCGTAAAAACAATAGCAGGCGACATAAAGCTGTCGCCTGCTACAGTCCGCAGAGCTATTAAGGATTTAAAAAAAGCAGGGTTGATAGAAACTGAGCAACGTTACCGTGAACAAGGTGGTAAGAGCAGTTCATTATACAAATTGTATGTTCCATAATCAAAAAAGTGAAAACTAAGGAATTCTAAAAATAATACTTGTAGTGAATGTCAAAGCGTTTTCATCAAATGACATTTTCATTTCACCGTCATATTTTTCTACTACTCGTTTAATACTCCTCAAACCAACACCATGAATACCTTTTGATTTCTTTGAAGAAATAATGAGATTATCTGTAATTTTCACCTTTTCCTTAACTGAATTTGTAATTATTATTGAGAGAAAGTTGTTTTTTCTCTTGTTTATAGAAAAATCAATAAATTTTACATTGGCTTTGCTTGTTGCTTCAACTGCATTTTCAAGCAAATTATCAAGCAACGCAGTTATATCCGGTTCGCTCATAAAATCAATTTGAGTATTCCTTATATCAATATTGAACTTTATTTTTGAGTCTTCACAAATCTTTCTATATCTGTTTGTAATTAAATTCACTAAAACATTGTTGCAATAGTCAATAGTATTGTTTATACCAAAATCGTCTATTATGTTATCAATGTAATTACTGATACTATCATTATCCTTGGGGATAAGATTTTTAATTGTATTTAAATGATGTTTTATATCGTGTATAACAATTTTTGTATTTTCGTTTTGTTGATTGAGCAGTTCATAATACTCTGTGTTTGAACGCTCTTTTTCCCTTTCAATTTCAAGTTCAAGATTTCGTTTGTGGGTTTTTAGTGTAAATTCATAGATCCAAAACACTATTATATTTGATATTAACAGAGTAACAATACCAACGAGTAATAACGAAAAATACTTCGGTTCCATCTTATATTTGGCAAGTGCATATGAAATTGCATACATAAGTAACACGCTGGATATGGGTAAGATTACTAAAAATATAGACAGCGAATTGTTTTCGGATTTGTATTCTTTAGTCGATACTTTTAGGATTATATATATAACAAGCAAATACATAATTTTGCTTATTGAGGATTGAATAATTAGGTTAATGGAATCATCAAGACAAGCCAATAAATCCACATCAAATAACATTGAAGATGCAAACATAACAATGCTTTCTGTAAGTGACATCATTATTAATAATATGCCTGAGTGGAATATACAAGCCTTAATTTTTGCTTGATAACAGGTGAACAACAGTAAAAAGTTGCATACAAAGAATGATGTAACATTTACCCAAGTTAAATTAAGTAATCGAGAAGAATACAGTGCTATGTACATTAGAATTAAAGCTGTATAGAGAATTTTTTTTGAAACTTTACGGTCAAACTTAGTTTCAAAGTAAAACACTGAAATAAGAATTTCTACTAAAAATATTAATCCGTAACAAATTGTATATGTCATAATTATGTTCCCATATAAGAAAAATATGATTTTTTAAAGTTTGGATAACCTCTTTGTGAGATTGGAATTTTATACTTTTGGTTATCGCACACAAGCGATAACTCTGTTTTGTTAAACTCTGATACATATCTGAGATTTACTAAATAACTGTGATGTGGTTGAGCAAAATATTCAATTTCTTTCAACTTATCCCGCCAATATGACATCCTTTTATTGGTATGATATTTCCTTTGTTTTGTTACAACTACAGCCCTGCTGTTTTCCGTAGTTATGAACAAAATATCCTTTGTGAATATACTGTAATATTCATCGTAATACTCTAATGTTATTCTCTGGGTGCTTTCCCGAAAGCGTTTTAATGCTATTTCAAGGCTTCTGCTTAAACGGTGATAATCAATAGGTTTTGATATATATCTAAAAACATCCAAATCCATAGCACTATCAAGATAACATTCATAAGATGTGATTACAAAAACTATAATGTTGTCATTTATTTCTTTTAAGTGTGAAATTAATGTAAGTCCGTCAATATGAGGCATTTCAATATCAATAAAAGCCATATCATAACGGGTTTCAGTTTTATATACTTTTTCACTATTTGTACAAGTATCAATAATGAAATTTATTTTATGCTTTTCGGCAAAGGCAACAATATTGGCTTTCATGGTTTGAACGACACTAATATCATCATCACAGATAAGTATTTTCATAAATTCACCTAAATGAGTTATATGATTTTCTTGATATTATAGCATAAATATGTTTTTATATCAATGTGATTCAATGATTACTTGGTAAAAATAATCACTTTGTTCAAATTTAATATCATTTTCGATAAATTTATATAATTTTTATAGTGATATGATACTATATCCATAAGGAGATTGATTAATTGTTTTCCTGTAGAAAATTAAATTTAAACTAGGAGGAAAATTATGAAAAAACTATTATCAATTACAATCGTTTTGGTTATGCTACTGGGGATGATACCGACAGTTTTTGCAGAGGAAACGAAAACTTACAAAGTACAGTATTTTAAGTATGATAAAGGCGATTCACTTCATCAGTTGGACTATATTAATATTTCCAACACCAGCACTGAAATCAATGAAGGGGAATCATATATATCAAAGCTTTCACCGAAAACAGATACTATAGAAATTGATTCCCTTGTAGTCATTATGGGAGAAAATACTCCTGTTTATCCTACAAAAAATGACGATGGTTCTTATGTTATTAACATTCCAAAGGTAAGAGGAGATATTTGTATAGCTGTTTCTATAATGGACATCGGACTTCCCATATATGGTGGACATGGTTATAATTATTACATTACTAATTTAACTAATGTTTCTTCAGAATATTGCAACGAGCTGAAAGAACGCAATTCTGAGATAGCAACAACACAAATCAAGGGTTGCGGAACATACTTTTTTAAAGATGTATTTACACCTGATAAGGGATATGAAATTGTTGATTTTAAAGTAACAACTTCCGATAATTTCAATGAAAATCAGCGTGATATAACCGACGATGATGGCATTGTTGCAGAAAAAGTTGTAACAAAAAATGATGATGGCTCATATACAATATCAGTCACCGGTGGGGCATCTATCTATGTTACCGCTGTTGCAGAGCCAAAAACAACAGAATCGGAGCCTACATCATCAAAGCCTACTTCCACAATTCCGGGTGGAGCATATGTGACCTACAACCTTACAAATGTTATTTCCTCTAATATGCAAGAGGAGGTATGGGGTTATTACGAAACAACCCTTTCACCTGTACAGGGATATAAGATTAACTACATAAGTGTAAAGCAGGGCGACGAGGATATGCCTGTCATCGACAACGGTGACGGAACATATACCTTTAAAAACGAGGGTGGTTTTACTGCTCCGCTGACTATTACGGCAACAGCAGAGCCTGACCCTACAGCATCATCCAAGCCAACTTCCACTATCCCCGACACAACATATGCAAAGGTAAATCACCTTTATGATAGTGCGGATTGTTCTTCAAACAAGGCAACCTACTGTAGAATCGGTAGCAGATACACCACTACCTTAGAGGCAAAACCATATATGAATACCGAATATACCATAACAGATGTTCTTGTTGTAATGAATAAGGATACCTTTGTTGCACCGAAAAGGGTTAATGATAACAAAGTTATAATTGACATTCCTTATGTTACAGGGGATATAACAATAGGAGTATTAAAAAACACAAAGCTATACCCTTTTGTGGGTGAAACACTTGGCAGTTTTGCTACAAATATGGAAAATGTTTCATTCTATCGTTGTTATTCAGATGGTTTAGATGATATTCTCTTAGAAAACCAGATTTTTAAATGTGCAGTTGCACCTTACTCATATAAAGTCGTACCTGATGAGGGTTACGAGATAGTATCTTTTACCCCAAAGACTGTATCCTTGAACCGTGACACAGGGGAATACACTTTCGATGAATGTTCTTTTGAAAAGACAGAGAATAATGAATATTTGGTTAAAGAATGGGGCAGAGTAAAATTTGAGGGTGAAGTCAGGAAAATTCAAAGTCAGGCAAAGCTTTCTGCATCACAATTAACACTTAAAGCCGGTGAAAGTAAGACCTTAAAGGTTACTGACGGCACAGCAAAATCCTGGGCAACCTCAAACAAAAATGTTGCAACCGTCAATAACGGCAAGGTGACAGCAGTAAGTAAAGGTACAGCAACAATCACAGCAACCCTTACAACAGGCGAAAAGCTCACCTGCAAGGTAACTGTTACAACTTCTCCAAGCCTTACATCAACCAATATTTCCCTAAAGTCCGGCACAAGCAAAACCTTAAAGGCTGTTGGCGGAACAGTAAGATCTTGGACTACTTCTAATAAGAAAGTTGCAACCGTTAATAACGGAAAAGTAACTGCACTTAACAAGGGAACAGCAACAGTAACAGCCACACTTACTACAGGTAAAAAGCTGACTTGCAAGGTGATGGTCACAACAGCACCAAAGCTGTCTAAAACAACTGTAAAGGTTAAAAAGGGTGGAACAGCAACAGTTAAGGTAAGTGGTAAAGTTGCAACAATCAACAACAAATACACAAACACAAAGGTTGCAAAAATCACATCAAAGACAAATGCCACAACTCTAAAAATCAAGGGACTTAAGAAAGGGACAACATCCTTAAAAATTAAGGTTAACGCTGTGAAAACCCTTAATCTGAAGGTTAATGTAAAGTAAGAGTAATTGTGTCGGGGCATTAGCCTCGACACATAATTATATATATAGATATCCAGCGGATGAATTTTGCACCAAAACCAGTACCCCTACACTTGATGACTTATACCTATATGTGTTTGAGAGTGGGGAATAAGTATAATTTTTGGGTTAAGAAAGAAAAGAGGAAAATATGTATAAGTTGAATTTCAATGAATTAGTAAATAATTATATAAAGAAAATTAATGATTGTAAATTTAGTTAATTATAATAAACCTAAGGTAAGATTATTAAGAAAAACAGAATTAGGTCAGCATAGCACAGAAACACGATGTCCTATTTGCAAATCTTTTGTTGCAGTGGATGTTTAAAAATTTAATTTAAAACTTAGTACGAGCCTACAGCCGGAAACGCTGATTTAATCAGTAGGAACGAGCTTACGAAAAGCCGACAAGTTATAGCTTTTAATGCTATTAACTGTCGGCTTAATTTTATGCCTTTTTTGCATTGAAAGCAGAAAGGGCAAGATGATCTATAGGAATAGAAGTCCTCCGATCGACCTGAATAAAAAAATTCAGATTGATTGGAGGATAATTGAATGGACAAGCGTCCTAAAAGGAGAAAGGATAAGTACAATCCTTATACACTGTACACGAAAGCCGGAAGATACTATATTTCTTTTGTTGATGTAAATAATAATTTTCAAAAGATTGAGGTATCGCAGGAAGTGTTTGAGAGTTTTAATAGATTTGAACTTGAAGATATTTCTCAGATGAATGAATACGACAGACATTTGGAACATTCCGAAGTAGATGAAAATACCTTGTACCAAAAGAGTGTTTCAAGCGAACAGTCGTTAGAAGAATACTTTGATAAAGCTCAGGATGCGGAAAATCTTCATATGGCAATAAACAAATTGCCTGATGTGCAAAAACGCAGATTGAAAAAGTACTATTTTGAAGAGAAAACCTTTGAAGAAATATCTCATGAAGAAGGATGTACATATCAATGCGTTCAAAGATCGGTATATCGTGCAGTAGCAAAAATAAAAAATATTTTAAAAAATTTATAAAACAGGGGTGTGTTTTAGCCTTTAAGTGAGGAAACAGGTGAAGGGATAAATAATCCTTTCGCCTGTTTTCTTTTTTAGAGAACAGGTGTTGCACTTTGAAAACTGAATATCAGCACATCAGATACTTTCCTTCTGCTGTTCGGAACGGACGAGCTACATGAGCGAACATATTTTATATATCTTCAGGACTCAGACAATTGAAAGGCAAATTCAATGACGGCGATGACAGGCAGAAGGGACAATGATACTTCCGTCCAGTCACAGCTCGAGCGAGATAGAACCGTCGCAAGCAATGAGGGCGGCTGTGGGAGATCCTCACGGTGGTGAAATTCCAATGAGGCTATAAATGCAATAGCCGTCTGATGTGTTCCTTGTCGCAAGGCATCGAGGATAAATAGCGACAACAGGATAGCGTGAAAATTAGAGCTATCCACAAACGATTGATATTACACCGACAGCAGAAAGCATTATGTTTATTTCTGCTGTCGGTGTAGAAGATAAATAATGAGAAAGTAGGTGTTTAAATGTTAGGCTTTATTATAGGACTTTTTGTCGGTGCTTTTATAGGTGTAGTTTTTATGTGCCTGTGCAATGCGGCGGCAAAAGCTGATGAGCAGATGAAAGATTATATAAATGACAAAAACAAAAAATAAGGAACAGGTGATAATTTGAACGAAAACTATATAAATAAAAATAACATTGATTCAGAACACATAATAGAATCTGTTATAAACGACTGTAAGGTCACAATCTACTTTTCTAAAAACAAAAATTTACAGGTTGAAAGAAATGTTCTTGAAAATCTTTTGGATACATTTGAAAACAGAATGAAAGCTCAGATTGGATGCTGAATTTCTTTAAGTTTATATTCAGATTTCGCTGGATATTATAGAATTTATGTAGTATTGTTGGTTTGCGAAAATCGTATGAAAGGGTGATAAAATGAAAAGAGTATATTGCTTGTACAGAGTATCAACCAAAGGTCAGGTTGATAAAGATGATATTCCAATGCAGAAAACCTCGTGCAGAGAATTTGCTGAACGCAACGGTTGGACAATTCTGAAGGAGTTTCAGGAAAAAGGCGTGTCGGGATTCAAGGTGTCGGCAAGCGACCGAGATGCTATTCAGGATTTGAAAGCCGCCGCAGAAAAGAAAGAATTCGATGTACTCCTTGTCTTTATGTTTGACAGAATAGGCAGAATTGATGATGAAACTCCGTTTGTCGTCGAATGGTTTATAAAGCACGGCATAGAGGTGTGGAGCGTTAACGAGGGCGAACAGCGTATGGATAATCATGTGGACAAGCTTATGAATTACATACGATTTTGGCAAGCCAACGGTGAAAGTCAGAAAACGTCAGCTCGTGTTAAAACTCGCCTTAACCAGATGACGTTAGACGGAAAATTTACCGGAGGTGTTGCACCATTCGGATACAAGCTCATAAAAAGCGGTGAAATCAATAAAAAGGGAAAAGAGCTTATGGACATAGTCGTTGACGATGATGAAGCTCCGATAGTTAAGAAGATATTTGAGATGACAGTTAAAGAGGGTTACGGCTCATATCGCATGGCTGACTATCTGAACAGTCACGGCATCAGAACCCATAATAACAGCAAATTTCAATGTAATACGGTTAATCGTATTCTTAAGAACAGATTATATTGTGGCTATCTTGTATCAGGCGGTGTTGAATCACCGTATATCGAAAGACTGCATATTATTGATGAAAATATCTTTGACCAAGCTCAGTTTATACTGAAACAACGCTCATCAAAGAACAAAGAAAAACAACAGATAGCAAGAACAACAAAAGGCAGTACATTGCTGTCAGGAAATATATACTGTGCCCACTGCGGTCATAAGATGGTATCAACAAGCTATATCGACCGATACGAAAGGGCAGACGGCAGTCAGTACAGAGTTCGCAGACAGCGGTATATATGTACCAATAAAGCAATGAAAAGAGGTGCATGTGACGGGCAGTCGGCTTATGTAGCACACAGAATTGACGGTGCGGTGCTTGAAACGCTGAGAGATTATCTCGCAAAAATCAAATCAACGCCAAAAGATATAGCACTGGAAAAACGCTACAAATCCGAAATATCGGAGTATAAGAGAAAGCAGACAAAGTTTGAAAAAGAAATTGAAAAACTTAAAAGACAGGTGGTTGAATTATCTGCCGAAATAGGACGCTCTTTACTTGGCGAAAGCCGCTTCACTCCCGATATACTGTCAACGTCTATTGACAATACAAACGATTTGCTACATAAAAAAGAAATTGAATTAAGTGATATAAAGTACAAGCTTGCCAATCAGCAAAATGCGATGGGCAAGCTTGATTTTTATTATTCACAATTCAGAACATGGGCAGATGAATTCGACAACTCCACAATGGAGCAGAAGAAAATGATAGCTTGCCAGCTTATCAAAGAAGTGAAAGTATCACGAGGTTATGAATTAGAGATTGTATTCGACCTTAATTATGAGCAATTCTTATCTCTATAAAGACTAATAGATTGAATTTACAAATTTAGTCTGCTATAATATTTTTATATAAGAAGTGGGTGAATATATATGAGTGAAGAAAACAAAATACAAATTTTTGAAGATAAAAAGATTCGTACTGCGTGGAATGAGTCGGAGGAAGAATGGTATTTTTCCATTGTGGATGTAATTGCAGTTTTGACTGACAGTAACGAACCTCGTCGTTACTGGAGTGATCTTAAGAGAAAACTTAAAACTGAAGGAGCAAACCAGTTGTACGAAAATATCGTACAACTGAAAATGTCCTCTCCTAAAGATGGTAAGAATTATAGGACAGATGTTGCAAATACAGAACAGCTTTTGAGAATAATACAGTCAATCCCGTCGCCAAAAGCTGAACCTTTTAAAATGTGGCTTGCAGAAGTAGGGCGTGAGAGAATAGATGAAACTATAGATCCTGAACTTACCATAGAGCGAACACTTGAAACATATCTGAAAAAAGGATATAGCAGAGAGTGGATAAATCAAAGACTTCAGGCTATTCAGGTGAGAAAAGAGCTTACTGATGAATGGGATTCTCGTGGTGTAAAACAGGGTGTAGAATATGCAATTCTGACTGATGAAATTACAAAAGCGTGGTCGGGAATGACTACTCGGCAGTATAAAAATCTAAAAGGGCTGAAAAAGGAAAACTTGAGAGATAATATGAGTACCCTTGAGTTGGTACTAAATATGTTGGCAGAAGCTACTACAACTGAGATTTCCAAAGAGAAAAATCCTCAATCATTTTCTGAAAACAGAAGTGTTGCAAAAGAGGGTGGAGAAGTTGCCGGAAATGCACGAAAAGATATTGAGGAAAGAACCGGAAAACCTGTTATTACTTCAAAAAATGCCGTTGATTTTTCAAATCTTATTTCTGATGTAATAGAAAAAGATTTTGATAAAAATGAATAGAAACACCTACTCCTTTTGAGTAAGCAGTTATCATATTTCCAACGGACTGTTCAGAAAGTCTATTGAAGAATCTGTTATCATAAAGATTAATGTATAATGAAATGACCATAATCTAAAACTAAATTTGGGTTATGGTCAGATTTTTATCTGCAAATATTCTGTTCTACATAATGACTATATCATCACGGTTAATTGATTGTTTTAGCAAATCTGCTCTGTAAGAGTTGATTATAAAGATATTCAGACCGTCAAAGCGGAATGTAATGGATT
This sequence comes from Ruminococcus sp., assembly GCA_022779485.1. Classification (GTDB taxonomy): domain Bacteria; phylum Bacillota; class Clostridia; order Oscillospirales; family Acutalibacteraceae; genus Ruminococcoides. The sequence continues at coordinate 22,794 of JALFTC010000049.1, forward strand.
TTGAGAAAGGTGTTTTTGTTTTGTATTCTGTTATGATAAGGCTGGCATTAGACTTTTTCAATGTTTCAAAGGTGGTCATAAATCCGATACCGCTGCCACCTGTGTCCTTGTGAGTTGTAATCCTTTCTAATCCTAATTTTGCAAGGGTATCAACCTCAAATTCCACTCCATTATCCTTAATAGAGATTTCGTAAATGTCATCATTCATCGTAACGGTAACCAGTATTTTACCCTTAATATCCACGCCGGAGTTGATTGCGATAATTGCATCCTTAATATGGTCGCATAGGAGGGTTTCTAAATCTGTTTGGGTAATTAGATTGTTTACAAGGTAATGTATATCTTGATTAATAATCAGATTAAAGTCTATGTTATGGGCAGTTGCCTTTATGTACATATTACTTAAAGCACCGTCAATCAGTGATATTCCCGTAGTGGGGAGGACTTTTGTGTTGACCTGTTCTTTAACAATAAGGTCACTGCGTTCCTGTGCAAGGATTAGAATTTCGTTCAGAAGTTTTTCTCTTTCTTCCGGATTGTCGCAATCCTTGTACTTTGTAATTGTGTGTTGTAGGGAAGACATAATGTGATTGTCCCTGTGTACAATCTTTGAGAGAAAAGCGTTTGAATTGTTTAGCTGTTCAATTTGTTGTTCTTTTTTGGTAAGTGTGTTTTGGTAATACTCATCAGCCTTTGCTTGTAGCTTTTTTCGGTAGTGTTCGGTTATGCTTTTGCGAATCCATAGGAATAGACCTAAAAATGACAGAATTAATCCTATAGCATATATTAAAACTAATGACTTGTTTACTATATCTGGTTGGCTTATTGTACTCGATATTACAATTGCAATACTCGATATGAAAAGTGCTATACCATAGTTTTCTTTGTTTTGTATAAATCTAAAGCACTTGGAAAATCGTCTTGTATTTATAAAAATAACGGATAACAGTAGTTGAAAAATTGCGACTGATATTTCAATTATTATATTTGCATCGCTATACCCAACTATTGAAAATAAAAAACCGGTAATGAATATACTGACCATTCTTAGACTATATGAAATGCCTAAAGAAATTGCAGAACAAAAAGTAGCTATAATTAAGTTTTCTTTTTTACTCGATATAATACATATTGATACAATTAATATAATAAATAGTAGGCGAGCCAATAAATAGTTGTATTTTTGAACTATGATTGTTAAGTAAATAGTTAAGATATTTGAGAAAATAAGGAATAATGTTTTCCTAAAGGATAAGGTCGTTTGCATTCCTTTGAAAAATACATAAATACAGGAAATTAAAGTTGGCAGGTAAATTAGCATATTTTCAAGAAATAGTAGGTTGTCCATATATTAATTCTCCAGTTTTTATTCTATGATAACACATATCCTCTACAATAATAATGTTATATTAGAATTAAAAAAATAGTAGGGAGATTTGAATTTCTCAAATCTCCCTAGATGAAAACTTAGAAGTATTTTCTAATGATTTTATAGATTAAATCCCACATAAACTAACCCTCCTTCAAATTGTTTTTCACAATTCAAAGGTATCATTTATGTGGGATTTTTCTGATTAGGACAAGTCGTTGCTTTTTGTTGGAATATGCAGAAAAGGTGCCTCAGCTAATGCCGGGCACCTTTTTTATAAATTCATCATTACCTTATCTGCATAATAATATATAAATTCTGTAATTGTTGGAACACCTTTCTTTGGGTTTATGTAGGTGGTGTAGTTTTTTTCAAGGGTTTCAATGTCTGTGTTTCGCCAGGTGTGATTAATGGCGTTTTGCATTGCTCTTTCAACACTTGCGTCAGTTTTGAGATACTTTTTTGCCACTATTGCGCATATATTTGCCTGTTTGTTTTTGCAGGTTATTTCAATTGCGTCCCTAAGATATTGTCTGCCTTTTAGTTTGGGGCTTACTCCTATGAGGTCAAGTTCTGTTGTGATTTTCTTTCTTAGTCGGTCTTTGTATTCGTCACCGACAGTTGCTTTTGCATCCGGGTTGTCCTTTTTGGTGTTTGCAGCACTGGTATCCTTAATTGAGGAGAGGAAACCAAGCACCATTTCTACGCTGTAGTCCTGCTGATTCTTTGTAATTACAAAGTCTGCCCCTAATTTTCTGACTATATTATGGGTTACTGAGCTTATGTTGTTTGTGACAACTAAAATAAAGGGTTTGAACGAAAATTCCAATTCCTTTAAGGCTTGAAGAAAGGATATACCGTTGCCTGCTCCTTTGTGAAGTTCTAAATCCAATACTATTGCCTGTGGTCGGTACTCATTTACAAGATTAAGCGCCTTATCCACATTGCCGGTTGTATCTATCAGACACAAATCCGTATAGTTCTTTACTGCGGATTTATATTCTTCGCATATTTCATTCTCGTCCTCAATCACAATGAAATCCATTATTTTCACAATAACCACACTCCTCATTTGCATTATACAACAAAAACCAACACAAACCAACAAAAAATAATTATTTTTTTAAAATGAAAGAATTTTTAAATTTTTTCTGTGCTTTTATACTCTAATTAGATTATGATTTTGGGGGTATAGGTACGGAAAATTCATTTGGATTGTTTATCAGAGAAAGGCGAAAAGAGCATAAACTATCAGTACGAAAGTTTGCTAATTTGGTTGGCATTTCTCCCGCATATTTATCAAGTATAGAAAGCGGTTGCCGTACAGCACCTACTGAGAAGGTACTGGCAAAAATGTCGGAAGTTTTAATGCTGTCCGACAGAGATAAAACTTTCATGTCTGACTTAGCGGCATCGTCTAAGAAAAAAGGTATGGTTGCAACCGATATAGCTGATTACATATCCAAAAATAAATATGTGAGTAATGCCATCAGAACGGCAATGAATTTGCACATTGATAAAGATGATTGGGAGAATTTTATCGGCTTAATGGAGAAAAAGTATTTGAAATAGGGTAGAGAATTCATATTCACCATATTGATTTTGCGTTTGTTTATGGTTATAATAGTAATAGTATGACAGTATATAACGCAATGCTTAATATTTCTGTAAATAAGGCAAATGTGTTAAATACAGATATAGAGGAAGATGAAAGTTCTGGTGGCGAAACAGAAGAAACGACAACCGCTACAGAACCGGAAGCTTCCGAAGATGATGTTATGCTAGGTGATATGGTTTCAGAAGAACCGGTGACCACCAAGTCATATATCAAAACAAACACAACATATGATTCAACCGGCAACTATGTAGTGTCCGAAACAGATGAACTTGGCAATACCACAAGCTACACCTACGACGGCAATGGCAACAAAGAGTCAATTACAGACGGTAAGGGCAATGTTGTAGAATATGAATATGATGACGCTGATAATGTAACCTCTATTTCAAGTGGAAATGCGTCCAACAGCTATACCTACGATTATCTTGGCAATGTTAGCCTGATAACCCACAATAACTTTTCATATCAATTTAATTATAATCAGTATAACAAGCTTATAGAAACAAAGGTAGGTTCAAATCAAATAGTCACAAATGAATACGATTCAAATTATGGTAACCTCACTAGAACTACATACGGCAACGGTGACTATATCGACTACGAGTACGACCTTTACGATAATATCACAGAAATAAGCAGTAATGCCGGAACAATAGCCACATATGAGTATAATAAAAAGGGTCTGATTTCCCAAATTGAAGATAGCGAAAGTGGAGAAACAACACACTATTACTACGACTTTTATGGGGTAGTACAAGGTCGGTACATATTCAGCAATGATGGTCGCCTTTCTAAGTCAATCAGCCATGACGAAAAGGGAAATACTGTGGAAAAAACATCCGTTGCTGGAGTGTCCCGAACCATAACCAGCGGAACTGATGACAACGGAGAGGAATTTGTAAATTGCGACGGACTGCAAAGCACAAAGAAAACAGATGATTTTGACAGAGTAACATCAATAAATACATCTATAGATTCCGCCGCCCCATTTATAACAACATATAAATATGCCGGTGGAAGTGAAGAAAACTCCACATCAAATACAGTCAATAGATTAGAAAATCGCTACAAAGGCAATTCATACGCTGTATATAACTATTCCTACGATAATAACGGAAACATTACACAGGTAAGGCTTAACGGAACTCTTATAAGCAAATATACATATGACAGCCTGAATCAGTTATATGAAGAGTATGATTATTCACGGGGTAGATATACAAAATATACCTATGATAACGGCGGTAACATAAAGCTGGCTCTGGAAAGCTACCTAAATTCATCTGGAACAATAGGCGGAGTGTGCGGAAGTAAGAATTATACCTACGGAGATACTGTCTGGAAAGATAAGCTGACAAAGTATGGTTCTTACAATATAACTTATGATGAGATAGGCAATCCATTAAATTACCGCAACGGAATAACCTTCTCGTGGAAAAACGGCAGATGGCTTGCAAGTACAACCTTGTCAGACAATACCACAGTAACCTATCAGTACAACGCTAGCGGTATGCGCACCAAAAAGACAGTTGGTAGTACTGCAACAAATTATTATTATGATTCGAATAACAATCTGATAGGCTTAAAATCAGGTTCAAATGTAGCATTCTTCTACTACGATGCAGACAATTCCCCTGTATCAATGAAGTACAACAATAATATGTACTACTATGTCAAGAACCTGCAAGGTGATATTGTAAAAATACTGGACTCAAACGGAAGTGCAGTAGCAAGCTATAAGTACGACGCATGGGGAACAATCACCGGCAAAACCGTGACAAACACAACCATAGATACCCTGTCCCCATTCCGTTACCGTGGATATGTGTACGATTCTGATACAGGATTATACTACCTACAAAGCAGATATTATGACCCAACAACTAGTAGATTTATTAATGAGGATGTTTATTGTGATACTGATAAAGGTTCTCCTTTATGTACTAATATGTTTTCTTATTGCGAAAACAATTCTATCAATAAAATTGATATTGATGGAAGAGATGCTATTTTGATGATCGATAAATATGGTGCTTATGGCTTTGGTCATGCTGCAATTTTAATTCAATCAGAAAAAAGATGGTGGTACTTTTCAGTAAGTGATAAACAAAAGGCTACTGGCAAAATGGTTATCGATTTTATGTGCCTAGGTAAAAAAAATGTCAAGAAAATCAAAAACATAAACAAAGCGATAAATAGAAATCACCTGATAAAAAAAGAAAATAAAGCAAAATATACGAATAAATATTACATTAAAGGGAATTTCGAAAAATCATTCCTGTATTGTAAAAAAGTTAGTATCAATCCAGATAAGTATAATGTGTTCAATAATAATTGTCTTATAGTAGCTTCCAAAGCCTTATCAAAAGGCACTTGTTCTAATAAGTACTATAAGAGAGCAATAAAATTGTTGTGCGGTATGACAATACCCAATAACGCAAAGAATGCATTCTCATACTTTGTAAAAACATATAAAAAATACTATAAGTATTCAGCAATAAAAAAAGCTCTAATTAATGAACCATATTATTATTTTTATAATAATTATTACTATTATGATTAACGGAGGTACAAATGAAAAGAATTATTTGGGAAATTTGCATATATAGTTTATTTGTTTTTATACCAACTTTTTTAAATCTTATCATTTTTAAAGTTTCATTGATAACACTATGGGTGCCGATTTACCTTATTGTTATTAGTATATACAGTGACAGAAAATATAAAGACAAATTTAATTTATGGAGAATAATTCCATGTGCCTGTGTTTTGTTTGTCGGATATATTTTTGATACTCAATATATTGAATATTATTATCCGTCCATTTTGCATACTACGGTGGACTCATTCACTTATTTGATTAGCAAATATTTATATACCGGTGAATTTATAGTTGTTTTGGTTGCATTGATAGTTTATCAGTGTGTTACACTTGTGTCCTCTTATAAAAACAACCACACTTAGTAGAGTATACCTATGATAACGGCGGTAACATAAAGCTGGCTCTTGTAAGTTACCTGAATTCATCGGGAACGATAGGCGGAGTGTGCGGAAGTAAGAATTATACCTACGGAGATTCTGTCTGGAAAGATAAGCTGACAAAGTACGGAACTTACAATATTACCTATGATGAGATAGGCAATCCAATAAATTACCGCAACGGAATAACC
>JALFTC010000035.1 GCA_022779485.1 Ruminococcus sp.
CTCACTAACATGAAGTCTTTTTGAAAAAAGACGAAGTGTTAGCACACAAAAGACGAAGGATTAGCGAGCTTAAGTCTTCGTCTTTTTTCAAAAAGATGCAGTCTTATTTTACCCACATCAACACTTGCTTTGCTTAAATCAGTACTTATTTTGCAAACACTTGAAACTCAAACGATTGCTAAACGCTCAAATACTCGTAAAAATCAACCCCAAGCCCGACCGACCTCAAAAAATCGCCGGCATTTCGGCTTAAGAGACCTCCAAATGTTAAATAATTTGCTTGCGGAAACTTAATCAGTGTTGCGGAATATAAAACTGTAAAAACATTTCTCAAAGGATAATATCCGCAACCTATTGATTATATTTGACAAAAAAGTCATCAATAGAGCAATCTATTATTTCATCAGTTGAACAAAACTTGTTTCAAAAGCGGAGAACTTATGTGTGCCGATTTGTCCCCAATTAAATTGAATTGGTTCCGGCAATACCTTGTATATTTCATTAAACCCGTCTGCCATTCCCTCTGTTTCAACAAGTTTTCTATTATCTTTTGCCGACAGATAACACAATTTTTGTTCAAAGCTATCAATGTATTTGCCTATTTTCTCTGACTTATAGAGTTGATTTAATGTATCAGAAAGTTGTTGTCTTGCAACTCTAATCTTTTTGACCGACGCTTCGTCTGACAACTCATGAATTATAAAAATCTTTGATTCTGAATGCTCATAAATCAGAAAGTCTGCTACCCTGACACCGTTTTTTAATCTGCTGACATGGGTATATCCGTTACCATTATCGAATGTAAATTGATGAATAAAGTCGTCATAACAAATAATTTTCAGATTATATGTGTTGCCTTTCTCTCCATTGATGTAATGTGCAGTGCCAGTTTCAAACTCCCTTATGGGAGAGGCATTGCTCGAATCAACCAAGTCGAACTTATGTTCCGATATTTCCAAACATTTGGGAATTATAGCATTCTCAGTCAGTGCAGGTGCTTCACCTCTTTGTATGGCGTTCAAAATTCCGACAATTTCGGTCTTTAACATCTGTTCCATAATTACAATGAATTAAATTCGGTATACATCTGCGTGATAGGCTCTGACATCGAACGCGTATCGATTATAGGTCTGTCATTAAGCGTCTTTAATTGACCTGCATTTCCTTCAAAAATCTCATATACATTCACGTCTTCCGGACGGATAAAAACCTTTCCTTGTTCTTTGGATCTGCGAATTAAGACATTCAAATAATTGACTATGTATGGACTGTGGGTCGCAATCATCAGCGTCATATTATATGGATGCTCAAACATGAAACAACGATTAACCAAAAAATCTATTAAGTGTCTCTGACTTTCCGGATAAAGGCTCAACTCCGGTTCTTCAATAAACAAATGTACATTTTTCTTACTGATTTCACCTATATTCTTTGCAGTATTGAATGCATCAAGTTTATCATTATCCTGCAAATAGCTAAACAATGAAGAGTTCATTGATTTTTGAGAATCGAACTTCTTGGCGTAATATTCCACTATAAGGCTTAGAGGAGTTACCGTTTGCATACCGGATGATGAGTTTCGCAACTGAATGGAACACGCCGTTCCGTCAGTACCCTTAATCATATATTTGTCGCCCTTGGTACTTTTTTCTATTTTTAGTTCTACATTCAGATAATCCAACGACAACTGTCGAATGGCGTCGGCAGCAAGCAGAAAGTTCTCCAATGTATCTTGTAAATAATAATTGGCGTTTTTCCTCTCAATCTTGTTTTCTAAAAAGTCTGGTATCATAGAACGTTTATCCGATATATAGCATATCTTTTCCAAGCTGAGATTATCTGCCGGTATGTCTGCCTGTGCATTCAACTTGCCATTCATATATGAAATGGTATAATCGCCTCTGCGATATACAATTTTAGTATCGTCTTTCAGGTATTCATTCAACTGTGATGTTTTCAAAAGCGTTTTTATCTGAATACCTATGCCGGTTTTTTTAATTTTTGCCTGCCTTACATACGAACGGAGTACTACACGCTTATATATCCACCTAAACAAAGATAGAACCTTCATGACCGTACTCTTGCCACTACCGGATTCACCTATGAGAACTGTCAAAGGGACAATGTTGTCTAATTCTATATCTCCAACCGGACCAAAATTCTGTATTCTCAAAGATTCGTTCATGTTTTGCCTCTGTTTTTAATTTGTTCTTTTGCTTCCGCATCTTAATCCATAGCTGGGTACACTGCCGACCACGAATATCGATGAATGATAGTGCAAAGGTACAAAAATCCGTGATAAAACATTAGACTATAATGGTTTTTAATTAGATAGACTTTGTATTTGTTCTCCTATGCATAGCATGGTGAGGGGATAGAAATAGGAAGACGCATTTGGTAATCTGGCGAAAAGTTGTAATTTTGCATCCAAAAACATGGCGAAAAGTTGTAAAACATTCGCTATTATAGTTGCAAAAAGTTGTTATCATGCTTAGAAGAAAAGTATTGGCGAAAATAGCAGAATGGCATCAGGACGGTTGCAGGAAAGCCTTGTTGCTGACAGGTGCAAGACAGGTGGGCAAGACAACTGTAGTAAGGGAATTTGCCAAACAGTATAGGTATTTTGTA
>JALFTC010000044.1 GCA_022779485.1 Ruminococcus sp.
TAAGGCATACATTCACGACAAGAATGTGTGAGGCAGGGGTTAATGTCAAGGTCATTCAGGATACGCTTGGTCACAAAGATATTTCTACTACCCTTAACATTTATACCGATGTAACGAAGGAGTTAAGGAGGTCTGAATTTGAAGGTCTTGACTCGTACTTCAAAAATGAGTATAATAAAGCGGCAAACATTTGACGTAGTTTTATTGTTGGCGACGAAAAGATACTTACACCATTTACACCAAATACAACATCAAATAGCACGTATAGGGCAGTAAAGAAAGGGTGTATCAAACAAAATAGGGCAGCAAATCATTTGGGGTAGTACAATGAATACCACTTTAGTAACCCAATAACCGAGATGTCTTTTCCGTCCCTACAATGAAACCACTTGCAAATTCATAAATAATTTTTTATAAGATAAAGAAGGTATTATTATGCGTTCAGATTTAATTAAAAAGGGTCCTACAAGAGCACCTCACCGTTCTCTTTTGAAGGCTATGGGTATTACAGAAAGTGAAATGAAAAGGCCATTTGTTGCTGTTGTTTCTGCAAAGAGCGACTACATTCCCGGACACAAGCACCTTGACGAAATTGCCGAGAATGTAAAGGCAGGAATCCGCAATGCCGGTGGCGTTCCATTTGAATTTAATACAATCGGAGTTTGTGACGGTATTGCTATGAACCACAAGGGTATGAAGTATTCCCTGTGTTCAAGAGAGCTTATTGCCGACTCTATCGAGATTATGCTTACAGCTCATCCTTTGGATGCGGTTGTATTTATTCCTAACTGTGACAAAATTGTTCCGGGTATGCTTATTGCTGCCTGTCGTCTGAATCTTCCATCAATATTCGTCAGCGGTGGCCCAATGCTCCCCGGTGAAAAGGACGGAGAAAGATACGGTCTTTCCGAAATGTTTGAATATGTTGGCGCTTGTGCCAGTGGAAAAATAACAGAGGAAGAGCTGACAGAATATGAGGACAACTGCTGTCCTACCTGTGGCTCCTGTTCAGGTATGTACACAGCAAACTCTATGAACTGCCTTACAGAGGCTATCGGTATGGGATTACCTTTCAACGGCACTATTCCTGCTGTTGAGGCTGGCAGACGCAGACTTGCTAAAGATGCCGGCGAAAGGGTTATGTATCTTTTGGAAAATGACATCAGACCAAGGGATATTATCAACAAGGAAAGCTTTGAAAATGCCCTTACCTGTGAAATGGCTCTTGGCTGTTCATCAAATACAGTTCTTCACCTCCTTGCAATCGCTTATGAGGCGGATGTTCCTGTAAGCATTGATGTTATTGACGAAATTTCCAAGAGAACACCTCAGATTTGTAAGTTGAATCCGGCAGGAAAAATCTTTATTACAGACCTTAACAAAATGGGCGGTATCCCCGCTGTTATGAAAGAGCTTTCCAAGAAGGGCATTATCAACAAGGATTGCCTTACAGTTATGGGTACAGTTGGGGAAAGAATTTTAAGCGCAAAGGAGCCTGACGGTGAGATTATCCACACTGTTGAAAACCCACTTCGTCAGGATGGCGGTATCGCAATCCTAAAGGGCAATTTGGCACCTGAGGGAGCAGTTGTAAAGCAGGGCGCTGTTGCACCTGAAATGATGCAGCACACAGGTCCTGCAAGGGTATTTAACTGCGAAGAGGATGCTAACGATGCAATTTTGGCTGGTAAAATCAACAGCGGTGATGTTGTTGTTATTCGTTACGAAGGTCCTAAGGGCGGTCCGGGAATGAGAGAGATGCTTTCTCCAACCTCCGCTATTGCAGGTGCAGGTCTTGATAAAGAGGTTGCACTGATTACAGACGGTCGTTTCTCCGGTGCTACAAGAGGTGCGTCAATCGGCCATATCTGTCCCGAGGCAGCAGCAGGCGGACTTATCGGACTTGTTGAAGAGGGAGATTCAATTACAGTTGATATTACCAACAGAACTCTTACCCTCAATGTTGAGGACTCTGTAATTGAGGAGAGAAAGAAAAACTTTGTTATGCCTGAAAAGGAATTGTCAGGCTACCTAAAGAGATACTCAAAGCTTGTTACTTCTTCTTCTCAGGGTGCTGTTTTTGAAAAGTAATTACTATTATAATTGTTATTAGTGAATATTGAGTAAAATTTTAATAATGACTTATGCAAAATGCCGACTCCTTAAATGGGGTCGGCATTTTTGTACAAACTTTTAGCATAAAAATTGTCAAATGTTTTAAATGAATTGCATAAATTTGAGTGAGATTATTTATGCAAAATACACAGGTCAACTGTGAAATGTAACAAGAATAAGCTTGTCTATTTGTTGAATAGGATAAATTTAATTACAAGCATAGAAAAATTATTGTATATTTTTAACAAGGGTGATATAATGTAAGTGTAAACGAAAGAACAATAATTTTTATTATAAATTACTACTAAGGAGTTTATTCCAATGAGAAATTATGAATCCCGTAAAATACTTAATATAGCACTTGCGGGTCACAGCGGTTCAGGTAAAACATCTGTTGCAGAAAGCATACTCTACCTGACCGGCGCTGTAAGCAGATTAGGCAAGATTGAAGATGGCAACACAGCCTTGGATTATGACCCTGAAGAGGTTAAAAGAAAGGCTTCTGTCCTGTCTGCGGTTGCACCTGTTGAGTGGAAAAACACAAAGATTAATCTCATAGATACACCGGGTCTGTTTGATTTTGCAGGAGGAATTTCCGAAGGCTTTAGGGCTGCCGAAAGTGTTTTGGTTGTTGTTTCAGGCAAAGACGGTATTGATGTCGGAACAGAAAAGGTAGTTGATATGGCTACCCGCCAAGGCAAGACAAAGATGTTCTTTGTTAACGGTCTTTGTGATGAGAGCGCCCGTTTTTATCGTGTTTTTGAAGATTTGAAGTCCACCTTTGGTCCTGCAGTTTGTCCGGTGGTTGTTCCATATATTGAAGACGGCAAGGCTGAGATTTATGTAAATATGTTTGAATACAGAGCATATAAATATTCTCCCGGTGGCAAGGTTGAGCCAACCGATATGCCTGACCTTGGCAGCAGATTTGAAGGACTTAGAGAGGCAATTAAGGAAGCTGTTGCAGAAACCTCCGAGGAACTTCTTGAGAAGTTCATTGAGGGAGAAGAATTTACCCCTGAGGAGATTGTCTTAGGTGTTTCACAGGGTGTACGAGAGGGTACAATTATCCCTGTTTTCTGTGGTGACGCACACAATACATACGGAATTGACCAGTTGCTCAACTCACTAATTTGGCTTGCACCAAAAGCGGATTCCGGAGAGGAAATCGGAACAGATGTTAATGGTGAGCCGGTTGAAGTGGCTGTCAGTCCTGACGGAGCTACTGCCGCAGTAGTATTTAAAACAGTAGTTGACCCATTTGTTGGAAAGCTAAGTTATGTTAAGGTTGTAAGCGGTAAAATTTCTGCCGATGCACCTCTTATCAATATGAGAACAGGTGCAAACGAAAGAATTACCAAGGTGCTTACTGTCAGAGGCAAAAAGCAAGAGGACGCACAGTTTATCGGCGCCGGAGATATTGGAGCAATTCCAAAGTTAGGTGATACCCTTACTGGGGATACACTTTGTTCACCACTTAGAAAGGTAGCTTTGGAGGGAATAGAATATCCCGTTGCAAACTACTCTATGGCTGTATATGCCGACAGTAAAGACGATGAAGAAAAAATCACACAGGGTATCCTTAAACTTATGGAAGAGGACCCTACAATTAGATATATACACAATCACGAAACCCACGAAAGAGTTGTTACCGGTCTTGGCGAGCAACAGCTTGATGTTGTTGTAAGCAAGCTAAAATCAAAGTACAATATTGATGTTAAGCTGAGAAAGCCAAAGGTTGCATATCGTGAAACAATTCGTGGCACTGTTAAGGTTCAGGGTCGTCACAAAAAGCAAAGTGGCGGACACGGACAGTTCGGTGATGTATGGATTGAATTTTCACCTTGCGACAGCGACGGTCTTGTTTTTGAGCAGACTGTTGTAGGTGGCGCAGTTCCAAAGGGATTCTTCCCGGCAGTAGAAAAGGGACTTCAAGACGCCATCAAGAAAGGACCTCTTGCAGGATTCCCTGTTGTTGGTCTTAAGGCTAACCTTTATGACGGAAGCTACCATCCTGTTGACTCCTCTGAAATGTCATTTAAAATGGCGGCAGCGATAGCCTACAAAAACGGTTTGCCACAGGCACAGCCTACACTTCTTGAGCCTGTTGGTTCACTTAAGGTTACAGTTCCCGACAGTAGTATGGGTGATGTAATGGGTGAGGTTACAAAGCGCCGTGGCAGAGTGATTGGAATGGAATCAGGCGAACATAATATGCAGGTAATTGACGCCGAGGTTCCTATGGCGGAGATGGGTGACTTTAACACATTTATCCGTCAGGCAACACAGGGCAGAGGATTCTACACATTTGATTTTGTCAGATATGAGGATGCTCCTGCAAATGTTGCAGAAAAAGTAATAGAAGACGCAAAGAATAATTGCGAGTAATATTTTATTAGATTATTAGATAGTTTTGGATAACCCCACAGCTATTGTTCTTTAATTTGTTCTCCATTTCTTGAGAATTTTTAAATTCTCTATTCTCTTTCTTCCATTGGAAAGGACCACCTTGTGTGGTCCTTTCCGACATTTAACAGACTTTTAGACTTGTCAATTATTAACTATTTAAGCAACGGAACATTTAATTTGAGGTGTAGGAAATGAAAAAAATAAAAAGGAAACTTTCAATGATACTAATATTTGCAATTTTAGTGTCATCATTTCCTATGCTTAGCACACTTAATGCAGGTGCTTCTACGATAGTCTACGAAAAGGTACAAGGCAGAGTCCTTTATAACTTTGGATTTAGGGTACTTCAGCTTGTAAATAATGAGCGTGTTAAAAGAGGTCTTTCACAATTAAAAATGAGTGAGGGACTTATGAATGCTTCATCACGCAGAGCGGCTGAGATATCCATATATTATTCACACTGCAGACCAAACGGAGAACCAAATCCATTTGGTGTTTATAATTGGCAGTATCGTGTAGCCGAGAATATTGCTATCAATCAAAAAACTCCCGAGAAGGTAGTTAACGCTTGGATGAACAGTCCATCCCACAGAAGACACATACTTAGCAAACATTACAGAAGTACGGGTGTAGGATGCTTTAAGGTTAACGGAGTTATATATTGGGAACAGTTTTTTGTGGATAACAAAATGAGCAAGATTGTTTCTCAGCCGGAAAACAAAACAATTACCTACTCTATTCCAATTCAAAAGAGCAATGTAATTCTTCGTCAAAAAGAAAATGTCATTGATATTCCATCCACAGGACAAAGAACTCTTAGAGCCTATCAATTATCAACTACAATAAATAACTTTGATTTCATATCACGCTTGAACTATAATTGCCTTACATTCTCAAGCAGTGACACTAATGTAGCCACAGTGGATTCAACCGGTCTTGTAACAGGCATAGAATGTGGCACAGCAAACATTACTGCATGTGTAAAAGGTTATCCCACCAGAAAAATAACCTGGGTTGTGAATATTGTTCCATAGAATGTATTTGCCAATTAATTGAAGATAAAATGAAAGGAAACACCCCGCTCGGGGTGTTTTTAGTTTTGATGTAGTGTAATTAGGGAAATGTTAAATACAAAAAATCGGGTACATTTCATCATAATACTGTACCCGATTTGTTCTTTTTTGATTTATTTGGTTTGCAGAAAATATTATCTTACCGTAACCTTACATGTTTTGTATTTGTTGCTTCCGTCCTTTGCCTTGCAGGTGATATAGCAGGAGCCTTTTTTTATGCCCTTGACCAGTCCTTTGGAATTTACGGTAGCAATTTTTGTGTTACTGCTGTACCATTGTACAGATTTGCTTGCACTGGATGGTGTGATTGTTTTGTAAAGCTGTTTTTTTCTGCCAACCTTAACCTTTATGCTTGTTTTGTTAAGATTGACGGAATACACCATCATTTTTGTTTTCTTTTGGAATTTAAGCTGGTTGTAATGAGAATCGGTCTGATTTTTTCCGTAATTGGTTCCATCCACGCTGTCCATAACCTCTAATACAAAGGAAGTGGATAGTTTGCCCGAGCCTGTAACTTTAAACTTCATTGTAATGATATTTGTGAATTTGGTGAAATCCATAGGCTCGAAAATACAAATAGAATTAAAGTTGACTCTGTCGGGATGAGCCTTGTAAAAGAAACTTCCTGTTTTCATTTTATCACTAAAGCTTACGGACAAAAGCTTTAGTCCGGATGAGAACTTGGCATATGCCTGAATATCCTCCATAACCTTAGGTGCTTTCATTGCATATGTAGCGTAAACTATTTCGCCCTTAACTGCTTTTTTTCCGTTAAAGGTGGTTGTTGCTGCATTTGCAGTACCGCCAAAGGAAAACAGAGTTACAATAATTGTAATGGTAAGAATTACCGATATAAACTTCTTCAAAAAATCACCTCCCCTTTTATTATAGATAAAAGTTATGAATAATTCAAGAATTGCGTATGTAAAAATTATGTGGTGTGTTTTAGTGAAAATATATAAAGAAAAATAAGGAAAACCGCACCGAAGTGCGGTTTAACATTATTTGAAATATGGGTTTATTCAATAATAGATTTTCCTGTCATTTCATTTGGCTGTGGAAGGTCAAGAATTTTCAGCATTGTTGGTGCAATGTCTGCAAGCTTACCGCCCTCACGAAGAGTACAAGGGTAGTTAACAACGCAGAAAGGAACAGGATTTGTTGTATGGGCAGTGAAAGGAGAACCGTCCTCCTCATACATCTTGTCGGCATTACCGTGGTCTGCTGTGATAAGTGCAACACCGTCCATTTCCTTGATTGCGTCAACAACCTTGCCTACACAGGCGTCAACAGCCTCAACAGCCTCAACAGCAGCATTGAATACCCCTGTGTGACCTACCATATCGCAGTTTGCGAAGTTGAGGATAATCATATCGTACTTGCCACTCTTGATAGCGTCACAGCACTTGTCGCAAACCTCATAAGCAGACATTTCAGGCTGCATATCGTATGTGGCAACCTTTGGAGAGTTAACAAGGATTCTGTCCTCGTTTTCGTACTGCTTTTCAACACCACCGTTAAAGAAGAATGTTACATGAGCATACTTCTCTGTTTCGGCAATTCTAAGCTGAGTCATACCCTGATTGGAGATGTATTCCCCAAGGGTGTTTACAAGTGACTGTGGCTTAAATGCAACATCTACATTTGGCATTGTTGCATCATACTGTGTCATACAGATATATGTGAGTGGGAAAAATCCATTTTTTCTTTCAAAACCGTCAAAAGCCTCGTCAACAAGTGTTCTTGTGATTTCTCTTGCTCTGTCTGGACGGAAGTTGAAGAATACAACGGAGTCATTTTCCTTGATTGTGTCGCCACCCTCAATTACAGTTGGCAGTACAAATTCATCTGTAATGTCCTTGTCGTAGGAGTTCTGAACAGCCTCGGGAGCAGAAACAGCCTTTTCGCCCTCGCCGTAAACCATAGCGGAATAAGCCTTTTCAACACGGTCCCAACGGTTATCTCTGTCCATTGCGTAGTATCTGCCCATAACTGTGGCTATTTTGCCTACACCGATTTTCTTCATTTCCTCTTCACATTCAATTACAAAATCCTTTGCAGATGAAGGGGGAACATCTCGTCCGTCAAGGAAAGCGTGAACATAAACCTTTGTAAGACCTGCCTTTTTAGCAAGGTTTAACAGTCCGTAAAGGTGAGTGTTGTGGGAATGAACACCGCCGTTGGAAAGAAGTCCCATCAGGTGCAGGGAAGAATCGTTGTTCTTTGCATTTTCTATGGCACTTGTGAGAGCCTCGTTGTTAAAGAAGTCGCCGTCCTCAATGGACTTTGTAATTCTTGTAAGCTCCTGATAAACAACTCTGCCGGCACCGATATTTGTGTGGCCAACCTCGGAGTTACCCATCTGTCCGTCAGGAAGACCAACATCCATACCTGATGCACCGATTTTGGTGATAGGGTTTTCGCCAAAGATTTTGCCGATATTAGGGGTTTTGGCTGTAACGATGGCATTACCCTCGTCAAGTGAAATGCCAAAACCGTCCAAAATCATTAAGATTAAAGGTTTTTTCATTATATTCATCCTTATGTGATAGATTAGTATTTACTTTGATGCAGCTGCAACGATTGGCTGGAACTTTGATGCTACAAGAGAAGCACCGCCGATAAGACCGCCGTCAACATCAGGCTTAGCAAGGAGCTCTTCGCAGTTGTCTGCATTCATAGAACCGCCGTACTGAATTGTAACAGCATCAGCAACATCCTGACCGTAAAGCTTTGCAAGTGTTGCACGGATAAATCCGCAAACCTCCTGTGCCTGGTCAGCAGTAGCAGTTTTGCCTGTGCCGATAGCCCAAACAGGCTCGTAAGCAATGATAGTCTTTTTAACATCCTCAGCAGATACATCAAAGAGGTCAAGCTTAATCTGTCTTGCAATAACTTCCTCTGTAATGTCACATTCACGCTCCCAAAGGAGTTCGCCAACGCAAACGATTGGCTTAAGACCGGCTTTAAGAGCTGCCTTTGTTCTCTTGTTTACAGTTTCGTCTGTTTCGCCAAAGTACTGTCTTCTTTCGCTGTGGCCAAGTACGACATACTCAACGCCAAGCTCTGTAAGCATACCTGTTGAAATTTCGCCTGTGAAAGCGCCGCTTTCAGCCCAGTGGCAGTTTTCGGCACCGATTTTAATGTTTGTACCCTTTGTAGCCTCAATAGCTGTGCATAGGTCTACATATGGTACACAAGCTATAACTTCACAGTCAGCGTCCTTTACAAGAGGAGCAATCTCCTTTAGCAAAGCTTCAGCTTCCTTTGGTGTTTTATTCATTTTCCAGTTACCGGCAATAACTGCCTTTCTAAGAGTTTTATTCATAATAAAAAATTCCTTTCGTATGTTATATAGTTTAAGTATAAATATTAATATATACTAATGCCCCGGCAAATTTTTATGCCGGTTACGGCGGTTAGTAATAAATAACAATCAACTAACAATAAGGGCGGAAAGTTTCCGCCCTTTATTTACATTATAAAAATTATTTCTTGTCAGCAATAGCTGCAATACCAGGAAGAACCTTACCCTCAAGATACTCAAGAGAAGCGCCGCCGCCTGTTGA
>JALFTC010000050.1 GCA_022779485.1 Ruminococcus sp.
AGCAAAAACTGATAGAACTTATCATTTTCAAGGTTATCGTTCTTGATTTTTCCGGCACTGCCTTCGTAGTTGACATTGTACGGCGGGTCCGTCACAACAAGGTTTGCTTTCTTGCCGTCCATAAGTAGGGTGTATGTATCTTCCTCTGTACTGTCACCGCAGATAAGTCTGTGATTGCCGAGCAATCCATAGGTGCTTGTGGCTTCCTCACACTGAATGTATCTTGCGAATGCCTGAGCATATGCTTCAATCAATCTCGGATTTACCAAACGCTCGCAGCCACGCTCTTTAAGCCACAGCCAGGTTTCTTTGTATATTTCATCAGCGCCGAGCGGAACTCCGTTTTTCTGCCTTGCTGAAAGGTAGTCGCTTGGCTTTGGCATATCTGCTCCCTCAATAACTGCTCCCTCGGGCAAATCAACAGCGTCAAGCTCTGTTGGAGTGAGTACGGGCAGATTGTTTTCCATAACCCGCACAGTCTGACCTTTTTGTATTTTCTCCGCAGCAGACATAGGCTTGTCGCCTGCACGAACTCGTCTGCCGACACGGTTTGTACCGTCTTTCGCCATATTAAAATCACCTCCGTTTTCTGTTCGGGTTTAATACCTTGTTTGAACCGCAATTTTTGTGCGTGACACCCCGGGCCGTTGTCCAAAAACAATTCTTTTTAAGACATAGACCGCCCTACCCATAAATACGACAATCAATAGGCTGTGCAGATTGGAAGGGAGAAAGTATTAAGTTGAAAACAGTATCTATAAGCGCTAAGCAATACGATAATATAATTTATATTGCAGAAAATGTTCAAAGTGATAAAGCAAGAGAGTCTGCATATGAAAAGGTTAAGAAGTTGTTGCTGAATGATGCAAAAAATAACAGTAAAGAATCGGCATAAAGACTTGATATATCTGCAGTTAAGAGCGATAATTATACTACGCTTGAAGACTGTCGGAAAGGAGAAAACAAATGAATAAAAGACAGTCATATACTGCTGACATAATCACAGCTCTTTACTGTCGTCTATCTAGGGATGATGAGTTACAGGGTGACTGCAACAATCAAACGGAAAATGATATGACACCTTTCATTAACATTTTCAATGAATTCTACGCTAAAGATACAAGTAGGAAGATATGAGCCGTTTTTAAAGCTAAAGGTCAATCCGGCAAGCCACTAAGCACAAATCCACCCTACGGTTACATAAAAGACCCTAATGATAAAACTCATTTGATTGTAGATGAACAAGCAGCTGATGTAGTCAGAGAAATATTTCGACTTTGTGTTCAAGGCTATGGTATATCTCAAATAGCAAAGTACATCAGTAATCGGCATATTATGAATCCAACAGCTCACGCAAAAGCAAACCATATTATCATCCCTGACAACAGACAATATGCAGGAGATTATATTTGGGCGGATAGTACAGTATCACTTATGCTCTCAAGACCTGAATATTTAGGTCATACAGTTAATTTTAAAACCTATCGCAAATCTTACAAGCAGAAAAAGTAGACGGAAAGAAAATTCAGCATTTAAAAATTGTATGGAACTGTATTGGCGATTTTAACCCACCGTTAACAAAATAAAAAATACGGCATAACCGAATTAACGATTATGCCATATTTTCAGGAATTATTAAATCCCTAATTTGCACCCGCTTAGGGGGTCGGTTTTATATTCTTATTCAATTCATCAAATTCGTTATTTGTTCATAATCCTATCGTAATCCTCACGAGGTTTATCAATAGGTGTGAGATTGAACTTTTCAATCAATATATCAAGCACTCCCTTTGAAACAAATGCAGGCAGAGTAGGTCCGAGATAGATATTTTTTATCCCAAGATATAAAAGCGTTAACAGAATACATACCGCTTTCTGCTCATACCACGAAAGGACAAGGGTAAGTGGCAGGTCGTTCACTGTACAGTCAAAGGCATCTGCAAGAGCCAGTGCGATTTTTATTGCACTGTATGCATCATTGCACTGTCCGCAGTCGAGTATTCTCGGAATACCCTCAATGTCGCCCAAATCCAAATCGTTAATACGAAATTTTCCGCAGGCAAGGGTTAAGATAATGGTATCAGGCGGAGTAAGCTTTGCAAAGTCAGTGTAGTAGCTCCTGCTGTAAGACGCTCCGTCACAGCCTCCGATAAGGAAGAAATGCTTGATTTTACCCTGCTTTACAAGGTCAACTATTTTTTCTGCATTGGAAAGCACCGCATTATGGGCAAAGCCTGTTGTTACTGTGCTACCACCGTTCATTCCTCTCATTTCTTTGTCCTCGTCATATCCACCGCACTCAATGGCTTTTTCAATAACGTGAGTAAAATCCTTGTCCTCGCCGATATGGACTAAATCAGGGTAAGATACCACAGAAGTTGTGAAAACTCTGTCGCTGTAGCTCTCCCTCACGGGCATAAGGCAGTTTGTGGTGAATAGAATCGGTGCAGGAATGTTGTGGAATTCCGACTGCTGATTTTGCCAACCCGTACCGAAATTTCCCTTGAGATGGGGATATTTTTTCAGTTCGGGATAGCCATGAGCAGGTAACATTTCGCTGTGGGTGTATATGTTGATTCCCTTGCCTTCTGTCTGTTCAAGCAACAGCTTTAAATCGTGCAAATCGTGACCGCTAACAACAATAAACGGTCCTTTCTCAATGGTGAGAGGAACCTCTGTGGGAACAGGATTTCCATAGGCGTCAGTATTCGCCTTATCAAGCAAAGCCATACATTTAAAATTAACCTCGCCTGTTCTTAAAACAAGCTCTAAAAGCTCCTCTGGTTTTTTCTTTTCACCCAAAGAATATAGCGCCTCATAGAAAAAGCTGTTTACTTCTCTGTCGGTTTTACCCAGAACAAGTGAATGATAAGCATAAGCCGCCATACCCTTTATCCCGAACAGTATCAGGGATTTAAGAGAACGAATATCCTCGTGGTCATCCCAGATGTTTTCCATATCGTAATCTTCAAATTTCTCGCTGTTGATTCTGCCCTTTTCGGTTTCAATTTCGGTCTTTATTTTTTTGATTGTTACATTGTCAAAATTTACATTTGTAAGTGTGGTAAAAAGTCCTTTCATAACAAGCTCATCGGTATGGGCTGTGGGATTGCCGGACTTTGCCGCCCTTGCAAGTCCGATAAGCGCACCAACAAGCTCGTCCTGATAATTGGCAGTATCGGCTTTTTTACCGCAGACGCCCGCTTTACCCTCACAGGCTTTATTGTGAGCAGTCTGCTGGCACTGAAAACAAAACATATCCTTCATTTGCTACCTCCAAATTTTAAACAATAAGATTATTCTTCCACTTCAATAGCATCTACCGGACAGCTGTCAGCAGCCTGATGAACAGAATCTTCCAGATCTGTTGCTATTTCAGTTTTTGCTGTGGCAACTCCTTCGTCTGTCATAGTAAACACCTGTGGACAAATGCTGTTGCACAACCCGCATCCAATGCAGTTTTCGTTTACTTTGGCATTCATAAACACACCTCCGCCCTATGGAACTGAAATAATAAACTGTATTTCAAATTTACATTATCATTTATATTATTTCTCTAAACTTCCCTTTTAATACCTTCAAGATTTTTAGTTTTATTAAAAAAACAGAGAGCCCGAAAGCTCTCTGTTTTTGCCTGACGATTGTTGGGTACTGCGTTTACAGAAATTCCAAAGTCTCTGTATCTTTTCGGTTCAACGGATTAATTTTCAATAGAAATGCTATTATTAGGGAAACACTGATTAAATCATTTGCACAGATTGTGCTGTCAGATTTTTTGTCGGTATGTTCAAAAAACCGCAGGAATGCTGACGCATTGCGAGGATTTTTTGGGCATACCGGCGGAAAATATGCAAACAAGATGTGTAAAGTGATTTATTCAGTGTTTCCTTAATATTTATACAATATTCAAAGCAACTATACATCCGTCTATCGTGGTCACTTCCGGTTTTGTCACTTTCTGAAATAGTGAATATATACTGATAAAGAATCTGATACAATATGATTTTCCAAAAATAAAACTATTACAATAAACATTGGAGCATAGAAAAACTGAAAAGAATTTGTAACGAAACATATAATCGGTGTAAAAAGAAAAGAGCCGCAATCTTGACACATTGTATCAAAATTGCGGTTCTTATTTGGTGGAGACGAAGGGGATCGAACCCTCGACTCCCACAATGCCATTGTGGTACTCTCCCAGCTGAGCTACGCCCCCATAACATTTGATATTTTAACACAATAATTATAAAAAATCAAGAGTTTTCTTTAATTATGTCGGCAGGGACAACATCAATTACCTTTTGCAGGGACTCAAGTGAGGTTGACACTTGGTTTCCTACTCTGCCGGCTGAAAAGTATATTCTGTCAAAATCCCGTGCCGTTGTGTGGATAAAGGTTTTGAACTGCTTTTTCATACCTATTGGTGAGCAACCGCCGTGGATATATCCTGTCAGTGGCAAAAGCTCCTTTTGCGGTATCATTTCTATTGACTTTTCTTTGGCACATTTTGCACCTTTTTTCAGGTCAAGCTCTTTGTTTGCAGGGACAACAAATACATAATGTTCTCCGCTTTTGCCAACGGTTACAAGGGTTTTGAAAACCTTTTCAACGCTTTGACCAAGACACCTTGCAACTTCCTCTGCATTGAGCTTTGAGTTGTCATAGGCAAAATGGCTGTACTCAATTTTCTTTTGGTCAAGTATTCGCATTACATTTGTTTTTTCTTGCTTTTTACCCATAATATCCACCAATTTTATTTCATACCGTTATATGAGGTTAACACAGCGTCCTGTGAAATATCACAGTGTAGCTTATAAACATTTACTCCCTTTATCACCCTGTCAAGGACATCCAAAAGGTTATTTACTCCCGACTTATGAGGTACAAGGAGAGTTTGTTGCATTAGCTTTTGAATAGCCTCACGGTTGCTGATTTTTTCAATATGATTTTCCTTGCCCCTGTTAAGACAACATATACCCTTTAAGGGAACTAAAATATTGGAATTAATATCGTGCTTACCGGAAAATGGTGTTCCGCAGGCGAATATTTTTCCGTCAATAATTCTAATTACAGGCTTATCGTCATTTATCATAACAGCCCTGTCACCAAAATAATCCATCCATAGCTTTGTGTGGGTGGATTTTCCTGTTCCGCTGTCTGCTGTAAAAAGATAAGCCTCATTATCAACTGCTATTGCAGATGAATGGAGAAGAATTGCATCAAAATCTAAAACAGCCTCATAAAAACAGGCACCGAAGATTACATACTCGGCAAGTGAACGGGAAACATTGGGATATACTTTGATGTAGTTATCAATCCTCTCCTCTGTAAGTTCAAGGGTAATGTCAGGGGTTAAGGTTTGGTCAATTGCAATATATTTTTCAGAACGGCTTAAGGTTTGGGAATATTTTGCATTGTATTGAACATTAAGTCCGCAAATGTTGTACAGCATAATTACCTCTCTGGAAACACCGATTAAATCATTTGCACAGATTGTGCAGTCAGATTTTTCGTCAGTTTGTTCAAAAAAACGCAGGAATGCTGACGCATTGCGAGTATTTTTTGGGCAAACTGGCGAAAAATATGCAAACAAGATGTGTAAAGTGATTTATTCAATGTTTCCATGGTAATAGGTGAGCAAAATTGCTCTTCCTCTGTTAACAACTATTTCTGCATTGTCATCGGAGAATACATTACTGATACCCCTTGACACATTGTAGGTAAGTGTGTAGCTGTCAAGTGGATATTTTGCGCCTTTGTATGTAACATTTACGCTTTCGCAACCATATGGAAATACAGAAAAGGTAAGTCCTTTTTTGCCGTCCATATTGTATGTTCCCTCTTTGAGAATCTGTATTTCTTCACCGTTGTTCCTTGCAACACCGTGGTAGTTGTATTCTGACAAAAAGGACAGAATTGCAATGTTGGCAAAGGTGTGGTCTGTTCTTCCGCCAACTGAACCGAGGAGCAAAAAGTCCTTATAGCCTCTGCGGATACATTCCATAACGCAATGCTCTGTGTCGGTGTCGTCCTTGACGGTGTTCAACTTAACTACCTCAGTATCTGTGGGAAGTTCTTCTTCAAGGGAATCGAAATCTCCGATAATGAGGTCAGGGTTTAGTCCTGCTTTTCTTGCAAAGGTGTAGCCCGAATCTGCACAAACAATGAAGTCATCATCAGTGCAAAGGGTTTTGATTTCTTCAACGCTGGTATCAGGTGAACCGGAAATAATTACGCATCTCATTTTTTTCGCTCCCACTCTTTAATATCTTTTATTTCGTTATACATTTCCACATAGCTGTTGTGGCGGGAAACAGGAATTTCACCCTGCTTTACCCCCTCAATCACAGCACAGCCTTTTTCACAGGTATGACTGCAGGATGTAAATTTGCAATTCCCAATATAATCCTGAAATTCGGGGAATGAATATTGCAGACTGTCTTTGTCGATAATGTTAAATCGCTCTAACTGAACGGTAGAAAATCCCGGAGTATCGCACACATAACCGTCCATTGTTTTGAACAGTTCTACTGTCCTTGTGGTGTGCCGTCCTCTGCCCAGCTTTTCGCTTATCTCCCCTGTTTTTAGGTTAAAATCAGGGAACAGCTTGTTCAGGAGAGTTGATTTTCCCACTCCGCTGTTGCCTATAAAGGCGGTTATTTTGTTTGGCAAAATACTGTAAATCTCGTCAATTCCCTCGCCTGTCACCGCTGAATAGATAATTGTCCTCATACCTGTTTTTTGGTATATGTCAAACAGTTCATCACCGGGGCAAATGTCCGACTTGGAAATAACAATAACAGGCTCCATATCGTTGTACACAGCAGTGGAAATCATCTTGTCGATTACTGTGTAGTTTGGTGAGGGTGAAACAGTACTGCACACAATTACTATGTTGTCTATGTTAGCCATTGGAGGTCTTACAAGAAAATTTTTCCTTGGGTGGATTTTGTCAATTACGGGATAACCCTTTTGCGACAGGGAAATTGTAACTAAATCACCAACAAGAGGTGCACTCTTGTCCCTGCGAAACGCTCCCCTTGCCTTACATTCATATATTTTATCAGCGACTTCTACATAATAGAAACCGCTGATTGCTTTAATAATCAAACCATCTGTTTTTGACTCTTTCATAAACTACTCCGCATACTCGTTTTCATCCGGCTCTGTTGTCGGATTAATAGGAGAGTCTGTTGGAGTTGTTTCAGACTCTGTTACCGGTGTTTCGGGAGTAGTATATTGTGTTATAGTCTGGGTTTCGGTTGCTGTTGTTACCTCAGTGGTTTCTGTTGGAGTAGTAGCAACCTTGTATTCGTGATAGGTTGGTGAGGCTGTTTTGTTCTGGAAGTCGATTGTATATTCCTGATACAGCTGACCGTTTAGGTAAACCTTAACTTGGGAATCGCTTTCGGTACCTGAAAGTGTAAACTTGTATGTCTTAAGCTCTGACGGAACAACATTTGTTGTTACAAAAACATCTCCGTCAAACACAACCTGAAGTGAAACGCTGTTTGTTTCCTCTTTTGGTAGCTGAACCTCTATGTCAATAGACTGTCTGTCCTTTTTACCGCCTGAAAGTACAAGCTTTACGGTGTATCCCTTTTTAACAGTTCCGCCCTGCAAAGGATTTTGACGAATAACAGTATCCTTTTCCTCGTAGCTGTTTTCGTCATACTCGTATTCTACCTGCAAACCCTTCTTTTCAAGCTCTGCCCTTGCTTCTTCTAACTTTTTGCCTGTTACATCAGGGATTTTAACCTTTTTAGGTACAGGTCCCTTGGAAACATAGAGGTAAATTGTTGAGCCGATTGTTGTCTTTTGTCCGGGGTTAGGGAACTCAGAGGATACATAGTCGGTGTTGACATCATCACTTCTGATATAGACAATTTCAGGAATAAGGCTACGGCTTTCAAGCTGTTTTATTGCGTCCTCCTCTGTTGTGTTTAAAAGATGAGGAACTACAACCTGAGAATTTTTACCGTTTACTGTGAGCTGAATCGTCGCACCCTGCTTGACCATTTTGGAGTCAGCCTCAGGCTTTTGGGAGAGTACAACACCTTCCTTTTTAGTAGAGTCATACTCAAACTCTATATCAAAGTTGAAGTCATTTTTGTCGGACTCCTGCTTAATTTCAACGATTGTTCTGCCAACATAGTTTGGAACAGCAGTATCGGCAGAACCGCCTGTCAGTGTATGGAACAGGAAGTAAACTCCAAAGCCAACAAGACAAATAATGAAAGATGCCACAATACCAATGACTGCGGATTTCTTTTGGGAACGCTCCTTCTTCTCTTCCTTTTCGTCATTTGCAAAGTCAACAGGCTCTTCTTTTCTTTTATTTTCTTCAAGGTCAGCCCTTCTTCTTTGTTCTCTGCGTTCGGTAACAGGCTCAACATACTTTGTTGTCTGTTCGTCGGGTCTGTTAAGACTGTAACCAAATACAATACCCGGGTTAAGGCGGAATCTGTCTATGTCGTTAAGCATAGCCTGTGCAGACTCATACCTTGCCCTTGGGTCCTTTTGCATTGCGTGAAGAGTAATCTCCTGAAGTCCTGACGGAATGTCAGGGTTGATGTCACGAGGCAATTTCGGTGTGGACTGAAGTTGCATTATAGCTACGGAAACTGCATTGTCGGCAACAAAGGGAAGTTTTCCTGTGAGCATTTCATACATCATTACACCAACGGAGTAAATATCGGTTTTTCCGTCTGTGTTGCCACCCTTTGCCTGTTCAGGCGCTATATAGTGAACAGAACCGATTGCCTGTTCTGTCATTGTTCTTGTGGCTGAGTTAAAGTTACGGGCAATACCAAAGTCGGTAACCTTGATTGTTCCGTCCTGCAAAAGCATAATGTTCTGAGGCTTTATGTCACGGTGAACAATGCCCTTTTCGTGGGCGTGTTGTAATGCCCTTAAAATCTGAGTTGTAAGGTGTAATGCCTCTTTCCAGCCTATTACACCCTGCTGTGCTATATATTCCTTAAGTGTTATGCCGTCAATGTACTCCATAACAATGTACTGAATCATATCTCCGAAGGAAACATCATACACCTTTACAATGTTTGGATGGGACAAAACTGCTATTGACCTGCTTTCATTTTTGAAGCGTCGGATAAACTCGGCATTGTCCAAAAATTCTTCCTTAAGAATTTTTATTGCTACCTCTCTTTCGTCAATGGTATCGTAGCACCTGTAAACATTTGCCATACCACCAACACCGATAAGTTCGTGGATTTCGTAGCGTCCGTCAAGTTTTTTGCCTGTGTACTTATCCATGACTATTCCTCCTAAAATATTGTTATGACGGTAATATTATCGGTACCGCCACCGCTGTTTGCTGCGTCAACAAGCTTGTTAACAACCTTGCTGTCACGGTTGTTGTTGATTATATTAACTATTTCTTCTTCTGAAACACAATTTGTAAGACCGTCTGTACAGATGAGGATTGCATCCCCTCTCTTATATTCACACTCAACATAATCCACATTTACAACACATCTGATACCAATAGCTCTTGTGATGAAATTTTTGTTAGGGTGAACCATAGCCTCTTCTTTTGTGATTTCGCCACGGTTGACCATCTCCTGCACAAGGGAATGGTCCTCTGTAAGCTGAATAGCCTTGTTATCTCTGATTATATATGTCCTTGAGTCACCAACATGGACAATGTGTACAATGTTGTCACGAATGAACACAAGTTCACAGGTTGTACCCATTCCGGTGAGTTCAATATTTTTTCTTGCAATGTTGTAAACCTCAAGGTTTGCCCCGACCACCACATTGGTCAAAAGGGCAATAAGTTCTTCCTCGGTAAAGTCACCTGTGTAAAGATTTTTGATTTCACGGGCTATGTACTCGGATGCTGTTGTAGAGGCTGTGTGACCTCCGTTTGCACCGCCCATTCCGTCACAGACAACTGCCCAAATTGAACCCTCCGGGGTTTTGCCTGAAAGACAATAATCCTGATTGTCCCGGCGTACACTGCCTCTGTCTGTTTTACTGTAAATGTTCAAGATTATTATCCTCCTTCCTTATACTTACCTTTGAGCTGACCACAGCTTGCGTCAATGTCACTGCCAAGTGTTCGCCTTACGGTAGCACTTATTCCGTATGAGTTAAGAATGTTTGTAAAGGAAATCAGTCTTTCCTTGTTACTCTTGCGGTAATCACTGCCCTTGACGGAATTGACAGGAATTAAGTTGACGTGAGCAAGCATTCCCTTTATAAGTTTGCCAAGCTCTTTTGCACAGGAGTCGCTGTCGTTTACTCCATCTATCATAGCGTACTCAAAGCTGACTCTTCTGTGGGTTTTATCTATATAATATCTCACAGCCTCCATAAGGCTTTCAATATCGTATGCATCATTGATTGGCATTGTGGCACTTCTCATCAAGTCATTTGGTGCGTGCAGAGAAACCGAAAGTGTAATTTGCATCTCTAAATCAGCCAATTTATAGATTTTCGGCACTACTCCGCTTGTTGAAAGAGTTATGTGCCTTTTGCCGATATTAAGTCCCTTTTCTAAGGAAACCAAATGGATAAACCTGACAACATTGTCAAAGTTGTCAAGTGGCTCCCCCATACCCATAAGGACGATGTTTGAAATTCTTATACCCAAGTCCTTTTGGGCGGTTTCGATTTGACAGAGCATTTCACCGGGTGTTAAATCCCTTGTAAAGCCCTGCATACCTGTGGCACAGAATTTGCACCCCATTTTGCACCCCACTTGGGTGGAAATACAAATTGTGTAACCGTGGTGGTAGCTCATTACAACTGATTCTACGCACTCACCGTCACCGAATTTAAAGAGATACTTAACTGTATTATCATAACTTGAAACTTGCTTTTTTTCAATATTTACAACAGAAATGTAATAATATTCAGACAGCTTACTGCGTAAATCCTTTGGAATGTTCTTCATTTCGTCAAATGACGACACACCTGTATTTATCCAACGAAAAATTTGCTCTGCCCTGTATTTTGGGAAATTATGCTTTACGACAAAATCCTGAATTTCCTCAATATTAAGTGATTTCAAATCAGTCATTTATCGTTCCTCCTTAAAATGGCAAAGTAAAAACCGTCTGAATTGTTTGTCTGTGGGAAAAGTGAACATTCGTAGGGCTTTTCCTCAACTGTTCTTTTAATATTCTTTGGAAGAATTATATCCTCTCCTTGAAAATCCTGGTTTTCACAGAGAAATTTTTCTATCATTCTGTTGTTTTCGTCAGGATTAAGTGTGCAGGTGGAGTAGAGTAGTCTGCCTCCCTTTTTTACAAGGCGTGATGATGCTGTTAGGATTTTGTACTGAATTTCTTTTAAAGAATTATCAAACAAGTCCTCCTTATATCTTATCTCCGGTTTTCTGCGAATAAGACCAAGACCTGAACAGGGAACATCGCAGATAACCACATCTGCTGTTTCTGTTTCGCTGTTTTGTGAAGCATCCTTTACAGTAGCATTTATTATGTCAATTTTCAGCCTTTTGCAACTTGAGTTTATCAGATTAACCTTGTGCGGATAAAGGTCAAAGGAATTGATTTTGCCAATATTATTCATAAGAATTGCAGATGTAAAGGACTTTCCCCCGGGGGCAGAGCAGACATCATAAAGTGTTTGTCCCTGTTTTGGTGAAAAGCTTTCAAGTGCTATATTCGAGGACAAATCCTGAACATAGAACTTTCCCTCTTTAAATGCTTTTGACAATTCTATCGCACCTGTGGAACTGATTTTTATAACATTTTCAAGGGGTGTGCTTTCGCACCTTATTCCCTCTTTTTTAAGGTCACATATCAAATTCTCTTTTGTTGTAAGCAGAGTATTCACCCTTGCGTAAAGAGGTGGTCTGCCTGAAAGACTGCCCAGCATATCAAGGGTTACTTCCTCACCATAGCTGTTTTTCCAAAGGGTAATTATTTCTTCGGGAACAGAATATTTTACGGAGAGGTATTTATTTTTATCCTTGATATTTTCAAGATTATACTTTTCCTCAGCCCTTGTAATACTCCTTAAAAGTCCGTTAATAAACCCTGACGACTTAAAAAGCTTTAGATTTTTTGCAAGCTTAACTGTTTCGTTGACGGCGGCACTTTCGGGAATCTTGTCCATAAACAGCATTTGATACACAGCCATTCGCAGTAGAATGAGAGTTTTTTTCTCTATTTTCTTAAGCCTTACCGATGAATAACTGCGGATAATATAGTCAAGGGTCAATTTTCTTTCAAGCACTCCGTAAATTATTGCAGAGGAAAAGGATGAATCCAGCTTGGAAAGTTTGTTCTCCTTTAATGTTTGATTTATTATAATCGAACTATAACTTTTGTCTGTTTCAATCTTGTAAAGCACATCAAATGCAATTCTTCTGGGGTTTATCATCAATCTCTCCTGTTGGCAATTATAATAAGACGCAAAAGTTGAAGAAGAGCAGTTGCTGCTGCGGCAACATAGGTCATTGCGGCAGCCTGAAGAACCTTTTTAGTACCCACATACTCATCTGTGGCAAGTAAATTTGTGTCCCTGATACACTTCAATGCTCTGCGGGATGCGTCAAACTCAACAGGCAATGTTACTACTGTGAACAGTACTGAAAGTGAAAAGAATATAATTCCAAGCCACAAAACAAATGAATACTGTGTTGGCAAAAATAAACCTATAAGGAAGAGTATCCAGCCTAAGTTTGAGCCAATTCTTGCAGCAGGCACAATAGCACCTCTGATTTTGTTTGGCACATAGCCTGTTGCGTGTTGAACAGCGTGACCTGCCTCGTGACAGGCAACACCCACTGCTGCAACGGAAGCAACATTATAAACACTTTCAGACAGGCGGATAACATTTGTTCTTGGGTCAAAGTGGTCTGTAAGACTGCCTGATGTAGGCTCTATCCTAACACCTGTGACACCGTACTGATTAAGCACATACTGCGCCGCCTGAGCGCCTGTCATACCTCGTCTGTTGGGTACATTACTGTACTTTGAAAAATTTGATTTTACCTTTATCTGACATATCATAGAGAGAATGAAACAAGGTAAAATTAAAACAATGTATGTCCAGTCAAATCCATAAAAATAAGGCATAATTAATCTCCTATTATTGTTCCAATACTAATTTTGTGTCCTTGCAAAAAGGCATTTGAGTCCATCCTCTTTTTGCCCTGTAGTTGAACTGAATTCACAACCACTGCACCCTCGCCACAGGCTACTGTAAGGGGATTTGTGCTGATAACCTCCCCCGGCTTTCCTTTGCCATCTGCAAGGCGGGTTTCAAATATTTTAAGGACTTTTCCGTTAAAAACAGTTGATGCAATAGGCCAAGGGTAAAGTCCTCTGACCTTATTATGCACCTCTTTGTTTGTTTTAGAAAAATCAATTTTACACATTGATTTGTCAAGCATTTTTGCATATGAGGAAAGGCTGTCATCCTGCTTGATGGGTTTTAACATTCCATTTTGGGCATACTCAAGGGTTTTGATAATTAGTTCTCCGCCAAGCATTGCAAGGTTATCAAAGACCTCACCTGCAGTTTCGTTAATGCCGATTTCATATTCCTCTTTTAGTAGAATGTCACCTGTGTCAAGTCCCTTTTCCATATACATTGTGGTAACACCTGTTACAGTGTCACCGTTAAGAACTGACCACTGAATCGGTGCGGCTCCTCGGTACTTTGGAAGAAGTGAACCGTGGACATTGATGCATCCATACT
The DNA here is from genome assembly GCA_022779485.1 of Ruminococcus sp. Lineage (GTDB taxonomy): Bacteria > Bacillota > Clostridia > Oscillospirales > Acutalibacteraceae > Ruminococcoides. Next base: position 13,699 of record JALFTC010000050.1, read on the forward strand.
TTGGTATGTTAAGTATATTTTCGGGAAGTATCTGACCGTATGCAACAACAACAATTACATCGGGGTTAAGTTCCCTGATAATTTTGTGGTTATCACCCTCACGAAGCTTTACAGGCTGATAAACAGGTATTGAAAGTTCCTGTGCGCAAACCTTTACATCGGGAGGGGTCATCACCATTTTTCTGCCCACAGGCTTGTCCGGTTGGGTGAATACAGCAAGAACATTGTGGTGCTGTGCTATTGCATTTAGTGACGGCACTGCAAAGTCGGGAGTACCCATAAAAACAACATTCATCACTCTATCTCCTCCGGTGACAGCATACGGATTACAATATCCTTGTAAACAATGCCGTCAAGGTGGTCAATCTCGTGACAAAAGGCCTTTGCAAGGAGTCCTTCACCGCTGATTTCAAAGGTTTTGCCGTTTCTGTCCTGCGCCTGTACAGTTACATTCATTGGTCTTTTTGTCATTCCGTATTCTCCCGGGAAAGAAAGGCATCCCTCGGCGGTTATCTGTTCACCCTCTGCCTTAATGATTTTGGGATTAACAAGCTCTATTACGCCCTCGCCAATGTCGATAACAACAACCTTTCGCAAAACGCCAACCTGATTTCCGGCAAGTCCAACACCCTCTGCGTCGTGCATTGTTTCCGCCATATCGTCCAGGAGCGTCCAAAGTCTTTCGTCAAACTTTACTACCTCTCGGCATTTTTTGTGGAGAATTTCATCTCCGTCTTTTACTATATTTCTGATTGCCATAATAATCACCTAATTAAATGACTGTGGATTCATATCCACCGTAATTTGAATACCGTTAAAATCTTTTTTCTTTGAAAAATCCATAAGCACCTGATTAACGGCACTTCTGAATTCCTTTGTGTTTCTGCATTTTATAATAATTTTAAATCTGAATTTATTACTTATTTTATACACAGCCGCCTGGCTGGGGCCTATAATCCTTAGTGGCATATCGCCGTATTTTTCCTTTACAATGGCGATAAACTCACTTTGGAATGTTGAGGCACATTTTAAGGTTACACCTTGATTTTCCCCTGAAAATCCAACAAGGCAAATATCAGCAAAGGGAGGATACAGCATAGCCTTACGCATTGCAATTTCACCCTTGAAAAAGCTGTTGTAATCCTGCATTGCAGACAGGCGGATAACCTCGCTTTCCGGGGTTGTTGTCTGGATAACTGCAACACCTTTACTTGAGCCTCTTCCACTTCTGCCAACCACCTGAGTAAGCAGACTAAAAGCCCTTTCGTAACTTCTGTAATCATCGGAATACAGCATTTGGTCGGCACTTAACACACCTACCAAGGTGACATTTGGAAAGTCAAGTCCCTTTGCCACCATTTGAGTACCAACAAGAATATCATATTCACCCTTTGAAAAGGCAGACAGCTTTTTCTCGTAACTGCTCTTTGACATTGTAGCGTCTGCGTCCATTCTAAGCACCCTTGCACTTGGGAACAAATCAAGAAGTTCTTGCTCTGCCTTTTGAGTGCCGGCACCCCTTAAACTAAGTGTATGCTGATGACAGTCGGGACATTCCTCTGTAAAGGGAACGGAATGACCACAGTAGTGGCACATCATACGGTTGTTTGCACTGTGATAGGTCATAGAAATTGAACAGTTGGGACAGGTTACCACCTGACCACAGCTTTTACAGCTTAAAAAGGTGTTGTAGCCTCGGCGATTAAGTAGGATAATTGACTGCTTTTTGTTCACAAGGTTTTGTGCAATAAGTTCCTTTAAAACATAGGAATAGTTTCCTGTGTTTCCTGTCATTATCTCCTCGTTCATATCCACCACAGAAACCTGTGGCAAGGTTGCATTCCCGTATCTGCCCTTTAGAGTGACTAAGGTGTATATGCCCTTTTCTGCTGAATAAAAGCTCTCAACACTTGGTGTGGCAGAGGATAAAATCAAAAGTGCATTGTGACAGCTACATCTAAACTTTGCCACATCTCTTGCGTGATACCTTGGGGTTTGCTGTGACTTATAGGAGCTTTCCTGTTCCTCGTCAAGGACGATAAGTCCGATATTTTTCAGCGGAGCAAAAACAGCGCTCCTTGTGCCAAGGACAATTTTTGCCTCTCCCCTTAAAACACGCTTGTATTCGTCAAGTCTTTCACCAATGGAAAGTCCGCTGTGGAACACCGCAACATTGTCACCAAAGCGACCCATAAAAATTCTTATGAGCTGTGGTGTCAGGGCAATTTCGGGAACCATAAGGATTGTACCCTTGCCCTCATTAAAGCACCTTTCAATCACCTTCATAAAGACAGAGGTTTTTCCACTGCCTGTGACGCCGTAAAGTAATGCACAGTTAGGTTTATCCTCCTCGTACTTTGAACAAAGTGTATCGTAGGCTGACTGTTGCTCTTTGCTTAAAACAACCTCTTTTTGTTCCTTGCTTACATCCTTTTCGCTGTAAGGGGTACGCATTACTTCGTCCTGAAAGTATTTTGCAACACCCTTTTTTACAAGGGAATCAACCACAGACTGTGTGTAGCCTGTGTAGTAGCACACCTCTTTTACAGACGCTTTATCCACCATATGAAGTAGGTCGAAAACCTTTTCCTGCTTTGGGGTTAGCTTTAGTGAGGATGTATCAAGGTCGTCGGCTAAGGTTACCATCTTAATTGATGCGTCCTTAGTTTTTCTAAGTGCATCGTCCTCCCTTGTGACAAATCCCAGTCTGTACATACGGTTAAGGTAGGTTTCCGCCTTGCTAAAAACCTCAATAATGCTTTCCTTTTTTACAGGTTTTTTTGCACCTTGTAAATAGTCATAAATCTCTCTTTCGTAATCCGAAAGCTTTAAAAGCTCCTCATCTTCTCTGTGAACAGCACAGTAAAAAGTTGAAATCTGATAGTTTATCCCTGCCGGAAGCATTACCTTAACTGCATCATAGTAGGTGCAAAAGTATCTGTCGTGGATAAAATGAACAGTTTTCAGCATTTCCTGTGTGAACAAAGGCTCTTTGTCAAGGACTGAACTGATTTCCTTTAGGTTTTCTTCATAGTCCTCACCAACAACAAGCACCATACCCTGTCTTAGTCGGTTGCCCTTTCCAAAGGGAACAAGCACCCTTTGACCGGGAGAAATGTTCATATTTTCGGGAACCTTGTAGCTGAATATCTTATCGAAATGATATACTGTTTTGTCAACAGCAATTCCTGCAATCAGGAAATTATCATTCTTCATCTTCAGGCTCAAGGATGTTGTACCTATGATTTTTGAAGTCGTCAATAGCCAAAAGAACCGGCTTTTCGTCAGTGATTACACCCTTTTCTTCAAATTCGTAGGCAATTTGTCTTGCTCTCTTGGCAACACCCATTACAAGAGCATAACGGCTCTCCTTACCTGCCAACATATTATCTACTGAAGCTATACGCATAATAATTCTCCTTTTCTCTTTACAATTAATTATTTCTTTTTTCTTTTTCTTTTTTTACAATGTTTATTATATCATCAACGGTTTTTTCAACAATGTCGTTTTCAACCACAAAGTCATATCGTGATGTATATTCCTGCTCAACAAGGGCGGCTTTCATTCGCTTCTCTATGACCTCCTCTGTTTCGGTGCCTCTTCCACGCAGACGCTGTTCCAAAACCTCAAGGGATGGAGGAACAATAAAAATGCTCAGGCAGTCGGGGCATTTTTCCATAATCTGCAAACCGCCCTGTACCTCAATTTCAAGGAACACATTATACCCCTCATTTAACATATCCTCCACAGCCTTTTTTGGAGTTCCGTAATAATTGTCGGCATACTGTGCATACTCAAGAAATTTATCCTTTTCTATCATCTTGAGGAACTTTTCTTTGGTAATGAAGTAGTATTCCCTTCCGTCAACCTCACCGGGACGAGGTTCTCTGGTGGTTGCCGACACAGAAAGCCTAAAGGTTTCTTCCCTTTTCAGCATTTCCTTCATAACTGTACCCTTGCCCACACCGGAAAATCCGGAATAGACAACAAGCAAACCTCTGTTACTCAACCTCTTGTTCACCCTCCAATCTGTTTCCTATTGTTTCGGGAGATATGGCAGAAAGCACTATGTGGTCGCTGTCGGTAATAATAACAGCCTTACATCTTCTGCCGTAGGTGGCGTCAATGAGCATACTCTTCTGCTTACTCTCCTGAACAATTCTTTTTATTGGAGCAGAATCGGGACTCACAACGGAGATGATTCTGCTTGAATTAACCAAGTTTCCAAAACCAATGTTAATAAGTTTCATTGTACACCTTATTCAATATTCTGAATTTGCTCTCTGATTTTTTCAATTTCTGCCTTGATGTCAACAACCATATGGGAAAGACTGCTGTCGTTTGCCTTACTTCCAATGGTGTTTGCTTCTCTGTTCATTTCCTGAATGATGAAGTCCAGCTTTCTGCCAACCTCACCGTCACTGTCCATCAGGCTTTTCAGCTGGTCAAAGTGACTGCGGAGCCTTACTGTTTCTTCATCAACAGCAACCTTGTCGGCAAAAATTGCAACCTCTGTGATAACACGCTGTTCGTCATAGTCTGCAGAACCTAAAAGCTCCTCTATCCTTTCCTTTAGGCGAGTTTCGTACTCCTTAACCCTTTCCGGAGAACGGGACTCGATTTCGTCAACAATGGAGAGAATATGCTTTGCCCTTGACATAACATCAGCCTTCATCTTTTCACCCTCGGTTTCCCTCATTGCGATAAAGTTGTTAAGGGCTGTGTCAAGAACAGGCTTTACTGCATTCCAAACCTCTTCTTCATCCTCAGGAGCCTTATGCACCTGAAAAATATCGGAATAGGAAGAAACTGTTGACACAGAAATGTCGTCCTTTACTCCGTATTCATCGGACAGTTTTTTTAGGGCATTGATGTAACCCAGGGCAAGGCTTGGGTTGATTTTTACAATAGCCTCTGTGTCCTCCTTTTGGGACAAGGACACAAACATATCAATTTTACCCCTGCTAACCCTTTCTTTGATATATGACTTTAGCTTTTCTTCAAGAAAGCCAAAACCCCTTGTTGTACGGCAGTTAAACTCAAAATACCTGTGGTTTACACTTTTGATTTCAACAGTAATATCCCTGCCGTCAACTGTTGCTTCGCCTCTGCCGAAGCCTGTCATTGAACGAATCATTTTAATTTAAACCTCATATTAATAATTATACCGAATAATCTGCTATCGGTTAATTTGATTATAACAAATAATACAAGAAAAAAAGCACTTTTGTAACCAAATTGTAATCATTATTTATGATTTGCTTTTTCTTCCTATATGTGATATAATTTTTAGGCAAATTTTTATAATAAAGGATGATAGAAATGTCAGGACATAATAAATGGAGTACAATTAAGCAGAAAAAGGGTAAAAATGACGCCGCAAGGGCAAAGGTGTTTACCAAAATAGGCAGAGAGCTTATTGTTGCAATTCGTGACGGCGGTTCAGCTGACCCAAATGTTAACTCAAAGTTAAGGGATTGTATCGCAAAGGCTAAAGCTGCCAATGTTCCTAACGATAACATTGACAGAATTATTAAGAAAGCAGCATCCTCAAACGAGGGCGACAACTACGAGTCTGTTACATACGAGGGTTACGGTCCTTCCGGTATTGCTGTTATTGTTGAGGCACTTACAGACAACAGAAACAGAACAGCCGGTGAAGTTCGCCACTACTTTGACAAGTTCGGCGGTAATATGGGCACACCGGGATGTGTTGGATTTATGTTCTCCAAAAAGGGCGTTCTTGTAATTGAGCGTGAGGATTTAGACAAGGACGAGGACACAGTTATGGAGGACGCACTGGAGGCAGGTGCATCCGACTTTGAGGCTGATGAGGACATCTTCACAATCTACACAGAGCCTGAGGACTTTGGTGCTATTCGTGATGATTTATCAGGAAAGGGATATGAATTTGCATCAGCCGAGGTTGAACAGGTGCCTTCCACCTACACCAAGCTTGAGGACGAAGAAACAAAGACAAAGATGCAAAAAATGCTTGATATGTTTGAGGACAACGACGATATTCAGAATGTATGGCACAACTGGGAAATGGACTGATTTTTGTACAATTATTTATACTATACTCGCAAATCAGGAACTGATATTACAAAATGAATATTACAAACGGAAAAGACAGCAGAAATACCTGCTGTCTTTTCCTTTGGAGTTTGAATATGAAAAAATCTATCAATACATACTTGTAGTCAATTTAAATCTATTTATTCCTCATTTTCAACAAGGAGTGGGAGATATTCCGCATACTTTGACTTTAGAGGTGTTTTAACATCTGCCGACTGTACCTTTTTGTTTACTGCCTCTGTTGTCTTTTTAACAGGCGCAATAGTACCTGCACCGGCAACGCAACCGCCGGGACATCCCATACCCTCAAGGAGGTAACCGTCATACTTGCCGGCCTTTGCAAGCTGGAGCATCTTGCGACATTCAGGAAGTCCCTCTGCCCTTGCTGTGAGCACTTCTCTGTCAGGGGCAATCTCCTTGATGATGTTTTCAACAGCCTTGGCAACACCACCGCTGACAGCAAATCCGTTACCGTCACCACTGCCCTCTATGAATGGTTCGCCGTCCGCACAATCGGAAATTTTAATACCCTTTGCATCAAGGATAGCACTAAATTCCTCAAATGTCAAAACAAAATCTACATTACTGCGGATTGTTCTTCTGCGAGCTTCAAGCTTTTTGGCGGCACAAGGACCAACAAAAACAACCTTACAGTCAGGAATTTTGGTCTTGATTAGTCTTGCGGTAAGCACCATTGGAGTTAGTGCCATTGATATGTATGGTGCAAATTCAGGAAACAGCTTTTTAGCCATAACAGACCAAGCAGGACAACAGGAGGTAGCCATAAAAGGTTGTTTTTCCGGAACTTCCTTAACAAAGTCCTCTGCCTCCTGAATTGTACAAAGGTCAGCACCGATTGCAACCTCTACAACATCAGTAAAACCCAGCTCCTTAAATGCCGTGCGTATCTGACCCTGTGTTACATTGCCGAACTGACCTGAAAAAGCAGGTGCTATGGCGGCATAAACAGGAGTATCGCTCTTTAACGCTGTAATTGTTTGGAAAATCTGGCTCTTGTCAATGATAGCTCCGAAAGGACAATTTACAAGGCACATACCGCAGGATACGCATTTGTCGTGGTCAATCTCGGCTCTGCCGTATTCATCGGATTTTATAGCATTCATACCGCATACCTTTGCACAGGGGCGCTCGTGACGGACAATGGCGTGATATTCGCAAACATTGATACATCTGCCACACTTAACACAAAGGTCCTCGTCAATATGGGAACGACCGTCAACGATGGAAACAGCCTTTTTAGGGCAAATTTCCACACAAGGATGTTCAAGACAATTTTGACACGCATCAGTTACAAAAATCCTTTTTTCTGCACACTTATTACAGGCGAATTTGATTATGTCAATGAGGGGTGGCTCATAATACTTATCGTTAAAAAGCTCCTCCTCTATTCCCTCTGTAATCGGTGAAAATTCGTTGTAATCACGAAGAGGAAAGCCCATTGCAGCTCTAAGTCTTTCGGCTACAACAGCTCTTTCAACAAAAACGCTGTCACGATAATGGGCAATTTCACCTTTGATTATCTTATAGGGCAATCTTTGAAACTTTTTTGCATCCCAACCCTCAAATGCAAGCTTTGCAATCTCGGTAAATATCTTTTTTCTTATTCTTGATTTTGATGTCTTAACTCCACGCATACTTTATCCAACTTTCAATTATGATAATGGAAATTACATTCATTTGTGATAATCTACTCTTTAGTGATATTATACAATGCCAAGGAAAATCAGTCAAGTAAAATGTAAATATATGTATAATAAATAAAAGGAAAAGGTAAAAAAATAAGGGCAACCCAATAGGTCACCCTTGACTTTAATTTATCAGTCGCTTGTGTATGGGAGAAGTGCAAGATGTCTTGCTCTCTTGATTGCTACTGTAAGCTCTCTCTGGTGAGCTGCACAAGTACCTGTTACTCGTCTTGGAAGAATCTTTGCTCTTTCAGACATATAACGACGGAGTCTTGCGATATCCTTGTAGTCAATCTTTTCTACCTTATCTACACAAAAGCCACAAACTTTTCTGCGTGACTTTCTGCCACGATTTGGTCTATCTGCCATTGTAGTTAATCTCCTTTGCAATAATTTAGGGCAAAGCCCTACTGATTATGCTAAATCAGAATGGTAAATCATCATCCATAGGCATTTCTTCAAAGTCGGAATTTGCTCCGTTTGAATAGCTTGTCTGCTGTTCCTGTACAGGAGCCTGCTGATAAACAGGCTGATTGTTGGCAGGAGCATAGCTGTTGTAACCGGAATTACTCTGGTCACGGCGCTCGCCTGTAAATGAAATATTATCTGCAACAACCTCTGTTACATAGCGGTTTGTGCCATCCTTAGCCTGATAGGTTCTTGTCTGAAGCTGACCTTCGATTGCAATCATTGAGCCTTTGCCGAAGTAACGACAAACAAACTCAGCCTGCTGACGCCAGCAAACAATATTGATAAAGTCAGTCTGGCGCTGTTCGCCCTGCTTTACATAATTCCTCTCAACAGCGATAGAAAAGGATGTTACGGAAATACCGCTGGCTGTTCTCTTTAATTCAAGGTCGGCTGTAATGCGACCCATAAGTATAACTCTGTTTAACATAGTAAAAATCCTTTCACATTCGGCAAAAACTGCCTACTTCTTAATTATTCGATTAGTCCTCTTTCTTAATGATTAGTGAGCGAAGAACGCCGTCAGTAATCTTGTAGATTCTGTCGAGCTCTGCAGGGAATTCTGCAGTTGATTCAAAGTTGATAAGCACATAGTAGCCTTCTGCTTCCTTGTTGATAAGGTATGCAAGCTTACGCTTACCCCATTCATCAACTTCCTGCAGTGTGGCGTGCTTTTCAATTAATGCTTTGAACTTTTCAATAGTGCTTTGAATACCCTCTTCGCCAAGCTTCATAGAAAGCACCATAACTGTTTCGTACTTTGCAGTAACTGCTGCCATTTTCTGCACCTCCTTCTGGACATATTGGCGTACATTAACCTGCACGCAAGGATTGTGTGGCATACGCACACACCTATGTATTATAGCAGAAATTTCAAAATTGTCAACACTTAATAGTTCTTCTTTTAAGATTCTTTGTTTTTCTCTTTATTTGTGAATTTCAGAATTCTTTGGTTGCACTAAGTAAACACTAAATTAATTTATTTACACATCTTATAGGCATATTTTCCGCACCTAACCACAATTACTTATGAAACACAAACAAATACTCGTGTGCGATGAGCAAAAAGTTATATTTCACGCTGTTTGTTTTCCAATAGCCTGTTGCCTTGCAATTATGCTGTTCTTTTATGATGATTTCCTTGAGTTTAAAGTCTGCGTCCTGAAAGATTTTCATTACCTCAAAAGACATCGGAACCATATGCCCTTTCTGACGGGTATCTCCCATAAGCACTGCACAAAACTTATCTTTCTTTAGTACCCGATAACTTTCGGCTGCAACCTTTTTCATTTCTTCAAGAAAATCCTTGACTTTGAGTTGGGATAAATCTCCGTCTATGCCGTCGCTGTATTTGATAATATCGGCATAGGGTGGATGAGTACATATTAAATCAATGCTATTATCCGGTACAAAGTCAAGATTTCTTGCATCGCCTTTTTTAATATATACTTTTCCCTTTGCCGGT
>JALFTC010000052.1 GCA_022779485.1 Ruminococcus sp.
ATATAGGGCGTGAATATGTAACTCTTGACGACCTTAACGTAAGGAATATGGCAAAGAATGACCCGGCACTTTTTTTACAGCTTCACAAGCCTCCTGTACTGATTGATGAAGTTCAGTATGCACCGGAACTGTTTACCTATATCAAGATTCACATTGACAAGCACCAAAATTCCGGCGACTTTTGGATGACAGGCTCACAGATATTTCGCCTAATGCAGGGTGTTCAGGAGTCACTTGCCGGAAGAGTGGCTTTGTTGCATATGTCACCAATGTCGCAGCGTGAAATAATCGGTGCAAAATGCAAGCCGTTTACAACAGATTTTGAAACTCTGCTTGACGAAAGCAAAAGGATTACACCGGTTACAACACCTGAGATGTTTGAGCGTATATGGAAAGGCTCAATGCCCGGTCTTGTCAGCGAAAAATATACCGACCGAAATATCTATTATTCATCCTACCTTTCGACATATGTTGAGCGTGATGTGCGTGATATTTCCGGCGATATAGACGCACTTAAATTCAACCGATTTGTCACAGCGGTTGCCGCAAGAACATCACAACTGCTGAATTACAAGGCGATTGCAGATGATGCGGATATTGATATGCCAACCGCAAAAGCATGGGTAAATATCCTTGAAACATTGGGAATTATCTTCCTTCTCCATCCTTACTCAAACAATGTCCTAAAGCGAACCATCAAAACACCAAAAGTCTACTTTTACGATACAGGGCTTGTGTGCTATCTCACAAAATGGTCATCACCTGAGGTTGCCGAAAGCGGTGCAATGAATGGAGCTTTGCTTGAAAATTTTGCTGTGTCGGAGATTATGAAAAGCTATCAGAATGCAGGGCTTGAACCTTATCTATACTTCTACCGTGACCGTGATTCAAAGGAAATAGATGTTATTATAGAGGGCGACGGAAAACTCTGCCCGTTAGAGATAAAGAAAACCGCAACCCCCGATAAACGCATTATAAGGGCATTCGGAGTTATTGATAAATCTCCCTTGCAGATAGGAACAGGTGCTGTCCTATGTATGTCAGAGCAGTTCGGAGCATTTGACAGAGATAACTTGATTGTGCCTATTTGGATGATTTAGAATAAAATATATATTACTTAATGAGAATTTACGATGTAAATATACTATTTATAGCATTACAATATGTTTTAATTTATTTACATTTATTCAGTGTTTCCGTGATTTTTTGTATTGGAAAAAATTGTTGTTGGCTATTAAAATAAGATTAATAAAAAGTTTTATGATACAAAAAGAGGTATGACTATGGAATATACAGATAGAATGGAAGAACTTTCATTTCAAAAATGGGGTGTTTTTGATGTCGATTACGATAATGTATGTGATAAGATTATTGAAATCGTGGATGGCGAGAATGCATTTAGAACTTTTGGTGAGGGGTTGTTTTTCTTCGTAAATAAGAAATACCCCGAGGTTGACAAAGAAAACATCATAAATTTCTTAAATGATGTTTGTAAAACAAAAAATATACCCATTAATGATATCGCCAGTAATAACACACTACGGAACTGGTTTAAAAAAGGAGCTCGTCCAAAGAAAGGTGACAATAGCCGAAGAGTTATGTTTGTGCTTGCTTTTGTATTAGATTTGGATCCGGAAACAACTGCTCAACTTTTTCATAAAGTATATATGGATAGAGCTTTTGATTTTCGCAACATAGAGGATATAGTTTATTATTTTTGTTTGGATAATAAAAAATCATGGTCTGATGCAAAAAGATTAATTCAAAAGGCAACATTAGAAGAAACTAAAGATGAAGATGACATAAAATACACAAGGCAGATACAAAAGGAAATACAAGAAATACGCAATGAAGATGCTTTGATAGCATATATAAAGAAACACAAAAGAAATCTTGAAAAGAAAAATGTTTCGGCAAGGAAAAATTATGAAACGATATTGGAAGAATCAAAAAAGTTAGTCAAAAAAGAATCAGATCTTCCTGAATATCAAGATGTGTATAAAAATTGTGATAAAAACTCACTGAATTTTTTGTATGAAGTGATTACCGGTCAATTTGTTTCTACTCGAAAAGGAACAGTTACTCTGTTTAAAAATTCAAGATTACCAAGGGAAATAAAAAATCGTTTTCCGGAGGCGATATCCCTGTCCAAGAAAAACTTAACATATGAAGAACTGAGAAAACTAATTATTCTTTTGGCTTCATATAATTTTTGGTTTAAGGGAAGTATGGAACAGGGGTTAATTAGTATTGATGACTATATTTCTGAAATGAATGCTATTCTAATTGATAGCGGTTTTTCCCCTATGTATTATGGGAACCCTTATGATTGGATGTTTTTATACTGTTCACTGTTTGAAAGACCTTTGGATACATTCAGAGATTTAATTGCAGAAGCATTAGAGGAATGACGGTTGCAATAAAAGTTACAAATAATTGCTTTGTATGTTGTAATATGTGTTTGTTGCAATGAAAGGAGTGGAATGTACTATGATTAGAAAATCTCTCAATGCGGGAGAGAGCTTTATGCTGGATAATAAAGAATACCAAATCAGTAGTATTAAAGGCGATGGCGCAAATTGCATAGTTTATGAGGCACATTATGAGGACAAACTGGGTCTCAAACATAAGGTTAACATTAAAGAAAACTACCCATTTTCAGCAGAAATTATCAGAAAAGGGAAGAAGCTTATATGGAAGTCTGAAGATGAAAGGGAACAGTGCAGAGAACTTTTTATTAGTTCGTATAGAAGACTAATGGAGTTTCAAAATAATAATTATGCTGTTAAAACGTTTGGTTTATTCGATTGTAACAACACACAGTATATTGTTATGGATTATAATGATGGCGTAACTTTTGATAAAGATGATGCATCACTAAAAGATATTCTCAAAACAATAAGGTTACTTACATATGTTGTAGGGGAGTACCATAAAAACGGATTTCTCCATTTAGATATTAAGCCGGATAATTTCCTTGTTTACCCTCGTCCAAGTGAGCATATTGTTCTTTTTGATTTCGATACCGTTATTGCCATATCGGATATCAAAAAAGGAAAAGTAAAAGCAATTTCATATTCGGATGGTTGGGCTGCTCCGGAACAGAAACAAGGTCTATTTGACATGTTGTGTCCTGCTACTGATATTTTTTCAATAGGGGCAGTTTTATTTGAAAAGGTAATGGGAAGAAAGGTAGATATCAGTGATATAAGCATTTTTTCTCAGTGGGATTTTAAGGAAGAAAAAATTAAAAATATTAATCCGAAAATTAAAAGATTACTGAGCAATATTTTTAGAAATACACTTAATGCCAATATTGCAAGAAGATATCAAAGCACAAGTGAATTGATTAAAGATTTGGATTTAGCGATAAAAACTTGTGATGAAATTATGTATGTAGTATCCAATGTTCCGATTTTAACATCAGATTTTATAGGTAGAGAACATGAGTTAAAAGAAATAAGCGACAGTTTTTTATCAGGCTATAAAGCAGTTTTTCTTTCCGGTAACGGCGGAATTGGCAAAAGTTCTTTAGCTATTAAATATGCAAGGGAGAATAGAAACAACTACGATGCTATTCTATTCTATAGGTATAATAATTCTTTAGAGAACTTCTTTAATGAGATTGATATTCAGAACTTATCCATTGAGGAAAATAACAGGAAAAAGTCGATTTTAACCGGGATTCTAAATAGCGGAAAATATCTTGTTATTGTTGATAATTTTGATGTAGCTGTAGATAAGGAAAGTGTAGAAGATATTTTACAAATAAATGCAAATATAATCTTTACTACTCGAACAAATTTTGGCGATTATTCCGGTGAAATAAAGCAGATTGAAGTGGGTTCTTTATCAGAAAGCGAATTAGAAATATTGTTCAGAAATGTATCTCGAAAGAATTTGATTCAGGAAAATGATAAAAAATACTTAAAAAGACTCTTTAAATTAGTTGGGTATCATACTTATGCCACAGAGTTATTGGCGGCTCAAATTGTAGCTTCTGATTATACAATTGAAGATTTGTATGAGAAAGTGCGTACGGGATTATCAAGTTTGTCAAATTCTGAAAAAATTAAGGCTAAAAAAGATGGAAGGATAGTTAGAGATAGAATGCCTGAAATTATCAGTGCAATATATAATATTTCAAATCTATCCGAAGAGAAAAAACAGGTTCTCAGAAATGTTTATCTTCTCAATTTTTTAAACATAACTAAGGATATATATAAGGAATATACAAGATGTAATGCTTCAGACTTTGATGAATTGAATGAACTTGTTGAATTAAGATATGTTATGAAGAATGGGAACATATACTCATTACACCCTTTAATTGATGAATTGGTCAAGAACGAACTTGAGCCTAATGAGGATAATTGTCCCAGGATTTATTGCTTGATTTATCACAAAATGCAAGTAGATGAGGTGTTGGATCAAAGCCCGTTTTCCTATAAAACAGACTTAACACTTTTTGGTTCTTTGGATGAGTATATTATTGATAAAAACAACGAGTTTATTTGTTCGTTTTTTAATCATGTGGATTTACAACTTGAATGTAATATTTCTTTCCTTATTGAATGGCTTTATACTTTTCTTGAAGATGAATATGATGAAGAAAAAGAACTTGGAATTGGCAGTCCTATTAGTTCCTGCTTTGCAGGTATATATAACAAGTTGGAAATGTTGAGAAATGAGAAATCAATGTCATTACAGAGAATTTTTGATATTGATTATATCTTGTTTTGTGCTTGGCTTTTTGAGTTTTCAAAGATCTTTATTTCAGTGGATGATGAAGTAGTTAAGCGATATAAATTAAGAGAGAAGAATATACTGAAATACTATGATAAAGTATTGGATTCAGCTAATAATCTATGTGGTGACAACAAAAAATGCGCTATAGATAAGATTGAGTGCATTATTGCTTATTTTTATAATAATAATCTAATCGGAAGTTTTAATTTGCCAGACGGATTTTTTAATGATACAAAAAATAAAAGACCTGAGTTATTCGAGGATTTTGTATTTGAAAGTCCGAATAGTGAAACCGAAAATGAAATTGATGATGACGAAAAGTTCTATGAAAAGGATTTTGAAAATACTTCTGATAAAGTAGGATTTATTAAGAATTTATTATCAGATGAATCATTATCTCCCTTTGAAAGAATGGGAAATGCAGATAGTTGTTTTGATTATTCCTATAGCTATTTAATGAACTATCAGAACAGAAGAATTGAGATGCAGGATATTGATTGGCAACAGTTAAAAGAAACTGTGAGTTTAATGAATTCTTTTCTGTGGCAGGATGAAAATGAACCGGAAGTAGAACATGAATCAGAAGATTGGGAATATTATAAAGAAACTTATGATTTATGGGAATTGATTATTGATGTTTATATGAACGATCCTAAATATGGTGATGATCGAATAAATGAATATTTTGATTTCATTTTCGAAAAAATTAGAATTGTGTCAATTGATACATATATATTATATGATTGGAGGCATAAAATTACAGTGCGTGAATTATCTACTGCACTCATAAACATAGGTAAGGGATATTTAATGACGAAACCATTTATAAGATATATAGAATTCTGGGAGAATTATTCCAAAAAGAATAATGTGGATATCTCTAATTTTATATTTTCTAATTATGAAGATTTTTGTTCATTTCTATATTATTTTGCTTCAAAGGAAACTGATATTCCCGAAGAATATAAATTCGATTATGCTGAATTAGAGAAAATATATAGACAAAAGATGAAAAGAATAGCCAATATAGAGTTCACATTGCGAGAGGAAAGTTCAGAAGAATAGTTTAGAAGATGTCACTGAAAGGTGGCATCTTTTTTTATGCAACGAAAGTTACAACTGCAAAATAGGGTAAGTTAAAATATAGGTACAATAAGAACAAGGAGGAGATAGTGACAGTACCATACAGGGATATAAATAGAATATAGGTAGAAAAAGTCCTACCCAAATAGTAGCACTAAAGTATAAAAGAAAACAGTAAAAGGAGATTATTTATGAATACTGTAATTTATCCAACTACTTTACATAGCATTTCAAGGCTTAAAGAAAGAAAAAACATAAAGAACACCCGTTCTGCTATAAAAAATATAGAGAACGCATTAAAGAAAGGGAAGAATGCGGATGCATTTACTTCTTGGGAAAGGGATTACTTAATTAATGAAGCTAAAGCAGATTGTTCGGCTATTGCTTACAATAACTACTGTTACATTGTAAACGAGTGTGGCTGTTGTGTGACTATGTATAAGTTGCCTGCTTGGTTTGGTAAGAAAAAACATTTTGATGGGAAGGAGAGAATAAGGAATTACAAAAAGTACTGTAAAAGTCATATATGCAATGATTGGATTTCGTAATAGAAGTCTCATCAAACAAAAAATGTATCAATTAGATAAAAATTTAAGGAGGTTCCTGCTAATGGGCTTTGCAAAATATTATGAAGACAATGTTGAGATTATGGAAAGCAGAAGATGTAACTACGATTCTTTTGAACAAAACTGTTTAGGAAATGACAGGTCGAATTATTCCGAGCCAAAGAGAAGTGTAACACCATCATATAGAAATTGTTTAGCAAGAAAGGCAAACAAAGAGTGAAAACAGAGAATAAGAACCTTAAGAGATAACAGAGGGTTTTACTTTACTTTTTCGTTTTGTTGCCATTCAATAAGTTATTATTGAGTATAAACGATTTTTATGTTATAATTATTAAGAACATTAGATGTTTTTACAACAGAAGTAATAGATGTAATTTCGATTAACTAATATTTTGTACGAATATAGTTCTGAATGTATTGGCGAATTTTACAGAATATGATAAAAGAATATTAACAGAAGTAGCAATACTCTTACAAGGAGAAAAAAATGCCGAAAATAATGGAGATTATTGAAAAAGAAACTAAAGGCAAAAGCTATCACACATATAAATATAGCTATGACTCTATTGGTTTGCCGTCAATTGATTATGATGATGATCCGAATAAAATTATGAAATGGAAAGAGTCAGCCGAAACCGAGGTACATAAGAAACCTGTTAATCTGAATCCGTTGGCTGACCAATTGCAAACTATTGGTGAAGAACCTTTGCTTAAATATTTTCTGGATGGCTCACGTCATGTTTTTAAGGTGGATGACATAGCTTACAACAAACAAGTGTTTCCTGTTGTAGCAGGGCAAATTGGAATAGGATGCTGTAGACGTGAAAATAAGCGTATGTATAAAGAACGCTTTTATAGAGACCTTGTTTTAGTATTACCTGATAAAGCCAATGCGGATGGTTGGGATGATTTGGCTTATTTTTCTGCAAAACTAAAAAAGCTCAATGAAAGTGAAGAACTGAAACGCCTTAATTTGAGCTTTTCCGCAATACTTTCCTATTCGACCTCTAAATCAGGTTCAAATGATACAAAATTGGATAAATTGGCAGTTGCCGCTATTCAGGATTATATGGTTGAAGCTGAAAAAAGAATGGTTGCCGAGTTAGTAAAAGATAATCGTTTAGGACAAGATAGCTACTTACTTAAAGACGGTTCGCTTGAATATAAAGTTATGAAATCCGGTCGTGAAGATTTAAGAACTTTGCAAAAAATTAAACATAACTACAGTTGGGTAATTGGTGTATCAAAATCATTTAATCCAGAGAGCTGTCTTGACCACACCGGAAAGCCAAATTCCAACTATATTGCTGACTTACCTCTATTCCATAGAACTCCGGTTGCAAGATATGAAAACAGACAATTTTTGGGTGAAGTACAATTCGGTGTTTGGTATATAAGACTGCGTGACAAGCGCAGAACTCAAACTCCATTTGATGGCGTTGTAAAAGTTGAAAAAATAATGATGGACGAGGAAATTGAAAAAGGCATTGATAGCGATGTTATTGATTTGATTTCTGCAAATATCATTAATGAACGTAACCCGACTTGTTATGGTACAGACCGTCGGTGGGCAAATCATTTATATCCGGTGTTTTTGACAGAATCTTATGTAAAAAGCAATTATATCAGCACAGAAACCTTTCTGCATTTGTTTTAAGGAGGAACAGTAAATGGATAACAATGTTATAGGTCGTATATTAGCAACAGAAAAGAGTCCAACTACTATTGATAATTTCAAATTCTGGACTGATCAGGATCTCATCTTAAATCCATTTGATATTGTTAAAGTTCAGCATGTTAATAATTCATTCTCGTATGGCGTAATTGAAGATATTGCACATATTACCGATGCTGCAAGCTTTTTAACAAATTTTATATCAAGTGATTTTGGCGATGTTAATGCTGAAGAAAATACCCTGCGTGTTGGAATGAACTGTGTATCGGCTAAAGTTGTCTGCAATACTGAAAATATATACACCCCCCTGCAAAATAATGCAAAAGTTATGTTGGCAACTGCCGAGGAAATAAAATATGCTCTTGGCTTGAATGACATCCGTAATCCTCTTGTTTGCGGATATCTTGAAATGTATGAGGGAACAAAAAATTGTGAGAAAGTAACATTACCTGTAAATCTCAATTCTAAATTCATAATAGGTCCGGAAGGAGCGCATTTAAATATATCGGGCATATCAGGTCTTGCATCCAAAACTTCGTATGCTATGTTTTTATTAAAAGCTATTCAAGACAGCTATTTAAAGAAATCCAAGGACAGTGAAGATGAGGATAGCGTAGCATTTGTTCTGTTCAATGTTAAAGGCAAGGATTTACTTGCAATTGACCAGCTTAATGATTTTGCTGATGAAAAGCATCCTGAAAAGGTAAAAAAAGAAACTTTGAAAAAATATGAAGAGTTGGGCTTGTCTGCTGAACCTTTCAAAAATGTTCAATATTATTATCCCTACTCCATCCCAAAAACACGGCATTGGAACACTTATTTATCACCTGAAGAGGTTGACGATAACATAAAAAAGAAAAAAGCCAAGAAGTTTAAATATATTTATAAGTATGATAAAGAAAATCTCGACCTAATGTTTGCGAATATTGACGACTCGACTCAAACCATGGAATCAATAATCAGCTATATTATGTCCGGTCAAGGTGATTTTGGTAACATTAATGATTGGCAAGGATTTTTAAAAGCTGTCAAAGAAAAGTGTTCTTCAGATACATCAGGTAAAAATAAAGAAATTCCTGTTGCCAGTTGGAGAAAATTTTACAGAATTATCAACAAGAGTATTACTGATAATAGAATTTTTGCAAGAGATGTTCGTGAGTCGGAAGGCGAAACTCGCATAGGTGATGCACTTAAACATATTAAAAAGAATGAAGTCCATGTTATTGATATAGCTAAACTTTCTGAAGATAAGCAAGCCTATGTATTCGGTGATGCTATCAGAATAATTTATGATTTGCAACTAGGCCAATACAGTGGTGAAGTAGGAGTAAATCCGCCGTCAAGAATAGTTATCTTTATTGACGAGCTTAATAAATATGCATCTAAGGAAATGCCTAAAAATTCCCCAATCCTTAAACAAGTGCTTGATGTTGCTGAACGAGGTCGTTCTCTCGGTGTCGTTCTGTTTGCAGCGGAACAATTCAGAAGTGCCATTCATGATAGAGTGACAGGAAACTGTTCTACACATGCTTATGGCAGGACAAACTCTATTGAGGTAACAAAAAGCGATTATAAGAGTATTCCGTCTGTCTATAAAACAATGATGACACGATTAAAACAGGGTGAATATATTATTCAAAATCCTGTGTTCAGGTCTTTATTAAATATTAAATTCCCAAAACCGATATATAAGCAGTTCAAGTGAGGAGATAGCGATGGCAACGGTAGGTAAAAACATACTTGATAATCTTACAACCGGTATGTATTCTGATTCTAAAGTTATTTATCGAGAGTACATACAGAATGCGTGTGACCAAATTGATCTTGCCTTAAGTTGGGGGCTTTTAACTTCTGATGAGGCTAATGTGGATATTTGCATAGACAGTAAGAAACGATTTATTAGCATAAGGGATAATGCGACAGGCGTGAAATCAGAATCATTTATTGAAGATGTAGGAGATATAGCGAATAGTAACAAAGAAATAGGTAAGAATAAAGGCTTTCGTGGTATCGGTCGCCTTTGTGGTCTTGCTTATTGTAAAACTTTGAAGTTCATAACCAGTTATTCAGGGGAATCTATAAAATCAATAATGACCTGCGATGCTCAAAAAATGAGAGCTATGCTCATAGAAAACAAAAAGTATACACTTGACGAAATCTGGGATGCTATTGTTTCATATTCTACTGAATATGAAGATGAAACGGAGCATTATTTTGAAGTCGAAATGTTTGATATCAATAAAGAAAACACGGATTTGCTTGATGACAGTAAAGTTAGAGAATATTTAAGCTTTGTTGCACCTGTTCCGTATAAAAACACATTTATATTAAGAAGTCAAATTTATAATCACGCAAAAGAAATCGGATATAAAATTGATGAATATTGTATAAGAGTTAACGGCTCCCAACTTTTTAAAGAATACACAACAAAACTGAAAGAAGCAAGCGGAGCTAATATAAAGAATTACGATGAGATTTCAAAGTTAGAATTCAAAGATTTCATTGATGATTCCGGAGAGTTAATTGCATGGATGTGGATTGGACTTTCTCGTTTTGAAAAGCAGATACCCAAAGTGAACCAAATGAGAGGTCTGCGTATTAGAAGTGCTAACATTCAGCTGGGGAATGATGATGTATTGCAGAATTTGTTTAAGGAGACCCGAGGAAATTATTATTTCGTAGGTGAAGTCTTTGCAGTCAGCAAGCAGCTTGTACCAAATTCCCAGCGTAATTACTTTAATGAAAACGAAGCTCGTGTTGAGTTTGAAAATGCATTGCGTATATATTTCTTCGATGTGCTTCATAAATTGTATTATGAAGCAAACCGTGTAAAAAATGATTATAAGAGGCAAGAAGAATATATTGCAAAGGTAGCTGAATATCAGCAAAAAGAGAAAGAAAATGGTTTTATTGATGAACAAGAACGCCAAAAACTTCAATTTGATATTGAGAAAGCGAAAAAAAGTGCAGACGAAGCACGTAAGCGTTTAGATAAATTAACCATTGACGATGATACTTCTCCAATGTCGGAAGTCAGAAAAAGCATTGGCAAGAAGTATGACGCAAATAAACTGAAAAAGAAAGCCGAAACGACTATGGTCGATGTAACTCCAAGTGATAAGAAAAAAACGTTTGTTACAAGCGGTATGTCTAAGCTTTCAAGAAGTGAACGCAAAATTGTGACTAAGATTTTGTCAATTATAACAGATATTGCTCCAAAAGATATTGCAACTCAAATTATAGAAAAAATCAAAGAGGAAATGAGATAATTATCATATGAATAGAAAAGTATTGCTTATAGAGCCCAATTATAAAAACAAATATCCGCCAATGGGGCTAATGAAGCTGGCAACCTATTATCGTATGGTAGGCGATGATGTTCGCTTTTATAAAGGTGATATGCGTTCTCTGGCAGTTGATTTAATATGTGAAGATCTGATTAATCATTTGAATATTATTATTCCGGATGTTTTCTGGAAAGAATATTATCCCATATTGTTCCAATTTATTAAACTGGGAAAATATTCAATACTTGAGAATGATGAGATATTTGAAAATGAAGTCGTACTGGACGCAGTCAAAGAGTATCGTAAAAAGTATCGAAACAAAGAGTATTTTACAAAGCCAAGATTTGATAAAGTAGGAATAACAACGTTATTCACATTTTATTGGGACATAACAATAGATACAATTAATTTTGCAAAGCGTCTTTGTAAAAATCAGGAAGATGTAATGGTAGGCGGAATTATGTCATCTCTGCTTCCTGATGAAGTCTTTGAAGCAACAGAAATTAAACCGTTTCCGGGTTTATTGAATCATCCCGGCGATATTGATGCCGATAATGATTTAATAATAGACGAGTTACCACTGGATTACTCCATTCTTGAAGAGATTGATTATGTTTATCCTGCGAATAATGCGTATTTCGCCTATATGACAAGGGGTTGTGTGAATAAATGTAAATTCTGCGCAGTCCCGAAACTTG
Organism: Ruminococcus sp.; assembly: GCA_022779485.1. Classification (GTDB taxonomy): domain Bacteria; phylum Bacillota; class Clostridia; order Oscillospirales; family Acutalibacteraceae; genus Ruminococcoides. Next base: position 12,059 of record JALFTC010000052.1, read on the forward strand.
AACCACAATACTGTGATTACATTAGTTTGAAACAACGCATTGAATTTACGGATAAACGCTTTGGTGCCAGAAAAGATTTGTTGTTACTGGACAATAATGTTTTAGCTTCCAAATGCTATAACCAAATTATTGATGAAATCAAAGATTGTGGTTTTGGTGTTGGTGCAACTTACACTCCGCCTGACGAATACGAAATCACTATCAACAATTTAAAGGATTCTTATAATGACAGAGCGTATATACGAAAAGCTGTAAAAATATATGAGGAAATATTTGATAAACTGACTGATGAGTCGGAACGAGGAGAATTCTATTTTCGTATTGAAGAAGCGCACTGTCACCATTATTACACTGCATCTAAAGAAAACATTTTAGCTCTCGATGAGTATGTGCGGCCATTGTATGAGAAAACTCATAAGAGGGGAAAACGAAAACGCATAGTTGATTTTAACCAAGGCATAGACTCCCGATTAATTACCAATGAGAATATGACTAAGTTGGCTGAAGTAAATATTTATCCTCTGCGAATAGCCTTTGATCATTGGGAACTTAGAGATATTTATGAAAAGTCTGTTCGGACTGCTGTGCAAAGCGGTATAAAAAGTCTTTCTAATTATCTTTTGTACAATTTTGAAGATAAACCGGAAGAATTGTACCGCCGTTTAAGATTGAATGTCGATTTATGTGAAGAACTTGATGCAAGTATTTATTCATTTCCTATGAAGTATCATCCGATAAATGACAAAGAGTTTTTTATGAACCGCAATTACATTGGCAAACACTGGAACAGAAAGTTTATTCGTGCGGTACAAGCAGTTCTTAATTCGACAAAAGGGAAAATAGGTCGAGGTGTTGATTTCTTTGAAGAGGCTTTCGGAAAGGATGTAGATGAATTTGAAAAAATCCTTTGGATGCCTGAAACTTTTATCATATACAGAAGAATATACGATAAAAAACTGAGAGAACATCTTGCTGAGCGTTATACTACGGTAACAAAGCACGACTGTGACTTAGCAAACGAGTGGTGGGACAAGTTTACTGCATTATCACCGGAAAAACTTGAAACAGCCAAAGAAATTATAGCTCGAAACAAATTTAAAGACGGTGATTTTGTATGCGATGATTCTGATATCCTAGAAGTTTTATCGTATTATAGAATTACACGAAATGATGTGGAAAGTTAAAATAATAATGATAAACTTTTTTATTGTATTGTATAAATTCAGTGGTTACATACAAAAGAAAACTGACTGGCTCAATTTGAACCAGTCAGTTGACTATCATTTTTTAAAGGTTAATAACAATATATAATGTGATATAGCAGGCAAGTAACTCTTGCTTGCTATTTTGTTGTTTTATGAAAGTTTTGATTTTTCTTTCATTTTCTTTGTCAAGGCTATTACTGTAACGATCAAATAGCACCTGACTTTCTTTATAGTTTTTGATTTTAATTTTTTTAATTGATTCTTCTTCAAGCAATTTTAATAGAGTAGTGGTCAAATAACGCTTAATATCATAAAAACGTTCATCAACGTTAATACCACATAATTTTAAATATTCTTGAATACCAAATTTTATTGGTATTTCAAGATATTCATCTTTTTTTGCTATGGTATTTTGAACCCTTTGTTCTAAAAAGATGTTCAAAAAACTCATAACAGTTAGTGCATTTCTATCTTTTCCTATACATCTAAATAGACTTTTTGGGATAAATATTTTCTTACCGCTTTTTAGAAAAGTATTTTTAAATGTAAAAGAAAAGTCAAATGTCAAAAAGTCATTTTTTAGGCTTAAATCTTTAAATACTGCTATATTATCATAGAATTGTCTTTGAGAAAAATCATAATAAGAACATTTGATTTTATTTAGTTCTTTGAGATATTTTTTGAAATTAGTATTAAAAAAGCCGAACTCATTTTCCAAAAAATCCAAAGATACATTTTTCTGATTATTGAAATTTAATATCAATAACATTAAAAAGATGATTAAGTGTGTATTGCAGTAATTAACACCTTTATCTTTTTGCGTTACAAAACAAGTATTTTCAAGCGTACCTAAAATTTTACTTGCTTTTACTTCTCTGTGGCTATCAACACAATCTTTAACTGATTGATAAGCCACCAAATCTTTTTCGTGAGATGTTGAAACCAAAGATCTCATTAATTGCATTAACGGGAATCTGGCAACATCTTTTCTTTTTATGTAAATGCTACCGGTAATCTCAAAAAAATTACCTTGCATTTATAACTTGGAAGCTACTTTTCTTGCAATTCAGGTTGCAATAAAGTAGATATCTGAATAAATAAATCTATTTTTTCTTCTATGAGTTTAAAGTAAGTGATAAGATAAAAATTGATGTATTTAATCATAATATCACCTCCTTAAATATAATCAAAAGCATTACAACCTGTTGATAATAAAAAAGGATAGCTTCATTTTTGTTTTAGTTTATTTGTTAAAACCGTTATAAACTAAAATATTGCAATAAATTAATTTTTTCCGCTACTTATTGTAGCGCATTTTATGTTTCCGTTCGGAAATTAATTGATATTGTTATAATGTAATAGAAAATGATGAAACTATTACATACTATATTATTGTACAAATATGGACAAAAGTCAAGGGTTTTAATAAAATTTCCGTTTATATTGTGGTATTTTTGCAAATTAAAAAGAAATTTAAAAAATATTTTTGACGATTTTCAAACGAAATTGACGAAAAATTGGACTTTTACATTTAAAAAAGCCAGTGTTTAAGCCATTCTTGTGTTACCAACCCATCGCAAATTTTATAAAACGGTGAAAATAATATTTTGATAAAATATACTCAGAGGATACGAAAAATCCTTAAATAATTAATAGGAGGTAATTCAAATGAAGTAATTATTTTTTGTGTAATTTTTGTGTTAGAACATTAACCTTATATATAGTTTTTTATAAATCTATTTATATTGTAAAAATTTATTAAGGAGAAGAATTATTATGGAAATAAAAAATCTTATCATTGATTCATTAAAATCTGTGGGAAACAACTTAGTGCTTGTCGATGTAGCACCAATTAAATCGTATGTTGACGGCAGGCGTATGGACGAAGTAAGTGGTTATCGATATACTGTCGCTCTGCCTGACAAAGCGTTTGACAAACTAGTTGTAAAAATTGATGGAGTGCAACGACTTGACAAGCCGGAAGAAGGTAATTACCCTAAGGTTGTCTTTGACAATCTTGACCTAAGCCTATACTGGACGCCCGAGGGACACAAGGTAAGTGCTAAGGCAGACGATATTATGCTTGCGGAGGGTAAAGGCAAGGGCTAAGTTACCGCGATATAACCGGCACCCTATGGTGCTGGTTATGTCGCCCTACATTTGGGGTAAGTATTACCCCAAATGTAGCAATGTAGCAGTAGCAACTTGTTAATTAGTATGACGACTACACAATCTCGAAAGTGGTTATTGACCGTAAATAATCCGGCAGAATATGATTTAGACCACGAAAAAATAAAAGACTTAATTATGTTGTTTAATCCGAACTACTTCTGCATGGTTGACGAGGTTGCAACCACAGGCACTTATCATACACACATTTTTATATACTCATCCTCACCAATAAGGTTTATTACAATAAAAAACAGAATACCTGTTGCGCATATAGATAAGGCTAATGGTTCCGCTCTTGAAAATCGTGATTATCTCAGAAAGTCGGGAAAATGGGAAAACTCAAATAAAGAAAAAACAAATATAAAAGACACATTTGAAGAATATGGAACGATACCAAAACCGCAGGACGAAAGTGCCCCGGGTATGGCAGAACTCATTACAGAAATTGAAAGTGGCTTATCAAATTTTGAAATAATTAAGAAAAACCCCAAATATGGATTTAAGGCTAAAGATATTGATTCTTTGCGGCAAACTTTTTTGGCAGAAAAATATTCAAATAGAAACAGAGATTTAACAGTTACATACATATACGGAAAAACAGGCACAGGAAAAACAAGTGGCATCTTTCAAAACCATAATGCAAACGAAATTTGTCGTGTTACTAACTATAGAAAAAATAACGGGGTGTATTTCGACCATTACAATGGTCATAAGGTTCTTGTTTTTGAAGAGTTTGCATCTCAAATCCCTGTTGAAGAAATGCTAAATTACCTTGATATTTACCCCTTGATGTTACCGGCAAGATTTAATGATAAAGTGGCTTGTTACGATACAGTATATATCACATCTAATATCCCATTGGAGCAACAGTATATTGATGTTCAAACGAACAAACCGGAAACTTGGAAAGCATTTTTACGAAGAATTACCACAGTAAAGGAATACACCTCATATGGTGTATATTCAGAAAAATTATTGAATAATTAGGAGAAAGAATTATGATAGATAACTCGAGTCACAAAAACTTGCACAATATGTGGAATACTAAAATTGTATTTTTATACACACTTGGCAGTTTCAAAAAAATAATAAAGAATTATAAATATATAATTGCTTTTAGCATCTATATAATCACGATGTTATTAATATGGTTTTGGATAAGCTTTGTTCACACTTTTAAAGTGCCGTTTTTGCAACAACAATTCGATGTTATGGTGGCTATAATATCAGCTGCACTGATTATGTTAATAACGATATTAGTATTAATTTTAATCGGCAAGCCAAAGGGCGCAAAAAGTATGAACAATAACTTGCATCGTATAGGGCTTGTAAATCAGTCAAATGAAGCACCTGTATTGCTTGCAAGAACAAAATCGAAAAATAATACAAGAATGGAAATATTGAGATTTGAATCTCATGGCATACCTGTGTATATATGGCAAGATAATTTAGAAAAGATAGAATCAGCTTTGAATATTAGAATTGATAGTATTGAGGAAGGTAAAAATTGCCGACAAATTGTTGTAAGGTGCGTTTCAGGCAAATATTCTTTACCTGAAAAATTGGTATGGGATAAAGGTAAAATCAGTAGTAAAGAGTCTGTTCTCGTTTTGGGCGAAAGTATAACCTCTAATGTCACAGCGGATTTGTCAAAGACGCCACATATACTTATCGGAGGTTCTACAGGCTCAGGCAAAAGCGTGTTGTTAAAACTAATACTTATGCAATGTGTGGCTAAAGGTTCAAAGGTTTACATTGCCGATTTCAAAGGAGGCGTAGATTTTCCGCCAATATGGCGCGAAAAATGCGAAATTATCACAGATCAGGGCAAACTGCTTAACATCCTTGATGAAGTAGTTATGGAACTGGAGAACAGAAAAATTTTGTTGTGTCAGACAGGTTGTCACAACATCGATGACTATAACGATAACAGCATAAAAAATCCTTTGCAGAGAATTATTATCGGCTGTGATGAGATTGCCGAAGTTCTTGACAAAACAGGACTGGACAAGGCACAGAGAGAAATAGTTGGGAAAATTGAAATGCGTTTATCAATAATTGCAAGGCAAGGTAGGGCATTTGGGATTCACCTGATTATTGCAACCCAACGACCTGACGCTAATATACTTTGCGGTCAGATAAGAAACAACATTGATACAAGAATTTGCGGCAGAGCAGATGATGTTTTGTCAAAAATAATTTTGGACAATACAGAGGCATCGGATAAAATACCGAAAACATCACAAGGCAGATTTTTGACAAATACCGGTGTGGTGTTTCAGGCTTATTTATTCGATGATACAAAATTAAATAATTTATTATAGGAGGTAAATTTTATGGCAGATATAATTTGTCGTGACGATATTTTGACGGGATATCCCGATATATTAACAGTTAAGGATGTACAAGATATACTGCGTTTAGGCCGTAATTCAGTTTATAAAATTCTTGAAAATGGCGAAATAAAGTCAATAAGAATCGGCAAAAAGTATATTATACCTAAGATATATTTGGTGCAATTCATTTTAAGCAGTAATTAAACTTGAAACAACTGCCAATGCTACGCTATAATAATAGTGATGTGTTGGCAGTTGTTGCGTAGAAAGGAGATATTATGGCAACAACAGGAAGTCTTCAGATTAAGAACGGAAAATATTATGCCGTATTAAGCTTGAGGACAAATGAATTAACCAAAAGCGGAAAAATTAAATACAAGACAAAGTGGATTTCAACAGGGTTTAAGGTGAAAGGAAACAAGAAAAGAGCCCAACAATTTTTGCGTGAGAAATGTTTGGAGTACGACAAAAAGAATTTGCTTTACTGCGATATGTACTTGTGTGACTACTTTGAAAAATGGCTCAAAGAAGTAAAGGTGGATTTGAGGGCAAATACATACAGAGGTTATGCAGGCAATATGAAAAATCACATAATACCCTACTTTAAACCAAGGCGAGTAAAGCTACAGGATTTAAAGCCTTGCGAACTGGAAGATTTTTATAAACACCTTTTATCCCCACACAGCCGAATAGACGGCAGTCAGGCACTTTCCACAACTACAATAACCCACATTCACCGAACAATAAATAAGGCACTAAATGACGCAATGAGAAAGGGTATTATAATGTCTAATCCTGCGTCTGTTGCAAAAACACCACACCACGAAAAATATAAGGGTGAGTTTTTGAATCAAAATCAGGTTCAGGAGCTTATAGGCTTGTTTAAAGGTACAGTACTTGAACTTCCTGTTATTTTATGTGCAGTATTTGGATTCCGTCGTGGAGAAACACTTGGGTTAAAGTGGAAAAACATTGACCTGATTAACAGGACAATAACAATATGTGAAACACTTCAGCAGACTGTTGGCGGTTCTACCACAGCACCACCGAAAACAGACAGCAGTTACAGAACATTACCCATACCCGAAAGTATGTATAACCTTTTGTTACAGCAAAAAGAAAGACAGGATAAGAACAAAGAACTGCTGAAAAGTGCTTATGTGGATGAGGATTATGTTTGTACTTGGGAGGACGGTCGTGTAGTTGAACCAAACTACCTGACAAGAAAATTTCATAAGACGATTATGAAAAGCGACTTGCCTAAGATCAGGCTACACGATTTAAGGCATAGTGTGGCAAGTAATTTGCTGAATATGGGATTCACCGTTGTTCAGGTAGCAGAATGGCTTGGACACAGCTCCTCGGCAACCACATTAAACTTCTATGCCCATGTTGACAAAACAGGAAAAATGGATATTTCCGACTCCATAAACAAGTCGATAAAACTTCCGTAATAATCCCATCATCAAGCCGTTTTTAGATGATAAAAAGAAAAGGTCTTTGGAATAATTTTTAGAAAATTTTTAGAAATATGTTCAAAAGTAAAACAAATAGACTTTTTCAAAAAATAAAAAATCCTCAAAAACGGCTTGTTTAAGCCATTTTCAAGGACTTGTAATTGGAAAATCATAACTTAAATGATACAAAAGGTATGCCCTTTTTTCGCGGAGAGGTGATTTTTGGCAATCCGGTTGACCTTTATCCTCGTTTCGATAGAGGCTTTCGTGAGTTAACGGATTATGTCGCTTGGGTGAGAATTCCAAGGGACTACGAACACGAAGGTGATTACATTCTGATACACGGTCACACACCAACATTCCACTATCAGACGAATAGCCCTTCTGAAATATGGAAGGGCTATAAACGAATTAACATTGACTGTGGTGCCGGATATGACGGCGATTTTAACGAAGAATATCGGCTGGCGTGTTTGCGCCTTGATGACCTCAAGGTGTTTTATTCTACACCTTGATTTGTGCGCCGTTTACAAAGCAGTAAACCAAAGAGCCGTCCGCGTTGGCTATTACCCTGTCGATAGTGGCAAGCCACACTGTGCTATCAAATTCCTCGATGGTGTCAAGCTCGTGAATGCGGAACATAAAAGCACCGATTTCGTCTGCTTTGTGCTGCCGCTCCAGCTTGAGAGCGTTAAGCTCATCCACCTTGTTTTTCTCTGTTTCATACCGCTGAACCAGCGAGTTGTATTTTGAGGCAAACGCTTCTTGATTTTGCGCGTTGGTGGAATTCTCGTTGATACACTTTTTTGTAAGCTCCGTGACAACCTCAATTTCCTGAAGCGCGATTTCGAGCTTTCTGTCGATTTCTGAACAATCGGTCAAGGTTTTCTGAATAATACGGCAGTCATCCAAGATGTTATCTTTGTCGCCAATAAGCTGGTTTAAGGCATTAATAAAACCTTTCTTAATGGTGTCATCATCGTATTTAGGCGTGTTGCAGTTGTACTTGTATTTTGCGTTACACTGCCATATCACACGGCGGTATTTGTCGGTGGAATGCCAAACCTTGGAACCGTAAAATGTACCGCAGTCACCGCAAACAATCCTACAGCACAAAATATCGTTACTACGATATCTGCCACCCAGTTTCTTGCGCCGTTCTGTTTCGCGCTGGACAAGCTCCCACTCGTCCGGAGGAATAATGGCTGGATGGCTGTTTTCAACATAGTATTGCGGAACTTCGCCTTCGTTGACCTTCGTCTTTTTTGTAAGGAAGTCAACGGTGAAGCACTTTTGAAGCCGCGCATCGCCCTTGTACTTTTCGTTATGAAGGATACTGTTTACCGTTCCATACTGCCAGCCCTTTTTACCGCTCGGTGTAGGAATGCCCTGTGCAATCAGCTCCTTTGCTATTGCTCCGGGTGTTAAACCATTAATGAACATTTTATAGATAGAGCGAACTATCTCCGCTTCCTCCGGCACGATTTCAGGAATACCATCTGCTCCTTTTCGGTAGCCAAGGAACTGTTTGTACGGAAGGCTAACCTTTCCGTCAGCGAATCTTTTACGCTGACCCCACGTTACGTTTTCGGAGATTGAGCGGCTTTCCTCCTGTGCCAGCGAGGACATAATTGTGATGAGCAATTCACCCTTGCTGTCAAAGGTATAGATGTTTTCCTTTTCAAAGAAAACCTCAACACCGTGTTCCTTGAGCTTTCGGACGTTGACAAGCGTATCAACGGTATTACGGGCAAAGCGGCTGATTGATTTTGTGACGATGAGGTCAATTTTTCCGTCAAGCGCGTCCTTTATCATTTCCTTAAAACCGTCTCGGCGTTTTGTGTTCGTTCCGGTGATACCCTCATCGGTGTAAACCTTGACGAACTCCCAATCACTGTGACGTTTTATATACTGTGTATAATAATCGATTTGCGCTTCATAGGAAGTGAACTGCTCATCGCTGTCCGTAGATACTCTTGCATACCCGGCTGTTCTACGCTTTTTAACCGTTCCAGTCGGAGCTTTTGTCAATAAATTCAATGTCGGTGGTATCACCGTAACTCTGCGTGGTGTCATTTTTCGCTCCTTTGCTTTAATGCGCGTTGCCGTGCTGATTCCTTCATTTCAGGAGTCCAGCTTTTTGCCCTTGAGCGCGGCTGCCATTCTTTTACAATTTTTTCTCCGGTTTGCAGATTAAAAGTCAATGTATGGTTGAACGCGACAATGTCCGTAATGGCTTCAAATAAATCGTCCTCGGTAAAATCCGTTATTCCGAGAACTTCTGCGGTTAACCGGTAAAGTGTATCCTCCGGAATGCGCGGTTCTTGGCAGTGACTTTTTCCTTGTGAAAGGAAAACTGAACAATTCCAAAAATATCGCCCATTCTGCTTTCCACGGCGGTAATTGTGTCCGCATTTTCCACACCGGATATAACTTGTGAACATTGTGTTGGTATGGTAAGCGTAGTGTTCGCAGGTTTTCGCCTTTTGAGCCATAATTTCTTGAACCGCCTCGAATATTTCAATACTGATAATACTCTCGTGAGTGCCCTCGGCATAATACTGCGGTAATATTCCGACGTTCTTCAACTTTTCCTTTTGCAGATGGTTGTTGATGTAGGTTTTTTGAAGGAGCGAATTGCCGGTGTACTTCTCATTTCGGAGCATACAAGCTATTCTATACGCTGTCCAATCATATCCCTGCTTGGTTTTGATTTTCCGTGAATTCAAATCCTTTGCGATACTGTTCATGCTTTCACCGTCAAGGACGCGTTTGAATATTTCCTTGACAACCTTCGCTTCCTTTTTGTTGATAACGAGTTGCTTGTCTTCTCGGTCATACCCATACATCATACTTAAACAGAAAATCTCGCCTTTTTCAAAACCCTTGCGAATACGCCATTTGAGATTTTCGCTGGCTGAAAGGCTCTCCGCTTGAGCGTATGAGGCAAGGATTGTGAGCATAAGCTCACCGTCTGCGCTTAAGGTGTGGATGTTCTGTTCTTCAAAGAAAACGTCCACGCCGAGGAGCTTCAGCTCTCGCACCGTTTCCAAAAGGGTGACCGTGTTCCTTGCAAATCGGGAAATGGACTTGGTGATTATTCTGTCCAGCTTTCCAGCACAGCAGTCGCGCAACATACGCTGAAAATTGTCACGGTTATCCTTGGTACCGGTAAGAGCTTCATCGGCGTACACGCCGCAGTAAAGCCAACCGTGGTGCTTTTGTATCATATCGCTGTAGTAACTGATTTGAGCTGCCAGCGAGTGCCGCATTGCATCCTTGCCTGTTGATACCCTCGCGTAAGCTGCGACCCGTTCAGCTTTCGGCTGTGCCGGAATAAACTGTTCAACTTTTGTGATGATTCTTTCCAAAAATATCGCCTCCTTGTAGTGTCACATATTAGCTCTAAACCGACTAATTATCAAGCTATTCTGGCTGCGTTTCTCGGAAAATACTCGACAAGGATAATGAGTACTTTTTGCAGAGCATTGTATCAATTGACTTATACTCTTCATCGGTGATTATGCCCTTTTTGAGTAGCTGTTTTGCAACGGAAATCGAGATTTTGTAGTTGAAATAATCAGGCATTACCGTCAACCGCCTTTCGCCGCGCTTCTGCATAACAAGCACGAGAGCAGTAGATACGAGTCCGCGCCCTAAAGCAAGGAAAATCCGTGTGGCATACCGGGCATACTTGTGTGTGGTGAGGATTTCGATTACCTTTTTCTGGATGTCGATTCCACCAAGTCATCCGACATTTATCCGAGCAGAATTTTTTATCTTTTTTGTGAGGACTCTGGCGCACACGCTTTCCGCATTGTGGGCAAAGGTGAGCATCACTTCGCGTACAATAACCGCGCACTTGTTTTACAGTCAGTCCTAAAAATTGAGCAATTTTGCCATATCCGTTTCCGTTCTCACGCAACTGCGCGATTTGATTTTTTTGTTCCTGTGTAAGCATAAAATCGCCTCCACAGTTAATTCAGGAGAACAACTGATTTTAAACGGTCAAAAACTAAAAATTTCAAATAGTGGGTACAAACATAGTACACAAACATAAACTTATATTTTGTTGGTATATGACAACAAAAAAGCCCCGTACCAAGCCGAAAAGCCTGATACGGGGTTAGAAATTGTGTGTTTGAGTGTCTGGATTGTGTTGGATGATGTGAGATAGTGTTAGGAGTTGTGTGACTATAACACTACTTTGACAATGTAATCTGAAGCCTGTCGATGGCTTTACCGGTGGAACCGGCATATCCATATCCGGCCTGTCGCACCTTTTTGATTTGCTGTTTCTGTTCGTTCGTCATAGTGACCTCCATTTCTGAGACATCCCTCAAGTGAAGTGTTATCCTTTAAGTACAGTCGACAAACTCACTAAAATCTCCCTACTTTTAAACGCCGAAAAATCGGGCGAGTGTTCCAAATTGGGTAGGTCGTGTTTCACGCCCGACCGACAATGCCGCCTTGTCCTTTAAATAAATACCTCTCCTAATATTCAAGCCGAAAACTCAGGCAAGTGGGCAAAAAATCTTCTGATATATACAGTAAAAATTTCTGTGGGTGGCAACCTTAAATTTATCCCTCTACTTTTATAAGCCAAAAAAATTGCAGAGTGTAAACAAAAAGCACCGTTTCGATACAGATTTACTGTACCTTTCCGGTGCTGAAATAGCTGTTTTATTCGATTGTACCGTGCCGCAGAAATCCTGCTACGGCGGTTTCCGTTTGCGTAGATTGATTGTTAATTATAGCTCTTTTGTTTTTAGATGATAGCTACCTTATATCTTTAATATCTCCCGTAATTTTCCCTGCGTGAATTTCTGTGGCGTGGAATATGATGTGCCGATATTTCGGTGCAGGATATTATCCTATTATGGTGATTTCCGTGTAAGTTGAAAACTATTTTCGGGTGTGCTGGCGGTATAATTTTTATTGTGCATTTTCGGGGCTAAAACTGCTTTTATGTACGCTGTAAACTCTGTAAAAGTATGGCAGGGTAATTTCATATACGGGAGATTAAATTTCTTACATGGGTGATATTTCAAAATATATGAGAGATTATGCAAAATAAACTGCGATTGAGTTATCTCCACCTGTATGTACGGGTGGATGAATGCTAAGCCGGTATGGAAGGATATTGAATAAAATCGCTTTTTGTGATAGAATAATTATAGTAATAAACGGAGGTGTAATATGTCTGAATATTTGCTCGAAAAAGAGAACACCGTTTTTGAGAGAAATATGCTTTTCATACCAGAAGGAATTAAGTGGGGTAAAAGCTTTGATATAAATCGTAATACATATTCTATCGATGACTTAAAAGAGAACAATATATTTCTTGAAGGTGTATCATCATATCTTGGGATTGATGCAGATGATATTGATTCTATTATTTCTGAAACAGAAGCTCGCTACAATAATAATAAAATAGAGTTTACCAAAACCATTCGTCAATGGTTACAAGGAAAGAAAAAGCCGAGTCAAAAACAGGCAAATAGGCATAATTGTTATGACTTTTGTATTGCTCTGGGGATGGATATCAATGAAATATTTGAATTTATGTTTAAGTATTTTCAAATCATGCCTTTTTACTATAAAAACAGGACAGATGCTATATATTATTACTGTATTCTTAATAACAAGAACTATGATACAATCGTAAAAATGCGTGATATAGCCAAAGATTTTCCAGCAACAAATGACGAAACCGTGGATACAGCATATATTGGAAGAAAAATATCTGAAATTGATAATGATGAGGAATTTATCGAATATCTAAAAAATTATTGTTATGACGACGGGCATCAATTTGCTACAGCAAGACGAAATATCTTAGAATTGCTTGATAAATGCAAAGGAGAAGATTATGCAAATGTCAAAAAGGATAGCGAACTCCTTATGACTATCACAGGATATAACAATCAGACAGGCATCAAAGGCGGTAGACATGATAAAGGAATATCAAAAAGCTTATTTCCGCCTGAATTTACGACTTCTTTCCCAGATGACAATGTTTTATGTAAAATCAGAAACGATAAAAAAGTTTCAGATGAAGCATTGCGAAAATTGCTGATACTTTTAAGTTTCTACTATTACTATAAATCAAGAGAAAACGCTATCAGACAAATTCAAATAACCCCAGAGATAATAAAAGAGTCCTATGAAGAGTTTGAAGCTGAATGTAACGGAAGGCTTGCGGAATGCGGATATGTACAGCTATATCCTCGTAATTTGTATGACTGGCATATTTTCAACTGTGCCAATAGCGAATATCCAATTGAAGCATTGAAAAGTTTGATAAAACAACAATATGCTGATATATTGGACGAAGAATAACAAGAATCCATTTTTATATATTTTGCGTTTAACCCATTTATAATTGATATGTAAGGAGGGATAGTATGGATAGATTTTTACCTGTTGGTTATGAACTGCACCTGAACGGTCGTGCAGGAAAATATATAATAACTGACATAGTAGGCAAAGGTGCATCTACGGTAGCTTATTATGCAGATTATTATTGTAATGACGGGAATAGTTCTAAACATATCATCAAAGAATTCAATCCGAGTTACATATCATTTCGGCGCACAGAAAGTGGAGGAATGAAATTTGACACTTGTGATGAAAACAGGGTTGAAAACGCAAAAGAACGCTTTTTATCAGGTTGCTACAATCAAATAAAAATCAGAAATCAAATTGCAACAATGAATCAAACCCCACCTATTGAAGGTCCGTTCTATGCTAATGATACCATATATACGGATGTAATTGCATATAACGGCACAACTTACGATATTGCGTATAAAAATCTTTCTTTGTGCGATAGAATAAAGGTTTGTTTATCTGTTGCTAAACTTGTTAAATGTTATCACGACGCAGGCTATCTTTGTCTTGATATCAAACCTGAAAATATTTTTGTTATCCCTGAAACAAAGGAATTGTTATATTTTATAGATTTTGACAGTGTTTGTACAAAGCAAGAAATAGCTTTCGGCAACTCAATCTCATATACAAAGCAGTGGGCTGCTCCAGAGCAGCTTACTCCTTACGCTATGGATGAAATCTCAGAAGCAACAGATGTTTATGCTATTGGAGAACTCGTATTCTGGTCTGTATTTGGACGTCATTCTACAATAGAGGAACATCGTGGATTTTCGGTATACCCGTTTGAAGACACAAGGTATGATGTTCAAAATGTATTAATGGATTTTTTTCGTTGTACTTTAAGAACGTCAGTAAATTCCAGATGTAATGTGATGACTGATGTTATCATTAAAATAGAAAAGCTTGTTGATATTCTTTCTGAAAAAGAATACGTTGTTTCGCATAAACTATCAAAACAGAATTGTATTGGCAGAGAAACAATCATATCAGAGATTTCAGATTCCTTAAAAATAAATTCGACACTTTTTGTAACAGGTGTAGGTGGAATTGGAAAAAGTACAGTTGTAAAGCAATTCTTTTTTCAAAATTCCTCAATGTATGATATAGCATTATATCTTGAATACGATGGTAATATTAAGAGTACATTCACGAATCAAATTAATATAAACACATTTGCCCGAAATTACGAAGAAAGTATAGATGAATATTATGACAGAATGCTTGCACGATTACAGTCAATATCCAATAATAAAAAGGTCCTTATTATAATTGATAATTTTTCTGGTAAAATTTCAAAAGAATTAAGTCGGCTTTTAGATTGCCAATGGAATATTGTAATTGTAACTCGAACTAACCCACTTAAATGCAATTTTAGAATTGTGGAAATCAAAGCAATAACTGATATAAAACATCTGTACCAGATATTTGAAAACAATCTTGAATCTAAGGTTAATGACGAAGAACACATTTTTGTCAATAAAATAATTAAAAAAATCGATTCCCATACTCTCGTTTTAGAACTCATAGCAAAACAAATTTCGAACAGTCGAATATCCATTGCTGAAGCAGCTGAACTGGTCGAGTTAAAAGGTTTCTCTAATATTTCTTCCGAAAAAATAGACTACATCAAGGACGGAGAAGAATATTATGATACAATTTCAAATATAATCTTAGCTTTGTTTGATATAAGCAATTTATCATCAGAATGTCAAACAATTTTAAAAATGATTTCCTTATTCGATGTAACAGGCATAAATATAGGTATGCTCTGTACACTTATGGGACTTGAATCACAAGATGGTTTCAATCAATTAAATAGGGAAGGGTGGGCATATATTGAAGAATCACAAGTCAAACTTCACCCTGTAATAGCAGAAACGATTGCAACAACTGCTTGGACAGATGAATGCCATAAAGCCGCTTTGCGTATTACAAGAAGCCTTTTTGAATTCATTAAACTTGAAGATAAAAAAGAAGATGTTCCTTTAAAAATGGTCAAACTTTATGAGTTTATGAAAAAATATGGCAACGAAAAAATAATAACAAAAATTTTTAATCAAGATGACCCGGTAGAATCAGTTGCTTATAAGAGAATGTTGCGAAATGATGCAAGAGAACCTTTAGATTTAGACAAACTAAATGATTATGTTGCTCTTTCGGAAAAATTTTTAAATAATATTCAAAATATTTCTGATTTGAATTCTAATGATTTGTATGTTAATCTTCTGTATTGTACTGTTATGGCGATGCCGTCATACCGAGAAGACTACATTCTTGAAAAAGCTAAAAGTCTTTTGAATGACAATCCATATAATAACGGAAATACTATTTTAAAACTATATGATAGAATTGTATGGATATATACTGAAAGAGGAGATTTTGATTCGGCTTACAATGAAATATGCAACGCAAAAAAATTCATTAAGCGTCATCGCAAAAATGAATATAAAGCCTTATATCACGAAATTCTTGCAACTTATTATGATGCAAAGCTTTCAGGTTCGTATAATGTTCAGACGGAAGAAGAAAAGCAAATTCTCAACCAACTTATAGCAAGTATCAATAAATCTATACGATATATTTCTTGCTCAAAAAATGTATATAAAAATACTTATTTAGCAAAGTTTTTACTTTCAAAGGCGAATGTCTTAATGCGCAGTTCGCCGGCAAAAGAAGTTGAAATTGAAAAATTGCACAAGAAAGTTCATAAACTCATAATAAAGCATACTTTGAAATATTCAGAAGTCAGATGCGATTATTGGATGAGTCTTGCGTGGTATTATACATTGATAAAACCAGACTATATATGTGTTATGAAGTGCATAGAATATTCGTGGGAAATTGCCAAGCATATCTGTCGAACACCACTTGACGAAATTGATAAAATTGCTATCCCGCTTGCCAATATGTGCTGCGAGTTACAATATTATGACAAAGCAGAAAAATGGCTTAGTGTTGGTATTGAAATGTGCGCTGAATTTAAGGATATACTTCCATATGTCAGAAAAAGAATAAATCTTATGAGATATACATTGGAAGTATATTACTATTCTTCTGATTTTGAAAAATGTCGCAGTATGATTGCTGCGATAGAAAAAGAAAATCAGCAATATTCTAAATTTGGCGTATCTGTAGAAATTCCAAAAGATATATACGAGCAAGTATATTTAAAACAATAAAATATATACTTTAAAAGCAGTAGATACAATGTATCTGCTGCTTTCCTTTTGTCTGGAATCCATTTTTATATATCGTTCTGAAAAACATGATATTATTAAGTTGTCGAAAGGAAAACGACCACAACTTAAACAAAAAGCAAGGAGGAATTACTATGACAAAGGAAAACAGAATCAAGGAAATCATCGGTGCAATGCAGTCTTTCAAGAAGGACGCATACCACAAGGAGGAACTGCTTCCCGAATATCTCGAATTACAGAAGGAGCTGATTAACCTCACCTTCAATGACAGCCACTCCGAAAATGGAAAGCTTCGCATCTGGGATGTGGAAAATCATCTTGAAAAGCTTAACGAGGAATGCGGTCATATCGCTGACGAAGAACTCAACGTTTTCAAGGAGGACAGCAAATTCATCTGCAACGCAATCAAATCCGAGTTTTCGGGAAACGCTGGCGAGTACAAAGCCTTCCGCAGTCTTGAAACACTTAGATGCAAAAACAAGATAATGAAGAATATCGGATTCAAATCAGGCGACCACAGAACAGAAATCGATGCTATCGTATTTACAGAAAAGGCGGTTTTTATCATTGAGGTAAAAAATCCTCACCGTGATATTTATATCGACGAGCGGGGCAATTATTGCAGAGTAGGAGATACAATGCACCTTGACTGTAATATCGGCGAGAAGATGAATGATAAGGTTTATCTTCTCAGAGAGGCACTCAAATCAGCAGAATATTCCAACGCTAATATCGTCAGCCTTGTAGTATTCACAAACAGCACAATGCACGTTGACAACAGATACGACTACATAACTACCTGTTTTCTTGGTAATCTCCCTCACATCATTGAAAGATATAACGGGAAGCCGATTTACAGCGACAGCAGCATTTCAGCTATGATGGAAAGCGTATCAGACGCTGAATGTAAAGAAGCATATCCTCTGGAAATTGACGTCAATCAGTACAAGTATCGTTTTGCAAACCTTATGGCTACTCTTGAGGAAGCTAATGAAAAGCGTTCCGAAACCATTGATGCTCACGAAGCTGAAACAGAAGAAGCTTGTCAGGAAACTGTAAGCGAAGAAGTATCAGAAATGCCAAAGTTAATCAAAAAGCCTGCCGACAAGACTCGTTCTTCATTTGTTGCAGCAGTCGGAATTGCAGTAGCCTTTGGTGCAGGATTCATTGCTTCGCAGATATTGGGCTCAAATCGTAAATAACGGGAGGTATCACTATGGATGGCGTTATGAAAGGTATGCTTGTTATATTATTGTTAATTTATGTTCTCTCGCCTGTGGATTTATGTCCAGGTCCTGTCGATGATATAATTCTGATTTTATGTGCCATAGGCGGCAGAGCAATCACATCAAATGAAGGTTAAGAAGGAGGAAAAACAAATGAAAATCAATATTCTGAACAAGGGCGACAAGGTGCTCAATGTAACTGAGAATTTTATCGCAGTAGAACGAAAAAACGGCGAGGTGGACATTGTACCGCTTGCTAAAGATGAAAACGGCTTCTGGATTGATACAGAAAACATCACAACAATAGGCTATGGAAACAATACAGTGCAGTCAGAAACTGTTGACGGCGTTGTAATCACAAATTTCTAAGGAGGGTGTTATTATGGCAGGCAAAAAGGATAATGCAGTTGTAGCAGTTATATCGGGACTGACAATCAATCAGGCTTCGCAGATTTCAAGGGATATTATGAGGTCTAAGGAAAAATACGCACCTCTCGGAAGGGGTACAATAGCAAGCGGTAAACATTCAGGTGTAGGCGCACTTCTTCAGAAGGGCACTAAAAGAATAGGAGGTAAGTAATATGGCAAAGCGTTCATCAGCACATACACGTGCACAGAAAAACGGTAAAATCCGAGACGGATATGCCTGTCAGGCTTGTGGCTCAAAGAATAAAGTTGAAGGACATCATATCATAGACCATCAGTTTTCGGGAGCAGCCTCAACCGATAACATTATTTCACTCTGCCACGATTGCCATAAATCAGTGCATAGCGGAAAATTGAATTTGTTTAAGTTTTAACGAGGATTATACTATGAAAAAGGCACTTGCAGCATTATTATTTTTGACAATGGTACTCGGTTTTACCGGATGCACAGGAGAGAATAGCGACGGTACGATATTTGATACTGCTTTCTCAACAAAAGATGCAATCAAAATTGAGGATATCGACTGGAATGTTACAGAGAGCGTTATGGACGACGAGCGATTTGTATCGTTCAACTACACCAACAACAGCAAATACACTATTCTCGATGTCGAAATGGAGTTTGTTCAGAAAAGCGATGTAACCAAGGAACAACTTTCTGTTTTCGATGAATTAAAAGAAGAACGAGAATGGACAGAGGAAGAGATATCAGATATCTACATCCTCGGCTACAATCGGAAATGCGCTGAACCTGGGGAAACCGTTTCCGACTCACCATTGTGTATAAACGGTACATACACTCTTGTCGAAACCATTGAGCAGTATGAGATAATGGAGCCTGATATGGCAACAATTGCTTTCATCGGAAAAGACGGAAAAGGATATGCTGTGTATTATGACTTTAAAACCCAGACCTATGGTGAATCATCTCAGGGTGGGCAGGATTTACAGCAATGGTCAGATAGTGAAATAAGTAAGCTTCTCCCAAAGACTGAAGCACCTGCAATCAAGGTAAGTTCCGATGATGAAGACCGTTTCTATTTCTACGCTTACGGCGTTTCAATAGAAACCTTTGAAAAGTATGTTGAAGCGGTTAAGGCTAACGGATTTACTGAGGTAGGTTTTGAAAACAGCACATCATACCGAGCTACCAATACAGATGGAATTGAAGCTCATATTACATATACTGCCGTTGAAGAAAAAATGACGGGGTGTGTTAATAAAAATGAAACGTAAACTCCGAGGTTATATTATCTATTGCGTAATATGTCTTCTGATTGAGATAGGTGAAAGCTATTCAGATGCTCAGGCTATAAATTCCTTTGACAGAACGTTGAGACATATATACAGTGGTTTCAGTCTTGAGATTGAAGATAGTCTTACACTGTACCCATAACAGACAGAAAACAGGCGTATGCAATTTCAGCATACGCCTGTTTTATTAAATCATCTTATCTTTTCTCATAATTATTCTTGAAATTAAATCCAGCCCTTCTTTTTAAACTCCTCAATACGAGCCAAATCCTCTTTAGAAGGTGTGTCCGCCTGGCTCTTTTCAGCCAGAACGCTTCTGATCTGTTCCAGGGAAATGGAATGCTTTTCTTTCAACACAGGCTTTACCTCGATAGCCTTCGGCTGCTGTTCCTCCGACAGACCTTCCGTCACGGCATTGCATACTGCCTGGACACTGTCAGATAATGTACGCAGGTCATGAACCACCTTCAGCATCAGCTGGGCAACATCAAGACTCAGCTTTACCTTATTCACCGCTCACACCTCCTTTCACAGACTCGCAGATGGCTACCTCGTCCACGCTGTCACCGGGGATAAGGATGGTGATGCGCTGCTTGCTGCCGAACAGGAATCGCAGGAAATGCTCTCTGATACCGACACTTCGGCAGGTGACTACACCACCTGTCTGCGGTTCTTTTGAAACACTGATCTTCAAATTGTGCTTCATGGCTTTGACCTCACTTTCCGAGGGTTCTTATTTTCTGTCCCTCTATCCGGTAGCCTCGGGAGAGGCTGAAATCTTACGTTTTTCCCCAAAAAGATAAAAAAGACCCACAGGAATCTCCGAAGAGAAACCCATGGGTCTATGAGAGATATTCAGTTAAATTCTTGTTGCGTAGTCCAGTGAAATCCACCCTGCACCGCTTTTCAGCTTGCCCCAGCCTTTTGCAGAGTCTGTGCCTTGTTTTGTTTCAACAATGGTGAAAACTCCTTTGCCGATTAACTTTCCTGTTGTGGCGTAGTTTGTGCCAAGGCCTTTGCGGGTTGTATGAAACACTAATATGACGATTATGTTTCATCATTTTACCTCCAATTCCGAGAGCCTTATGTGTTGCCCTCTATTTATTAGCCTTGGGGATGATATAAAAAGGACGATTTTTTAAAAAATTTTAAAATAGGCAAAAAAATAACGCCCGTCAGAGAAATTATTCTCCAACGGGCATAAATACTTTGTTTTTTCAGTTATCTTAAAAGTTCATTGACTCTTTTCTGTACGGCGTTGTAATCGTAGCCCGCAGAAATGAGTCTTTTCTTTCTGTCGGCTCCGTTGCCCCATTTGCCGTTAATTACTTCACGGGCAATGGAGTCAATGGATTTTTTCTTTGTGGTGGTTTCTTTGCTTTTAGTACCTTTTTTGTTTGGGGTGTTGAGTGCTTTTGTAACCTCCTTTGCCACATTACCCAGTCGGCTGTATAGCCCGTCGCCGGGACAGGATTTGTTTGCAAACCAGCGGTGAACTGTAATCACCATTTCATCAGGCTTTGGTTTGTAGCTAAGGGACTTGTTTTTGTCCTTGAACCACAGTAGCTTTTTCTTCTTGTTTCTCTTGCATATGTCAATACATAACTTAATCAGCTTGTTGTACACCTTGCTGTTCATCGCATAGGGGGAATATGTATCACTGGCACATTCTATGGTGATTGCCCTTTGGTCGTTGGCATTGCTTGAAGAACACCAACTTCTGTTTTTCTCCTCAACGCAAAGGAGAACTCTGCCGTCTGTACCGATTCCATAGTTACAGCTCGCCTCTCTGTTTCTGTCCATAAAAATACTTCCCAGTGTTTCAACTGAGCATTGTCCCACTACGCAGTGGGGCGTGATACGGTCTATCTTGTGAGTCCTTTTTCCTGAGTGGTTGGGACTTAGTTTTTTGTAGTTTACGAGTTTTGAATTGCTCATTTACTTTCCCTCCCTGTTGTGTAATTGTGAAAGTACGGATTTTAGTTTCTCTGGTATTGGCAGTCCTAAGTGTGATGAGTTCTCTAAGATTGAAACTCCCTCGTTTGATAGGTAGAAGAAGATTACTGCCGTTCGTAAAACTCCTGCCTCCTTTAAGATAAACACATCAACAAGATTTGCGATTCCCACAAGTGCAAAAATCAGTACCTTTCGGCAGATGCCTTTAAAGCCTATCTCGCTTGAAAGGTTGCGGTCTGCAAAGGCACACATAAGTCCTGTTATGTAGTCGGTAACTACAAAGGCAATAAGTGCATACAAAAAGCCGTCTGCTCCACCTAAAAACCAGCCGAGAAAGCCGCCTAAGGCTGAAAATGCAATTTGTATTGTGTTCCAGATTTGTTTCATTAAAATTCCTCCTTGTTTTTTGGATTATCCATAGTGGGATTTTCACCCCACACTACTAACACTGCTGATAGATATTCTTTAGGTATTGCCTTGCTGATTAACTCTCTGCCTATAGTGGAATTAGGGTAGGACATTCTTTCTCTGCTAATCTCACAATTCTTTGCGTTAACCTTTGCATGGGATACTGTTACAACATTTACCGAGTCGGATGTGAGTTGTTCAAGTATATATTTCTTAGTAATTTTCGTCGCCATTTTTACCTCCGTTATTTGTATTTGTAAATCAGTGTGAAACTAATCTCTCCTGAGGGCATCAGGGAAGAATTTATGTTTTTAAGTTCAAGCACTGATATGTTGTTTTTTGTTCCTGTTGATATTGTGAAAATGTTTGAATCATAGGTTGCTAATGTGGTACTTGGTGAAACACAAGCAACCGGAAGAGAATAATATACCTTTTCCCAACCGCTAATTAAAGGCGTCTTGCCACAAAGAAAGCACATATCTCCAATAAGGTGATATGTGCCTGTCAGCGAGTAACCTTGGCTTTGGTCTGTGTACCATGCGTGATTTTCACCTACTGTGCCGGTTTCTTGGGTTAAGGCATTGCCTGAACCACCACCTGTGCTTGGGGAAATATCATTCCAATTTAACCAATAGCCTGAATTTGCACGGTGCCTGACGAAAATCCTATTACAGTCGGTAAAGAATAAAAGCTGTGAGTTTGTAAAGAGTAAGGTGAAATTTCCGTAAACTTCATAATTGTTAATCCAATAGTCATTTGCTGTTCCGGAATAAATTCCCAATTCCCCAATGGTATCAAGGTTATCTAAATTGAAATTACCAAAATACCTAATGTAGTCATCTGATAATTTCTCATAGGAAATAGTTTCGTCAATAATCATATCATTAGAGATTGTGTTACTGGGAATACGCTTGCTTAAGTGATTCCATTCGTTCCAAGTGTTTTCGTTAAGGTTATAAGACCTGTAAAAAACATCTCCACTTCTTGTGAAACGATACTGACAACCAGTGGAGGAGGTATTTAACAGAAGTTGATATACTCCGTTAATGTATAGATGATACATAGTATTCCAATCTGTAAATCTATCGCAGTTTTCTTCAGTTGCATCATTTACAAACACATAGTTCACCTTGTTTGCAATAAGACTCTCGGTTTGTGGCTTTGTGTAATATGATTCCAGCTTTTCGTCAACCTCTGACTTGCTGTAAATGTCTGAAACTAAACCCTCAAGACTTAGTTCAAAATCATTTAGTTTCTGTTCAATGGTGGTCTTTGATGCGTCAATGATTGTGTCGCCATTGATTACCGACCGCTCAACTATAAGGGTTAGGGTTTGGGTGTATAGGATAGATTTCTCTGTTATTCCCTCGATTATCTTTACATCAACCTTTAATAGACCACTGTGTGCAGTCATATTTTTTGTAATGGGAATAGTGATTTTCGAGCCACTGATTGAACCTGTTGCATCCTGCTCGGCAAGAATATTTGATATTGTGGCATCATACTTTACGGCTTTTCCTGTCAGGTCAACACTTTTATTGTCCTTGGTCACATTAATAACAATATTGACGCTGTTTACATCACCCTGATGTATTCTGATTACCTTTAGTGGCTGTACGCGGTTTAGGTCAAGTGTAATGCTTTTGTCTATAATCATTTTATGTACCTCCCTTTATTTAAAATCATATCGGCTACCGTCACCCTTGACTCGCCCACAACAAGCTTTTCCCAACGCTCCGTTAAGGTGTTGTAGGTGACCTCTGTAATCTTCGCTGTTGCTGTTGTTCCTAAATCATCAAGTATAACCTTTACTGTGTCGCATAGACCTATCTGTGACATCTCGTCAAGCTCGGCTCTCAAGGTAACATCAATGGTTACCTGTAATTCTCCTAATCTGTTGTTCTTTGCATATGCTTTTGCGTACTTTGTCATTGCACTTCTTACAGTATCGTACCTTGCACCCTGTTCACCCACAGAGTAGTTATCAAGGAAACCTGTGCAGTCCAGCATAAACACCTTTGTTGTACTACACTTATGTCCTGAAATTTCAAAGACAGGAGCAAAAAAGTTTATCTTGCGGTTACCAAGGGATACCTTGCCATAGGGCAACACATGGGAATATGTTCCGTCACAGCTTTCACTCTGCGTGTAGTCGGATATATTACTTCCGTATCGTATTTGGAAATCTTTCATTTCACCTCTTTCTGCAAGCAGCTGAATGTTGAAGTTGTTCCAATGATACTCACCACCCCATATGTCTAAAAAACTGCCTTCCTTTCCGCCAAGGATATTGCCTAAAGTTTCCGGTGTACTTAAGCCTAAGGAGAAGTCAAGCTTCTCTGTAATGTCGGAGTAAAAGCTAAAAGGGATTTCCGTTGTGATATATTCACTATTCAAACTGTTCCATATTTGTGAGGGTGTTCCGTTTATGGTTGCAGTTTGCCCGTCAAAGCCTAAGTCGCCCTCGGAGCAATACTGAAAGCAGTAGTTTTTTATGTGCTTTGCCTCAACCTTGATTATGCCTGTTGTTCCTCGTTCTGTAGATTGGATTTCAAAATACTGCACACCGTCAAAGGGGTTTGCTTTTGCTCCGATAATTCTCTGTGACAAAAGCATATTTGCACAGTCGTCATTTACTGTGGTTTCAAGCGACAGGGTGTATGCACCGTTTCGAACCTCTGTAACCTCACATTTTGTGCATTTATTAAGTACCCCTATGTAATTCGTTTTGTTTATAACTGTGTTTGCGGTTACTTTCTCATATAGCTTTGGAATCATAAGCACCTCCACTTGGGGATAATAGAAATATAGTCTATGTCTTTGTTTATTTCTGCTTGGATTTTAGTAGCACCCGGTCCAATAGGCTTTGGAACGGGTGCGTCAGCATACTTGTATATCTCACCACTTGGAGAATGGACAACTACCCTTTGATTTTCAATATCAAAATCAAGAATGTTGTGAGTGTAGAGAAAGTTTATGCCGAAGTTTGAGTAGTCTTTAGTTGAATATACTCCACCATAGTTTGAAGATATGGACATTTTTATCTTTACTGTTGCAAGGGTGCTGTGAGGGTCTGTTTTTAGGTGAAATCTGATTATGGGACAGGCTGTTGTGGGATATGGGTTATATATTTCAACTCCATTTCCCGATACTTCTGTATTATCAAGTGGCATTTCTTCAAGAGAGGATTTTAAAGTCCAGTATGGTTTTCGTGAAAATTTCAGAGTTGCAGTGTACATAGTGCGAAGATTTTTTATCACTTCTTCAAGGTTTAATAGGACAGCCTCGGTAACCATACCCTCATGGTCTGTGTCTTCAAAGGGCTGGTAGCCCTGCAAATACGCAAAGCTGTTTATCAGCTGAATTGTTTTCTCCTTTGCTGAACTTATCCTTTTTCCTACAAGGGCAATAGTCCTTGTGAACTCCACATTGTTGTACCGTCCGTTGTCAATACAAGCACTTCCATCTTTGCCGGGAATATCAATTAAGGTAATATCCCTTTGTGCAATTTCTATGGGCGGTTCTTCAGTACAGACTCCGCCAAATTCCGATAGCCAAACATCACCGAACTTAAAGTTGTATCTTCCCATTAGGTGTAAGCACCGCCTTTCACTAAAATATCAGAAACTATTACAGAAGAAACCCTGTGGGCAACATCGTCAATATCCATCTCGCTGTTGATATGTACCTCTCCAAAATTAATAGTGTTGTTAAATGTCTGTACTGCTCTTCCAAGGAATGAATTGTCATTACCGTTTGTAAAACTGTTTACATTTGCAGTCGCCCTAACCTGTGTGTCAAAGTCCGTTGGAATTGCCTGTTGCATATCCTTGCCAACATTTTTCATTGTGCTTTCAAAACCTTCACCTAAACCAAGTGCAAGGTTTTTACCAATCTGATCTCTAAAGAGTTTTGACGGAGAGTTAATACCGAAGAAGTCCTTAATTCCGTCAACAATTCCACCAAAGAAACCGCTGATTTTATCCCATATCCAAGAGGCACAATCGGAAATACCTTTCCAAATACCCTTGATTAAATTTCCGCCTATTTCTACAAACTTTCCAACACCCTTGCCAAAGGCTTTTACAAGACTTGCGATAATTTTCGGTACCGCCTTAATAAGTCCCAGAATAATCTTTGGCATATTCTTAACAAGCTCAACAACAAGGGTGATGCAACCCTCAATAAGCTGTGGCAGGGCATTAAGCAGTCCGTCAATAATGGCTAAAATAATATCCGGTATTGCCTCAATCAAGCCTAAGATAATTTCAGGCAAATGGGTTACTAACTGGACTATTAATTCTATTGCACCGTTAATTAACTGTGGTAGGCATTTAATTATTGCTTTTACAACAGATGTAATTATCTTTGGAAGTGCCGAAATCAAGCTTTTTATGATTTTGGGAAGTGCTTTTACAATTCCTAAAATCAGCTTAATTGCACCCTCAATTATTGTAGGCAGACATTCAAGTATAGCCTCAATGATTGTAGGGAGTAAATTTACAAGTGCGTCAATAATGGTGGTAATAAGGTCGGGTAGTGCATCAACAAGCATAGTAATTAATTCGGGAAGTGCCTCAACAATTCCCGTGATAATTGCAACTACACCTTGCAGGATTACAGGTAGTAATTCGGTTATGGCACTTACTACCATTTCAATTATCTGTGGGAGCATTTCAATAACGGCACTGATTATGTCAGGCAAAACCTCCACTACTGAATTTATCAGTTCTGTTATGCCCTCAATAACCACAGGCAGTGACTCCATAAGGGAATTTATCAGTGACTCTAAAATCACCGGTATTTGTTCAATTAACACAGGGATAGCATCAATTAACCCTTGAACAAGGGCAAGAATTATCTCTACTCCGGCATCTATAAATGAGCTTAAATTGCTGACAAATGCATTTATCATTTCTGTAACCACAAGGACAATCTGCGGTATTAACTCCGGTAATGATTGAGAGATGCCCTCCATTAATGAAACTAACACCTGCATACCCACAGTAACAATTTGGGGTAACAGAGAAAACAGTGTTTCAATCAACTGCTGAATGACGCCTGTTGCCACCGTTGCCAACTGTGGTATTGCCTCAAGAATACCCTGTGCAAGGGAAGTGATAATTAAGGGTGCGCTTTCAAGTATTGCCGCTGCAATAGTACTGATTAACTCAACCGCCTGTGGTATCATTTGTGAAACCGTTTCAATGACGGAAGTAACACCGCTTTTTATTTCTTCACTTGCACCTTTATTTCCTGCAACAAGGTCAGAAAAGCCATCTGTAATTTGAGTAATACCCGGTAGCAATTCGCCGACCATACTGTTTTTCAGACCATTTAATGTGCCTTTCATTTTGGTAAGGCTATCCTGAAATTTGGCACTTGCAGAAACAGCGTCATTACTCATTACCATACCGTAGTCCTGTGCCTCTTGCTTTAGGGCATTTGTTTCTTCTGCTGTCATATTCAGCACTGCACCCATATCCGTAGCAGATTTACCCAGTAGCTTATTGGCGGCAGAGGTTCTCTCTGCACCTGACTTCATATTCTGCAAAGCAGTGACTACAATGTTTAGCTGCTCGTCTTGACTTTTTCCGTTAAGGTCATCAATGGTAAGTCCAACGGCGGACAGCTTTTCAACAGCAGAGTCAGAGCCTTTGGCGGCATCTGTTATGACGCCGGACAGTTTTTTCATACCACCCTGCAAACCGTCAACATTAGCACCGCAACGCTCAAACACATATCCCCATTTTTGATAGGACTCTGCACTGATGCCTATCTTCTGTGATGTTTTGTCTATCTTGTCACCGGACTGTGCCACATCATTTGCAAGGCTCCACATTTTCTTACCGGCAGCAACAGTAGCAGTACCAATGGCGGCCATTGTTGCACCCAAAGCCACACCCACTGCTTTTACGCTACTGCCAAGTTTTGAAAGCTTGCCTTTTGTATCGGCACTTTCGTCACCCACATCATCAATCTTTTCAGCAAATTTATCGGCATTTTTTGTTGCGTCTTCAAGGTTATCTTCAGCATTTTCAAGAGCCTTGTTGTTTTCCTTTACCTCTCGCTCCATACTGTTTAGTGATGCCTCTGCGTTGTTAAGTTGAATTTGCCAATTTTGAGTTCGCCTGTCATTCTCCCCAAAGGAAGAGGATGCGTTATCAAGTGCAGACTTAAGTGTTGCTATTTTCTCCTTCTGCTTTTCAATCTGCCTATTCAGAACTTCGTTTCTTGATGTCAGACCTTCAACAGATGAATCGTTTTTACCAAACTGTGACTGAACAAGCTTCATTTCAGAACCCAACACCTTGAAACTACGGTTAATATCGGACAAGGCACTCTTAAATTCCTTTTCACCTTCAACCCCAAGCTTGATACCAAAGCTGTCTGACATAACTCCACCTCCTTAAAAGGGCGTAAAAAAAGAGCAACCCACGAAAGGTTACTCCTTGAATTTAATTAATAGATAAACTGGAAGTTGTCTAAAATAGTAAAGCCGTACCGCTTACTATTTTTTCTTTTACTGCTGAAACAGTATCTTTGATTGAATGCGTAGTTGTATCTATAACATTTAATTCATAGATTCCCAAATTGGAAAATTGCTCCCACATG
>JALFTC010000033.1 GCA_022779485.1 Ruminococcus sp.
TCAGGTGTTGTAACGAGAACATCAAAGTCCATCCAGTTTTCCTGCTGGATTTTCTGTGTCATATCCTCTGCTCCAACGAAGTCTGCACCTGCTTCCTTAGCCAGCTTTTCGTTTTCACCCTTACAGATAGCAAGAACCTTAACATCCTTACCTGTACCGTTAGGGAGAACGATAGCGCCACGAACCTGCTGGTCAGCATGACGGGAGTCAACGCCTAATCTGATGTGAAGCTCAATAGTTTCGTCAAACTTTGCCTTAGCTGTCTGAAGGCAAAGGTCAAGAGCTTCCTTTGTTTCATATAATTTATTCTTGTCGATTAGCTTTTTGCTATCAACATAATTCTTACCGTGTTTCATATTAATCCTCCATCATTAGGTGGTCAAACGGATTTTCCTCCCACCCGGAATAATTATTCTTCTACTGTAACACCCATACTTCTGCAAGTACCCTCGATCATACTCATAGCAGTTTCAAGAGTTGCAGCGTTGAGGTCAGGCATCTTCTGTTCTGCGATAGCCTTAATCTGTTCCTTTGCGATTTTGCCAACCTTCTTCTTGTTAGGTTCGCCTGAACCACTGTTAAGGTTAAGAGCCTTCTTGATAAGAACAGCAGCTGGTGGAGTCTTAGTTACAAAAGTGAAACTGTGGTCTGCATATACTGTGATAACAACAGGTATGATAAGACCGGCATCCTTTTGTGTTCTTTCGTTAAATTCTTTTGTGAATGCTACGATATTTACACCGTGCTGACCAAGTGCAGGTCCAACAGGTGGTGCTGGTGTAGCCTTACCAGCAGGAATCTGAAGCTTAATGTAGCCGATTACCTTCTGTGCCATAATTATTTTCCTCCTAATTCGTGGTTAATAGTGGGCATTAGCCCTCCCACTGGGGACACAAAATCCCTCTTTATATAATAGTTAAAACTTATTATATACTCAGTCTTCTGTAAGTAGTTCAGCCTGACCGATTTCAAGCTCAACCGGGGTTTCTCTTCCAAACATAGAAACAGTAACCCTTACATAGTCCTTTTCAATATCCATTTCCTCAACAGTACCCACAAAATCTTCAAGTGGACCGTCGATAATCTTGACCTGATCGCCAACATCATAAGAAACTTCAACAACTCTCTTTTCTACTCCCATACGGTAAACCTCATCCTCTGTCAAAGGCACCGGTTTACTTGATGGGCCGACAAAACCTGTACAACCTCTGATGTTGCGGACTACATACCAGGTTTCGTCTGTGTAAATCATCTTGATGAAAACATATCCGGGATACAGCTTGTGTTCTGTTTCCTTTTGTACACCATCTTTTTCTTCAACAACTGTTTCTGTAGGAACCTTAACATCAAGAATCATATCTTGCAGATTATGGTTTTCAACAGTTGTCACAAGTGTTGATGCCACCTTGTTTTCATATCCTGAATAGGTATGAACAACATACCACTTTGCTTCTGGCATAATTGACCTTCTTTCTAAAAGTTATGCCTTAAGTATTGGCTGTTTCCAAAACGAGGTCAAGCAAAGCATAAAGACCTCTGTCAATGCCGAAGATAATCAGACCACAAATGATGATAACAGCAACAACGATACCGAAGTTCTTTGTTGTCTGTTTCCAAGTTGGCCAGCTAATCTTCTTGCATTCGCCAATGCAAGCACGGAAGTAAGAGATGATTCGTGAAAAGACATTTTTCTTTTTGTTCTTGGCTTTACTTTTTGAAGCCTTACTCTTTTCAGCCATATCTTGTCCTCCGTATTACTTTGTTTCCTTGTGCAGAGTATGCTTTTTGCAGAATCTGCAGTACTTGTTCATTTCAAGTCTATCAGGATTGTTTTTCTTGTTTTTCATTGTGTTGTAATTACGCTGTTTGCACTCTGTGCAGGCCATTGTTACTTTTACTCTCATTAACGGCACCTCCCGATTATTCCTATTAGAATAATATAGCCTCCCTCTTTAGGGCACAAAAAATAAACCCCTATTCGAGGTATTTTCGATTATAACACAAGTATGTGAAACAGTCAACAGTTTTCGCAAAACTTTTTTGACGATTTTTGTAAATGCACCTTAAAAGGCTATAAATAAATCAAAAGGGGCATTTCTGCCCCTTAATAATTACTGATTTTACTGATTTTTAAGTGTATCTGCCATAAAGGATTTTTTCTTCTTAATCTTTTCAGGCTTTACGGTTTTTCCTTTGTACTTTCTTGCACCCTTAGAGTACTTTTGAAGTTCCTCGTCAAAATACTCATACAACTTCTCGTAATCCTCTTTTTCAAGAGAATTGATAATAACTATTGTAATAATTGAGCGTGTGTCAATGTCACCGTTTCCGTACTGACGAGAAAGGAGAACGCCAAGCTTTTCAAGGTCCTTTTTATTTCCCTTTTTAACAAGCTCCTTCACCCTTGGCACAATAGATGTTTTTGTAAAGGTTACACCTCTGAAAGGAAAATAATTATCGGACTCATACTTTATTTCGTCCTTTAACTCAGGGAACAATGAAACAAACCTCTTAGCCAAAAATTCAGGGTCGGCGTTTCCGTCGTCCTTGTTCTTTTTCTTCTTTTTCTTTGCCTGCTGAACCTTTTTAATCTGTGTTGTGGCTGTAAGCATTTCAAAGAAATCCTTACCGATAGACTCTGCGTCTGCAATGGTATCGGAGTCAGGGTCAAAGAGCCAGGTTGCAAGGTTTTTCCATTCGTTGTCAGGACCTTCATCTGTCATACCGCAGGAACGCAAAACAAGGTGGTTGTTGTCCCCTGTGTAAACAACAGAATATGCCATACTGTCGTTTGAAAACAGAGCAACCTTTTCGTCACTATTGTCGGAGGCTACATTCTGCTTTGTAAAACCCTGTTGAGAAAGAGCCTTTTCTACCTTTTCGCTGATTAAAGCAAAGGCTTTATTCAAAATATTATCTGCCACGATAATCATCCTTTCAAGTCTACTCCCCCAATTATACCTTGTGTACTCCTTTTTGTCAAAGGTTTTTGTATTACAGTATGTTGCTGCCCTTTATCACTCGTCTTTTTTGTCGGGGTTGTATTTTGATATGACATATCAGCGTCCATATAGACACTATCAGGTTATATAAAATTATGGACTTAACAAAGGCTCCCTCGGATGAGGGGGCTGTCGGCTATGCCGACTGGGGGAGTGAAAAAGTAGTCAATATATCTTACTTTGTCTTTCGATTTCAAAGTTTGAGTCAGAACATAAAACCAAACTATCCTCTAAAGACAAAAAGAGCAAAAGAGAACACTTTTTCCCTCCTTCCGTCACGGCTAAAGCCGTGCCACCTCCCCCGTCTGGTGGAGGCTATCTGTACCCCAAAATGGCTACCTCTATCAAATTTTTCTTAAGTTGACGACATCATCGGAATGACAAGGAGGGGGGTGTCCTCAGAATGACAAGTGGGGTGTTTCACTCCCTCGGAATAACAGGGTGGGACAAGCAAAATGCCCCCTCGGAGAGGGAGCATTTATTTTACTTTACCTTAACCTTACATACCATTGTAATGCCGTTGGTTTTTACTTTTATTGTGACTGTACCTTTCTTCTTGGCTGTGATTTTGCCCTTTGTGTTTACTGTGGCAATTTTCTTGTTTAAGGAAGTAAACTTGGCTGTGCCAATCTTTCCTGCAATCTTAAGAGTAAATGTCTTACCCTTTTTAATAGATACAGAATTTTTGTTAAGAGTTGGGTTCTTAACCTTAACGGTAAACACTTTCTTAACACCGTTATTTGTAACAGTAATCCTGGCTGTGCCCTTGCTTACACCGGTTACAACACCATTTGATGTTACCTTTGCAATCTTTGTGTTACTTGATTTATAGGTTGTTTTACCCTTGCCGTTCTTTACAGTTGCCTTGATTGTAGTCTTTCCTGTTCTGTAAACAGTAGCAGATGATTTTGCAAGAGTTACTGTTGTTTTCTTAACAGCTGTTGGCTGTGTAGGAACAGGCTTTGGTGTACTTGGACCTATTGGGTTTTGTGATATTGTGGTTGGTACTATTGTGGTTGGTACTGTTGTGTTTGGTACTAATGTGCTTGGTACTGTTGTGCTCGGTTGTGTTGTGCTTGGTACTGTTGTACTTGGCACTGTTGTGGTTGGTACTGTTGTGGTTGGCTGTGTTGTGCTTGGCTTTGTAGGGGGAGTTGTTGGCATCTCGCCCACACTTACAAAATCGAAACCATTATCGTTTGCATATTCTTCGGCAGCTGAATTTGTGTAGCCGTATATTATGAAATTTTCTATTTTTATATATTCTCCTATATCTTCATCCCAATAATAATAGCAATATCCGAATGCAAATTCACCAATGGTGGTTACACTGTTCGGGATTGTTATGCTTGTAAGGCTTGTGCAATCCTCAAATGCACTACCGGCAATACCTTTTGTACCATCCTTAATAATTACTTCAGATGGGCAATCGCCTTTGTACTCATATGCTACCTTACCTGCATAAACTAAACCGTCAGGCTGATTGTTGTACCATGCTGTACCAGAAAATGCAGAAGTGCCAATGGATGTTACACTGTCAGGGATTGTTATGCTTGTAAGGCTTGTGCATTTATAAAATGCATGTTCACCAATGGTTGTTACGCTGTCCGGGATTGTTATGCTTGTAAGGCTTGTGCAATCCTCAAATGCATAATCGCCAATGGTTGTTACACCGTCGGAGATTGTTACGGTTGTAAGACTTTTGCTATATGAAAATACATACCGTGGAATTGTCTTAACACTTCCTCTTATATTGACCGTTGACAATGATGTACACCCTCTAAATGGATGATAGTCAATGTCAAAAGAATTGCAATTAACAGCATTGTAATTTACAGTTTCGAGACTTGTGCAATTGGTAAATGCCCCATAGCCAATGGTTGTTACACTGTCAGGGATTGTTATGCTTGTAAGGCTTGTGCAATTCACAAATGAATAACGATCAATGATTGTTACACCATTTCCGATTGTTATGCTTGTAAGGCTTGTGCAATCGGAAAATGCACTTTCGCCAATGGTTGTTACACTGTCTGGGATTGTTATGCTTGTAAGGCCTGTGCAACCGGAAAATGCATAATAGCCAATGGTTGTTACACCGTCGGAGATTGTAATGCTTGTAAGGTTTGTGCAATTACGAAATGCCATCTTTGGAATCGTCTCAACACTTTCTCCTATATTGACCGTTGACAATGATGTACACCCATTAAATGGATGATAGAAACTGTCAAAAGAACTGCAATTAACAGCATTGTAATTTACAGTTTCGAGACTTGTGCAATTTCTAAATGCCTCATCGCCAATGGTTGTTACACTGTCCGGGATGGTTATGCTTGTAAGACTTGTGCAATCAAAAAATGCATAACGGCCAATGATTGTTACACCATTTCCAATTGTTATACTTGTAAGGCTGTCGCAATACTCAAATGCTCTTTCGCCAATGGTTGTTACACTATTCGGGATCGTTATGCTTGTAAGGCTTTCGCACCTCCTAAATGCACCAGCGCCAATTGTTGTTAAACCTTTTCCGATTGTTACGCTTGTAAGGTCTGTGCAATAATCAAATGCATAATAGTCAATGGTTGTTACACTGTCAGGGATTGTTATGCTTGTAAGGTTTGTACAACAATAAAATGCATAATTGTCGATGGTTGTTACACTGTCAGGGATTGTTATGTTTGTAAGGCTTCTGCAATTCTTAAATGCCTCACCGCCAATACTTTTTGTACCATCCTTGATGATTACTTCAGATGGGCACTTACCTTTGTACTTATATGCCACCTTACCTGCATAAACTAAACCGTCAGGCTGATTGTCGTACCAGGCTGTACCATCAAATGCATCTATGCCAACGGTTGTTACACTGTCAGGGATTGTTATGTTTGCAAGGCTTGAGTTACTGATAAATGCCTCTTCGGCAATACCTTTTGTACCATCCTTGATGATTACTTCAGAAGGGCACTTACCTTTGAGATCATATGCAACCTTACCTGCATAAACTAAACCGTCAGGCTGATTGTTGTACCATGCTGTATTATAAAATGCATCATCGCCAATGGTTGTTACACTGTCAGGGATTGTTATGCTTGTAAGGCTTGTGCAACCTGAAAATGCATCATCGCCAATGGTTGTTACACTGTCAGGGATTGTTATGCTTGTAAAGCCGGTGCGATTAAAAAATGCCCTATAGAGAATGCATGTTACGTTATATCCATCAATCTGTGATGGGATTGTAAAACTTGTGTCACCGCCGTAGTAACCTGTAATCGCAGCTGTGCCGTTATCAAGCACTTCGTATCTATAATCACCGCTTGAATCGCCTGTTGTTACTTTTTGCGTTTCCACCGCACCTACAGAAATCGGTGCAACTGTAGCAATGCCGATGAGCATACACACCGCAATTGCCAAGGATAATAATCTTTTCATATGTATTCTACCTCCGCTTGTATTTTAGAAAATAATAACATAATATTACATCTTAGTCAACAATATTAATAAAAAATTATAACTAAAACTAATAAATATTGTAAATAAAATCAAAAGCCATATTTAAGAACATCAAACTCAAAACTCCCCCTTTATGCCCTTGAAAGTTCAGGTGGGATATGGTAAAATGAAAAAGTATGTAATATATATAGGAAGAATATAATATTTTTTTAGTTTTATATTAGATTAGGGTGTAGCTAAATGGAAAGAAAAGCTATTGGTGTTTTTGATTCGGGGCTTGGTGGGCTTACAGCTGTAAAACAGCTTTTGACTGTTTTACCTCAAGAGGATATTGTTTATTTTGGCGACACAGGCCGTGTTCCCTACGGCAACCGAAGCAACGACACTATCAAAAAATACGCAGTGCAGGACGCAAGGTTTTTGCTAAAGCACAATGTTAAGATGGTAATAGCCGCCTGCGGTACTGTTTCCTCTGTTGCAGGGGACTTAAAGGATACCCTTGGTGTTCCCTACACAGGTGTTGTAAACCCCACCGTTTACACCGCTGTGAGAACCACTAAAAATAAAAGAGTGGGTGTTATCGGCACAAGTGCAACAATCGGAAGTCACAGCTACAAAACAAGACTTCAAGAGGAGGACAGTGAAATTAAGGTTTACGAACAGGACTGTCCACTGTTTGTTCCCCTTGTGGAAAACGGTTTCATCAGCAAGGACGACCCAATAGTACATCTCACCGTTGAAAGGTACCTTGCCCCCCTAAGGGAGAACGGCGTTGACACCCTGATTTTAGGATGTACCCACTACCCAATCCTCAGGGACGCAATTCAAGAGGTTATGGGAAGTGATGTAACCCTCATCGACAGCGGAATGGAAACCGCCTATTACGCCAAAAAGGTGCTTAAACGAGAGGGCTTGCTTACTAAAGAAAATGACGAGGGCAACTG
This sequence comes from Ruminococcus sp., assembly GCA_022779485.1. Classification (GTDB taxonomy): domain Bacteria; phylum Bacillota; class Clostridia; order Oscillospirales; family Acutalibacteraceae; genus Ruminococcoides. The sequence continues at coordinate 7,391 of JALFTC010000033.1, forward strand.
TCAGTTCTATGTAAGCGACACACCCGACAACTTTGAAAAGGTAGCGGAGATTTTCCTGGGTCAAAACATAGAACACTCTGTAACTCAAATTGATATAGAGAGGTACTGATATGGACAAAAAATATCTAATCACTCTTTTTGCTTCTCAAGAGGCTGACGGTGAAAAGGACGAAATGACCTTTACCGCACCCGGTGAGTATTACGAAGAAAACGGAGTAAAAATTGTACAGTACAAGGAGTTTTCCGAGGAAAGCAAAACCAAGGACGACTTCTCCTTAAACACTATAAAATCCATTGGCGACACAAAGGTTTCTATTTTAAGGGAATCGGAGCATACCACAAGGCTTTACCTTGAAAAGGACAAGCTACATAAATGTCACTATATAACCCCAATGGGTGAACTGATGTTTGGTGTGTTTTGCACCAAGCTACAAAACAATCTTGATAAAACAGGCGGTACACTTGAGGTTGCATACAGTCTTGACCTGAACGGACAGGCAGTGAGCAACAACCGCTTTATTCTAACAGTAAAGGAAAATTGATATGTCAAAAACAGCTAAAACAGCAAAACAGCAAATGAAGGATGTAATCACATCTGCCATCAAAAAAGCTATTGAACTTGGAGAACTTCCACAGGGAGATGCTCCCGATTTTATAATTGAAACACCTGCCGACAAATCCCACGGCGACCTTGCAACAAATGCTGCTATGGTGTCTGCAAAGGCTTTTAGAATGCCACCTTTTAAAATCGCACAGGCAATTACAAACAACATAGACCTTGAAAACACCCTTTTCAGCAAGTTTGAAACAGCAGGTCCCGGTTTTATTAACTTCTTTTTATCCCCTGACTACTACGCAATGGTGCTGAAAGAGGTTGAGGAAGAGAAGGAAAGCTTTGGTCAAAGCGACTTTGGCAAGGGCAAAAAGGTTATGGTTGAATTTGTATCCGCCAACCCAACAGGGCCTATGCATATGGGCAACGCAAGGGGCGGTGCTTTAGGCGACTGTCTTGCCTCTGTTCTTGACAAGGCAGGATATGATGTGTGGCGTGAATTTTATGTAAATGACGCAGGTAATCAGATTGAAAAATTCGCCTGTTCCCTTGAGGCAAGATATTTGCAGATTTTCGACTCAACTGTTCCATTCCCCGAGGACGGTTATCAGGGCGGAGATATAACCGACCTTGCAAACCTGTATAATGAAGAAAACGGAGATAAGCTCCTAAACTGTTCTTCCGAGGAGAGAAAAAAGGCACTTGTTGACTTTGCACTACCTAAAAACATCAGTAAAATGCAGTCCGATATGGCTAAGTACAAAATCACATATGACAAGTGGTTCTTTGAAAGTGAACTTCACAACAGCGGTGCTGTAAAAGAGGTTGTTGACATATTGACCAAAAAGGGACTTACCTACGAAAAAGAGGGTGCTGTTTGGTACAAAAATGCCGAGGTTTGCACCCAAATTCTCCTGAGCCAAGGCAAAAGTCAGGAATACATTGACAAGTTAGAGCTAAAGGACGATGTTCTTATTCGACAGAACGGAAACCCAACATACTTCACCGCAGACATTGCATATCACAAAAACAAATTTGACAGAGGCTTTGACACACTTATTGATGTTTGGGGAGCAGACCACCACGGTCATGTTATGAGAATGAAGGGCGCAATGGACGCCATAGGCTACAACGGTGACAAGCTGGATGTAGTTTTGATGCAGCTTGTTAAGCTGGTGCGAAACGGTAAGCTTGTTAAGATGAGCAAACGAACAGGCAAGGCTATTCAGCTTTCCGACCTGCTGGACGAGGTACCAGTGGACTCTGCAAGATTCCTTTTTAACACAAGGGAGGCAAACAGCCAGATGGACTTTGACCTTGACCTTGCAGTTAAGGAGGACAACCAAAATCCTGTTTACTATGTTCAGTACGCTCACGCAAGAATCTGCTCAATTATCAAGGCTTTGGAAAAGGACGGAATCACACTTCGCTCCTGCACTAAGGAGGAATTAACCCTACTTAACGCTCCCGAGGAAAGGGATATTATCAACCATCTTGCATCCTTTGAGGAGGAGATTATCGCATCCGCCAAGGACTACGACCCAACAAAAATCACAAGGTATGTTACAACCCTGGCAAACCTGTTCCACAGATTCTACAACGCTTGCAGAGTAAAGGGTGAGGACGAATCCCTGACACAGGCAAGGCTGAACCTTTGTGTGGCTGTTAAAACTGTAATTAAAAATGTCCTCACAATGTTCAACATCACCTGTCCTGACTCAATGTAATGAATATTCATTAAAAAAGAGCTATCTGCGTTTTGCAGATAGCTCCTTTTTTGATTATTTTTAATAGCCTGTTACATCAAGAATGGTATCTGTAACGGTCTTGTCCTCTGATGTTATAGTGACAACTGTTTTTCCCACCTGTTCAATAACAACAGAGCCTTGCTGGATTTTGTCAAAGTTTTTTCCTGTTTCTTCTGTATAGTCTGATGAATTTGACCTTTTGGAGTCCTCAATGATTCTCTTTGCGTTTTCGTCGCTGTCGAACTCAAAAAAAGTGGCAATGTTCACATCGTCCTTGCTCACCATAACGCAGGAAACAAGTCCCTCATACGGGAACATTGACAAGTCATTTTTGTCCTCCTTGGTTTCCGTTACAAAGGTGATGTTTGAAACACCGTTTAGCTTTTTCTCAAAATCCTTTGCCGACAATTCATCCTTTGACGGCTCACTGTCGGTAGTGGCAATTTGGGAGTTACCGTTACCGCCATTTTCCCCATTATCGGAGGAATCACAGCCGGAGAAAAAGCAACAAATGAGAACAGCACAGAATAAAACTGTGAATAATCTTTTCATAATGTTCCCCTAACTAATCATAGACTTGATTTTTTCAAGAACTTCCTGAGCGTTAGCCTTGCCCTTACTGTTCTTCATTACAAAGCCCATACAAGCCATAATAGCCTTTTCCTTGCCCTCTTTGTACTGCTGAACAGCCTTTGGATTAGCCTCAATAGCCTGCTTGCACAGCTCATCAACAAAGCTGTCGTCAAGTCCTGCCATATCCTCTTCGCTGATGTATTCGGTGCAGTCCTTGCCTGTTTCAAGCATTTTGTCAAGGGTGGATTTTGCAAGGTTGTTTTGAATTTTGCCATCCTCCAAAAGCTTGCAAAGCTGATTTAACTGCTGAGGAGTTGTTTTGATGTCAAACGCCTCTTTGTCCTCCTCTGTCTGAAGAACTCGGAAAATCTGACCTATGATAAAGTTGCTGACTGTCTTTGGCTTTTTAAGTCCATCAATAGCCTTGTCAAAATATTCGGAAATATTCCTGTATTTAGTTAGCAGTCCTGCGTCACTTTCGGGAACGCCCAACTCGTCAACATATCTCTGTTTTTTAATATAGGGAAGTTCGGGGAGCTTTGCCCTAATTTCCTCAATTTCCTCGTCAGTAACCTTGATTGTTACAAGGTCAGGGTCACGGAAATAGCGGTAGTCGTGGGCGTCCTCCTTACTTCTCATTGAAGAAGTGGTGTTGGTTGCGTCGTCATATCTAAGAGTTTCCTGTACAACCTTTTCGCCGTTTTCAATAAGGTCAACCTGTCGTTCAAATTCGTACTCCATAGCCTTTGTTATAAAGGTGATGGAGTTCATATTTTTAATCTCTGTTCTTGTGCCTAATTTGTCACTGCCCTGGGGACGAACGGAAATGTTGACATCACATCTCATTGAACCCTCCTGCATACGGCAGTCGGAAATTCCAATGTAACGCATAATCTGCTGGAGCTTTTCTACATATTCCCTTGCCTCGTCAATGGAACGGATGTCAGGCTCGGAAACAATTTCAATGAGAGGAACACCGCCACGGTTGTAGTCAACATATGTGTCGCCGTGGTTGTGAATCAACTTTCCTGCGTCCTCCTCAATATGGATGTGGTGAATACGGATTTTTCTGCCGTTGGAAAGCTCAACATATCCACGGTTACAAAGGGGAGCATACAGCTGGCTTATCTGATATGCCTTTGAAAGGTCGGGATAGCAGTAGTTTTTTCTGTCCATTTTAGAAACATTGGCAATCTCGCAATTTGTGGCAAGACCCGCCATTATTCCGTACTCAACAACCTTTTTATTCAGCTTTGGAAGTGTGCCGGGCAGACCGATGCACACAGGACAGCAATGGCTGTTAGGCTCACCGCCGAACTCCGTTGAACAGGAGCAAAAAATCTTTGTATCTGTACCCAATTCAATGTGGGTTTCAAATCCTGCTACTAATTCATATTTCATAGCTTTACCCCCCACTTGGTATCTTTAAAGTTTTCAGGACAAGCCTGTTGATATTTGTAAGCAACATTAAGGATAGTTGACTCCTTGAATTTGTCGCCGATTATCTGCATACCGATAGGCATTCCCTTGCTGTTAAATCCGCAGGGAACGGAAACTGAGGGAAGTCCTGCAATGTTGATAGGTACTGTGCAAATATCGGTAAGGTAGGTTTCAACAGGGTCAGAAACAGCCTCGCCCATTTTAAAGGCTGTCATTGGAACAGTTGGTGCAAGGATTACATCAACATTTTTAAATGCGTCGTCAAATGCCTTGATGATTGTTCCACGAAGGTTTTGAGCCTTTTTGTAGTAGGCGTCATAGTAGCCTGCGGAAAGCACATATGTGCCCAAGAGAATTCTCCTCTTTACTTCCTCGCCAAAGCCCTCGCTCCTTGTTTTGCAAATCATATCGTGAGTACCCTCATAGCTCTGTGTTGTCTTGTAGCCATATCGGATACCGTCATATCTGCCAAGGTTTGAGGATGCCTCTGCACAGGCAAGGATGTAGTAAACAGGCAATGCAAACTTAAGTGCAGGTAAATCAAAATAAACAATCTCCGCACCCATTTCCTTGTACTTTTCGGCGGCTGAAAGCACAGCCTCCTTAACATCATCACGAACACCGTCAAGGTACTCTCTGGCTATGCCGATTTTCATACCCTTGATGTCGTTGTCCAGTTTATCAAAAGTTGTTTCGCTCTTTCCAACACTTGTTGAGTCATTTTCGTCATAGAGGGAAATGCTGTCGAAAACAAGGGATGCGTCCTCAACTGTCTTTGTGATAGGTCCAATCTGGTCAAGGGAGCTTGCATAGGCAACAAGACCGTATCTTGACACAGCGCCGTAGGTAGGCTTTAAGCCTACAATACCGCAGAATGATGCCGGCTGACGGATACTTCCGCCGGTGTCGGAACCAAGACCGAAAGCGGCAATGTCACCTGAAACAGCAGATGCAACTCCGCCTGATGAACCGCCTGAAACATGGTCTGTGTTAAATGGGTTTGTTGCTCCGCCGAAGCAGGAGTTTTCACAGGAAGAACCCATTGCAAACTCGTCCATATTGGTTTTGCCCAACAAAACTGCATTCTGACTTTTTAAAATTTCCCACACCTTGGCGTCATATATTGGCTTATAGCCCTCAAGAATTTTACTGCAACAGGTGGTTTCGATTCCATTTGTGGAAATGTTGTCCTTAAGGGTCATTGGAACACCCTCAAGAGGCAGGAGCTTTTCGCCCCTTGCTATCTTTTCGTCAACCTTTTTTGCAGTTTCCAGTGCCTCATCCGGTGTGACTGTAACATAGGCGTTGAGTTCGCCGTTAGCCTCCTCAATCGCCTTTAAATATTTTTTTGTAAGTTCAACACAGGAGATTTCTCCGTTTTGGAGCATAGCCTGTATTTTTGCAATCTGTCCCATATCTCTACTCCTTACGAATGTTTTCTCACAAGGAAATGATCCTCTGCCTGTTCAGGAGCATTTTTGAGAATTTCTTCCTTTGGCATTGATGGCTTAACCACATCCTCACGCAGTGCGTTTGAAAGGTTGTTGATGTTGTCAAACTCCACACCCTCAACATCTGCATTGTTGATTGTGTCGGCAAAGGACACAATCTCCTGCATTGACTGTGTCAAGTTATCCATTTCGTCCTCAGGAACAAAGAGCTTTGAAAGCAATGCAATGTTCTCTACATCTTCCCTGGTAATCATAGCCTAAACCTCTAACCTAAAAATTATCTAATCTGTATCTTAACTATCTAAACTTATCTTAGCTTAATGTGAACCTCACGAAGCTGTTGTTCGCTTACTGTTCCCGGACTGCCCAAGAGTAAATCCTGAGCGTTGCTGTTCATTGGGAAAGCAATTACTTCACGGATATTTTCTTCCTCTGTAAGGAGCATAATCATTCTGTCAACACCGGGAGCCATACCTGCGTGTGGCGGTGCGCCGTACTGGAATGCATTGTAAAGTGCGCCAAACTTATTCTTTAAGTCCTCTTCGCTGTAACCCGCCATACCGAATGCTTTAACCATAATGTCAAGGTCGTGGTTACGAACAGCACCTGAGGAAAGTTCAACACCGTTGCACACAATGTCGTACTGATATGCAAGAATTTCTGTTGGCTCCTGATTTTCAAGTGCGTCCATACCGCCCTGTGGCATTGAGAACGGATTGTGAGTAAATGCAAGGTGCCCGTCCTCATCGTGTTCAAACATTGGGAAGTCAACGATAAAGCAAAGTTCAAACTTGCTCTTGTCAATAAGGTCAAGACGGGTAGCAACCTCTGTTCTGATTTGACCGGCAAGGAGTGGAGCCTGATCGGCTGTATCAGCAATAAAGTAGATTACATCTCCGGCATTAGAGCTATTTCTCTTAATAAGCTCTTCTCTGTCACCCGGCTTTAGGAACTTGTCAATAGGTCCGTCAAAGGTCATATCCTCGTTCACCTTAACATATCCAAGTCCCTTCATACCGATTGAAAGGGCAAACTCCTCCATACGCTTAAACCACTTTTTGCTCTTCTTTGCACAGTCGGGAACATTGATTGAACGGACTGTCTTTTTGCGGAAAGGAGCAAAGTCGGTTTCTTCAAACATATCTGAAATTTCAACAATTTCCAAAGGATTTCTAAGGTCAGGCTTGTCTGAGCCGTACTTTAGCATTGACTCCTTGTATGGAATCCTCTTAAATGGAGGCTTACTTACCTCTTTATTGCTGAACTTTTTGAAGGTTTCGTAAAGCACCTCTTCTGCAACTGCAAAAACATCCTCCTGTGTTGCAAAAGCCATTTCAAAGTCAAGCTGATAAAATTCTCCCGGTGAACGGTCTGCTCTTGCATCCTCGTCACGGAAACAAGGGGCAATTTGGAAGTACTTGTCAAAGCCTGACACCATAAGGAGCTGTTTGAAAATCTGCGGTGCCTGTGGCAGAGCATAAAATCTGCCCTTGTGCTTTCTTGACGGAATGAGGTAGTCACGAGCACCCTCTGGGGATGATGTGGAAAGAATAGGAGTCTGAATTTCCATAAATCCCATTTCGTTCATCTTTGAGCGCAAAAAGCTGATAATCTCACTTCTAATCACAATATTATTGTGTACCTTTGGATTTCTCAAATCCAAAAATCTGTATTTTAGTCTTACATCCTCTGATGTATTGGTGGAAGTCATAACCTCAAAGGGCAGATTGTTCTTGCTTTTGCCAAGCACCTTAATATCCTCTGTGTGAACCTCAACATAGCCTGTTGCTATCTTTTTGTTGATGGTTTCGTCATCTCTTTTCACAACCTCACCGGACAGTGTAACAGTACATTCTCTGTTTACATCTTTCAGCAGTTCATCGTTGTGAACAACAACCTGAAGTACACCGTAGTGGTCACGGATGTCAAGGAACATAACACCGCCGTGGTCACGGATATTCTCTACCCAACCTGCAACACGGACAGTTTCTCCAATATTATTTTCTCGTAATTCGCCACAGGTAACTGTGCGATAAATATTTTCTCTAACCATTTCTACTTTCCTTTCCGGAATGTTTTGGGAATATATAATTCAATAACATAAGCCCATAATGGGTTATTATACCATAAACATCAGTATCTTTCAACATTTTGCGGTAATTTATTCTATGGATTTAAGGCTTTCTATCATATCAATCTTCTTCATCTTAAAGTGCATCAGGAAATTCACCATTAGTGAGAATACTCCCGTGAGTAAAATTGCCCAAATAAATGATAAAAAGTTAATACTTCTGCCAAACATAACATTTTCTATTTCTACGGTGATAATGATGAAGTAACCAAGGAAAATTCCCAATATAAGTCCAAAAACAATGCCTAAAATCGTAAGGACAATATTTTCCCTATAAATATAGGCAGAAGTTTCCCTGTTGTAAAAACCAAGTACCTTTAGGGTGGCAATCTCCCTTCTCCTCTCGGCAATGTTAATATTGGTCAGGTTGTATAGCACCACAAGGGCAAGAAGTCCTGCACAGATTATCATAACAAGGACAACAATATCAAGAGAGCGAATTGTCTTGTTAAAGTTGCTCATAATCTCACTGCAAAATGTCACCCCTGCAACTTCGCTGTTTTCAAGGTACCTGTTTCCCATTTCCTTTTCCTTTTGCTCTGTAAGGTCAGGTGACTTCAACATAATCATATTGTACCTTGCGTTTTCGCCGCACAGTTTTTCATAAAGATTTCGGGACATATAGATATTGCTGAAAACATAATGCTCCGCAATCCCGTTAACCTTAACCTCAACACTTTTGTTGTTGTAGTTAATAGTAAATTTGTCACCGTTTTTTACATTAAGTAGGTTTGACAGCTTTTCCGTTATGATTACACCGTCGTCCTTTAGGGTATAGTTCTCCCCCGTCTTTCTGTTACACAGGGTAACCATTTCCAAAAACTTCTCATTGTTGTGGGGAACAGTTAAATTAAGGGAGCTTGTGACGGACTTATCATCGGTTTTTGCCGATACTGATTTGTTGAGGTAAGGCATGGAGTCCGTTATGTCACCGTCATTCTCTATATCCGCCATAAGGTCAGAAAGCTGAGATTTTGTTTTCTCCTCCTTAACCGCCACTATTGCATCATAGTGATATATTTTCCCGTACTGTGCATCAACAACACCTGTTATGCTATCGTGAAGATAAAATGCCGCCAAAACAAGTGCTGTGCAACCGGCTACACCCAACACGGTCATCATCAGTCTTGCCTTGTATCTAAAGAGATTTCTTGCTGTAACCTTACTTGTAAAGCCAAGCCTTTTCCAAAGTGCCGGTATTCTCTCAAGCAAAATCCTGTTGCCCGGCTTCGGTGACTTTGGCCTCATAAGTTGTGATGCCTTTTCCCTCAATGTTCTTTTGCAGGTAAAGACAGCAACCAAAACTGTGCATAGAATTGCCGTACAAATGCTTAATGAAATTACACCCCAAGCCGGAATAATATTTATGTCAGGCATATGGTACAAAATATTGTAGGCGTAGTATATCACCCTTGGCAAAATAGGTACGCCAACAGCAATACCCAATATACACCCAAAAATACCTGAGCTTGCGGCATATATAAGGTACTTAACAACTATACTGCTGTTACTGTATCCCAAAGCCTTTAAAATACCTATTTCTGTTCGTTTTTCATCAATGAGCCTTGTCATTGTTGTAACGCAAACAAGAATTGCAACAAGGAGGAAAAACACAGGGAAAACTGCGGCTACATTGTCAACACGCTGTGTATTTTCTTCAAAACCACTGTAACCCGGATTGTCGTCCCTTGTTGTGATGTACCATTCTTTCCCTTTAATTTCATCAATGGTTTTTTGTGCGTCATTAAGCTTTTCTTCCCCTTTTTTCAGCTTTGAATTAGTTTTTCTCTCTGCATTATCAAGGCTTTTCTTGGCTTGTTCCAGCTGTTCAATTTGTGGTGTTAAGGCGGAATCGTCCATTCCTGCCATTAGGTAAGCCTGCTTTGCATCATTCAGCTGTTTTTCCTTTGCTTCAAGGCTTTTTCTCTGTTCTTCAAGCTCTTTTAATGCTGATTTTTTCTCTTTCCCAAATTTTGCAATCTCTTTATCAAGAAGTTTCTGTTGTGTTGATACAAAATCCGAAATTCTTTCTTCACCCAACTCTGTAAGGCTCTTTTTTTCCTCTTTTATTTTTTTGTCATATTTGTCGTCAAAAGGGGATATTCCATCTTCTGATGCCTTTGTCTTAACATAAAGTCCTGTGTATTCTTCATACTTAAAGCAGGAGTTTTTCACAAAAGCAAAGCTGTTCAGCTTGCCGTCACCAATGGTTGTGTTTCCTCTTTCAAAGGAAATGAAAAGAGGTGAACGAACCTTGCCCACAACCTTGTAGTTGAGGGATTTTAGATAGTCTGTTGCCTCTGTTTCCCCTGATTTTTTCTTGATTTTCAGTATGTCACCCACAGAAATATCCTTTAGGGTGTCGGCATCAAGTACAATTTCCTTATCATTTCGGGGTAATCTACCCTCAACAACATCAAGGGTGTTTAAAGCATTATAATTATCATAGGAAAACGGTAATGAAGAAATGCGAATGACTGCGTCACCCTCATCAATAGGTGTGAATACATCACAGGAGTAGACAGGCATAACATCGGTTACATACTCATTTTCTGCAACGCTGTTTATGTCTTTCTCTTCAAAACCAATAGGTGAAATAAGGCTGAAATCCATAAGACGGTTTTCGTTGTAATAATTTTCAGCCATTTTTATCATTGATGGGCTTGTGCTTTTTACACCGGCAAGAAAACCGACACCCAAAGCAATAATCATCATTATAGAGAAAAATCTTGCCTTGGTTTCCCAAATTTCCCTGCGTATGTTCTTAAAAAATGTTCTGTTCATAATAATTACACTTTCGCAATAGATTTACCACTCAATAGTGGATACATCCTGTGGGTTTTTGTTGACGGTATTTTCCACTATTTTTCCGCTATTCATACGGATAATCCTATCTGCCATAGGGCAGATTGCAGAGTTATGGGTAATGAGGACAACAGTCATATTTTCTCTTTTACAGGTTTCCTGCAAAAGCTTTAGGATTTGCTTGCCTGTTTTGTAGTCCAAAGCGCCTGTTGGCTCGTCACAGAGAAGTAGCTTCGGTCTTTTTGCAAGTGCTCTGGCAATAGATACTCTCTGCTGTTCTCCACCTGAAAGCTGACTTGGAAAATTGTCCATTCTGGCAGTTAGTCCAACGCTTTTAAGAGATTCCTCTGCATTCATAGGATTTTTGCAAATCTGTGTTGCCATCTCTACATTTTCCCTTGCAGTAAGGTTAGGAATAAGGTTATAAAACTGAAAAACAAAGCCTATGCTGTGCCTTCTGTACTCCACAAGCCTTTTGTCACTAAATTTGCTGATATTTTCTCCGTCAACAACAACCTCTCCTTGACTTGAACTGTCCATTCCGCCTAAAATGTTCAGCACAGTTGTTTTTCCTGCACCTGATGAACCTACAACAACTGCAAATTCTCCCTCTTCGATGGAAAATGATGCATCATCAACTGCATTTATTGTAATTTCACCCATTTTGTATTTTTTATATACATTTTTAAACTCAACAAGACTCATAGCAATTACCCTTTACAGAATATATATATATTTATCAACATTTATTCTATCATATTTTCACCGACTTTTCAAACAATAAAAACAAAAAGGACACCCCAAAATGGGATGTCCTTAAAAAATTATAATTTACAAATTACTTGAGGTATGTGAGGTTTGTTTCACCGATAGCTCCGTTAATTCCTGTGAAGCCATTTGCACAGCAAACATAAACTCTCATATTACCCTTGCCTGTAGCAGAAACAGAAAGTGTACCGTCTGTAACTGTCTTTGTATCGCCTGTGATAGCGTCAATGTAAAGACCGTTTGGAAGACCCTTAAATGTAGCACTACCACTGATTGATACACAAGCAAGTGAATCAATTGTGTCTTTTGTATATCTTCTTACATAAGCCATATTACCGCTTACATAGTTAGTAGATGTTGTGTACTGACCCTTCTGAAGAGCAGGGATAGCACGACGAACAGCGTTAAGCTTTGAAAGGTGCTTTGAAAGTGGTGAGTCAAGAGTATCAGCTACTGTACCGGAAGCAGTATATTCGCTGAAGTCAGTTGCTGTAACATCACCTTCGAGGTAATCACCAAAGTATGCACGACCTGTTGTTGCGATAGGTGCGTTAGGACCTACATCAATAACAGCGCCCTTCATAAATTCAACCTCAGAACCGTAGTAGATACAAGGAATACCACGGAATGTGAACATAAGGTTCATATTCTCTGCCCAAGCCTGCGC
>JALFTC010000036.1 GCA_022779485.1 Ruminococcus sp.
TGAGGAATATTGCAAGTGGTGTTATGCTGACGGCGAGTATATGTATCATAATATGGACGATTTAATTGAGGTCTGCGTGAAGAATATGGTAAGTGAGCGTATCTCTTCTGAACAGGCTCGTGCGTATATGAAGGATATGCTTCCAAAACTTGATTATTGGAAACAGTATAAATACCTTGGTGGCGACGAAAGGTTTGAGGAATTCAAGCAAAAGCTTATAAGTGAGTTTAATGATTTACATATTGAGGGAATGCCCAAGGTAGAAAAGCTTAACGCTCTTGTAGGAGGTTATATCAACCTCGAATATCGTCTTCCAAACGGTCAAATTGTAAAATTCCTTGATGATAACGCAACTTATTTAGGCAACCAACTGGAATGTGAGTTTGGCGATAACCGTTGTTTTGGCACTGCCGCAAATATGGATTTCTTGCTTGTCTGCACCTATGAGAAAAACGGTGAGAACCCGGAGTTAGTTTTATATAAAAAAAGATAATCAAATTCCGGTTTGTAAAACAAGTAAAAAAAGGTATAAAAAACGGGCAATGCCGACTTACTTCAAGTTGGCATTGCCTAATGAACTACTAATGAACCACATAATATAATTTCTAATTTCACTTATATATCTTGCTATAAGATTTATTGTATGATAGAATTTAAGAAAAACTTAAAAGTGAGATTTTAGTATGAAAAACAACACATTTATCAGTAAATTGATTTCAATTTTAATGTGTGGATTTATGGGCGGTGTAATTGCCGGCATTATATGGTCATTCCTAAAGCTTTTAGATTTAGGAGTTGGCTTTATATGGGAATGGGGTAAGGACAGCGTTAATTTTCCTTTATACACAATAGCTGTGTGTCTTTTGGGTGGACTTATTATCGGACTTTATCAAAAGAAATTCGGTGCCTATCCTGAGGAACTGGAAACAGTTATGGGGAAGGTTAAAAAGGATAAGTATTATCCCTACAACAATGTTTTTGTAATCTGCATTGCGGCTCTTCTTCCCCTTTTATTCGGGGGAAGTATAGGACCTGAGGCAGGACTTACCGGTGTTATTGTGGGACTTTGCTACTGGGTTGGTGACAGAATTAAGTTTGTAAATGTCCACTTAAAGGAAATCACGAAAATAGGTTTAAGCACCGCAATCGGAACAATTTTTGGTGCACCGCTGTTTGGCTTGGTTATGCCGATAGAAGAAAAGGTTGATTACGACAAGGAAATTACCGTTTCCAAATTTTCAAAGACAATCTACATAATTGTGTCTGTAATGTCGGCTTTCGGTGTATTTTCTCTTTTAAACAGTTTCTTTGGCGGTGGCATTGGAATACCACAGATTGAGTATGCCAAAATTACAAGCAATGAGCAAATCTTCGGTATTCCTCTTGCACTTGCGGGTGTGGTCTTGGGCATTTGCTACTTAGTTTTTGACAGATTTACAATTGCTTTCTTTATGAAGTTACAGGGCAAAATCGGCATTGTAATAAGCACTATGCTGGGGGGACTGGTTTTAGGTGTTATGGGAACATATTTCCCTTTGACAATGTTTTCCGGTGAGGAAAGTATGGGGGAAATCATTTCCACCTACAAGGAATATGCACCGTGGCTGTTAATTTTGACAGGGCTTTTGAAGTTGCTCCTTACCAATATATGTATAAAATCCGGCTGGCGAGGAGGTCATTTCTTCCCTGTGATTTTCAGCGGAGTAAGTGTGGGATGTGGCGTAGCAATCCTAACGGGACTAAACTCTGCCTTTTGTATGGGCGTTATCACAGCCGGTCTGCTTGGTGTTATTATGAAAAAGCCTTTTGCAGTTTCTCTGCTACTTATGCTGTGTTTCCCCTTAAGGGTAATACCTTGGCTGATAATCTCCGCATTTATCGGTAGCTTTATTCCAACAAAATGGCTTAATCCCACAGAAAAGTAAAGACTAACCATTAAAGCAAAATCGCCACATAATGAGTATAAAATGGCTCATTATGTGGCTTTTTTATGTAATAAAAGGGCTGAAAACCAGCCCCTTTAATTAGTATTATTTAATTTCCAAAAGCTTTTCTGCCCTGTCAATTTCCTCTTGTGTCGGTGTTTTTACACCCTCAAGTGGATACGGGAGCTTTAGCTTTTCCCATTTCATAAGTCCTAAGGTGTGGTATGGCAGGATTTCTACCTTTTCTACACTCTTAAGCTGTTTGATAAATGAGTTCAGGTCAATAAGTCCCTGTTCATCATCTGTAAGTCCGGGGACAAGCACATGGCGAATCCACATCTTTACATTACGGTCTGAAAGGTACTGTGCCATTTCCTTGATATTGGAGTTTTTGTGACCTGTCAAGGCTTTGTGCTTTTCCTCATCAAACTCCTTAATGTCAAGCATTACAAGGTCGGTGTACTTTAGCAGTTCATCAAACTTTTCAAGAAATGCCTTATCATTTGAAAATGGTTGTCCGCAGGTGTCAAGGGTGGTGTGAATGTTCTTTTCCTTTGCCAATCTGAAAAATTCTGTGACAAAGTCAATTTGCAGTAGTGGTTCTCCCCCGCTTACAGTTATTCCGCCGTTATCCTTCCAGTACTTGTGGTAGCGGAATGCTCTTTCAAAAAGTGCCTTTGGCGTCCACTCTTCACCTGTATTTTTATCCCAGGTTTCGGGATTGTGGCAGTATTTGCAACGCATATTACAGCCCTGCAAAAACACCACAAATCTCACGCCGGGTCCGTCAACCAGACCAAAGGTTTCAAGGGCATTTACTCTGCCCACTAAATTACATTGTTGCATGACAGGTACGGGAAATTACATCAAGCTGTTGCTCACGAGTAAGGTCGATAAACTTAACAGCATAGCCTGAAACACGGATTGTAAAGTTTGCATACTCTTCCTTTTCAGGATGTTCCATAGCGTCAATAAGCTTTTCCTTGCCGAATACATTAACATTCAGGTGGTGTGCACCCTGGTCAAAGTAACCGTCCATAACCTGTACAAGGTTGTTAACTCTCTCTTCTTCTGTGTGACCGAGAGCGTCAGGGTTGATTGTCTGTGTATTTGAAATACCGTCAAGTGCCCAGTGATATGGGAGCTTTGCAACGGAATTAAGAGATGCAAGAAGTCCGTTTTGCTCTGCGCCGTAGCTTGGGTTAGCACCAGGTGAAAGTGGCTCGCCGGCTCTTCTTCCGTTTGGCATATTACCTGTTGCCTTACCGTAAACAACATTTGATGTGATGGTAAGGATAGATGTTGTAGGCTCGGAGTCACGATATGTATGATGCTTCTTAATCTTTTCAAGGAATGTCTTAAGGAGCCATACTGCAATGTCGTCTGCTCTGTCATCGTCGTTGCCGTACTTAGGGAAGTCACCCTCTGTTTCAAAGTCAACAACAATGCCGTCCTCGTCACGAATCGGCTTAACTGTTGCGTACTTGATAGCGCTAAGGGAATCAACAACATGGGAGAAACCTGCAATACCTGTTGCAAATGTACGGCGAACATCTGTATCAATAAGTGCCATTTCGGCTGCCTCGTAGTAGTACTTATCGTGCATATACTGGATAAGGTTAAGTGTGTTTACATAAAGACCTGCAAGCCAGTCCATCATAACAAGGTACTTGTCGATAACCTCATCATAGTCAAGAATTTCGCTTGTAATTGGCTTGTATGCAGGGCCAACCTGCTCACGAGTTTTAACATCTACACCGCCGTTGAGAGCATACATAAGGCACTTTGCAAGGTTAGCACGAGCACCGAAGAACTGCATTTCCTTACCTGTCTGTGTTGCGGAAACACAGCAGCAGATTGAGTAATCGTCACCCCAAACAGGCTTCATTACATCGTCATTCTCGTACTGAACAGAGCTTGTGTTAATGGAGATTTCTGCAGCATACTTCTTGAATGTTTCAGGAAGTGATGAGGAGTAGAGAACTGTAAGGTTTGGTTCAGGGGATGGTCCCATATTTTCAAGAGTGTGAAGGAAACGGAAGTCAGTCTTTGTAACCATTGAACGGCCGTCAACGCCAACACCTGCAACCTCAAGTGTTGCCCATACAGGGTCGCCTGAGAAAAGCTGGTTGTAGGATGGAATACGGGCAAACTTAACCATACGGAACTTCATAACCATATGGTCGATAAGCTCTTGAGCCTCCTCCTCTGTGAGGATGCCCTTTTCCATATCCCTCTGAATGTAAATATCAAGGAATGTTGAAACTCTGCCAACGCTCATTGCGGCGCCGTTCTGAGTTTTGATAGCAGCAAGGTAGCCAAAGTAGAGCCACTGGCAAGCCTCTCTTGCGTCCTTAGCAGGCTGTGAAATATCAAAGCCGTATACCTCTGCCATCTTCTTCATATCGTTGAGTGCTCTGATTTGAAGAGCAATTTCCTCACGCAGACGGATAATGTCGTCTGTCATTGTGCCGTCGCCGCAGTTTGCAAGGTCCTTCTTCTTCTCCTCAACAAGGAAATCGATACCGTAGAGTGCTACACGGCGGTAGTCGCCAACGATTCTGCCACGGCCGTATGTGTCAGGAAGACCTGTGATAATCTTGTTGTGACGAACCTTTTTCATTTCAGGTGTATATGCGTCAAAAACTCCCTGGTTATGAGTACGGCTGTACTCGTTGAAAATCTTGTTAAACTTAGGGTTTGGTGTGTAACCGTTAGTTTCGCAAGCCTGCTGTGCCATCTTGATACCGCCAAAAGGCATAAATGCTCTTTTTAGTGGCTTGTCTGTCTGAAGACCAACAACCTTTTCAAGGTCCTTGTACTCTTCACTTATATATCCGGGGCCGTATGCGGTGAGGGTTGAAACAACCTCTGTTTCCATATCAAGAACGCCACCGTTGGCACGCTCCTGCTTTTGAAGGTCCTGAAGAATACCCCAAAGCTTGTTTGTAGCTTCTGTCGGGCCAACGAGGAATGATGAATCGCCGTCATAAGGCTTGTAGTTCTTCTGAATAAAGTCACGAGTGTTGACTTCTTCTTTCCAAATACGGCCTTCAAAGCCGTCCCATTGCTTAAAATCTTTCATTATTCTCTCCACCTTTTCCATATTATAAATATTTGTCTTTCAACCAATGATTATTATACTACTATTTATCCAAAAAACAAGAAAAATCAAAGCATAAAAATCAATATTATTGTATAGTACAAAAAATTGCGAGTTGTTATTAATTTATCGTGCAAAATGAGAACAAATAATGCAAAATCTTAACATTATGAAGAGTTTTTTTGCTCCGAATTTTTAATTTACAAATATTTTATAATCATATAATTTGTATATTAACAGAGTAATTTTACGCAAATTTTACAATATGTTGTGTTGGTATTTTATGATGCATAGTTATGCATAGTTCAAGTATATATATTCACTTATTATATTTATAATGTGATTCTCGTAATTATTTCTTCTGCTTTTTGAAACAGAAATTTACCTTAAAATTTGCTTTCTATATATATAGAAAGATAACAGGCATTAATGCAACCTAAAATTAAGCATCCAAACAAGTCTTTAGGTGATAAACACAATTAGACAATTAGTATGTATAACATTTTTCCTTAGGACAAAAATTCCACTATTCTCAGTGAGATTTTTGTCTTTTTTTATTGTATAAGTTTTTTAAAGAATTAAATCCTAACTTCTATGTAATTAAATAATTACAAAAATATTACTTATTATTTCCAAATTAGAATATTACTCTATTTACTGTCCTATAAATAGGACTTATAACCGCTTTATTTCTATTTTGGAATTAAAACACAACTATTTTACAATTTAATCAAATCTTGTGTAATGGTTATAAAAATATATCAGTTGACAGACATATGTTGTTGCTATTACATATAAAAACCGCTTTTTTCTTTTAAATCATTAAAATTTCGCCGACAAAAATGCTCCTTAACAATCGGTAAGTAATTTGACTTAACCATTTCTCCTGTCTATAATACACCCGATGTGTCCAAAAACTAAGGATTTATCCCATTTATACGGACAAATCCTAATAAAACAGGAGGTCAATGATGATTAAAAAAGCAATTTCAACAGTTTTATTTCTGGCTGTAATTTTTAACACATTCAGCTTTACAATGGTTAATGCCGGCGCAGAAACAACCGAAAAATTCTCGTATAATATCATAGACAACGGCACAGCACAAATCACAAAAAGTTATGAAATCTCCGGGGATATAGTTATTCCTGAGGAGATAGACGGTTATACCGTTACAGGAATTGGAGCAGAAACCTTTATAGACTGCATAGGTATTTCTTCACTTTCAATCCCAAATACGGTTGAAGTAATTGAGGACGGTGCTTTAACGGGACTGTCAAACGCTACAATTTACTGCTACACAGGCACACAGGCACATCAATATGTCTTGGAAAACAACTTTAGCAACATTGTTCTTGTGGATGAAATCAAGCTGAATACAACTAACGCTGTACTTACAACAGGCAGAACAAAAACCCTTAAGGCAATAATCGCACCAACAGGTGACAGCCTTCAGTCAGGAAAATGGTCGTCAAGCAACACAAGAGTTGCAACCGTTAACAACAAGGGTGTTGTTACTGCAAAATCAAGGGGTACTACAACTATCAGTGCAAAATCAACTGACGGTATTAAAGAGGCAAAGTGCAGGATTGTTGTAAAACAGCCTGTTACAAGTGTTAAAATCTCAAACAATAAAACAAATCTTAAGGTTGGCAAAAGTAAAACACTGAAGGCAACTGTTACCCCTAAAAACGCAAACAACAAAAGGGTTAATTGGTCAACATCAAACAAAAAGACACTTAGCATTAACGGTCAGGGCAAAATCACAGCAAAGCACCGTGGCAAGGCTGTTGTATATGCAAAGGCAACTGACGGAAGTAAAAAGTACGGAAAATGTATTGTTACCGTAAAACAGCCTGTAAAGAAGATTAAGCTTTCAGATACAAGTCTTACATTAAAGGTTGGCAAAAGTGAAAAGATAAAGGCTAATGCCTACCCAAAGAGTGCAAACAACAAGAAAATCAAGTGGACTTCCTCAAACTCAAAGGTTGCAACTGTTGACAACAAGGGCAATATTACCGCTGTTAAAAAGGGTACAGCCAACATTACAGCAGTGGCAAAGGACGGAAGTAAGGTAAAAAAGATTTGCAAGGTTACTGTTGAAAACGACATTGAGCTTACTGCATACGAAAGGGATTTGCTGATGAGAAGTCTTTACCGTGAGGCAGGCTCAACAAGCTTTTGGTGTCAGGTATATGTATGCTCAGCTACGCTGAATTTGTGGAAAAGTGATTATTCACACCTAACCCTTGGTCAAATGCTGACAAACTACAATATTTACGAAACAGCCTATACACTTAATTCTGTTACCGAAAAAGAAAAGTCATATGTAAAAAAGGCAACAGACTATGTACTTAACGGAGGCAGAGTTCCAAATGTAAAATACTTTAGAACAAACTATTACCACGGTTTTGGAACACCTGTTACCTCTATTGACAACGTTTATTTCAGCTGTTAACACATCACTCTCCCCCATATTTTGGGGGAGTTTTTATTTACAAAACCTGTGTTTATGTGATAGAATACAGTTGAGGTGAAACTTATGAACTGCGATTTGCACAATCATTCAATATATTCCGACGGAACATTTACCCCTGAACAGCTTGTAAAAGAGGCTGAAAGGTTGGGACTTTCTGCCATTGCCCTTACAGACCACAACACAATTATGGGACTTGACAGGTTTTTTGACTGTGGCAAAAACAGTAGCGTAAAGCTGGTGGGTGGAATTGAATTTTCAACAGATTACAAGGGTACGGAGCTTCACATACTTGGACTTTTTGTTCCCAAAAGAGAACAGGATAACATTGAAAGTATTATGAGAAAAGCCCTTAAGCTAAAGGATCAAAGCAACATTGATGTTGTTAACAAGCTTAGTGATATGGGATATGATATTTCTTATGAAGAAATAAAGAACTCCAGTCCCAGCGGAAAAATTAACAGAGCAAATATTGCATCAGTTATGGTGGAGAAAAACATTGTTGAGTCTGTCAGTGAGGCCTTCGAGAAATTCCTCAACCCAAAGTTAGGACTTTATCATCCGCCGAAAAAGCTGTCTTCCCTTGAAATAATTGATGTTATAAACAATATGGGTGCTGTTTCGGTACTGGCGCACCCCTTTCTCGATTTAAAAACAGAGGAAAGGCTGAGGGAATTTTTGCTTGACGCAAAGGTTCATAATTTGGACGGTATGGAGGTTTATTACTCAAAATTCACAGAGGAACAAACAGAGTGTGCAAAAAAACTTGCAGAGGAATTTTCTCTGATAAAAAGCGGAGGAAGTGACTTCCACGGTGACAACAAGCCTGAAATAAGTATGGGTACCGGCAAGGGTAACCTGTCTATCCCATACGAATGTTATGAAAACCTTGAAAGAAGATACAAGGAAAAGAATAATATTGAGATTTAGTTTTTTCTTATAGCAACACCGGACAATCCAATTTTGTCCGGTGATTATTTTTGAAACTAAATTTTTGATAACACTAATTAGGAGTGGCTTTGTTATTATTTTTCGACAAAACCGATTGGCACAAGGCGTTTTGTGCGGAAATGGTGGCAAGTGTATCTCCAAGCTGGACAAAAATTGCACCAAGTAAATCAATTTGTTCATTAGTAAAATTACAAGATATAAAGTTTGCAACAGCAGTCACTGCCGCTGTAATCTCACAAGGCGTCATAAATTCACCCCCTGTATATTCTATGAATACAAGGCTGTGTTAGCCTAAGATAATTCTAAATAAGAATTTATTTGCTTTTTACCGTCATTTGAATTATAATAGAAACACAGGAAAGGGTGATTAAATGGCACTTGATTCTTATTTAAGAGGTACAAGCCCTGTTGACGAAATGATAATGTCAGCCATTGACGGAATTATTCCTGAAAAAAGGTTATTTTCAACTATCTCGGGCAGAGAGGCTTTTTCTCAAAACTACAATTTATGTGTTGAGCCAAAGTCAAAAAGCGATATGACCTCTACCCTTATTGAACTTGCATTCCGCTACATAGCCAAAATACTTGTGTGTGCTTACAGCAACCACATTAACTGCGACCCTTTGGAGTATAGCGTTGCGTCACGAAGCATTGAAAATCTAAAGTGGCGACTTAGCGGTGAATATTACGACGAGCTAAAGGAACGGTTTGATTACGGTGTAATGCGTGTCAACGACTATATCGAAACAGGTGAGGACAGCTCCGAAAATATTGTTCAGCATTGTTGGTTTTTTGCAAAGCTTGACATATGCTACCGCAGAGGTGCTGTACCCTCTGATATTGGGCAATTCTTTCAACCTGCAACTGATGAAGAGGTTAGGGAAGTTCTTGCCCTTGGGATGAAGTTTCGCAGGTCATTTATTCCAAGTGTAATAAAGCCTACAAGCAAAATTATCATTAACCCACAGTTCGGCTTTGGTGAATACTTAATCGGTGAAGTTGACTGCGATATGATTATCGACAACACGATAGTTGACCTTAGAACCGACATAGGACACGGTTTCCCCTATGAAAGGGTTGCAAAGTCCCTTCTTTACTATTTGCTGACAGAGGTTAACAGTGAATTTGGCGACACAGACAGTGCCTTTCCCATCAGACGACTTGCATTTTACAGTGGAAGATACGGAGAAACGGAAGTTTTGTTCCTTGAGGATATGAGCGGTGACGAGCTTTCTAAGGCACTTGAAAAAATCATCATAGCAACTGAAGCAAAGTACAAGGTAAAAAAACACAAAATTGACGAGAGAGAGGAAATCAAGCCACCTACAAGAAAGACTGAACGAGAAAACTTTTTGGACGAATATGACGACAGAGAAAGAGAGGATTACAACGACGGTTACAACAAAATTGTTAAGGAAAAGCCACATCACATATTCAGAAAAATCCTCATATTCTTAATAGTT
The DNA here is from genome assembly GCA_022779485.1 of Ruminococcus sp. GTDB lineage: Bacteria > Bacillota > Clostridia > Oscillospirales > Acutalibacteraceae > Ruminococcoides. Next base: position 9,917 of record JALFTC010000036.1, read on the forward strand.
ATCTCACTTTTGGTAGTAGCATTTTTCTATGCAAAGGAATGGTACACAAGCACCTATGGGGCGGACTATTCTCTAAATTCAATTTTACACAATCTGTTTGGGTGAGAGATATGAATTGAGTTTTGAGTTATGCTATATATAAAAGAATAACAAAAGCAAGAACCGAGCAATCACGCAAAAAGTGACTGCTCGGTATTTTTTATTTCTATGATTTTTATTAAAGTTCAAAAGCCTTTTTGATGCTGTCGTAGTGGAGGAAAATTCCCTCTTTTGCAAATTCTTCTATCTGCTCCTTGGTTGCAAGCATAAAGCCTGTTGTTTCTCTCTCTTGATTGTGAACATCCTCTTCACTAAAGTCAAGGGTAAAGCGGTAAACATCTACAAAGTAGTTGTCACCCTCACCCGGGTTTTCTCTGTGGTATGTAAAGAGGTATTCCTCTTTTCCCTTTGTAACATCAAGACCTGTTTCTTCCCTTACTTCTCTGCGTACAGCGTCAATGGAGTCTTCCCCGGCCATTGCGGCACCGCCGGAAACTTCCCACCAGCCGGGAGCCCAAGCCTTGTCCTCTGCCCTCTTTGTGATTAGGAATTTTCCGTCATTTCGGCACACAACACCAAGGACTGTAAGGTGATATTCGTCATCCTTTAAAATCCAGTTGTTTCGCTCCATTGTTCTGCCTGTTCTCTGCTTGTTTTTATCGTAAATATCCCAACGCTCCATAAATATATCCTCTTTTCTTAATCTTCTACTGATTATATCCTATTAATTGCAAAAAGGCAAATTTCTATATTTTCTCAAGCACCTTTAGTACTTCTCCCTCCGGTGTTGTTTGCACACTTTGGTGGTTTTTAATAATTCCGTCGTTTAGGTCAAAGGTGTTGCCACTAAGCTTTTCGAGTTTCTTGTCAAATTCCTGTGACTCCTCGTATCTGCTTAACAAATCGTCACGGAGTTTCATCATCACACTGTATTCATCCTTGTTCTCAACAGAAATATTTTCTTCCAGCTCTGTAATTTTGTCCTTGTAGTACTTTATCTGTTTTGTCAGCAGATTTTTACGGATGTTATCCACTGTGGTGTAGTTCCATCTGTGCATATACACAAGGGCTTTAAAGGACTTTTTGCTACCACTGTTGAGCATCCAGTAAATGGGTCTTTTGCCCGAAACACCCACCTTGTAAAGTGACAGATGCTCCTTGTAAAATGTGTTAAAGAAATAGTTTCTTATTTTTTCTGTTGGAGTTTTGCCCTTTTCGTTTAGTACCGATGCAATATAAAGCCGATTTTCTTCAAAATATTTTTCTCCAAAAGAATATTTCACAAAGTTTTCAAAGTGATGCACAAGGTCGTTTTTGCTGTCCTCGTTGTCTGAAACAAGGACAACGCCGTTATCAACAGGGGAAAAATCTCCGTAGTTGCGAATATCCCAGTCACTGCCGGAATAAACAACACCCTCCTTATTAAGGCTGTATCTGCCCAAAATACACCCTACACCGTAGGATATAAAGGACTTTACATCACGCACCTTGTCAGCCTTACTTACTGTTACATCCTTATCCTCAACAGTTGGGTCAAAACCGCTTTTCACCTCGTAAATATCAAGGAAAATTCTGTTAAGCCTTTCTTCATTCTCCTTTAACTTTTCAAACCTTTTTTGGGTAACTGCTTCCCACTTTTCAAAGGCATTTTGAATTTTATCATCACCCTCACCCTTATACCTTATAAATGGGTGAGCCTTAAAGTCCCAAGATTTTTCAAAGGAATCCCAATCCTCCTTTGAAAGTGCAATATTCTCCTTTACAAGGGTGTTGATTTCCTCCTCCATACTCTTTGAGTGGAGTATTGGCAGTCTTGCAATATCACCAACCTGACAGTTCATTGTTGGTGCAAGTAGCTTTATCATCTCTGTTGCAATTACAGAATTGCAAAAGCCTAAGTAATAATACAGCTTGTCCTCACCTGTGTAAATCGACATTCCTGCAATATCGGACAGGGCATTTTCTTTATATCTAAATGCCGGTTTTACTGTGATAAGCGACCAAGTGATTAGTGGCAAAAACTTTAGCTCCTCATTGTAATCTTGGGTGTGTCGCCCGTCAGCCTTTGCCATACCCATAACTACCTCACCGTTGTTGTGCCAATCCACAAGGTAGTCGTTGTTACCGTACCACTTTCTGTACTCTCCCCCTTTGTTGTATGGGAAATATCTGCAACCGCTGTTTAGGGCGTCTGTTGCACTTTTTGCGTGATAATTTACGGAGTCACCGTCAACCTCCCACCAAAGGCGAAGAAACCTTTTGTTGTCACCTGTTTTCATACCGTTGCGTACAACGGACAGTTCCCCAAGGGTTCTGCCCTGCTCAAACGCTTTTATAAAACTGTCACCAAGCCAGTATGCAACAGGCTCACCTGGGATTTTGGCAAAGTCCATTTGGTGGGCAAAGAAGTGATTTTCAGCGTTAAAGAACTGCTGTTGTTTTTCGTTTCTTTTACTGTAATTGTACTTAGTTAGGCGAACAGAGTGGATTTTTTGAAATGGCAGATGCTTTCTGCTTGTCCAGGTTACAACAGGAAGATGTCCGATTTTCCCCTCAAAAAGTTCTGTGCCAAAGTCCACAATGGAATTTAGCTGGAAGGTGTGAAGAAGATATTTCCTGAACTTTTCAAAGCTTTTCAGATACATCCAAGAAACTGTGGTAATCATTGCAACCATTCCGTCATCCTTTGTAAGCACCCCTGTTGCCTTTTGAATAAACACAGATGCAAGGTCATTTTTTGCAATGCTGTACTCACTGTTTACATAGTCGGAAAGGTTTTTGCTCATTCGTGAGCTGTTAAGGTAAGGCGGATTTGTCACCACAACATCATAGTGGTTTGTCATCACCTTTGCCTGCTTAACAAGTGGATTTAGTTTTTCTGTAATTTCCTTTTTATACAGTTCTTCCTGCTGATTATTTGGGTTTAGGGCAGAAATTTCTGCAATCCTTGCATCAAGGGCTTGGAAATCAACCTTGCGTAAATTCAGCAGACTACCGTATTCCTTGGCGTTGTAAAATACTGAAACAAGGTACTCAAACTCTTCAAGAAGTCTGTCGTTGCCCTTGGCGAAAAAGTCCCTTGTTTCCCTAAGATATGTAAAGCTGTTGCTCTCCTGAACGGCAAACAGGTTTATCTCCTTTGCCTTACTTAGTATGTTTTTGTCATACTGATATGCTTTCATAAGCAGTGCAAAGCGTGAAAGATAACAGGCTCTGTCGTCAATGTCAAGTCCGAAAAGATTGTTTTTCAGAATTAGCAAAGGTACTTCATCTTTGGAGTAACCCTCAGAGATATAAATTTGCATTAGTAATTCAAAGGCATACACAAGTATGTGACCGCTACCCATACAAGGGTCAATAAAGGTTATGCTTTCGGGTGTAATATCCCTCTTTTTCTGTCTTATTTCAAAAAGCTCAAGGCTGTCCTCTTCGGTGTCGGGTATGTAATAAACCCAGTTTTCAAGGAGGGTTTTTGCTTTTTCACTCTTTCCTAAGCCCATAAGGTGGTCAATCCAAACTCTGCCCAAGGTATTCTCCACCATATACTTTACTACCCAGTCGGGGGTATACAGTTGGGTGGCAACAGGAAGGTACTTTGAGTCTATCTTTTTCTTTGACATATCACCGTCATACAGCCTGTTAAAAACATCTGTGTTGTAATACTGGTGAAACCACCCCATAATTTCAACACCATTTGTAAAGTTGCCTTCATCAATACTGCAAAGTCGGGTGATAAGTCCCTCGTTTTTGTAGGACAGTACAAAAAGAGGAATGTCACATTTCCCAATGTCACTTTGGAAAATTCCCATATTGTCCCTTACATAGTTGCATAGCTTAATGAATATAAAGGTGTACAGTGAGTCCTCGTCACCGTCTTTGCGGTAATTCGCTATAACTTCTTTTTCCTGTTCTGTTAGGTTGAGAAGGGAAAAATCCTTACTTGCCAGCATTGGTGGCTCTTCGCCATTATTCCTTGGAAAGACACTTTCACTAACAGGAAGAATGTTGTTTAAGTCCATATACCTAAGGGCTACAATACGAGTAAACCAGTTGTAGGCTAATTCCTCAACAGTTGAGTCAAATGCAGAGGAATATTCCTCACCTTGGCTCTTTATCAAAGAATCAAAGGCGCTTCTCATATGCTTCTCCCTCTCGTCAAGGTGTCCGTCATAGGAGGTCAGTCCCTTTTTGGTAACTCCGATTTGCAAGAGGGAAGTTTTTATATCTTCTATCAGCTTGTTTCTTGCGTATATAGCAAAATTTCTTATTTCTGTTCTATCCATTTTTCTTTATTCCTTTTATGCTGATGGTCACAAGCTCAGGTCTGTTAAAAAATCGTGGAACAATTAAATTATAGGGCATTGATGATATTCCACGACTTACTATCATTGTGCAGTGGCGTGAGGAATATTCCCCTGCGGAAAACCTTGGGAAAAATCCTTTGTGCCCAATCAAACCTTTGTTTTCATTTTTGTTTCCCTTTGGAATACCCACTATTCCCCCATGCTCGTGTCCTGACAAAATCAGGTCAAAGCCTCGGCGAAGGTAGCTTTTCACATACATTGGGAAATGAGCAAGGAGTATTCTGTATAATTCTTTGTTAGAATTATCACTAACAGTTTCCAGTTGTGTTTTGTCACCGTAGGAGGACAGTTTTTCTCCGTCATAAACACCGCAAATTTGTATTTTGTTGCCCTTTACCAAAACGGTGCAAAGCTGTTCTTCAAGTACTGTAATGCCCATATTTTTTAATTTTTCAAAGAATTCTTCAGGTGAGGGCAGGTGATATTCGTGGTTACCGGGGGCAAAAAAGCATTTATATTTCTTTGAAAGAATTTTTGCCAATTCAAGTGACTTTTTGTCAAGGCTAAGTCTGTCTGCAAGGTCACCGCCAAACAGCACTAAATCAGGGGAATATTCATCCACCATACCTACAATTTTTTTGATATTTCCGCAGTTGTGAAAGTCGGAGATGAAAACAGCATTAATCTCGCCCTTTATCTTTTTGCTGTTTAGTTCGTAGTGTGTAGTCCTCAGTCTTCTTGTAAATGGACCGGAAATGGCAAAAGCTAAAATAAGGATTAAAATGAGGATTAATAATATTAACAATACAATTTTAAGCATATTAAAACCTCTTTAGCCACATACAAAATTTACATAAAATCAAAATGCCCAGTTGCCGTTTTTGAAGATTTCCACCCTTTCACCCTTGCGGGTTACCGCTGTGATGTTAAGGTCCTTAGTGCCTATCATAAAATCAACATGAATAAGGCTGTCGTTTATACCACGGTTGCGACATTCTTCAAGTGTCAGGCTGTCGTAGTCTTCAAGGCAATTTGTAAAGCCCTCGCCAAAGGCAAGGTGACAGGCGGCATTTTCGTCAAATAATGTGTTGTAGAAAAGAATTTCGCTGTTGCGAATTGGCGAATCATATGGAACAAGGGCAACTTCTCCAAGGTAGGCTGAATTTTCGTCCATATTTATAATTGATTTCAAAAGTTCCTCGTTCTTCTCTGCCTTTACTTCAACTGCTTTTCCGTTCTCAAATCTAACAGAAAAGTTCTCTATCATCTGTCCTTGATATGAAAGTGGCTTTGAAGAGTAAACTATGCCCTCTGCCTTGCCCTTTTGTGGGGTTATGAAGATTTCTTCTGACGGAATATTTGCGTTAAATTCAATGTTTGAGCCTAAGGTTTTTTCACTTCCGCCAAGGAATTTTGCAGTTTCTATCATTCCAACCTTAAAGTCTGTTCCGTTTGAGGATTTGTATTCAAGAGTTTCAATATCTAAGGAGTTTAGGAATTTGCACCTTTCACTTAAATCTCTGTTATGCTCCTCCCAGTTTGCAATAGGGTCGCCTGTTGCTCTTGAGGTGTAGAGGATTGCCTCCCACAGCTTTTCTATAGCTTTGCTTTTTCGTTCATTAGGGAACACCTTTTTTGCCCATTCAGCACCTGGAACGGCGGCAATGCACCACTGATATTTGTTGTCCATAAGGTCACGGTACGGCTTTGAAATTTTCCTTTTAGCCTGTTGTGCCTTGACCATCTTGTTCATATTTACACCCTTTAGTCCGTCAGGGTCTTCACTTTCAAGGTAAATCAGCGCCGGTAGCACATCAACCTTGTGTTGAAGCCTTGCCTTTTCCCACTCCTCAACTTTAGAAAGCACCTTTTCCTTTTGCCAACGGACATTCAGCTTTGTCAGCGGCTGATAGTACCAGTCAACAATAACCTTTCCGGCACCTGCACGATAGCACTCCTCAACAAGAATTTTTACAAATTCAGGCTGGTCAAGCTCTGCGGTAATACAAACCTCCTGCCCTTTTTGAACATTTATACCCTTTTGTGCAATTAACTTTGCGTAATTCCTTAAAACTGTCTTTTTCATATCTATCACCTTTTCTAATTTGTTACATAGTTATTATGGAATAATTATACTATATATATTGTTAAAATACAATAAAATAAGGCTTTATAAAAAAGCCTTAGTTTTTATTCGCTGTATTTCTTTTCCCTATTGCTTTAATTCGTCTTGCCTTTGCAAAGGGCATACGGACAGCGTCGTACATTCTGCCTACATTAAATTTTCGTGAGATAAAAAGTCCTGCCTCTGCTGTGAGTATTCCGCCGAAAATATCCACAAATACATGCTGTTTTACAAACACAGTTGAACAGCAGATTAGTATTGCAAGAACGAGCCAAATAGCAGAATATCCCCTGTGAGTTTTCCTGCATTTTAAGGAACCTCTAAAGCACAGCCAGCTTTCCATACAATGGATTGACGGAAACAAATTGTTTGGCTGGTCGGTGCTGTAAACCATACCTGTAATCCAGTTAAACACACCACCGCCTGAAAGGTCAGCCCTTTCCATTGTGGTTGGCAACAGCACATAGAAGCAAAGGCATATACCTTTGCTGACAAATTCAGCGGCAAACATTTCGTTGCATATTTTACGGCTTTCCTTTGCAAACATCCAAAAGCCTAAAATCCAAAGCGGATAGGACAAAACATAGATAAATATGAATGACGGAACATATGGTATCAGTCCGTCAATTTTAAGTGATAAATCATAATGGGTCAGCGTATTTGTAAACAGTCGGCTTATGTTGTAGGCAAGTACATTCCAAACAAGACAAGTAACTATTGGCAAATAGGCATACCTTGGCACAATCTTCTTTTTCATACCAATTATTTTATCATATAGTCTTTGCAAAATCAAATTTTTATTACATATTTCCATTTTCATCACATACATATTGTATGAATGTTTACCCTAATTTATCCAACTTTTATAAATATAAAAAAATTGTAAAATTTTATTGTATTAAAGCGTAAAATAGTGTATAATACAAAAGTACAAGGTGGTACACTGGAGTGTACTGCCTTTTCTTGTAACACATAAAAACGAGGAGTTGAAAACATTGGACAATTTTCTAAAATCTCTGCAAGACATTTTGGACGCCATTGACTCTGCTGTTTGGGGTCCTGTGATGCTCATTTTGCTTGTGGGAACAGGTATTTTTCTTACATTTAGGCTAAATTTTCTGCCTTGGAGAAATCTGTTTTATTCCCTAAAAAAGCTTATGAGCAAGGAGTCACGAACACTTAAGGACGGCGGTAAGGGTGATGTTTCTCCTTTTGCGGCACTTATGACAGCACTTGCGGCTACTATCGGTACAGGTAACATTGTTGGTGTTGCCACAGCTATGGTGGCAGGCGGACCGGGCGCACTTGTATGGATGTGGATTTCTGCCGCATTCGGTATCACCAGCAAATTTGCAGAATGTGCTTTGGCTATCAAATACCGTGTTGTAAATGACAGAGGCGAAATGCTTGGCGGACCTATGTATTCCATTAAGGCTGCATTTCACAACAAGCTGCCGGGCAAGATACTTGCAGTGCTGTTTGCACTCTTTGCAATCATAGCCTCCTTTGGTATTGGTAACTTAACTCAGGCAAACTCAATTTCTGACGCTATTGACACAACATTTGCTGTTCCTACATGGGTAACAGGTTTAATCCTTACAGTATTTGCCCTGTTGATTATCCTTGGAGGAATCAAGACTATTTCTAAGGTTTCCAGCGTTTTAGTTCCTGCAATGGCTATTTTCTACATCATTGCAGGTCTTGTTGTTATCTTCGGCAACATCTCAGGTATTCCCGATGGTCTTAAGAATATCTTTATAATGGCATTTTCAGGCAGGTCTGTTGCCGGTGGTATTGCCGGTACACTTACCGCTACAATTATGAACTCTATCCGCTACGGTGTTGGCAGAGGTGTGTTCAGTAACGAAGCCGGTATGGGCTCTGCCGCTATTACAGCAGCTGCTGCCCACACAGACAACCACATTCGTCAGGGCTACATCAATATGTGCGGTACTTTCCTTGACACTATTGTTGTTTGTACAATCACAGGTCTTGCTATTGCATCATCAGGTGTTCTCGGAACAACAAATGCAGCTATGGACGGTAAGTTCATCATTGAGAATAATAAAATGACTATTTCTGCTCACGACATAGGTTCAGACAACGACTTTGCCGACACAGTTTATGCATATGCACTGACTGATGACGGTTTCTCACTGACAGACAGTGAGGGCAACACAACTAATTATGTTCCTTGCGAAAAGGAGCGTATTGCAACAAACACAAAAACTGACCTTGACAAGGAAATGGAGGGTGTTAAGGCTGTTGCCACAGAAACCTCTTTGCAGGGTACTTGGCAGGACGAAAGCGGTAATAATGTGAAATTCAGCGCTGACGGAAGATATGAGTCACTTCCGCTGACAACAGGTGCAAAGCTCACTATTGAGGCTTTCAGAAGTGTGCTTGGTGATGTTGGTGCTTACATAGTTACAATAGGACTTATCCTCTTTGCTTTCTCAACAATTCTTGGTTGGGAATATCACGGCGAAAAGGCGCTTGAATTCCTTGTTAAAAAGCCGTTACCTTGCTACATATACAGAGTTGTATTCTCACTCATTGTTTATGTTGGTGCAGTCGTATCCCTTGACATTGTATGGTCATTCTCGGACATTGCAAACGCACTTATGATTGTTCCTAACCTGATTGCCCTGCTTATTCTCAGCGGTAAGCTTGCTAAGGATACAAAGGAATTTCAGTCGGTGCTTAAAGCAGAAAAGGCAGCAGCAAAGGCTAACAAATAATAATAAAGAGATATTTACAGAAAAATTAATACGGTTAATCTCACCAATATATTTGATTTATCGGCACATTTCTTCTTGATAAACATAGTTGCTTTTGATATAATTGTAGTTGATATTGGTAAAAGGGGGAGTATAGTATGGATAAAAAGCTTTTTGAAAAAGCTCAACATATTATCTCCCCCTATCTTAATAAGGAAACCCGTGTAATGGACTTGTACTGTGGTGAGGACTGCTACACAAAGTGGATAAAGAGGGAAAATAACGCTCTTTTAGTTCCACTTTCACCAAAGGATATGGAGCATATCAGCCACGAAAATCCATTTGTCGCCTACAATAACTTTATTAACGACAACAGAAAAATCCCAACAAAACAGGGCAAGGCAGATGTTGTACTTCTGTTAGGCCCTCTTTATGACAAGCAAAGTGAGGATAAGAAACGGGAAACACTAAAAGAGGTTAAAAGCCTTATATCCCCTGACGGAAAAGTAATGACCTTGAGAAGCTGTGAGGCAAATAAACCAAACTCCTCAAACAGCTTTGAGGACGAAGAACAGAACTTTAATGATGCGGGTTTTGATGTTAAGGAACAGCAACGCATTACTAAAATTGCTGAAAATACTGAAAATACTGAAGATACTAAAGATGAGGCTTCTTCCAAAAATGAGAGTTCTCAAACAGAGGAAAGCAATTATTTAGGCTGGGAATATTACCTTACAGTTGCCACTCCAAAGCCTGTAATCTCCTGTGACGCACTTCCACCGGAGGTTTTTGTGAGAACTCCTGTGGAGATAATCCAAAAGTACAATATTACTGTTCTTGACGACCGCAAGACATCACAAAAGGACGAAAAGGACAGTAAGGACGATAGTGACATCAAGGACAGCAATGATAATAAGAAAACAGAGGACATCAAGGAAAACAACAACAGCCGTTGCAACAATGAAGTAAAGCCAAGTATTAACCCCTCTTTGCAACGAAAATCTGTTGTTAAAAACAGCATTGACAACACCCTGTATGTCACTAAAAAACAAGAAGAAAACAAGGTTGTTTCTTACGATTTGCCCATTCTTCCAAAGGAAATTACAGAGCAATATAATAATTCCGGAAAAGAAAATAATGCAGATAAAAGCAAGGATGATTTATCATCAAATAATTCTAATAAAGAAATAAATACTAAGGATAATCAGAATAATAATTCTAATAACGAATTATCAATCAAGGTTGATAAGGGTAATATTTCTAAAAATGAAATATCCAACAAGTTAGTTGATATTGATAATTCTAAAAAAGAAGTAATAGAAAAGAATTTGTGGGACATCCCTCCCCTACCTCATATTCCTATAAAGCCAAGCATTGACAAAAAACTTTATGTTCGTAAAAAGAACAATGACTCAAGCGTAAGGAATAATGAGAAAATTGATTGCAAAAAGGTACAGCAAAGCATTGACAAGTCACTGCAAATCAGAATACCTAAAATCAATCCAAAATATGCTAAACCGAAAAGCAAGAAAAAGTGCATAAGAAATGTTTTGCGATAATAAGCCTTGGATAAGCTAAGGCTTATTTCCTTATTAGAATTATCGCGATATAAAATAACTATATATAACGAAAGGAATGTTAAAATATGAAGTTAATTTCTTGGAATGTAAACGGACTTAGAGCCTGTGTTACAAAGGGTTTTGTTGATATTTTCAATGACCTTGACGCAGATATTTTTTGCTTGCAGGAAACAAAACTGCAACAGGGGCAAATTGACCTGAACCTTGAGGGTTACCATCAATACTGGAACTACGCAGAGAAAAAGGGCTATTCCGGAACGGCGGTTTTCACAAAGGAAGAGCCTTTGGATGTTATTTACGGTATAGGAATTGAGGAGCACGACAAGGAGGGACGGTGCATTACCCTTGAATTTAAGGACTTTTACCTTGTGACCTGTTACACACCGAACTCACAAAATGAGCTGAAAAGGCTTGATTACAGAATGAAATGGGAGAATGATTTCCGCTCATATATCAATACTCTTGACAGGAAAAAGCCTGTTATTCTGTGCGGTGACCTGAATGTTGCCCACAAGGAAATCGACCTAAAGAACCCAAAGACAAACAGAAAAAATGCAGGTTTTACTGACGAAGAAAGAGGAAAAATGACTGAACTTTTGGAGAGCGGTTTTACCGACTCCTTCCGCTATATTTACCCTGACAAGGAGGGAATTTACAGCTGGTGGAGCTATCGCTTTAACGCAAGGAAGAACAATGCCGGATGGAGAATTGACTACTTCATAACTTCAAACAGTATTAAGGATAAAATTGAAGACGCAAAAATCCACACTGATATTTTGGGTAGCGACCACTGTCCTGTTGAGCTTGATATAAATATATAAATATAATCATATATATAAACAAATGCCTTGGGAATTAATACTAATCCCAAGGCTTTCTTTTAGAATAAAAAAGGACTGCCCGAAAGAGCAGTCCTAAATTCTTAAATTAAATTACTTCTTAACAGTAACCTTGCATGTTGCGTACTTCTTAGAGCCGTCTGCTGCAGAAACCTTAACGCTTGTTTTTCCCTTCTTAACAGCAGTAATCTTAAATGACTTACCGGATGTGATGCTGCTTACGGAAACCTTTGCTACCTTTTTGTTAGCAGAAGCAACAAGGAGTTTCTTGTTGCTTGCGTTGCTTGGTGTTACCTTTGCAGTAACAGACTTTGCGCTACCCTTCTTTGCAAGAGTAACTGACTTTGCGCTGAGTGTTACACTCTTAACAGGTTGTTTAACAGTAACCTTGATTTTGTAAGATGTTAAGCCACCGTCAGGTGTACAAGTAACTGTTGCAGTACCCGGGCCAACAGCAGTAATCTTTACATATGTAGCTCTGCCGGAAACCTTTGCAACCTTTGTGTTAGATGACTTGTAGGTACAGCTATAAGAAGAATCTACATCGTTGTTTACAGGTCCAACGGACTTAACCTTAACAACCTCGTAATCTCCTGCACCTCTGTCAAGAAGAACAGATGACTTTGCCATTTTAACCTTAGTTGCGGCAATGATTGTTCTTGTTGTGATATTTGTGTTTTCATCTTCCATCAGGTTGTAGCCTGTGGATGTTGTCAGCTTTGTAAAGCAACCGGAAATAGCGTCATCAGTTGTTGCACTTGTGTACTTTGGGCTTGTACCGATAACCTTGAACACAGCAGTGAGAACTGTCATTCTTGAAGAAACTGTGTCATAGGAGCTCTTTGTACCCTCAAATGAAACACGGGCTGTATCGCCGATTGTTGTTGTTGTAGAATCGATTGAATTATCGTTGTCAAATGATAAGTTAGTAAGATCAAGCACGCTTTGGTCATAGTTTAATCTACCCTGCAAAGCTGCTGCTTCTGTATCTGTCTGGAGATAGAGGTTATAAACGATAGAATAACCCACCTGTGGATAAACCTCGTTAATTCTTACAGTTTCTGCTGCAGATGCAGTTGCGGGTCCGATAATAAGCATACTTAATGCCATAATTACCACTAAAACCACTGATAATAACTTTTTTGAAATTGTCATAGTAATTTCCTCCTTAGTTGTTAATCCCATTATATAATATAAACATAAATTTGTCCACACCCAAATTGTAATTAACAAAAATTTTACAAAACAAATTTTACTGTTACTATTGACATAACAAGGGCGGTGAGGTCTGCAAGCAATCCAACCCAAAGAGTATGGCGAGTTTTTGTAATTCCAACACTGCCAAAATACATTGTCACTGCATAAATTGTGGTTTCGGAACTACCGGCAAGGACAGAGGCAATTTGCCCCGGAAATGAATCGGGGCCGTAATTTTCAAAAATATTTGTCAGTAGTGCTGTCGCTCCACTTCCGCTTACAGGTCGCAGAACCGCCATAGGTACAATTTCCTTTGGAAAATTGAAAAAGTCGGCAAGTGGCTCTGCCATTTTGCAAACAAGGTCAATGGCACCGCTTTTTTGGAGCATTTCCACAGCAACAACAAGTCCTGTTATGGTTGGTATAATCATATAAAGGGTATGCATTCCCTCTATTGCGCCCTCAATAAATGCGTCGAAAATCTTTGTCTTTTTAATCATTCCGAAAAGCAGGATAAATCCCACTGAGATTGGCACAATCAGCTCCATTTGCTCACCCTGTTTAATGTTGTTGAAAGCACAAGTGCCACAGAAAGAGCTGTTGCAGAGCTGATAATCACACAGGGGATGATAGAAAAGGGACTGCTGCTGCCATAGCTTTGACGAAGATACCCCAAGGTTGCAGGAATTAACTGCATAGACGCTGTGTTCATCACAACAAACACAACCATAGAGTCTGTGGCTGTGTCCTTCCTTAAATTAGTCCGTTGCATCTCTTTCATCGCCTTTAGTCCAAAGGGAGTAGCGGCATTACCAACCCCCATAAGATTAGCACTTATGTTCATACAGATGCTTTGAAATGCAACACTTTCCCTGTCCAGGTCGGGAAAAAGCTTTTTTAGCAGAGGTGACAACAGCTTTACAAGCAAATTTGTCAGTCCGCTTTTCTCGGCAACCTTCATTATTCCCGACCAAAACACCATAACGCCAAAAAGGGTTATTAGCAGTTTTACTGCCTTTTCAGCTCCATTCATCAGTCCTGATGCAAGCTCCTGTGTGTTGCCTGTAAAAATGGAGCATATTATTGAAAATACAACCATTATTCCCCATAAATAGTTAATCAAACCTTGTCACATCCTGTCATATGTATATATTTTTCATAAAACTTAAAAGAAATTTAGCACATTTTTTTACAATTTACTTGACACATTACCTAAAGTTTGGTAGAATAAAGGTGAAATCGGTACACATTAATCTAATTTTCGCTGTTTATGTCGAAAATAGATGTTGCACAATCAAAATAGAAGGTGAAATTTATGAAACAAATTGGTTATGTAAGCAAAATCGATACACTTGGTAGGGTTGTTATTCCAAAGCCGGTAAGACAAATGTTCAACCTTGAAAAAGAGGACGCTATTGAAATTTTACCAAAGGACAACGGTTTGCTAATCAGAAAGTATCAGCCAACTTGCCTGTTTTGTGGTGAGATTGACAATGTTATTACACATGAAGGCATCACTGTATGCGAGAATTGTGTAAAGAGAATGGCAAAAAAGGTTGAGTAATTTTTAAAAATTCTTAATTACTTCATTATAATATATCGTCGTAATGTCACAAATATGATTATTTAAAATTCTGAGATTAATCTCGGTTTTGTTGTGATTTGCTTAATTGCTTTTATACAACACAAAACAAATTTACAATATTATTTTTTAAGGAACGATTGTGGCAACAAAATGTACCAAATATTGTATTTTGACCGTTGTTGACTTTATATTATGAGAAGTTTCTTTGTTTCCATTGTGGAAAATCTTCATTTATGCGTGAAAAAGGCACTGCTGATATGCAGTGCCTTTTTTGCTTTTATTTATTACAATGTTGGAGGCATAATAAACAATGGTAATTGTGCTTAAATAACTTCTTTTCCCTATCTTTGATTACATTACTTTGGTTAAATGATATTGAGAGGAGATATCCTCTACTACATAGTATTCACTTTTTACCCTGTTGCCACTTATTTTTTAACCGTAACCTTGCATTTTGCAGACTTCTTACTGCCGTCATCAGCAGTGGCTATTATGTAGCAGGTACCCTTTTTCATCGCAGTAATTTTACCCTTGCTGTTTACAGTTGCAACACTCTTTTTACTCGTTTTCCATGTAACAGAACGACTGTTTGCTGTTGTTGGTGTACAGGTTGCCTTGAGTGTATATGTCTTTCCTTTTTTGCTTAGGGAAACACTTGTCTTGTTGAGTTTCACCTTGGTAACAAGCTGTTTAACAGTAACCTCGCACATTTCAAATTTTCCTGTGCCGTCATTTGCTACGGCTGTGATGTAGCAAGTACCCTTTTTTTTGGCTGTTACCTTTCCTTTTGTATCAACTGTGGCTATATCGTCGTCACTGCTGTTCCATGTTACAGTTTTGTCCTCTAAATTATTTTGTACAGTTGCCCGAAGCGTCATTGTTGGGTTTGATGTACTTTTCTTGAAAGTGTATGAGGTTCGGTTAAGAATAACTTTTGTACCCATAGCTAAATATTTATAGCTCCTTGGCGGGTCATACCAGAAGTTTATATCAACATTACCTGTAATACCTGACACTTTTCCGTCACTGCAACACTGCCACATAGAGTATTTTTTGGTGTAGTTGCAGTAGGAATTATACTGGGCTACCCACTTATACCAAAAGGGATTGTTAAAGGCAGAGTCGGTTAGATAGGTTGTCCACCAATATAGATTTGCATAAATGCCAACTTGATAGCCCTTAGCGGAAATTGCATTACAAAATTTTTTTGCAATTTTGCCCAAGGTTGCCTTGCTAAGACCGGTTTGGGAGTTATCCTCTAAATCATAAAAAACAGGAAAACTGAGCTTGTAGCCTTTGATTAGCCTTAGCACATGGTTTGCCTCGGATTTAGCCATAGTGGTATTCGTTGCATAGGAATATATGTAAACTCCAAAAGGAATTTTATTTTTAATGCATCCCTCTACATTTTTCTTAAAATAAATATCATCTTGATATTCATAATTGTCACCGTGGCCACATCTTATGATAGCATAATCCACATCAGACTTGGCAACCTTTGCCCAGTTAATATCGCCGTTCCACTCACTGACATCAATACCCTTCATAGTTGCGCCTTGGATAACCTCTCCCCTGTCATTTAGGTACCCATTATCAGTTTTCTTCCAGTCCTTTGAAGATGCACCCACAGAAAAATTGCTGTATGGAACACCGTTGTGATATCTCCAGCTATTTATAGGCTCATAGTAATCATTTATTTCTCCTCCGCCAATTACTGCACCGTTGGCACAGGCAATAGAGCTAAAAATCAGAACAAGAGAAATTATAACGGAAATTATTCTTTTCAAAATATCACCCCAAATTATTATAGCACAAATTTTGTAAAAAGTATCAAAAATTTGTAAATTCTAATATTTACCAAATGTTTTATTCTTACACGGAAAAAATCCTCTCAGTAAAACTGAGAGGACTCTTCCAGAAAAAAGAACATTATGAAATATAACAAAACAACAAAATTGTTGGAGAAAGCTATTTTTTCGTTAAGTCTTATCCCTTAACGACATATTTATTTTAGCATTATTATACATATATTTCAAGGGGGTAAGACAACAATTAATACGATTTATATAATTTTTTAACAATTTGTGAACATTGCATTAATAAATTATTCATAATTCCCCATATTGCACAACCTGTTTTCGTCATTATGCAACATTATTATAATCTGTTTTCGTTATTATGAACAAACCTATCGTCATTTTGCTAAAAGCAGAATACACAATTATAAACATTCTAATAAACTGCCAATAATTATGGTTTTCTTTAAAGACAAAGTGGGATAAAGAGAGCACTTTGTCATTTCGTGACATTTCCCTTAGCAAGGGAATACACCTCTGGTGGAGGCTATTTGGCAAAAAAATAGGCTCACCAAAAGGTGAGCCTAAAATTTTGAATTATAAAAGTTCGATGATAGCCATTTCTGCAGCGTCGCCACGACGAGGACCAATCTTTGTGATTCTTGTGTAACCGCCGTTTCTGTCTGCATACTTAGGAGCAATCTCAGCAAAAAGCTTGTGTGTTACAGATTCCTTTGTAACAAAGCTCATTACCATTCTCTTGTTGTGAAGATTGTCTTCCTTAGCAACAGTAATCATCTTTTCTGCCATTGAAGAAACATCCTTTGCACGAGCAAGAGTTGTTTCGATTTTACCGTTTTCAAACAGGTAAGTTACCATAGCTCTAAGCATAGCCATTCTGCTGTCGGTAGCTCTACCCAGCTTTCTTGTTCTTGGCATTTATTTCACTCCTTTAACCTGATATTGGAATTATAAGTGTAATTAATTATTCCTCTTCTTCACGAAGATTGAAACCTAAGCTGTTGAGTTTTTGAACAACCTCTTCAAGTGACTTACGACCAAGGTTACGAACCTTCATCATATCCTCTTCACTCTTTGAAATCAAATCTTCAACAGTGTTAATACCTGCACGCTTTAAGCAGTTGAAAGAACGAACGGAGAGGTCTAACTCTTCGATAGTCATTTCAAGAACCTTTTCTTTGCCCTTGTCATCCTTTTCAACCATAATCTCAGTTGTTGAGCCCTTGTCGGAAAGGTCAACGAAGAGGTTGAGGTGTTCAGTGAGGACCTTAGCAGCCAAAGAAACTGCTTCCTGTGCATTGATTACACCGTTTGTCCAAACATCAAGGGTTAGCTTGTCGTAGTCAGTAATCTGACCAACACGAGTGTTGTCAACAGTGTAATTTACCTTTAGAACCGGTGTATAAATAGAGTCAACAGGAATCACACCAATGACATTATTGCCGGAGATAAGCTTATTCCTTTCGCCAGGAATGTAACCTCTGCCTCTGTCAAGTGTGATTTCCATTTTAAGTGTTGCACCCTCACCAAGTGTTGCAATGTGGAGATCCGGAGTAAGGATTTCTACATCACTGTCGGCCTTGATTGAACTGGCCTTAACTTCGCAAGGACCTGTTGCGTCGATTTCGACTGTCTTAGGTCCGTTGCAATTAAGTTTGCATACAAGGCTCTTCATATTAAGAACGATCTCTGTAACATCCTCTTTTACTCCGGGAATTGTAGAAAATTCATGAAGCACGCCGTCAATCTTGATAGATGTAACAGCAACACCCTCAAGGGATGAAAGAAGGACTCTTCTTAAACTATTACCTAATGTGTTGCCAAAGCCTCTCTCAAGTGGTTCAACAACAAATCTGCCGAACTGACCGTCTGAAGAAAGTTCTTCAACTTCAATTCTTGGCTTTTCGATTTCGATCATGAAACAACCTCCTAAACAAATGTTCACATAAAAATGTGCTTGTTTTTAATAACCTACGCTTGTGTGGATTACTTGGAGTACAATTCGACGATGAGATGTTCTTCTACCTGGAAGTCAATGTCTTCTCTCTCAGGCATTGCGATAACCTTACCGCCAAGTAAGTCAGCATCCTTCTCGAGCCACTTTGGAGCAACAACTGACTTTGTTTCGCCTTCTGCAATTTCCTTAAATCTTGTCTTTGAGCGACTGCTGTCCTTAACCTTGATTACATCGCCAACCTTTGTGAGGTATGAAGGGATGTTCACCTTTTCACCGTTAACAGTGAAGTGTGCGTGGTTAACCATCTGTCTTGCTTCTCTTCTTGAGGATGCAAGGCCCAGTCTGAATACAACATTGTCAAGTCTTCTCTCGATTGTTGTAAGGAGAACAGTACCTGTCTTGCCTTCCTTCTTAGCAGCAAGGTCATAGTAACGACGGAACTGCTTTTCCATAATGCCATAGATAAACTTAACCTTTTGCTTTTCGTTAAGCTGAAGGCAATATTCGCTCTTCTTTCTTCTCATATTGCCGTTAGAATTTCTGTTTGTAGTCTTCTTGTTATAACCCATAACAGAAGGTTCGATACCAAGCTTTTTGCAACGCTTGGCAATAGGCTGCATATTCTTTGCCATAACTTTTCCTCCTACTATATACTATACTCGTCTTCTCTTTGGAGGACGGCATCCATTATGTGGGATAGGTGTAACATCCTTAATCATTGTTACTTCAAGACCAGCAGACTGAAGTGCTCTGATAGCAGCTTCACGACCCTGACCAGGACCCTTTACATAAACTTCAACGGACTTCATACCGTGTTCCATAGCAGCCTTTGCTGCTGTTTCTGCTGCTGACTGAGCAGCAAAAGGAGTTGACTTTCTTGAACCTCTGAAGCCAAGCTCACCGGCACTTGCCCATGACACAGCGTTGCCCTGTGTATCGGAAATTGTAACAATTGTATTGTTAAATGTTGACTGAATGTGCGCTGAGCCTTTTTCGATATTCTTTCTATCACGGCGACGGCGTACAGTCTTTTTTGCTACTGCCATTGCTTAATCCTCCTTACTTCTTCTTGTTTGCCATTGTCTTGCGTGGACCCTTACGAGTTCTTGCGTTTGTCTTAGAACGCTGGCCTCTTACAGGGAGACCCTTTCTGTGACGAACGCCACGGTAACAACCAATTTCAATAAGTCTTTTGATATCAAAAGCAATGTCTCGGCGAAGGTCGCCTTCAACAACACAGTTCTTATCAATATAATCTCTTAACTTGGAAACATCTTCCTCTGTTAAGTCTCTTACTCTTGTGTCAGGATTTACACCTGTTGCAGCAATAATGTCTGTTGCGGTCTTTCTGCCAATACCATAGATATAAGTTAAACCGATTTCAACTCT
>JALFTC010000040.1 GCA_022779485.1 Ruminococcus sp.
GTAAGGAGAGTTTCGCCAAGTGGCTTGTCAAGCTCAGGATACTCATTGTGAATAGTGTTTTCATCAATTCCGAATACCTTTCTTACAAGAGAAAATCCGTTGGAGTGAACACCGCTTGAAGGAAGTCCGATAAGTACATCACCTGCACACAGCTTACTGCCGTCAATAATCTTCTTTTTGTCAACAATACCAACAGAAAAACCTGCTACATCGTATTCGTCAACAGGATAGAAACCGGGCATTTCCGCAGTTTCTCCCCCAACAAGAGCAGAATATGACATTTCACAGCCATCAGCAATACCCGATACAATTTGTGCTACCTTTTCAGGAACGTTTTTTCCAACCGCAATGTAGTCAAGGAAAAACATAGGCTTTGCACCACAGCAAACTACATCGTTAACACACATTGCAACAGCATCAATGCCGATTGTGTCGTGCTTGTCAAGCAAAAATGCAAGTTTTAGCTTTGTGCCTACACCGTCAGTACCGCTTACAAGGATAGGTTCTTCCATACCGGTGAGGTCAGGAGCAAAAAGACCGCCAAATCCGCCAATGCCGGATACAACGCCGTCGGTTTTAGTTCTCTTTACATGCTCTTTCATCAGTTCTACTGCCTTGTAACCGGCAGTAACATCAACACCTGCATTCTTGTAACTCTCTGAAAAACTGTTCTTCATATTACACCTCTTGTTTTGTTATTTCTATCTTTTTGCTGAATTTATCAACAAAGTTCTCTTTAGGTACAGGGCCGTTGTAAACACCGCTAAAGCAAGCGTCACAAACACCAATACCGTTTTTACCAATGATTTTTTTCATATTTTCAATGCTGATATAACCAAGGGAGTCAGCACCGATAAAGTTCTTGATTTCTTCCTCGGTCATAATGTTTGCCACCATATCCTTTTCAAAGTCGAAATCTGAACCATAGTGACAGGTATATTTAAGTGGAGGAGAAGAAACTCTCATATGAACTTCAGCGGCCCCTGCCTCACGCAAAAGCTTTACAATGTGGCTTGCAGTATTTCCGTGAATAATTGAGTCGTCAATAATGACAATCTTCTTTCCCCTAACCTGAGATTTCAGTACATTAAGTCGCATTTTAAGCAGTCTTTCTCTCTTTGTATTCTTCACATTAGAAAGACTTCTGCCGATATATTTATTTTTGATAAAGGCGGCGCTGTATGGAATACCTGATTCCTCAGCATAGCCTTGGGCGGCGTCATTACCTGAATCAGGCACACCGCAAACCATATCGGCCTCAACAGGGTAATCCCTTGCAAGCTGTTTGCCAAATTCCTTTCTAACTGTATGGACAGCACCGCAGTCAAGAACACTGTCGGGACGGGCAATATATACATACTCGAAAAGACACAGAGATGTCTTTTCTGCCTCTTCAATTTGGTAAGAATGAAGTCCCTCTTCATCAATAACAACCATTTCTCCGGGGCGAACATTGCGTACAAATTGTGCACCGATTGAATCAAAGACACAGCTTTCTGATGCAACAACATAACTTTTGCCAATCTTACCAATACACAGCGGTCTAAAACCGTTTGGATCTCTGACAGCAAACATTTTGCTTGGAGAACTGGCAACAAATGAATATGCACCCTGAAGTTTAAGACTGGCGTTCTTTACTGCCTCTTCAATAGTTTCGGAATTAACTCTTTCACTGGCAATCACATATGCAATAAGCTCGGCATTTGAAAATGACTGAAAAATTGCTCCGCCCTCTTCAAGTCCGTTTCTTATTTCGGCATAATTTGTAATTGAACCGTTGTGGCAAATAGCCATTGAGCCTTGAATGTATCTGATAACAAGGGGCTGTGAACCTGCCCTGTCCAAACTCTTGTATGGTGTGTATCTTACATGGGCAATTGCAATGTTACCGTTAATATCAAACTCGTCCAACACATTGTCGGTGAACACCTCGGAAACCATTCCAATGTCCTTAATACACTTGAATTTACCGTCCTTATTTAAAGCAATACCGGCACTTTCCTGTCCACGGTGCTGAAGTGCGTACAGGGCATCCCTTGAAATAGACGCAACATCTAAATCCTCATCTCTGCTGTAAATACCAAAAACGCCGCATTCCTCGTGAACCTTATCGTTAAGCATATCTATGGTAATATCCTTCAAATCTCATCAACCTTACTTTGAATATCTTTATCTTTACTGTTAACTGTTTCAGCCATTTCTTTTCTATTGTCCTCAAGTTTTTTAGCAAGAGTTTCATCAGAAACAGCCAAAATCTGAATAGCCAAAATTGCTGCGTTTGCGGCACCGTTTACGGCAACGGTTGCAACAGGAATACCTGTTGGCATCATAACAGTTGCAAGCAGTGCGTCCATTCCGTCAAAGCAAGGACCCTTGCAAGGTATTCCGATAACAGGTAGCGTTGTGTTTGCAGCAAGTACACCGCCTAAGTGTGCAGCCATACCGGCAGCAGCTATAATTACACCAAAACCGTTTTCCTTTGCATTCTTCGCAAAAGAAGTGGCTTCGTCAGGAGTTCTGTGGGCTGACATT
Organism: Ruminococcus sp.; assembly: GCA_022779485.1. Taxonomy (GTDB): domain Bacteria; phylum Bacillota; class Clostridia; order Oscillospirales; family Acutalibacteraceae; genus Ruminococcoides. The sequence goes on from JALFTC010000040.1 coordinate 2,533, forward strand.
ACATGAACCTCAAAGGGAACATCATAGTCCTTTAATTGTTTGATAGCTTTAGAAACAATAGGGAAATCGCTATCTGAACCCATTATAATTGCAACCTTTTTCATAATTATCGCCTTTCAAAACAAATTAAGGCTCGTGGTAAAATTATAGTCACCACGAGCCCACATAATTTTACTTTTTAATTATACTGAAAAACAAGATAAAATTCAATAGATATGGCACATTTTTTGACACAATCCACAATATAATCAAATTTTACTGTTCAGTATTCGCCTTAACATCAGTCAAAAGCTCTTTAACAGCTGTTGTAACTGATGCAAGAGGCTTCATTTCTGACGGAATAATAACCTTAGTAGCCTTACCGTCGGCAATCTTTTCGTATGCCTCATAGCTCTTTAGCTGGAGAACTTCACTTACAGGCTTTGCCTCGTTAAGCATTTTAAGTGCGTCAGCCTGAGCCTTTTGAACAAGGAGAATTGCCTCTGCCTCACCCTGTGCCTCACGGATTTTTGATTCCTTAACAGCGTCAGCCTTAAGAATTGTTGACTCCTTAAGACCCTCTGCAACGAGAATCTGACTTCTCTTTTCACCCTCTGCGTCAAGGATTCTTGCTCTTCTCTCACGCTCAGCCTTCATCTGCTTTTCCATAGCGTCCTGAATTTCTCTTGGAGGAAGAATGTTCTTAAGCTCAACACGAATAACCTTGATACCCCAAGCGTCAGTTGCCTCGTCAAGGATAATTCTGATTTTGTCGTTAATTGTATCACGGGATGTAAGTGTTGCGTCAAGCTCCAAATCACCGATAATGTTACGAAGTGTTGTTGCAGTCAAATTTTCAATAGCGCTCAAAGGTCTTTCAACACCGTAGGTATATAGCTTTGGGTCGGTAATCTCAAAGTACACAACTGTATCAATTTGCATTGTAACATTATCCCTTGTGATAACCGGCTGTGGTGGGAAGTCAACAACCTGTTCTTTAAGGGAAAGTTTTTTTGCAATTTTGTCGATAAAAGGTACTTTAAGGTGAAAACCTGTTTCCCATGTTGCCTTATATGCTCCAAGTCGCTCAATAACATAAGCGTGTGCCTGTGGAACAATTTTGATGTTTCTTACAATAACGATAAGTACAACAATTACAATAATTGCAGCAATAATAAAGCCTTCCATAATTTACTCCTTTTCCTGTGAAACGATGAGCTTCACACCTTTAATTTCGATAATTTTAACCTTTTCCCCTACACTGATTACACTATCATCAGCACTTGCAGCCGACCAAATTGAACCTTTGACATTGACCTGACCTGTGCCAATGCTGTTGTCAATATCCTTAACAACAACACCTGTCATACCAATGTATCTGTCCGAATTGGTAGGTTGCTTTTTCACCTTAGCAATCTTTTTCACAAATGGTCTTGTTGCAACAAGGGAAATAATTGAAACAGCAATGAAAATAACTACCTGAACCCAAACTAATTCAGGGATGAATATAGAAACTATTGCGGTAACAACAGCGCCCAGGACAAACCAAATTGAAACAAGCTGATATGTTGTAGCTTCAAGGCATCCTGCAACTATTGCAATACCAAACCAAATATACGGCATTATTTCCATAACTATACCTCCTTTTTCCCATTATATCATAGCAAATATTATTGGTCAACAAATACTACACTTTTTTGATTGATTGTGTTATAATAAAGTAGGAGGTGACTCAAGTGATATTTGACGCTTTTGACGAGGGAATCAGCCCCGGCGGAATGAGAAGTAAAAATGAAATAAGAATTCTTATATGCTACATTATGAAATCACTGAAAAAACCTATGAACAGGGAAACTGTCCTTGAATCATTGCAAAAGGACGGACTTGCAAACTACTTTGAAGCAAGTGCCTGTTTTGACGATTTGGTAAAAAATAAGAATATAGTAGCAACAGAGGATGGAAAATACACATTAAGTCCCGGCGGTAATATGATTGCAACCCAGCTTGAGGATAACCTTGCATTAACCGTTAAAGAAAAAGCTGTGCACTGTGCTTTAATGCTGATAGAACAGGAAAAGCTTGACAAGGAAAACCTTGTTGAGATTATTAAATGTGAAAACGGATATAATGTAAAATGCACCATATCCGGCGGAGATATGAATCTGTTTTCCTTTGAAATTTATGTTCCCGATTACGACCAGGCAAAGCTTGTTAAAAAGAATTTCCGAAAAAATCCTGAACTTATTTACAAGACTATGTTATCAGTATTAACAAAGCAAAAGGATTTAGTCGAGGAAACTCTTAGCGATATCAGCCTTTTGTCATAACAGATTGAGGAATAACAGCAGAGTAATCCCCGGAAGTCCTCCACCAGCCGACACACCAACTGTGAATACGCTTATAGGAATATTTACACCTGTTAAGAATGTAGTCAAATTCACAATAACAAGGGCGGAAATTCCCATAAGCATACTTAAAAAAGCCTTGAACAAAGGCTTTTTATTTTTGCCGACTTTTTCAATAATAGTGAGGATAATCAAAATTGCAATAAGTACCGCAACAGGCAAATAATCCATATTATCACCAGAAATAAAAAATACCGACGGAACTTGTCCGTCGGTAAATTATATGCTTTAGTAAAATTTATATTACAAGAAATTTGCAATAATATCAAGTGCTAAAACAAATACGATAAAACCAAGTGCAAAAAACTTAGTCCATCTTGACAAAAATGCATCCCAACTTCTTGCCTTATTCTTAGAGAAGAATGAATCAGCCGCACCGGTGATAACACCAAGACCCTGCTGATGACCTTCCTGAAGAACAACTACTAAAATAATCAGTACGCAGAAAAGAATAAGTAATGCACCTAAAATAATCTGTAATGCTCCCATTTCTATTCACCTTTCATAAGATAATAAACAGTCGTTTTTTATATGTTAACACAAATAATTAAAAAATGCAAGTTCTATTTACACATTTTTTACAAAATAAACGCCCAAATATTGACTATCATTTTTCAAAAGTTATTCTAATAATAATTTTGCCCTTGTTTGAATTTGCTTTTCAAGATATTTTAGTCTTTTGTTTGGCAAATTGTATCTGGGATGCTTATTAAATTTGAAATTTAGTAAAGCCCTCAAATTTTCTTTATGCTTTCTTGTTAAGACAGTTTTTGCCTCACTAATAAAATCGTCATAGACACAAGGTAATAGTGTATCAGCGTATTTTTTTAAGTTATCATAGCTTTCCAAATCATCTCTGCCTGCAAAATTAAACAATGAGTTTCCATGGTCAAATAATGGAGCAGGTGACTCGATTATATTTGTTTTATTATTAACCAAAAATCCAAAATTACCGTAATGCCTGTCGGTGTTGCAAATTAACGCATCAAGGACAAACATATCATATAGGGCGTTTACATATTCTTCACCTAATTTTTCATAGAAATCTTTTACGGCTGACATTCCGCCTGTTTTTACAATTCTTCCAACAGGTACAAATGAATAATCCTTGCTTGTGAAAATCTCGCATACTGAGCATAATTCGCCTTTCCATTTAGAGAGATTGTATGAAATTGCATTTATACCCATTGCCTTTGCAACCTGAGTAGCATAAAATTCAGAAAAAGGCTCCATACCTGTGTTAGATGCACCGGAGGTACCTCCCTTAAACAGATATATTTTACCGTTTATCCTCCTCCAGCATTTTGGCAACATACCATTTGTGGTGAATTCAGGACTTGATGCAAGGGATGAGCGAATACTGCTTCCGTAACCGGTAAATGCGATATTTGCAAGGACTCTACTTAAATGATTATCATACAAATTATATTTATCAAAAGTGCCGTCAAAACCCTCTTCAACAATCCAATAGCAGTCATTAAGTGATAAACCCTTTGAAACCTTAATAATATTCAAAGGTCTGTTCAAATTCAAACCGCATTTACTTAAAAAATTCCTGACATAGGCTCTGTTTGACGGAATAGACCTGTGCTTTAACCATTTATAAACGCCACTATCCGTTAACTCCAAATCCAAAGGAAGAAGAGTTTTATCTTCATCAACCCAAATAATCTTAACATCAGGCTCATTGCTGTCGTCAACAGCAGAAAATTTTAAGACAGTTTTGTCAAAATGCTTTAGCTCGTAAATCATAAGACCTCTCCTTCCTAAAGAGTATATTTAAAACAAAAATAAAATGTATTTTTACAAAATAGTCAGCTGTTCGTTTCCGCTGTCCTCTTCTGTTAAAAATGCACCAAGTGCAGGGAAAGTTTTTGTTCTGTATCTTGTTGGTTTGCTGAACAAATCTTCGGGATAAATTTCCATTGACTCAAGGTACTGACCCTTTTTCATTCTCATTACAGCCACACCCAGAGTATTCTTGGAAGTTTTAAGGTTAATCGCCCCTGTGTGGACAAGGAGTACTCTTCCACCGGAGGACTTTAGCATAACTTCCCTATCTTCTTCAATAAAGATAACATCAGTAAGAGGTGACTTGTCGGAATAAGCGTTGACAAGCTTTTTTCTGTTTGTCTTTGTATAGTAAGCCTCAAGTGGAACTTTTGCAATTTTGCCGTTTTCAAAGCCAAACACCAATATGCCCTTATAGTCCTTTGTGACAATCATCTTAACAGGCACTTCGTTTTCGTCCATTTGAAGCTTAGCGGCAATATATTCACCCAAAACACTTGCCTTGGTATCAGCAAAATCAGATGCCTTTGATTTGTAAACCTGGCACTGGTTTGTAAAGAACAACAGTTCAGCGGAATTGGTTGACTCAAAGTGCTGAATCATCACATCTCCGTCCTTTAGCTTTTGTTCACCACTCATTCTAAGTGACTGCGGAGTGATTTTCTTGAAGTATCCCTCTTTACTAAAGAACAGGTTTACAGGATAGTCAGGTACTTCTTCAGCAAAGGACTCTTCACTTTCTGCAACATTGTGGAGTAGTATGGATTTTCTTGGCTTTCCGTACTTATCGGCAACATTTTTAAGCTCTTTTACAATGATGGTTTTAACCCTTTGCTTGCTTGCAAGAATTGCCTCTAAGTCAGCGATTTCTTCCTCCAAGTTCTCTATATCCTCAATTCTTTTCAGGATATATTCCTTGTTTAGATGTCTTAACTTAATCTCCGCAACATATTCAGCCTGAATTTCGTCAATTCCAAAGCCAATCATCAGGTTAGGTACAACCTCTGACTCTTCCTCTGTTTCCCTAACGATTTTAACAGCCTTGTCAATATCAAGAAGGATAGTCTTTAAACCCTTTAACAGGTGAAGTTTATCCTGCTTTTTCTTTAGGTCAAAGTATGTTCTTCGCCTGATACATTCAATTCGGAACGCAATCCATTCGTTAAGAATTTCACGAACACCCATAACCTTTGGCACACCGGCAATAAGGATGTTAAAGTTACAGCTAAAGGTATCTTGCAGTGTAGTCAGTTTGAAAAGCTTTAGCATAAGCTTTTCGGGGTCTGTTCCACGCTTTAGGTCAATAGTGATTTTAAGTCCGTCAATACCTGTTTCGTCACGAATGTCGGAAACTTCCTTAACCTTGCCCTGCTTAACAAGGTCAATTATTTTCTCAATAATTACCTCACAGGAGGTTGACGGTGGGATTGAGTAAACATCAATACAGTTATTCTTCTTGTCGTATTCATATTTCGCCCTTACCTTAACTCCGCCTCTTCCTGTTTCGAAAATTTTACGGATTGCCTCTTCATCATATACAATCTGACCGCCACCTATAAAATCAGGTGCAGGCATAGTTGACATAATGTCGTGGTCTTTATCTCTGATTAAGGCTGCTGTGGTTTCACAAACTTCCTTTAGATTAAAGGAACAGATATTAGACGCCATACCAACAGCAATACCTGTGTTTGCGTTTACCAAAACAGAGGGATAACTTGCAGGCAAAAGTGACGGCTCTTTCATAGTATTGTCGTAGTTATCAACAAAATCTACTGTATCCTTGTCAATATCCCTGAAAAGCTCATTACAAATCGGGTCAAGTTTTGCTTCGGTATATCTTGATGCCGCCCAAGCCATATCTCTGCTGTAAAACTTACCAAAGTTACCCTTTGAGTCGATATATGGGTGTAAAAGTGCCTCATAGCCTCTTGAAAGCCTTACCATTGTATCATAAATTGCAGAATCACCGTGAGGATTCAGCTTCATTGTAGCACCAACAATGTTTGCAGACTTTGTCCTGTTGCCTGTGAGAAGTCCCATCTTGTACATAGTGTACAGGAGCTTTCTGTGTGACGGCTTAAATCCGTCAATCTCTGGAATAGCCCTGGACATAATTACGCTCATAGCGTAGGGCATATAGTTTTCTTCTATGGTAGAGGCAATTTTCTGCTCGATTACCTCTCCTGCTCCCTCAATAACACCGTTAATTTTACTCATTGGTGGTGTTTTTGCATCTTTCTTTTTTCTTGCCAAATCACCTCACCTCCTTAACTCAAATCCAAGTTATCAATGTATTCAGCGCCGTGGTCAACAATGTAATCCTTACGGCCTTGAAGATTGTCACCAAGGAGAACATCAAACATCTCCGCAGTTCTTCTTGCATCATCAGGAACAACCTTGATAAGTCGCCTTGTAGCAGGATTCATAGTTGTCAGATTCATCATTTCAGGCTCGTTTTCACCAAGACCTTTACTTCTCTGAACAGTGAATTTTTCATTGCCGATTTCGTTAATGTACTTTTCCTTTTCAGCCTCTGTATAAGCAAAATACACCTGTTTTTTGGTAGTGATTTCATATAGAGGAGATTCTGCAATATACACCTTTCCTGCCTCAATCAATGACGGAGTAAGGCGGTAAACCATTGTCAAAAGCAGTGTTCTAATCTGAAAACCGTCAACATCGGCATCAGTACAGAAAATAATCTTTTTCCACCTAAGCAAATTCATATCAAAGGTTGCAAGGTCTTTGTTTGCCTTTGACTTAACCTCTACCCCACATCCCAAAACCTTTAGCAGGTCGGTTATAATGTCGCTTTTAAAAATCTTGTTAAGATCAGCCTTTAAGCAGTTAAGTATTTTACCCCTGATAGGCATAATAGCCTGAAAATCAGGGTTTCTTGCCTGTTTACAGGCACCGAGGGCAGAGTCACCCTCCACTATAAAGAGTTCTCTTTCGGAAACATCCTTACTTCTGCAATCAACAAACTTTGCAACACGGTTTGTCATATCCATATTGCTTGTTAGGTTTTTCTTGATTCTAACCCTTGTTTTTTCGGCGTCTTCCCTACTTCTTTTGTTAATAAGTACCTGATTACATATTTTTTCCGCATCAAGTGGATTTTCTATAAAGTAAATCTCCAACTCGTGACGCAAAAATTCTGTCATAGCATCTTGAATACCTTTATTTGTAATTGCTTTTTTTGTCTGGTTTTCGTAGGAAGTCATACTTGAAAAGCTGGAAATTACAATTACAAGGCAGTCCTCAACATCTTCAAATGTAATCTTCTTTTCATTCTTTGTATATTTGCTGTTTTCTTTCAGCCACTTGTCAATTTGATAGACAAAGGAATTTTTAACAGCCTTTTCAGGTGCACCGCCATATTCAAGCCAGCTTGAATTGTGGTAGTACTCGTGGAGTGATACCCTGTTTGAAAATCCAACAGCAATATTCATCTTGCATTTGTACTCAGGCTTGTCTTTTCTGTCCCTAACCTTTTGCTCGGAAAACCAACTTTGAGTTGCAGACAATCCCTGCTCTCCCAAAACCTCGTTAACATAGTCTGTAATACCGTTTTCATACTTGAATTCAGTAGTTTCAAACTTTCCGTTAACCTGATTTTTAAAGACAAAATTCACACCTGCATTTACTATTGACTGCCTTTTCAGAATATCAAGAAAGTAGTCAGCACTTACATTAATATCGGTGAAAACCTCTAAATCAGGTTTCCACTTAATAATAGTACCTGTGTCCTTTTTGTCATATTTTTCTTTCTTTAGTCCACCTACATTTTCACCTTTTTCAAAATGCAGGGTGAACTTCTGACCGTCACGGCGGATGTTTACATCCATATATTCAGAAGAATACTGTGTGGAACAAAGACCAAGACCGTTAAGTCCAAGAGAAAATTCATAGTTTTCCCCGTCATTATTGTTGTACTTACCACCGGCATAAAGCTCGCAGAAAACAAGCTCCCAGTTATATCTTTCTTCATTTTTGTTGTAGTCAACAGGAATACCTCTACCGTGGTCCTCAACCTGTATTGAACCGTCGGCAAATCTTGTTACAATAATCTCCTTGCCATAACCCTCTCTTGCCTCGTCAATGGAGTTTGAAAGTATTTCAAAGACAGAATGGCAACAACCCTCTATTCCGTCAGAACCAAAAATAACAGCAGGTCTTTTTCTGACTCTATCCGCACCTTTAAGTGAGGTTATGCTGTCATTACCGTAATTCTCTACCTTTTTCCTTGCCACTTAATCTTCTCCTTTTAATTTGTTTATCTTATCTCTTATATATGCAGCGTGTTCAAATTCAAGCAGTTTTGCCGCCGCTTTCATTTCCTTCGTAAGTTCTTCAATCAGCTTTTTCTTTTCGCTCTTAGTAAGCTTTCTGCTACTAAAGGATTTATCATTTTTATGGGTGCTGATTTCAAGAATTTCTGCAACCTTTTTCTTGATAGTCTTTGGCACAATACCGTGTTCTTCGTTGTATTTAGATTGCTTTTCTCGTCTTCTTGCAGTTTCTCTTATGGCTGACTCCATAGACGGCGTAACTGTATCGGCATACATAATAACCTTACCGTTGCTGTTTCGGGCAGCTCTGCCTATTGTCTGAATAAGACTTCTCTCGGAACGCAAAAAGCCCTCTTTGTCAGCGTCAAGTATTGCAACCAAGGAAACCTCCGGTATGTCAAGTCCCTCTCGAAGCAGGTTGATACCCACCAAAACATCAAACTCACCAAGTCGCAAATCCCTTACAATTTCCATTCTTTCAACAGTATCAATATCGTGGTGCATATACCGCACCTTAATACCCATCTGCTCAAAGTAGTCAGTAAGGTCTTCTGCCATTTTTTTGGTGAGGGTGGTTACAAGAGTTCTCTCCTTTACAGCTACTCTTTCGTTAATCTCAGAAATCAAGTCGTCCATCTGTCCCTCGGTTGGCTTAACCTCAATTTCAGGGTCTAAAAGTCCTGTTGGTCGAATGATTTGCTCCGTAACAACCTGACTGTTTTCCAGCTCCAAATCGCCGGGCGTTGCAGAAACAAAAACAACCTGATTAATCCTGTCGTAAAACTCATCAAAATTTAGAGGTCTGTTATCATAGGCTGACGGCAGTCTGAAACCATAGTCAATAAGACTTTTCTTTCTTGATAAATTACCGCCAAACATCCCCCTAACCTGAGGTAAAGTAACATGGCTCTCGTCAACAAAAAGGAGAAAATCATCAGGAAAGTAATCAAGCAAAGTAAATGGTGCACTACCTGTTTCTCTGCCGGACAGAATACTCGTATAGTTTTCTATCCCTGTGCAAAAACCTATTTCCTGTAGCATTTCAATGTCATATCTTGTGCGTTGTTCAAGTCTTTGAGCCTCAAGGAGCTTTCCCTCACTCCTGAAATACTCCAGTCTTTCTTCAAGTTCCTTTTCTATTCTGTTAATTGCAACTTCCATTTTGTCAGCAGGAACAATATAGTGAGATGCCGGATAGATAGCAGCGTGTTTTACAACAGCGTTCAGTTCCCCTGTCATTGGGTTGATTTCGGAAATTCTGTCAATCTCATCTCCAAAATATTCAACTCTAATAATGTAGTCAGATGCAGCCGCAGGAAAAATCTCTATTGTATCACCCTTCACCCTAAATTTATTACGAGTGAAATTAATATCATTTCTTTCATACTGCAACTCAACTAGTTTTAAAACAAGCTCGTCCATAGGTTTTTCCATACCCGGACGGAGAGAGATAACCATATTTCGGTAGTCAATAGGGTTACCCAAGCTGTATATGCAGGAAACAGACGCAACAATAATTACATCCCGTCTTTCAGAGAGCGCAAGAGTAGCGCTATGGCGAAGTTTGTCTATTTCATCATTTATACTGCTGTCTTTTTCAATATATGTGTCAGTTGAGGCGACATAAGCCTCAGGTTGATAATAGTCGTAATAGGAAACAAAGTACTCAACAGCATTATCTGGGAAAAACTCTTTAAATTCCGAACAAAGTTGAGCCGCTAAAGTTTTGTTGTGTGCAAGTACAAGCGTGGGTTTATTAGTTCTTTCAATAACATTCGCCATTGTAAAGGTTTTACCTGAGCCTGTAACACCCAAAAGTGTCTGCTCCTTGTTACCACTTTTGATGCTGTTTACCAAATCATCAATAGCCTGTGGCTGGTCACCTGTGGGTTTATATTCAGATTTTAATTTGAAATCCATAAAAATTAATCCTCCGAATAAAAGAGTCTCCCAAGAATTTCACTCTGTTCCAAGGAAACATAATCCCCATCAGCAACAATGATGTGATCATTTAATCTGCACCCAATCAAATCGAGGGTAGAAATCAGTTTTCTGGTAACGATAATATCATTTTTAGATGGAACAGCCGAGCCACTTGGATGATTGTGAGCGATAATTGCTGAATATGCATTATACCTCATACACAGCTCGACAATCTTACGGATGGGAACCTCGGAACCGGTAAAAGAGCCCTTTGAAACACAACCGCAGTACAGTTCTTTTCCTTTTGAATCTAAGAGAAGTAAATAAACTTCTTCGGTGTCTTTTCCGATGAATTTAGTAACAAGATATTCACCAATATGCTCAAAATCAATAATCTTATCAGTATTATAATGCTTATCATTGATATATATTCGTGAAAATTCAGGAATCATCTTAAAGAGTATTGCAACATGCTCACTGACACCGCTTTCAACCAAATTGTTGACAGAAGCATCACAAATAGCAGAAAAAGAGCCAAACTGATCAAGAAGCCTATGAGCCAAGGCATTGGTGTCCTTACGCGGGCAGGCATAGTAAAGGAGCATTTCAAGCTGTTCATGAGGCTCAAAAATCTCCATACTACCCGCATCCAAGAACTTCTTTTTCATCCTTGCACGATGATTTTTGTGCACATTCTTATTATCCATCAGAATCACCATAAATTAAATCGAAATATTAACACTATTTTTCAATTTACAATGTTACCACAACATCTTGTGTAAGGTCAACGAAAATTACACATCTGTAATTTTCTGAGCAAAAAATAACCGCCGAAAGCGATTAGCTTAGGCGATTGTTTATTGTAATTGAGTAGTTATTTCTAAAGCATTATATATATTCATAAACGTAACATCTGATGTTATTAATTTATATAATGATCGATTTTCGTATTTAGAATTAACGAATAAATCTTTATTGTTATATACTATCCAGTATTAACCATATTTTTAAAAATTTACACCCAAAATTTTTCTTCTGATTTATGAAGAACATATTCATGAACATCATTTGAAAATAGTTCAATTATATTAGCAAAATACAAATCATGTTCTTTAAAAATTGATAATAAAACTAATACTAATACTATCTATTATTTTCAAAAATTAATTAGTTCCTCATATTATTTAAGAATCTCCTTTAGTGCTGAAATTAATAGATTGTTGTCATTTCTGTCCCTAACAGCAATTCTAATATACTCAAAACCATCCTCGGATTTAATTTTTGATGACAAATCCTTTATAAATAGATTATATTTAATTAGGAGAATTTTAGTCAATTCTTTGGCTGAAATTCCATCAACCCGAGCCATAATATAATTTGCTTGAGACGGAATCACAGTAATGCCATTAATTTTTGCTAATTCAAAAGAAAATCTTGTTCTTTCTTTCCTTAGTTCTTCAAGACTAACTTCATATTCTCCTTTATACTTTTCTGCAATCTGCATATAAAATTCAGCAAATGAATTAATATTCCAAATTGACACATCTTTTTTTATGTAAGCTATAAGTTCTTTGTTACCTGAAGCAAGAACTCCCAATCTCAAACCGGGAACACCATAAGATTTAGAGATGCTTTTAACAACAACAAGATGTGGGTTATTACTTAGAATAGAATTATCAAGTAGCGTTGAGTCATTTTCATCAGAAAAGTCAACAAAAGATTCATCAATCACAAGTTTAATATTATTTTCTTTGGTCCATTCAATTAACTTAAGTAAACCGGCCATTCTTATGTAATTACCTGAAGGATTATCTGGATTTATTAAAATAATACTTGACACATCTTTAGTATTAAAATAATTGATTAAATCATTTTCGTCATAGGAGAAATTTGAATTATCAGGAACAAAAATAATCTCTTTTGATTTGTCATACCGATTAGGATATTCTTCAAAGGTTGGCCTAATTATTCCCACTTTTTTGTTTTCTAAAGACAGATAAGACACTAAAGATTTAATTAATTCTGCAGCACCATTACCGACAACGATATAGTCTTGTTCAACACCAAAATTCTTTGATGCAAGCAGAGAGTTTACTCTCATACCTGATGGATACTGAGTAATTAATTTATCAAAATTTGATTTAATTTCATTTAACAATCTTTCATTAGGGTAGTATGGATTAACCAAATAACAAAAATCCAAAAGTTTAGGATATCTCCAATAACCCCCGTATCTTCCTTGCACCAATGACAATTTTTCATATTCATCATCCATAAACATTGAAGATGCAATATCCAAATCCTGAATATCGTCAATTTCATACCATAATTGACCTGATAATTTCTTTGCCTTAATTTCAGGGTCATCAAGCATAGTTATTACTCTTAAAACTTGTTCATAGTACTCATTATTTCCTAATGCTTTTGAATACGCTTCCAAGAACGGTACATAATGGGTTAAAGAAAAATGTTTGCTAAATTTATAAATATTAACAGTCTTATAATATTCTGAAATTTCATCAAATTTGAATTTTTTACCGGGAACAAAAGCTTCTATATCATCATTTTTTGAAATCTTAACACATGTGCCATCCATCCATGATTCATACTTATCAACTAAAGCAAGGGTTTCTCTTGGATCATTAATAAGTTCATCCAATACAGTATCTTCAAAAATAATGTCCGATTCAAAAAGGAGCGTATCATCTTGTAGCAAATACTCCTTGGCTAAATACAGAGAATATATGTTATTAGTTTTATCATACACAGAGTTTTCAATATAAACTATTGGTGTAGTAATATCTAAAGTAGAAATATATTCTTTTAGTTTATCGCCCTTATATCCAACTACAATTACAATTCTATCAAGTTTCTTATTATCTATCTGGTGTAGCATTCTATCAATTAAAGTTACACCATTTACCTCTACCATACATTTTGTATTATCTTTTGTTAAATCTTTTAGCCTTTTGCCCATTCCGGCTGCTAGTATTACTGCCTGCATAAAAACAACTCCATTCTTATACTTGTCTAAATTTCTAACTTGTA
>JALFTC010000045.1 GCA_022779485.1 Ruminococcus sp.
AAAAGGAACTAATTTTCACAATGTCACTGATGAAGAACTCCAAACAGTAGTTGCTTTAATTAACAACCGACCTCGTAAAACCCTTGATTTCTTTTCTCCTATTGAAGTCCTTTCTAAAAAGTGTTGCACTTGACTTGACAAGCTGCCCTGTCGGCTATGCCGACTGGGGGAGCGACAAAGTAGTCAATATATCTTACTTTGTCTTTCGATTTCAAAGTTCGAGTCAGAACATAAAACCAAACTATCCTCTAAAGACAAAAAGAGCAAAAGAGAACACTTTTTCCCTCCTTCCACCGCAAGCGGTCCCCCTCCCTCGTCTGAGGGAGGCTTTCTGTAACTCAAAGTAACTACTCCTGTCACCGCAAGAGGATTTTTCTGATACAGAATTATTTTTTATAAGCCAAAACCTTACGCATATATTTTGCTATGTCGGTGTTGTCGATTAGTTTTTCTTTGCAAAGTCCTGCTGATTGGGCACCGTCAGCAAAGAGGAGTACATTTGTATTTGTGTGGTCACCGCCTGATGTAAAGCAGTCGTTGTTGATGTCCTCAGGGGTTGGGTTCTTTGGCAGTTTCACTCCCCCTGTTTCGTGGTCGGCTGTTACAATAACAAGTGTTCCGGGATGGCTTTCTGCCCAATTCATCACATAGTCAACTGTTTGGTCAAAAGCCTGTACCTGCTTTATTGTGTCGTCCATATCCATTTTGGACTCGGAAACATCAATGTTACTTCCCTCTACCATTAGGAAAAAGCCCTTGTCATTTTCCAGCAGTTCAAGTGCCTTTGAAGTTTGGGTTGTAAGTGACGGTTCAAGCTCGGGGTTCATCATATTGTCATAGGCGAAAAGTCCCAAAACTTTTTCGTCCTTGTTACTTAGGCTCAAAAGTCCCTTTTCGTCTGTGACATAGGTATAATTGTGTTCCTTGGCGTTTTCCTCTACGGACGGTGTAAAGTACTGACTTCCGCCGCCAAGCATTACATCAACTTCTGACTTAATCATTTCGTTGAGAATAGCCTTGTAGCTTCCTCTGAAATCGTTGTGTGCTACCATACCGGCAGGGGTTGCGTGGCAGATATAGTGGCGGTCAACAAGACCTGTTTTCATACCGCATTTTTGGGCATATTCGCAGATTGTTTCAAGGTTGTTGCCGTCCTTGTCAACTCCGATACATCCGTTATAAGTCTTTGTTCCTGTACTGATAGCTGTTGCAGAGGCGGCGCTGTCGGTGAATTTTTCTAATCCCTCTGTAACTGACTGGGAATAGGTTGTGACATAAGTTTTGTTTTTCAGACCGGACATAACAAGCTTGTCACCCTTAACAACCTCAGTTGCCTTGATTATATTCTCCCCCATTCCGTCGCCAATCATAAGGATAATGTTGTTTACCTTTGAAGTTTGGTCAAGGTTGTATTCCTTGTAGTTAACCCAGCTTAGGGTATCTGTTTGTGGCTTTGTTTCTGCAACTGTGGTTGATGTATTTTCTTTTTCGGAATTATTTTCCCCACCTGAACAGGCTGAAAAAGACAAAATCAGCATAGCAGAAATCAAAATTGCAAAAAGCTTTTTCATTGTTTTTCCTCATTTCTATATGAAAATATTTACTGTATATATTTTATCTTAAAAAGATTAATAATACAATAGTAAGGAGAAAATTTTGAAAATAAAAAGGTATATCAAGCCTGATATACCTAAAAACTGCTAAATTATCATAACTAAAAATCCCCTGTAATTCTTCGAATTAAAGGTCAAAGAAAGAAAAGTATGTATTTTCACGTTCTTTTGTTTTTTCGATGGGTTCCACTACAGACGCCGTAATTACATCTGAAGAACCAAAGTCGTCAACACTGATTGTGGGTGCTACATATGGTTCTTTTTCCATAACGCTAACCTCTTTCTGATAGAAGAAAAAATATCAAAGCAACTTGATTTTTTAATAAATTCGATAATAATTCTTATATATTGTACTACTGTTTTAAAATTAAGTCAATATATTCTATTGATTAAATATATAATTTATTATTCATTTTATAATATAATTTTACAATTTATTTTTTATGTTTATATTATTTCTTATTACTTGCTGTTTTGGTAGTTTTTAATAAAATAATAATTTGGGATAAGAAAGACTCCCCTGATAAATAAGCAGAGCCTTTAAACAATCTAATATGTAATTTGTTACTTCTTAACAACCTTAATTTTTCAGGTAGCTGAAACCAAAAAGTGTTGTTGCAATCCACAATTCGCATTCTTAACAACTTTAATTTTACAGGTAGCTGAAACCTTGGAGCCGTCCTTGGCTGTTGCTTTGATTTTACAGTTACCCTTTGCTTTTGCTTTTACCAAACCCTTGCTTGAAACTGTTGCAATCTTTTTGTTTGAGGTTGACCATTTTACTGCCTTGTTTGTTGCTGTTTTTGGTGTTACAGTTGCCTTTAGAGTGAACTTCTCCCCTATTTTAAGAGTTTTTGAGGTTTTGTTAAGCTTGATTTTTGTCACATATGAAATGTAGTTTACCTTAACTGTTAAGCTCTTGGTGGCTGTAAATGTAACCTTGTTTGTGTTGTAGGTTTTGCCGTTTACATAGATTGACTTCACCTTAAAGCCTTTCTTTGCAGAGGCAGTAAGGGTAACCTTTGAGCCGGGCATATAAAGTCCTGTACCTGTAACACCGCCGTGAGGGGCATTTGCCTTGATTGTGTACATACCTGATGAAACCGGGAATGTGGCATTTACCGCTGTTACCGTTTTAACAGGTTCATCCTCATCTTCATCATCCTCGTCATCCCAATCATCAAAATCACTTGGATAATCGGACTCTTTAACATCACGAACATCGTAGAATGTGCCGTAGTACTTGTTGTTTACAACAACACCCTTAATGTGGTTGATTGAGTCTGTGTGGAATGCCTTGTTAAGACTTGCAAAGGAGTCTGTGCTTACTGTGTATTTTACAGTATCGCCAATGCCCTCAAATAGTATTCCTGTGTACAGCAAACCGCCTGAAATCAGGTCAACGCTACATTCGTAGGAGGTGAACTTTTGGTCTGCTATTGTAACAGTATTTTTTACAAGAGTCTTTATTGTCGCTTTACTCTCTGTCCAGCTTTTGCCGTTATAAATTAGGTTTTTCGGAACATTTTCACTTCCGTCTGTACCCATTGTGTAAACAAGCCTTGTTCCCACCTGAACACACTTGCCGTATGCCCTTGCTGACGGTAAACTGCAAAGCTTTGTCCACTTGCCTGATGAATACTTGTACATAGTCTTTGAAAGGGAATTTGTGCTTGTGTCGTAACCGCCCACAAGGTATGGATTTCCGTTATATACCGCTACTGTGGGGTGGAGTAATGAGCTGTTTATCGCTGTATAGTACATTTTTCCGTTTGATACATTCAGCTTTACAAGTGCAGACTGTGACGCATAAACTACTGATGGATTTTCGTAATTCATACTGAATGTCTTAAGATTACAATCCACAACAAAGTATATGTAGCCACCGGAATAAACAGGTGAATATGCCACAAATTCGCTTTCTACACCGTTTGTGAAGTTTTTAAAGTGATTTTTCAGTTGTTTTTGTGAATCGTAGTCCTTGGTGAATTTCAAAATATTCTTCGAGTTAGGAGTGTATTTATTAACACTTCCGTCCTCATACACAACATAAATATTTTTTCCGTCGGAAACATTGTTAGTGAAGCTTTCAAAGGCACCTCTTGAAATTCCCATTTCTGTGTAGGCACTGCCCTTGACAAGGACTGCTGTCTTGGTTGATTTGCCGAAGTTGTTTTGAACAGTAATTTCAGAGGTTTTGTTCAGTATGCTGTTGTCGTTAATTGTAAATGATTTATTCTTGTAATTATAGTCAGCAGAAACCTCTTTACCGCCAACAAATACCTTGCTGTTTTCAATTTCACTACCGAAAACCAGCGGTTTTCCGTTGACAAGTTTTACATCATCAATATGGGGAACAGGACATTCAAGTCTGCTAAGGTCAAGTGCTCCGCCGTAGATAGTTTTGTCCATAAGGCTGTCATTTTGCTTTACGGAATGTTTGATTTTGTCCATTGCCTGCTGTGATGTTAAGGTGTCGTCCTTTTCCATAAGAAGGGCAATAGCACCCACTACTGCAGGGGTTGCCATTGATGTACCGCTGTAATAATCGTACTTGCCAAAGGAGTCCTCCTCCTTTGCCTTACCCTTTGAGATGCCTATATTGTCAAAGAATAATGTGTAGTCGCCTACTCCGTAGTTGACGAATGTTAAAACAAGCTTTCTTGCTCCTCCCTCTTTGTTAGGAACTTTGCCTGTAATGTGAACCCAATCGTTGCCTGTGTAATTCAAATAGGCTATATTCTGGGAAGCTATGTCGTTTTCCTTTACCTCTTTATCTGCAGGGAAATCGGAAACAATTACTTGATTGAGTGCTCCAGACATAGCCAAAAATTCATCGGTTTTTGGAAGATTTTTAATTTTCATCATCATACTAAAGTATGAGTTTTGCTCACCGGGTTCGGCTGTATATGGAATTTCAACAGAATAATATTCCTGCTCAGATACATTATTAATATTCACTTGAAGTGAAGTCTTGTCGCCTGTTGTATCGGAGAAATAGTCACCTGTTGTTTCCTTGACTTCAATATCACCTTCACCGATTCTTAGTTTTCCTTCCTTTGCGCTAAAATCCTTTGTAAGATAAGCACTGCACCTACTGTCGGTATCGGTGTAAATGTTAGGTAAGAAGTTGTTGTAGCTTACTGATGACAGGATATCACTGCCCGGTGCGGCTAATTCAACGGTATCCTTGCCGTAGTCTGAATAATCTGCAATATCTCCGTCCTCACCTGTTGCTGCAACGGTGATAATATACTTGCTGTCGGACATAGCAGGATAATTGTAATAATAGCCTTGGGGTACATCTTTGTTTATGTTTGGTTTATTGCCTACGGGACTACTGCTTTCTAAAAATTCCTCAAAGTCATCTTCCATAGCGTGCATATCCTCGTAGCTGATATCTTCACCGTAATCTGTACTGGCGTTACCTGCTGCGCAAACGGAAACTGCACCCAGCTTGCCCACCTTGTCAATAAGCTCTGTGAGGATTTTTGAGTCCTCTTCACCCCCCCAAGAATTATTGACAGCAACAACATTTGCACCAAGCCTCATTGCCCTGTAAATGTAGTTATAGGCTGCTACAAAATTTTCAAGCGCACCGTAGCCTTGTGAATCCAATGCTTTAAGAGCCATAATTTTTGTATTTCGTGATACACCCGAAATACCTGTATTGTTGTTGCTTTGTGCCGCTATTATACCGGCACAATGAGTTCCGTGACCGTTGTTATCCAGCGGTGTCATATCGCTGTTGTCACCTGTGAAATCAAGTCCGTGAACACCTCTGAGGCTCTTCTGATACGGGTTTACCCACATTTTATTTTTCAATTCCTCGTGGGTGTAGTCAACGCCTGTGTCAATAACAGCTACAACGGTTTCTTTTGTAGTTTTGTCAGGCTTTGCCCACAAATCCTGTGGGTTAAGGTCTGCGTTTTCTTTACCGCCGTTTTGACTCTTGTTGTCAAGTGCCCACTGAAAGTCACTGTATGTATCGTTTGTGATTGACATAACCTTGCCAATATAATTTGGCTCGGCAATAAGTACATCATCACTTTTGTTAAGCCTTACAATCATTTCTTCTGTTGAAAGCTTGCCTGAAGAAACTGTGGCAACGGAAAAACCGTCCCTCTTATCATTAAAATTCTGTACGCTGTCAACCTGAATTTCTCCGGAAACACCGATTGACTCCTTAAGGCTTGCCCCTGTTGACACAATACCTGTGTCCTTAAGCATAACAACAGCCTCGCCCTCAACATAGTTCTTAGACTTTGTAGTTTTATTTTTATCCTTATTTTTATCGTTCTTATATCTTTCAAAGATACTGTTTGAGAATTTTTCCTCGGAAGGCTTATTTTCTATTGCAGTTGCACCAAAACCGCCAATAAGTGTTGACGAAATTATTGTTGCAGAAAGCAAAGCAGAAAGTGTTTTTTTGATAATATTCATAGTATACCTCCTTGATATAACTTGATTATACCATATTGTGCGTAAATGTAAACCAATTTTTTCTAAAATTATTATTTTTAATAAAGGAATGCCCCCTCCGTTAAGGAAGGGGCAAAAAAGAAGAAATACTAATTTCAGACGCAATCTATTTTTGTGTTTGCTGAAAGGAAAACACTTAAGCAATATCTTCCAATGAACAGCTTTGGCAAGCAAGTGTGTGCTTTACTCGGTCTTCAACCTCTGCACGCTTTGCGTTGTTAAAGCGGTCAACTGTACCAACAAGGTAGCCAGTGATTCTTCTGATTCTCTCAAAAGGAACCTCGTCATATGTGTAGTTTACATCAACAAATTCACCATCAACTGTAAGCTCAATGGTCTTGAAATACTTGTCGGGATTGTTCTCCTTAATCTGCTCTACATATGCATTAACTTCTTCTTGAGTTAAGTTTCCGTTTACTGTTACTGTCATAATAATACCTCCATTTTTTATAATCCTAAAACAATAATGTTTCTTATTTTTGATTGTACACTTATATTATCACAATATATTGTGGTTTGCAATAGGTAAATCATAATATTTTGAATTTTTTTAGTTACAAAATATTAATCTCTATTACAGTAAAGTCACTTTAAATTCTAAATTTCTGATAATCGAACTACAAAAACCAATGCTTATAGGTTATGTAGTTATTTGTCACTAAGTACCTATTAAATTACTTGATACCAAAGGAAATTGAAAGTGCCTCGTCAACCTGGTGCATTGAGTTGTTCTCAACCTCACCCATCTTTTCCCTAAGACGACGTTTGTCAATGGTGCGGATTTGCTCAAGTAGAACAACAGAGTCCTTGGCAAGTCCGCTTTTTACACCGTTAATCTCAATATGGGTGGGCAGCTTTGCCTTTTGGTGCTGTGAGGTTATTGCGGCGGCAATAACTGTGGGTGAATATTTGTTGCCAATATCATTTTGAACAATCAGCACAGGACGAACTCCACCCTGTTCACTTCCTACAACCGGACTAAGGTCGGCATAGTAAATATCTCCACGCTTAACTGTCATATATTTCACTCTCCGAATTTTTCTGTTAGAAAATCACTTGTTATGTGTTTCATTAGTATTTTTGTCAGAATAATTTTGTTTTATTCTTTGACATTACATATTACGGAAAAATTCTTTGGTGGTTAATGTTCAGTTACTCTGATTAACAAAGGAAATGTGAGTACTGCTGTTGCCGATATAGGTTATGTATCCGTCTTTGCCAACCTTTACAATATAGTCGGAAACCTTAACCTTGTAGCCGTCTTTGTCGTACTTTAGGTACTGTATTTTGTTGTCAAACTCCCTTAATACCTCCTGTAATATCCGAATCGGTGCATCCTTTGGAAGTCTGCTTATTTTACAGCTTGATGAAATACCCATATATTCCATTTTGACCGTATCCTCTTTTACTGTATAGGAATAGTCCGATAATTCTTTTGGAGAAATTACAGTCAGATATAGGTCGTTGTTGCTGTTTCTGATAAAATTGCCCCTTACATTTATATTTTCGTTGCTGATATACACACCGGCTGAAAAGCTTTTATGTACAGTAATCTCCTGCTCGCAACCTGTGAAAAATAATAATATGATAAAAAGAAAAAACAAACCTTTCTTCAAATCATCACCGTCCGTAGAAATGTTTGTTTTATACTTCCTTAATTTTTATTCCTCTGCTTTTTTGAAAACCTTATAAAGACAGTCAATCACATCGCTTGGTAGCATTGAGGTTTCCCCTAAATTCTCTCTTGCAAAGTCACCTGCTGTTCCGTGGATAAAAACTCCACAGGCAGACGCTTCAAGTGGTGAATAACCCTGACAGAGAAGTGAACCGATTACCCCTGCAAGTACATCTCCGCTTCCACCTGTTGCCATTCCCGGATTACCGGCACGGCTGACGAAGGTGTTTTTGCCGTCAGTTATCACCGTATCGGCACCCTTTAGCACAGTAGTAACACCGTACCTTTTGCTGAAATCCTCTGCAACCCTTTGGGGAGATGCTGTAATTTCCTTTACAGACAGACCGGTGAGTCTGCTCATTTCACCGGGGTGAGGTGTTAATATAACATCACACACCTTTTCACCTAATAAATGTATATGCTTTGCAAGGCAGTTTATTCCGTCAGCGTCTATGAGGAGAGGAACACTACTGTTCAGCACAAGGTAATCTACAATTTCCTGTGTATCGCTGTTCACACCAAGACCGCAACCGATTAAAACTGCATCTGAATTTTTCATATTCTTTGTGATAACAGGGATACTCTCCCTTGAAAAAGTACCCTTTTCACTTGCCTTTTGGGGGAGAAAAACAGCCTCGTGTACAACAGGGGCAACTATTGGATACACGCTGTCCACAGTCAAAAGCCTTAGCATACCAAGACCGCTTTTTAGGGCGGAACGGGCAGAAAGAATTTGAGCACCCGCCATTCCGTAGCTACCGCATATTGAAAGCAACGAACCCATACTCCCCTTGTGGGCGTTATATGGTCGTGGCTTAATAGTTTTTTTGAGAAATTCAAAACTCAGTTCAGTCATAGTCTGCTCCAAAAATATAATTTATCATTCATCAGTAGGCACCATTGTTTACATTCAGCCTCCATCGGATGAGGGAGGGGGACCGCTTGCGGTGGAAGGAGGGAAAAAGTGTTCTCTTTTGCTTATTTTGTCTTTAGATTATAGTATGGTTATATGTTCTTATTCATACTTCGGCATCTAAAGACATACCAAGATATATTGACTACTTTTTCACTCCCCCAGTCACGCAAGGCGTGACAGCCCCCTCATCCGAGGGAGCCTTTGTTTTACTAACATTTCGCTGAAAAGGGAATACCTCATCCGAGGGAGCCTTTGTTAAGTTCATAATGCATAATGCATAATTACGCCACTCCACTCTCCAAACTCCACACTCCAAACTGAATAAAGCTCCAAACTACTCTCCCCTAAGCATTTTAACAACCTTTAACTGCATTTCCGGCAAAAGCTTTGGTCGCATACCCTTGAGAATTTTCTCGTTAGGTAGCATTACTGCGGCACAGTTGCCCCTTGCCTCGTTATAGAACACAAATGCATAGGCGTCGGGGTTGTTCACCTCGTCAATGCAGAGGAAGTACTTATTAATCTTTTTTCCTGTGTATTTTTCGTTAAACTTTACAATGTCCTTAATTTCGCTTAGCTTAACACGAATAATCTTCTTTCTCTTTCTCTTTGCTACAATCTTGTCGATTAACAGATAGTCGTCAACAACCTGATACTCAAACTCAACCTTTTGGTTTGAGATAAGCCAAATGCTTAAGGGTACCATAGCAATAAGCACAAAAAGTCCTATATATATAAAGTATGCAACAATTACATAGGCAAGTGCTATGCAAAGTACAGGAAGTCCAATGGTGAGGAGAATATAAACCACCGCCATAATGTTGTCCTTCACAGTCCTTTTCTTTTTTACCACCTGTTCGCAAAATCCGTCCATTTTTATCTCTCCTTTTAGGTTTTAGCAACACATTATAATATACAGCTATAATAACACAGCAAAAGAAAAAATACAACCGACAAACACACCAAAGCAAATTTAAAAACACATATTTAATGAAAGCACTTGAAATTTGTAATGATAAATGATAGAATATTAAGGATGATTAACACAGTGATAAAGGAAGTAGTCTTACTGTTGACCTTTAAAGAGATTTTTGCCTTGGCTGAAAGCAAAAAATTGTCTTTGTTTGATGAAGTTCCCTTTTGAGTGGCAGTGCTGAAACATTTGTATAAGTAGGTGCTGACGGTGGTCACCGTTATATGACAACAGAGTGTTTGCTCAGTGCAAAAAATTGGGTGGTACCACGGATATTATTCGTCCCAGAGGTTTTCTCCGGGGCTTTTTTATTTTTATGGAGGTAAAAATGGACGAAAAAATAACAAGACTTAAAGAAGAACTTGCAAAAGAGCTTTCCAACATCCAAAGCCTTGCCGACCTTGACAAGATAAGGGTTGCTTACCTTGGAAAAAAGGGCAGTGTAACAGGGCTGTTAAAGGGTATGAAGGAGCTTTCTCACGAAGAAAAAAAGGAATTCGGTCAAAAGGTAAATCAGCTTAAAGGCGCTGTAGCCAAGGCGATTGAAGAAAAGACCGAAGAGCTGAGAGAAAAGGAAATTCAGGCTGAAATTGATGCAATGCCAAGGATAGACATTACAACACCTGTTGACTTGTCAAGGGGTTCTTACCACCCTATCACCCTTGTACAAAGACAATGTGAGGAAATCTTCCGTTCAATGGGCTTTACCGTTGAGGATTATTCCGAGGTTGTAACCGACTATGAATGCTTTGAATCCCTTAACATTCCAAAGCACCACCCTGCAAGGGATATGCAGGACACCTACTACCTTGAAAACGGACAGCTTTTAAAGTCACAGACTTCTGCGGCACAGAATGCTATCCTTAAAAAGTACGGTAAAAACCTGATTGAAAATGATGTTCCAATCAAGGCTATCTTCCCCGGCAGATGCTTTAGAAACGAGGCAACAGACGCCTGTCACGAAAATACCTTCTTCCAGATGGAGGGTGTTATGGTGGACAAGGACATCAGCATTTCCAACCTTATCTACTTTATGAAAACCATGCTTTCAGAGGTTTTTCAGAAGGACATCAAGGTAAGACTTCGTCCGGGATTTTTCCCATTTGTTGAACCGGGCTTTGAACTTGACATAAGCTGTCTTATCTGTGGCGGTGAGGGCTGTGCCTCCTGTAAGCACAGCGGTTGGCTTGAACTTTGCCCCTGTGGTATGATTCACCCAGAGGTGCTGAAAGAGGGCGGAATTGACCCTGAAAAATACACAGGCTTTGCATTCGGTCTTGGTCTTACAAGACTTGCAATGATGAAGTACGGAATTAAGGACATAAGAGATTTAAACAGCGGTAACCTGAAGGCTTTGGCACAGTTTACCGACGATAAGTAAGAGGGGGTAATATAAATGTTTTTATCAATGAACTGGATTGAGGACTTTGTTGACCTTAGCGGTCTTGACAAGGTTGACCTTATTCACCGTTTTTCCCTCTCAACAGCAGAGGTAGAAAACGAAATTTTCTTTAAAGGCTCTGATTTATCGGGTGTGGTTGTTGCCGAAATTAAGTCGGTGGAAAATCACCCTGACTCCAAAAAACTACACCTGTTAAAGGTTGATGCAGGTGAAGATGAACTGACTGATGTTGTGTGCGGTGCTCCAAATGTTCGTGTTGGTATGAAAACTGCCTTTGCAAAGGTTGGGGCAAAAATCGGCGAAATCGAAATCGCACCAAGACCCCTTGCAGGGCATATGTCACACGGAATGTGCTGTTCCGAGGCTGAAATCGGCATAAGTGACGACAACTCCGGAATTATGGAAATCACAGACGATATTCCAAACGGTACTGACATCAAAGATGCCTATGCTGTTGACGATATTATCTTTGAGGTTGACAACAAGTCACTTACAAACCGTCCCGACCTTTGGGGACACTACGGAATTGCCAGGGAATTTGCGTCCCTTGCAGGCAGGGAGCTTCGTCCTATTGACACAGACGACCTAAATACATACAACAATCTGCCAAGGATTGATATGAAAATCGAGGATCCTCTTTGCCAGAGGTACTCCTGTTTACAGGTTGAAAATATCAAAAGGAATGTAAGCCCTGTTGATATGAGAATAAGGCTTTACTACTGCGGAATGAGGAGCATAAACTTCCTTGCCGACCTTACAAACTACCTTATGCTTGAAATGGGTCAGCCAATGCACGCATTTGACTCACGAAAGGTTGAAAAAATCAGGATTAAGCGTTTTGACACTCCATTCACCTTCCAAACACTTGACGGTGTGGAGAGGAATATTGACGAAAATACTCTGATGATTTGCAACGACAACACACCTGTTGCAATCGCAGGTATTATGGGCGGTTTGGACTCCGAAATTGTGGAGGACACCACAACCCTCACCCTTGAATCCGCAACCTTTGACCCTGTTTCTATCCGTAAGTCCACAGTAAGACTTTATCACAGAACAGATGCGTCTATGAGATACGAAAAGTCACTTGACCCTGAAATGACTGTTACCGCTATCGGCAGATTTGTAAAACTGCTGAAAACATATGACAGCGACATCAAGGTTGATTCGTCCCTAACTGACGAATACGCTTTCCGCTATGACAAGGTAACACTTGACTTCGACAAAAGATTTGTTGACAGATACACAGGAATTGAAATTGACAACGACACCATTGTTAAGACTCTTACCTCACTGGGCTTTGGTGTAAACCTTGAAAATGACAAATTCTCCGTTACTGTTCCGTCTTGGAGAGCTACAAAGGATGTTACAATCAAGGCTGACATAATTGAAGAAATCACAAGAATTTACGGCTATGATAACTTTGACATCAACACAACCCGTTCCCCACTCTACCCTGTCAGAATGGATAAGGTTAAGAGTGATGAAGAGAAGATAAAAGATATTCTTGTAAAGAAATATAATCTTCACGAGGTACACTCCTATATTTGGGCATATAATGACGAATTAAAATCACTTGGCATCCCTGTTGAAGAAAATGTAAGACTTGCAAATGCCACAAACCCAAACATTGAAACCATCAGAAAATCAATAATTCCAACACAGCTTTGTCAGGTAAAGGCAAACACAGGCTACTCCCCTGACTTTGGTATTTTTGAAATCGGCAGAGTTGTTGACGGTACAGACAGCAGTAACAAGTGTGTTGAAAAGAAGAATTTGGCAATTACACTTTTCAGCAAAACAAAGGACATCAAGGAGCTGTACACTTATCTTCGTGACATCCTTGCAACCTTTACAGACGACCTAAAGCACAGGGAGCTTTCCTTTGAGGTTACTTCACCTACTCACCCCTACGAGCACCCTGTAAACCTTAATAAGGTTATCCTTGACGGTGAAATCCTTGGTGTAATGGGCATTGTTCACCCATCTGTTGGAAAGAAAATTGACAAGAAGGCAAACATTGTCTTTGCAGAAATTGACATAGAAAAGTTTGCCTCAGTTAAAAACGCAAGTATCCTATACAACGAGCCTTCAAAATTCCCGCCAATGACATATGACCTTAGTCTTGAATTAAAGGAGGGAGTATTCTTCTCCTCACTTAAGGAATGTTGGAATGGTCTTGGAAATGACATTCTTAAGAACACAAAGATTGTAGACACCTACGACACAGAGGAAATTCACAGTATGACTGTAAGATTTGAATTTTCCTCCAACGAAAGGACTCTTTCATCAGCAGAGGTTCAGGAGGTTATGGACAAAATTATAGCAAACCTCAAGGAAATCGGAGTTAACTTAAGGGGATAATTTTTATGAGGCTACTACATATTGTGGTAGCCTCAAAGGCTTTTTATTACTTTTTGTACAAAATATTCAAAGAAAAGTTGACATAACCACTATTATTATGTTAATATTATGATAATGTAAGGATATAACCTATCCTAAATATTGTAAAACCACATTGGAGGTGTTTCCATGCTTGATAAGACTATGATTTTTTCCCTTAACGGTGACAGAGATCAGGAAATCAAGAACGCTATGATTAAGGTATATGACGCTCTGAAACAGAAAGGCTACAACCCTATTAACCAAATTGTAGGATATATTCTGTCCGAGGACCCAACATATATCACAACATACAACAATGCCCGTAACATCATCAGCTCTATTGACAGAGATGAGCTTTTGGAAGCACTTGTGAAGTCTTACCTGAATATTTAATTCACTTATTTTTTAGATTCGCAAGTGTAGGGTACACTTGCGTCTTTTTATGAAAGAAGGTTTACTATGGCAGAGAAAAAAGAATTTATGACTTACAAGGGCAAGCCACTTGTAAGATGCGGAAAAGAGCTTTACTACGGCAATATGGACGAACCATTTGTTATTCATATGGTGATTAAATCCACAAAAGAGGTTAACGGACTTGAGGTTGCCGACAAGGTTGCAATTCAGCTTTTGGCAACAGACCCTACCCTTTCACCAAGAAAACAGATTGTTAAAACAAGCGAGAAAAACGGCTTGTACCTTGCAATGGATATTGCTGAGGTTTGGCTGACAAGGGCATTAAAAAGCTCAGCTAAGGAAAAATAATAAGGGTAAAAATTTGCCACCGAAATTCCAAAGAGTTTTTCGGTGGCTTTTTTGCTTTTATGATGTTTCCTTTTTCGGTTTAGTCCTTTTTATCTCCCCTTTATCACTCTGTTACAACATTCACCTGTATATGAGATGGGAAAAATTTGTTTATTCCGTTTTTAACAAGACTTAGGTTTTCATTTACCCAGTCGTTGCCTGCAATGGTTACGGTAAGGGTGTTACTTTTCGGAGTTTCGGTAATGGTATACTGCATTGGGTATTGGTTCAAAAACTTTTCCATACCCGATAGGGTAAAATCATTTTCGTTGACGGAAAGTACACTCATTAGCATACTTCTTCTTTTTTGGAGGGTAACACTCTTTGGAACATAGTCAAAGTAATGCTCCTTTATGTAAAGTCCGTAGTCCGAGGCTGTTGCCACAAAGCACTCCTCCTCAATATTGCGGAGCAAATCAAGTGCAATATTTAGCCCTGCCTCATAGGCGCTGATTTCACCAATCAGAAATTGATTATTCTTATCATAAACCCTAAAGGCAGAAAGGAGTTTCATCATTCTGTCATAGATTGTCATGCTATATCCTCCGTGATAAACACTTCCCTTACAATAGGAAAATACTTGTTGTTAACAATAACATCAACGCATATGTCATAGTCAAACTGATACCTTAACACACCGTCAACTGTCATTATCCTTTCACCTATTTTCGACATATAACAAGACTTACCAACACCAAGGGATGCAACATACTCCCTGATTACAGTTTCGCAGTTATTCTTTACCTCATTACTGTCATAACCCTGTTCAATCTGAATAGCCATACTGATATTTACATATGCCAAGTAGGCAGACTGAACAAGTGCGTCAACATTTACTTCCCTCTGCTTACTTACAATACTCTGCACTTTTGAAATAAGCTGGCTGTCGGCTACCCCTGTATCTTTTGCTATAAAAATATCAACTGTGCCAACTCCACGGTTTCTTGGTACAACACCTGCTGAATATACTCCCTCAACACTTTCTGCAAGGGATTTGTAGTAGGCAATATTTGTACCGTTGTTTTGATTTCTGTATAGGTACAACAGCCTTGCTCTCAATTCCTCGTCGCTTTCCCTGTCAGTACCCCCTGTCATTGGAACAGGGTTTTTTATTTCGCTGATATACTTAATCGAGGTTATTCCGGCGCAAATTGAATTTGCCGGAACATTGTAGCTTTTTCCACTCTTATCGGCAGCAGTATGCACCGTTACAAATGATTCCCCTGCTCTGATAACCCCTTTTTCTGTGGTGACAAAACGCAGAGGATTTTTACCCATAGTAGTTAACAGTGTACCTGACGGAATTGTCACATCAGTACTGATAGGAGCCGGTAAGATAAATCTTACATATCCGCTTGAACAGTTTCCGTTTCTCCTTGAAAGACCCCTTTCCTTTGCGTGATAGTCAAGGTATTTTCCTGTTGCTGTGCTTGGGAACATCTGACGCTTAAACCACTCAAGCTCCGTTCCCATATTGAATATTTCCCCTGCAAGTAGCCTTAGCCTTATTCCTGTGTCGGAATTTTCATCGGGAATTACATCTGTTTTTTCCTCATATGCCTTTTCCATACGACTTAAAATTTCATCATAGCTTACCACACAGCTTCACCTCACTTTCGTAGGATTCATCACAAAAATATATTTTAATTACCGCTGTCATAGTTTCCTCGTCAAAGGACAGCACCTTGGCTCTGCACTGCCAAATTGGATATATCGCCTCGTTTATGTACATTTCAAGGGTTTTGATGTCCTTTTCTGTACTGTAAGATTTGTCGGGGATTGTAACCCCCATATCCTTGCAGTAGGGGAAATTCCCCTTTTTAAGAGAAAGTGCAATTTTTATCCGCTGTATTACTGCCTCTGCGTCATACAGCTTTTCTTCATTTCTTTTGGAGGGTGTAAACACTATTCCTCCCTTATCAAGCTCAATATCAGCCAATTTAAACCTCCTTGCCGTTAATTAATACTGTTCCGTTATTCTTCAGCACAATACTTGCACCGCCTGAACTAAACAGCATAAGCTCACCCGGACTTAAATCGGCTTTTTCCTCATTACAAACACCAAGTAGCATATTTTCCCCTTCGGTGGGAAGTACAACTCCTGTTGTGCCAACAGGTGGAATATAGATTATACCGTAGGGGCTAATCACCCGCATATTGTTGTATTCTCCTGATGCGAAAACATCTGCCTTTTCCTCCGAGGCATATGTAACCTCCCCCGATACAGGGTTTGAGCTTCGCTCCTTGGCTATGTAGTTAGTTATCCACATTTACATCTTCCTTTCAAGCATAAGTGTAGTTTCTTCTCCCTTTGAATTCAGCACATATTTCAGCTCTGAAATTATGAATATGTATTCCTCCATATCCAAAGCATCAACCCTTGCAGTTGCACCCAGGACATCAGCAAGGAAATATGGACAGGTAACTTTGACGGAAAGATAGTTGCAGTTTGATTTGTTTATCATTTCCTCCGCCATTAAAGCAGGAGTATTGCTGTTAATTGAACCGTCCAAATATCGACGCCGAACTATGCCTGTATCTTCCGCTTCGGGGTTATTTATTTCGTAATTATAGCTTTGACCGTCAAGCATAACAAACACAGAGGAAATCTGCTCACAGGGCTTTTTATATTCTGTTAAAGAACTATAATTAACACCCTTTTCATTGCTGAAAAGTAATGTTTTGTCTGTTTGTCCACCCCTAAAGTAAAACACACCCTTTGAGTCCATTCTTGGGATTACCCCAAACTTATTTTTGCAGTAGGTGTAAAGGGCATCATACACAGTCATACCCTTTTCAATATTTATAACACCGTTATAAATATCCTCACCCTTTTCAAACTCAATTCCAAGGGGTTCAAGGTAGGTGTTGCCCAAAAAGGTTTGAGTTGTGTTTCCTATCTCCATTGGATAGGCTTGATTGTCAAGGAGAAGTCCCGCCATTGACCTTGCAACATACTTGATGAACCTTCCTGTTTTGTTAAGGATAATTTGCTCCTCGTCAACTATGCCCCTGAAAATCAGACTTTCATTTTCTGTTACTGTAATGGTTGCTCCTGTTTTATATTTCTTATACGGAATAATAACCGTAACATCATCAGCAGGAATTTTCAGGCTCATCTGCATTGTGAGAGAAAGTGGTGCAACACTGCAAATTGCATTTTGGCTTTTGTCAAAAACATTAACCCTTAGCATATTGAAACCTCCATTCCCTCATACACATCAAAGGGGTGCTTAATTTCTCGGTTTAGCTCCAACAGCTTTTCAACAGAAATATCATACTTGTATCCAATATCCCACAGACTTTCGTCCTCAAGGGCAATATGTACAGTCTTTGGGGACTTTTCCTTTGAGGTGTCTATAACCTCGGTAAAGGTAAAGGCATATTGTATCAGATTGTCGGTAGCCTCTCCTATAACGCTAAGGGAAGTAAAGTAGGCGTTCATCACTGCAAATTCAGGGATTGAAAGCACTCCCGTTGTGTTGTCCTGAAACACACTCCACATACTGTAAAATTCCCTAAAGCAGTCCTCGCCGAATATACTCCCCTCCCCTGTTATCACCCTTGCATTTCTGCCCAAATTATGGGTTACATTGTCGGCGGAGGGAACAATATTTTCCACCACCTCTTTTTGTGACAAAATCTTTATTTTTTGGGGATTGTAGCTCCAAGTACGATTTTTAAACCTCATCGGAGAAATTTCCATAGGACAAAACCTCACTTTCGCTGATAATTTTTCTTCTGTATCGCCTCATATCCTGACAAACAGCCTCCGAAACCTCCAAAGTACTGCTGTTGTCGGAAAGGCTGTCTGCGTAATCAAAGTAATCACTGATGTTTAGTGACATTCCTACCACCTGCCTCTATCTTTAGCTCACGGATAACCTCACCCTGATTTGTGTAATTCCTGTCCCAAAGGAGAGTGCAGTCATAATATGTAAGGGTATAGCCCCTTTGGGTGAAGTCAAAGCATATTTCGTTTACAGAATAATTTCCACTGTTACCTGTAAGCCTGAGGATTATAATGTACTTTGTTTTTTCCTTGATAATTTCATAGGGATTTGAGTTCAGGTATTCGTAAAGACTTAGGCTTTGTTGACTTTCTTCTGTTTCAAAATGCACACAGCCACCCACAACACTTCCGTCAATTCTGATTACAACATCCTTTAATTTATCTGTATGTTCAGTCATTTACTCCTCCTCTTGTTGGCAGTAGTCAAGGTTAAAGGAAACAGTGCGGTAAACTGCGTCATACTCCTTGCTGAATTTAATCTCTGAAACGCTTATGTCCGACACAATGTTATCCCTATCAACTGAATTGATTTTGCTGACAAGGGTGTTCACTGTGTGGGTGATACCGTCCCCACCCTTAAGGTAGGGACAGTACACATTCATTTTGATTTTGGAGTTAACTCTTTCTCCCTTTTTTCCGTTTCCTAAAAATCCACCTGCAAATGAGCCAACAGTTTCAACCCCTGTGCCAACAGTAACCAGTATTTCTCCCAAGGGAACTTCACGAAGTCGTCCGTTATAAGCCTTCACAAATTTCACACCGTCAAGGCTGTGGTCGGTTTTAATCTCCCTTATTATTTCTTCCACCTTACTGTTCAGCACTGTCATCAAAATCATCCTCCTGTAAAGGGTAATACAGCTTTAGTATTGCCCATTTGTACAGACACTTATTCCTGAAAACATAGTCCTGTACCCTGACTACATAGTAGGTTGTGTCACAAAGCACCACATTGTCACCGCTTACTAAATCCGCAGATTTGTCTGCAATCATCAGGTAACGGATATTCTCCCGTCTTGAAATATCGGTACATTCATAGTCGTTGTACTTTGAGCTGTGATAGCTTATTGGCTGGATAAACCCTGTGGTTGATGCGATTTTGTCTTTGCCAAGGATAGTGATTTCGCTTCCGTAGGAACGGATTGAATTTGTCACCGAAGTGGTTATGTTCATACTTCCACCCCTTTAAAGAAAAAATTACAGGGTACTGTTATGTCTGCAATCTCACTTAAGCTCTGTTTCCAAAGCTGATAAGCCCAATCTGCTGTTGCTCCGCTGTGGCTCTGTGACACCGTAACATCTCCCGCCTTAAATGAGGTTGCATCTCTTTCCTCACTGCACAAAATCCACTTGTAGTAGGCATATGTTGCTGTGGCTGATTCAAGGCGTTCAAGGTGATTTTCCGCCTTAACACCCGGCTTTAGCAAAGTCGAAACATAAGCAATGGCGTCCTTTAGCAAGGGAGTCCATTTTGAAAGCTCATCTCCTTCAAGTCCCGAAAGGAGAGAAAACCTTTCTGCAATCCTTTCTATCCTCAAAGAATCACCTCTTATGCGTATGAGAGAATTTTGCCGGCATCGTTATAAATCTTTGCAAAGCCTGCAATAGATGTGATAGACGCTCTTTCAAGCTGACGGTCAATCAGTTTGTCGTATTCAGTCTGAACTTCCCCTGCCTTAACCATTTCAAGGGCGCAGTTCTTGTCAAGACCGATGATGTATTCACCCTTAATTTCAGGTGTGTGAATCACATTTGCACCCATTGGTGTAATCAGCTTGCCTGTACCCTGGAAGTTAAGACCTGCTGAGGAGTCCTTCATTTCGTTTAGCATAAGGAGCTTTTGCATTGAGGCAGTTGGGGCAATGATTGTGTTCAGCTCATAAGGCGCCATATTAGTCCAAAGGGAAATAAGGTCCTCATACTTGATTGAGCCTGTTGTAGAAACCGAAATTTCAGGTGCCGGATTGTTGTTACCGTCACCGTTTACAATAACATCAATGGCGTCCATAAGATGTGCTCTTGCAATATATGCGCCAATCTGTCTTAGTGTTACTGTGAACAAATCAAGTCGCTGAAATCTGATTGCCTCGTATGAGGACACAAGCATTCTGCCACGCTTGTTAAGGCGAACAAGGTTTTCCTGTGTTTTAACAGTTGTCTGTGGAATAGTTGTACCCTCCATAACAACCTTTAGTGACTTGTCGTCCTCTGTTGGAGTTGAGGTGATGGAACGGTAGTCCATACCCTCAATCATAGTTGTAGTTGCCACAATGTCAGAAAGCACATCGGCTCTTTCCATACCCTGCTTTACTGCTCTGCTTATGTATTCAGGGAAAAGTGCGGCAGAGGAGCTTGTGGAAAAGAACTTGTCAACAGTATCCGAGCCACTGCCGGACACCTTGATGTCAAAACGCTTTAGCTGTCTTGAAAATGCGTCAAGACCATCAAGGGAAGTACCAATGTAGTCTGATGACGGGTCAAGGTCCTCAAGTACCTGTGTAAATGTTTTTCCTCTCACACCGTACATACCCTTTTCAAGTGAAATGTTTTCGTATTTGCTCATAAAATTCCTCCTAAATTTAATATAAAATTACCTTAAATTAAAACAAAATTCCTGCTTCATTGTCTGTGCTGTCAAGTACAAAGTGGAGCTTACCGCTGTCACTTGCCTTAACTCCGCCCTTGCCGTCTGACAAAATAGCACGACAACCGGGTGTAAGTTTGCCTGTGGTTTTAACCCTTGTGTAGCCTGTTGTCTGAACTGATGCGTAGCCGTTTCTTACCGAAAGGCAAACACCTAATACAAAGCTGTTGTCAGGTGCCAAAGTTGCAGTACCCTGACCGCTGATAGTTACAGTAACACCCTGTGTACCCTCAGGAAGAGTGCTGTCTGCCTTTAGTGTAATAACATTTTCGTTGTATCCTTTAAAATCAATATTCATAAAAACCTCCTGTTAAATAGTAAATCCTTCGTTGCTTTCTCTGTTTTCCCTGTTTTTCTTGTTTCCCGCAAATGTTTGGGGAACAGGGGGAACAACAGTGGATGCCCTCTTCAAATAAATATCTCTAAGCTCACAAAGCTCCTTAACCGACAATGATTTTACGATTGAATTCATTGTGCTTTGGGAAATTCCGCTTTTGCTTAAGAGAGAAAATTTCTTTACATCGCTGACAAGGTTATTTCGGTATTCTCTGCCATCCTGTGCCTCTTTTTCAAGGGAACGAATGTATGTAAGAATTTCTCTTTTTTCATCCTTGCCAAGGGTAAAATCCTTTTCAGACTTTAAACATTCAATGATATTTTCCATTGATACTTCTCCTTTTTTAAATGATTTAATAACACCTGCCTCACGCTGGGCAGGTACAGCCACAAAGCTCCATTCGTAGGCGTCTGTGGGGTTGGTAAGTTCCCCAAAGCAAAGTGTACCGTCATAGGTTTTTCCCTTCTGATGGGAACACTCTACGGAATGAATATCCTTTCCGCAGACGGAACAGATTGTCCTTTCGATACCGCAACCAACGCTTACCTCCTTAATAATTCCTGTGTCTATCTTTTGGATAAACTCATTCAGGTTGTCACTCCTTGGGATATATGCCCTTGCCACAAGGCGAAAATACTGGTCGCCGTTTTTTGTCATTTTCCCCTCAACAGACTCAACCTCTGTCTGAAAAATCCTTGCAGTTTGGTTTTTTGCTGTGGGGTTGTGGTCGAGTATTCCCGTCTTGCCCAAGAACAGCTTTTGCAATGTGAACAGACCTTCAACGGTAAACCTTTCAAAATCCCTGTCAATGTCGTTGTCGCACAACACCACCGAAAATGTGTATACCTCGTCTTTAGTTAGTGTTCTCCTTGAATACTCGTTGATGAGCTTCATATCCATATCGGTGCTGTCACCCGACTTTACTATTAGTCCTTGCTTCATATCACACCCCCTCAATAGTACCTTCCTCGCCCTGTTTCACACCAAAATCTCTCTCAACTTCCATTTCCACCTTAAGGGCATTTGCATTGTTAAGCCTTGCCTCAGAAAGCTCAAGCTCGTCCTGTAAATTGATGTGATTCCAGCTGACAGTCAGCTTTTCGTCAATTCCCTTTAGGTTCAGGAACATCCTTGCAATCTTTAGTATCACAGGGTTTAGAATTTCTCTGTAATATTCAAGCTCACTTGTGAGAATATCCGCCTGCTGACTGCTCATTCGTTCCGTTGTACTCCAGCTAAGTCCCAAAAGGAAGGGCGGTACAGAAAGCTTTGCCACTATCTGCTCGGTGATACGGCGGATAGGCACATCACAGTCCAGAATTTGATTATCTGCACCGATAGTTTTGATTGAAACATCACCAACAGAAACAAAGTCACAGGTGTTGTTTTTGTCACCCATAACCCTTGACCATTCGTCGGCAATTTGCTGAGCATTTTCCTTTGTGTAGGCGGTAGTGCCTGAATTGCTGTCGGGCTTGTAGGTAACTGCAAACCTGATGTTGCCGACTCTCTCCCAGTTCTGACCAACGGAATTGAAAATCTTAAGCAAAATTTCGCTTACAAAAGGAAGTCCCTTTAGGATTGATGTACCCTTTGCTCTGCCGGGTTCGGGGTTAAGGAGTGTTGTGAGAATAAGGGATTGATATGGCAGTTTTTTCTCCACTCCGTTATCGTTTCTGTACGCAACAAGCTCCATAGTGTTTTTATTGGGAAACAGGGTAACATCCTTTAAGTTTGTGTTGTAAAGGGCTGATATGCCCTTTCGAGTACTGTCAAGGACAATTTCCCCCACAGCCTCACCGTAGGTCAAAAGCTGGTCAAAGTAGGTGGAAATAAAGGTGTTTATTCCCCTGTTGCCCTGACACACATTTACCTCCCTGAAAAACTCCTCAACTTGTTTTTGAGTTGATTTGTTTTCACATTCAACTGTAAAAGTACCCACAAGGCGGTTTAGCTTACCTATTGCGGCGTCAATGATTGGAATAGCCTCCCTAAGGGAGGAGTACAGCTCAAGTTCAACATTGCAAAGAGGCTGATAGGAACTTATTAAAGAAAAGGGATGTTCCTTCCCCCTGACAGGTGCCGACTGAATTAATGCCTTGTTCACCTTTTTCTTTCTCTTAAATAAACCCATAAATCTCCTATCTTCTTGTAGCAATGGCAACAAAGCCACTGCCACCGTCTAAAATTGTTGTTACAAAATATCTTATATCATCCATAGCGTGGTCGTTTTCTTTGATTGGATTGTCCATTCCGTTTTTCTCGTCCCAACGGTAGAGGGAAAATTCCCTGATGCTGTCACGACAGGTGGAGCAGATTTTTATCTCACCGTTTTTCAGTGCAGTTGAAACTCTGCGTATTCCGTCAATCACATTGTTCTTTGCCGGAACAACAGAAAATTCACCGTGACGCTTAATAACTTGAATAAAGCTGGCGGCTGATGGGTCAACGGTTATGCACCTAAGTTTTCTGCCTCCTACAAGGCTTTTCAGGGAAAGATAATGCTCCTCGTCTGTCTTTTGATAGCCCTCTTTTCTGGAATTAAAGTAGTATTCCTCTATTCTGTACCACACATTTTCGTATCTGCCCCACAGTCCAAAGGATGCAGGGTTTACAGTGCCGTAGTCACAGGAAACTGCATATTCCTCAAACTCCACATTGGGAACATCAGGGAACGACTCGTCCTTGTCCATAAAGGGATAAACAGCACCTGTCACAGCAACCCACCTACCTCTTACAAACCTTTCGTAAAAGGCTCCGCTGTAAAGGCTTTCGTACCGTGCTATCATCTTTTTGCTGAGGGATGGGTTGTCCTCCATTTCAAAGTGGAGGTAAAGGGCATTTTTAATCTCCCTTTTCTTTATCCATTCACGGTAAAACCAGTGACCGGGATACTCCGGGTTGCAGTTAAACCAAAAGGTACTGCCCTCCACAGAGCATCTTGCCAGTGACTGCTCAACAAATGACCGTGGCATAAGGGCAACCTCGTCAAAGAAAACACCGGCTAAGGTGATGCCCTGAATCAGGGATGCACTCATTTCATCCTTTCCGCCAAAGAGGTAAAAGCGGTTCATTACCCCGTTATATGTAACTTCAAGGATGTTTTCGCTTTTTTTAAGCTGATAAGAAAATCCCAATTCAGTCAGGCTTTTCATAAGAGGTATAATTACATTTCGTTTAAGGCTTCGGATAGTCTTGCCACACATTGCAAAGGACATATTGGAAAACCTGCTGAAGGACCAGGCAATAAAGGAAATTGACATACAAAAGGTTTTTCCGCTTCTCACAGCACCGTCACAGATAATTGCGTCCTTTTCCTTGTATGGTGAATTTTCGCACCACCAGGTGAGGACTTTAAGCTGTTTTTCGGAAAAGGGATTGTAGCTGTTACTCATCTCGTTTTGTCAGTGCCATTGCACCCTTTTCAAGTGCTTCGTAAAACGGCACTGCTCCTCCCCTTTCCTCGGTTTCTGCCCCAAGCTTTTCAAGGGCTTTCAGCCTGTCGAAAAATTTAATCTCCATTGCTCCGTCCTTTGGCTTTTTAATTTCGGAAATCATAAACAAATCCATCTGACCAAGCCTTTCTTCAGAAATATTCTCCTCTGTAATAAGGCTAATGCAATCGCTTATGCTCCCGAATGCAAGGTGCTGATACCCAAGCAAGGCAAGGTTTTTCAGCAGCTTTGACTTGGCGCTTAAAAGCCTTGTGATTTCCTCCATAATTACATCCTTGGAAATCAGTTCAAGTCCTGCACCCTATTCTGTGTACCCTGCAAGGAGAGCCGACTCCTCAACGGTTTTGCCGTTTGCAATATTTTGGCAAAAAACCTTTTCCTTCTTCTTCAAAAATTTTTCTACCTCCTTTTGCTAACTTGTAATTTTCGTTAGCATAAATATCCTGCAACCATACCCCGAAAAACAAAAAAATTGCATAGTAAAATGCAATTTCCGAAAAATGTTAATATATTGTTTACAAAAAATGCAATAATTGCATACTTTGTTGGGATAATAAAAATGGTGATTTGTTTGTTTAATTCTAATATAGAAAATAACATTACTGTCCTTGACAAGCTCACAAGGGCAAATGAAAGCTTTGACATAGTAAAAAGAATTATAAGAATAAACAAGAAAAAGACCGCCCTATATTTTATAGACGGTCTTTTAAAGGATGATATTATGGAAAAGCTGATGGAGTTCTTTTACGACATCAGCGACGACAGCTTTTTAAAAGACGCCGACAGCTTTATGGAAAACTGTATTCCCTATGTTGAGGTGACAAAAAGCAGAAATACAAGCGAAATTGTAACTTCCCTTCTTTCGGGTATAGCCCTTATGACCATTGACGGCATAGAGGACATTATCCTAATTGACACAAGGACATACCCCCAAAGGGAAACAGCCGAGCCTGTCAACGACAAGGTTTTGCGTGGCAGTCGTGATGCTTTTACCGAAATTTTCATACACAACTGCGTACTTGTAAGGCGGAGAATCCGTGACAAAAATCTGACAATAAGTGCAATGCAGGCAGGAAAAATCTCAAAAACCGACATAGCACTTGTGTATATGAACGACCGAGTAGATAAAAAACTTCTGGAAAAAATCAAAAGAGAAATAAAAAATATTGACGACCAAGGTCTTTCTATGACACAACAGGCATTTGTTGAGGCACTCATAAAGCCAAAGTGGATTAACCCATTCCCAAAGGTAAAGTACACCGAAAGGCCTGACTCAACATCAGCCAATGTGCTAAAGGGGAACATTGCAATAATCGTTGACAATGCACCAACGGCAATAATTATCCCAACATCTGTATTCGACCTTATGGAGGAGGCTGACGACTACTATTTTCCCCCTGTAACAGGAACATACCTAAGACTTTCAAGGTACCTCGTCACATTTTTCTCCCTGTTTATAACACCTCTTTGGCTCCTTGCAAATCAGTTTCCTCAATTCGTGCCACAGTTTTTGCAGTTTACAATAGTTGACGAACCCCAAAACATTTCTCTTTTTTGGCAACTTATACTGGTGGAGATAGCAATAGACGGACTTCGCCTTGCATCAATCAACACCCCCGACACACTAAGCACCACCTTGGGAATAATTGGCGGTATAGCACTATCGCAATTTGCAGTGGACGCAGGCTTTGCAAGCACGGAAACAATTTTGTATATGGCATTTGTCACAATAGCAAACTACTCCCAGCCAAGCCAAGAGCTTTCCTACTCAATAAAATTTATGAGAATTTTCCTACTGATACTCACCCAACTACTGAACATATGGGGCTTTGCCCTTGGGGTGATAACATTGTTCATACTCCTCGCCAGTAACAAAACCCTGTCAGGCAAAAGCTACCTCTACCCCCTCATACCCTTTAAAGGCAAGGAGCTACTGAAAAAATTTGTGAGGTTGAAATAACCCCCACAACACTACAATTCAACCCAACCTCCTGATGAAACCCGGCTTACACCCAGCCTCCCTCAGACGAGGGAGGGGGACCGCTTGCGGTGGAAGGAGGGAAAAAGTGTTCTCTTCGGCTCTTTTTGTCCTTTGTGGATAGTTTGATTTATTGTTCTTATTCATACTTTGGCATCTAAAGACAAAGCAAGATATATTGACTACTTTTTCACTCCCCCAGTCGCCTTTGGCGACAGCCCCCTCATCCGAGGGAGCCTTTGTTAAATCCATAATTTCATCTAACCTGATAATATTCATTAATGCACAACTGCTATCCTTTCAGATTCTTCGGTCACTTAATTACCTCACACCTAAAAAACGGCTCCCAATAAAAGGGAGCCGTTTTAAAAAAGGGGGTAGAAATATAGGTAATACGCAAATGATTATCCTACTTATTCGTAATAATCTGAATCATCAAAATCCTGATAATACTTTTCCAAATCAATGGACTTGAGGTACTTTATGGTGTTTTTATGTTGCTTGCTGACATACATAGTTTCCATATATCCCATATCATCACCGTCATCTGTGGTATAGTAAATACTACAATCAATACCATAATAACTCACTATACCCTCTTCAAAAACATTGTCAGTGCTTAATAAGCCTAAATTGTCTATATCCTTATTGTAATTCTCAATAAGCTTCTTTATCACATCTTTATCCTTGATGGTGTAGTTTCCCTCCTTAAAGCCCTTCCAGCCCTCTATATACATATCAAGCTCACTACACCTATCAATGGGAGCCTTGCCTACTATACCGTCGCCACTATCAATACTTCCGATAATATCACCAATGATGCGTGTATGCTTAAACACTAATGTAGGATTGCTATAAGCCCTTGTTATTTCATTTCCCTTTTTATCGGTGTATCTTAAATATAGACCGTCGCCATTATAGTTTTCATATTCTTCATCATTTCCGTAATTTCCGACAGGGGTATAAATACCGGAACATTGCTTCTCATATTCCTGCACTACCGCACTGTGATACTCAATTATTGACTTTATACTTTCAGGGTCGGATGTAGAATACATCTGGGGATTTTTACCTTTAATTTTTATATCCTCGTCAACATAACTACTAAAAGTTATTTCTACTTTCTTAACATCCTCAACATCGGGAACTCTTGTTGCATAACCAAACATACCTGTTGTAACAATAGCGAAGAAAATAAGTGATACCAAAGCCTCACAGCCGTAGAGTATCATCCACTTGCCAAAGCCTGACATTCCCTTGTGGTAAATCAGGTGGAGAATGATATGGGAAATTATTGTTCCAATTATAATTCCAATAGAGAATAATATAATGTATGAAACAGAACTGACCTCACCGCCAACATAAGGTATGCTTGAAATGGATGCCATTACCAATCCAAGCAACAGTCCCACCGTAACGCTTGTAAAAAACTTAATTGCAACACTTGGGAATACGAATGCAAAACCGCTTTGAGCAGACTCGGACTTCCTCTTTTTCACAAGGAAATATGTTGCTACTACAAGACCTGCTGTAAACAAAGTCCACCAAATGTAATATGATACGGGAACATTAACATCAAAAATAACCGAAGAAGAAGTTACTGTGCGGGCAAGTGCGGTCATAAAGCCCGAACCGTACACACAAACAGGTGCAATAAAGGGCGACAACAGAGAAAGAACAACAGGAGAAACAGGAAATTCTCCAAAGCTTGAAAAACCTGACATACCCGGCAGTGCAAATTCGGGATACAAGGTAAGCACCAGAACGCACACAGGGTAAACACCGCTTATTAAAATATACGTCACAATTGAATGTCCCACAGTGCCACAACAGACAGCAATAAATGCTATAAAAGCAATATTCCCAAGAATGCCCACAGTACCGCAGAAAAATGCCACAACAGCGTCTTCAAAGCCTCTGAACAGAACAACGCCGTTGCCGATAAGGCATACAATTATAAGAGGAACAACGGTAGAGGCAACAACAGCCACCATTCTGCCGAAGAACTGAGTTCTCCTTGAAACAGGCATACTGCCGTAAAAGTCCATACTTCTTTTGTTGTGGAGGTAAGAAAAAGCCATAAAGGATATGACGGTAGCAAAAATCATAGCAAGATATACACATTCAAAAACATAAATATTTGAATTGTTTGCAATATCTCCGCCAAAATCATGTACAACATTTTTCATAAAATGAAGTTGCAAATAATTAATGCCCTCGCTGATAGGATACACATAAACAAGCAACGCCCAATATGCTATTGAAAATGGCAAAAATCTCCTTAGGCTATCCCTACATACACTTTTAAAAGCCTTAGAACACTTCATATCCTGCACCTCCCATTTCTGTAATAAACATTTCTTCAAGGGTCAAAGGAAGCATCTCCACAAATGCAGGATTAAGCTCTGCAAGCCTGTTTCTTATGCTGTCCTCGTCACCCTGAATAAGCAGTGTAAAGTATCTTCCGTTTTGCATAATGTTCCTTGTATTAAGACCTTTAAAAATATCAGGCGTTACATCATCACTAAATGCAATCTGCACCTTAAATGCTTTGCTCCTCATCTCCTCAATCTTTGTATTGCTTACAATATCTCCGTTGTGGAGCAAAATCATAGTGTCGCAAATGTCCTCAAATTCTCTAAGGTTGTGTGACGCAATAACCGTAGTCATATTGTTGTCTGTTACATTCTGAACTATAAGCTTTTTAAGAGTTTGCCTGATAACAGGGTCAAGTCCGTCAAAAATTTCGTCAAGGAAAAGGTACTTTGGCTTTGTAGAAAATGCCAGCAAAAGTGCCGCCTGCCTTTGCATACCCTTACTCATATTAATAATTTTTGCATCGTGTCTGATTGGAAAATATGCTGACAACTGCCTGAAATATTCTTCATCCCAGTTGGGATAAATTCCTGACAAATATTTTTTCAGCTTGCTCACCGTTGCGTTGTTAGAAAAGAATGGATAGTCGGAAATGTAGTAGCACTTTCCCCTGACCTCCATATTTTCAAAATTCCTTTTTCCGTCAATCAGCACAGTACCTCCGTCAGGCTCGTAAACACCGCTTAACATTCTTAAAAGTGTGCTTTTTCCGCTTCCGTTAGAGCCTGCAAGACCGCAGATTGCCCCGTCGGGGATTGACGCTGTAACATTGTTTACAGCAATGTTTTTATCAAACTTTTTTGTTAAATTAATAAGGTCAATCACTTGCCCTCACCTCCAATATATACCTCATCCAATATTTCTAAAACCTCGTCACGCTTAACGCCAAAGCCAAAGGCAGTTTGCAGGTTATTTTTTATCACTTTCTTAACCTCAATTTTTTCTGCCTCTCTGCTGTCAAAATTTTCAGAAATAAAACTTCCTCTGCCCACAGCGGAGTAGATATAACCGTCATTTTCCAGCATACTGTACGCCTTGGAAACTGTGTTCGGGTTTATTCCAAGCTCCCCTGCAAGGGTTCTCACAGGCGGTAGCTTGTCGTTTGGCTTTAAAGCACCAAAGGACACAAGCCGTATCACATTTTCGTAAAGCTGTTTGTACACAGGCGTTGGTGACTGATAATTAATAGTAAACATTACATCCTCCTTTCTGTTGACCTAATTGTATTATAACAACTAATACAATTAGTACAATTAGATAATACAATACAAAAATAGATTTGTCAACACTTTTTTTACAAATATGAAGTTGACACTTTTATAGAATAATGATAAACTATTTGTATAGTTTCAAACGGAGGATATTATGAAAAATCAGAATAAACAGAAAGAAACATTATTACTTGGCAAGTATCATACATATGACGCAATGCTTTTTATCGGTGTTGCACTTGTAATTTTGGGAATTATTTTCCTTGGCACAGTATTTGTAGGAGCATTCACAATGGGCAGAGCATCTGTGATTTTGGGAATAATTTTCCTGCTTATAGGCGGAATAGTAACAGGCAACGGAACTATGCTAAAGCGTAAGGCACTTGATGACGGTGACTACTACTGCGACTACAAAGCAGAAAAGAAGAAAAATTCTGAAAAAGAATTATCAGAATAAAATCACATAAAAAATTTTGGGTGTGCATCAAAGCACACCCATTTTTTTATCAAAACAAAGACTCCATC
Source organism: Ruminococcus sp. (assembly GCA_022779485.1). Lineage (GTDB taxonomy): Bacteria > Bacillota > Clostridia > Oscillospirales > Acutalibacteraceae > Ruminococcoides. The sequence goes on from JALFTC010000045.1 coordinate 30,564, forward strand.
GGATGAGGTATTCCCTTTTCAGCGAAATGTTAGTAAAACAAAGGCTCCCTCGGATGAGGGGGCTGTCGGCTATGCCGACTGGGGGAGTGAAAAAGTAGTCAATATATCTTTCTTTGTCTTTAGATTAAAAAGTTTAAGTCAGAACAATAAACCATACTATAATCTAAAAACAAAATGAGCAAAAGAGAACACTTTTTCACTCCTTCCACCGCAAGCGGTCCCCCTCCCTCATCTGAGGGAGGCTTATTGTATTTTATTCCTATCCTTTTTTACAATCTGATAAACAAACAGCAACAGTACCATAAAGGCAACCGGTGTGAAGAAATTGAATGACACCGTTCCCGAAAACAGTCCGCCGATTTGATAAATCATCAGGCACACAAGGTATGCAAAAACATTCTGGTACAGAAGTGCAAAGAAGAACCACTTTTTGCTGTTCATTTCCTTAGCCATTGCGGAAATTGCCGCAATACAAGGGGAATTCAGCAGATTAAATACCAAAAAGCTGAACCCTGCAACAGCGGTAGTCAACAGTGTATTCACGGTTTCACCCTTTGACAAAAGCACTCCTATTGTTGCAACGATATTTTCCTTTGCAAAAAATCCCGAAAGTGTGGCGGCAACGCATTTCCAGTTGCCAAAGCCAAGGGGCGAGAAAATAAATGCTATAGCCGAGCCTATGTAGGAGATAAAGGAGCTGTCGGAGTTTTCTCCGCCAAGGTACACAAAACCCTCACTTGTAACACCAAAGTTTGAAAGACACCACATCACAGCACAGGCAACCACAAGGACTGTTCCCGCCTTGATGATAAAACCTCTCACTCTCTCCCAAACATGACGGAAAACTCCCGACATTACAGGCATATGGTATGAGGGCAATTCCATAACGAATGGGTTTTCCTCCGCCTTAAAAGGCTTTGTCTTTTTCAGCATAAGGGCGGACACAAGCACTGCAATAACACCGATAAGGTACATTGAGGGTGCAACCCACCATTTTCCCCCTAAAATCGCTCCCCCTATAAGGGAAATTATAGGCAACTTTGCACCGCAGGGAATAAATGTTGTGGTGATGATGGTCATTCGCCTGTCGGAGTCGCTTTCAATGGTTTTTGACGCCATAATTCCCGGCACACCACACCCCGAGCCGATAAGCAAAGGGATAAAGCTTTTGCCTGAAAGACCGAATTTTCGGAATAATCTGTCCATAACAAAAGCAATTCTCGTCATATATCCGCAGTCCTCAAGGAAACTGAGGAAGAAGAAGAGTATTGCCATTTGAGGGGCAAAGCCGATAACCGAGCCAACACCCCCTAAGATTCCGTCACATATCATTGAGATAAGCCACTCTGCACAGCCAATGTTTGTAAGAAAAGCGGAAACTCCACCGCAAATCCACTCCCCGAACAGCACATCATTCACCCAGTCAGTAACAGATGTACCAATAAGCGTTACCGAAACATAGTAAACGCCAAACATAATCAGGGCAAATATAGGAAGTCCCGTAAACTTGCCTGTAAGAATTTTGTCCAATTTATATGATGTTGTGGTGGTAACATTAACCTTTTTACAGCATTCCTTAACTATTTTCGTTATGTAGTCATATCTTTCGCTGATTATAATGCTTTCCGCATCATCGTCAAGTTCCGTTTCACAAAGCTTTATATCCTTTTTTATGTGGTTTAGAACATCACTTTCAACCCCAAGAGTTTTAAGAACTTCCTTGTCATTTTCAAAGATTTTAACAGCAAGGTACCTCTGTTGCTCCTCGGGAATTTCGTGTACAACAGCCTCCTCAATGTGGGCAAGTGTATGCTCAACAGGACCGCTAAAGCGGTGAATGGGAAGATGTACATTGTCACTTGTTGCAGTTTTCACCGCCAAGTCAACAGTCTCTTCAACTCCCTCGTTTTTCAGAGCCGAAACCTCAATTATCTTTACTCCAAGCCTTTTTGAAAGCAAATCTATGTTGATTTTGTCGCCGTTTTTACGGACAACATCCATCATATTAATAGCCATAACAACAGGTATTCCTGTTTCAATCAGCTGTAAGGTTAAGTACAAATTCCTCTCAATATTCGTACCGTCAACTATGTTCAAAATAACATTGGGTCTTTCCCCAACAAGGTAATTTCGTGCAACAATTTCCTCCGGTGTGTAGGGTGAAAGTGAGTAAATGCCCGGCAAATCGGTGACGGTAACATTATCTCTCCCCTTTACCTTACCTTCTTTTTTCTCCACAGTAACACCGGGCCAGTTGCCAACATACTGGTTACTGCCGGTTAAAATGTTAAAAAAGGTAGTTTTGCCACAGTTGGGGTTTCCGGCAAGTCCAATTCTTATCTCCATTTTATCTCCTACTTTTACTAATTCCCATTATAACTAAATAGGTTTAGTATTAATCCTTTCAACCTCAATCATCTTTCCGTCCTCTCTGCGAAGGCTTAATTCATAGCCACGAACAAGAATTTCCATAGGGTCACCAAGGGGAGCCATCTTTCTAATATATAGGGTAACTCCTTTGGTTATGCCAAAATCCATTATTCTTCTCCTGAGAGCCCCCTCACCGTGAACCTTTACAACCCTTAGTGTTGCACCGGGGCGAAAATCGTTGAGTGTTGTCATATTTCCTCCATATTTGCAATAAACAATTTGCAGTTAGCCATAACTAACTACATGCTACATTATACATATATATGCTCAATTCGTCAAGTATATTACAACAAAAAACAGAATTTTTCCAAAAAAATACCCCACCGAAGTGGGGTATGGTTATATATTAGTATTACAATCAAACAGGATGAATCATATTAGCCTTATCTGCATTGTCGTTAATGCCAACCCTTTTGTTGCGACGCTTTTCGAAGAAATCCTTGGCAACCTTTGGGAACATTGCGTAGGAGAGAACATCCTCTTCCTTTTCTGCAAAGGACTCTGCCTCTTTCTTAAGTGTTTCAAGCTCAGGCTGGAGCAAGTCGGCAGGACGGCATTCGATAGGCTCCATATCGCCGATAATCTTCTTTCTGAACTCAGGGTCGATTGGAAGCGGAGTTGTACCGTACTTGCCGGCAACCATATCCTTAAATTCGTTAGTAACCATCTTGTATCTTTCACCCATAATTACATTGAACACAGCCTGTGTTCCAACAATCTGTGATGATGGAGTAACAAGTGGCGGATAACCTGCGTCCTTACGAACCTCTGGTACTTCCTTCATAACATCAAGGAGCTGATCCTCCTTGCCTGCCTGCTTAAGCTGTGAAAGCAGGTTTGAAAGCATACCGCCGGGAACCTGATACAGAAGAGCAGATGCGTCTGTTGCAAGCATCTTGGGGTCGATAAGACCGCTGTCGATGTACTTCTGTCTAAGTGTCATAAAGTACTCACGAATATCGGCAAGTGCGGCAAGGTCAAGACCTGTGTCGTACTCTGTACCCTGGAATGCGGCAACAATGGACTCTGTTGCAGAGTGAGATGTGCCGTTTGCAAGGGGTGACATTGCTGTGTCAACAATATCACAGCCGTTTTCAACAGCCTTCATAATACACATTGATGAAAGCCCTGCTGTTGCGTGGGTGTGGAGCTGAATTGGAATGTTAACAGCCTTTTTAAGGTCCTTAATAAGGCTTTCGCAGTTGTATGGTGTAAGGAGAGCCGCCATATCCTTGATACAGATAGAATCTGCACCGATTGACTCAATCTTCTTGGCGTAGTCAACATAGTACTTGTTGTCAAAAACAGGACCTGTTGTGTAGCTCATTGCAATCTGTGCGTGAGCGCCTTCCTTTTTGGCAGCCTTAACAGCAGTTTCAAGGTTCTTAATATCGTTAAGTGCGTCAAAAATTCTGATAATATCAATACCGTTTGCAACTGACTTCTGAACAAAATATTCAAGAACATCATCTGCATAGTGACGGTAGCCAAGCATATTCTGACCACGGAAAAGCATCTGTAATTTTGTGTTAGGACATTCCTTGCGGATTGTGCGCAGTCTTTCCCATGGGTCCTCATCAAGGAATCTCAGGCAAGCGTCAAATGTAGCACCGCCCCAGCATTCCAGTGAATAAAAGCCGATTTTATCCAGTTCAGGGAGAATTGGGAGCATATCAGAAAGTGGCATTCTTGTAGCAAGAAGGGACTGATGTGCATCTCTAAGAACTGTTTCTGTAATTTTTAGTTTCTTAGCCATTTTAATCTTCCTTCCCTGTTAATCAGCCGATTGTAAGCATTACCTTGCCTGAATCAACAGATTCGCCCTTTGATACAACAACAGAAGTAACTGTACCTGAGCAAGGAGCATTGATTTCGTTTTCCATCTTCATAGCCTCGAGGATAATAACTGTGTCGCCCTCGTTTACCTTTGCACCGTTAGCAACCTTAACATCAACAACTGTGCCGGGCATTGGAGCAGTAACAGGTGTACCCTCGCCCTGTGCAGGTGCAGCAGGAGCCGGTGCAGGAGCAGCAGGAGCAGAAACAGGAGTAGAAGCGACAGAACCGCCAACCTCTTCTACCTGAACATCATATGTTGTACCGTTAACTGTAATCTTTAAATTTTTCATAATTAGTTCCCCTTTGATTGTATTTTATCCGATTGTGGAATGTTTCTTTGGAAGTGTTGTCATTCTCTTGCTCATAAGCATTGTAACAGCCTGAGCGAGGACAGTTCTAAGTTCTTCCGTAGTAACAATATTTTCAATAACACCGTCTTCAGCGGCTTTAAATGCAGAAAGGTTTTCCTGTGCAAAAGCCTTTGCAGCATTTTCCTGCTCAGCAACAGGAATCTCCATCCTTTCAGGAGCCATAAGGTAAGCGGCAGCCATTTCGTTGAGAGGAGAAACAACAGCATCAGGTAAAGCAACTGTAAGGTCTGTCATAGCCCCTGTACCAGCCATTGCAATGTAAACAGGTCCAACAGCCTTGCCCGTAATTACTGTAATCTTTGTTGTTGTAGCCTCAGCATAAGCGTTAGTTACTGATGTTGCGGCTGAAAGGCAATTAAAGCCTTCGCTGTTTAGGAAAGTGATAACAGGAATTGAGAAAGCGTCGCAGAAAGAAACAAGCTTTGTGATTTTCTTTCCGTCAGGCTTTTCAAGTAAACCGCCCTTTGTCTGAACGATACCAACAACCTCACCCTGGAGTCTTGCAAAGCCAACCTTGGCAGTTTCTCCAATGTGGTCATAAAGCTTTACATCAGAGCCACAGTCCATAGTTGCACAAACAACGCACTGTGGGTCGGCCTCAGGAGCATTTTCCTCGGCACAAGGAGCTGTTGAAAGGTTGTTTGACGGCAGATAAAGGAGAAGTTCCTTTGCCTTTTGGAGTGCGTCGTCCTTGTCGTCAGCCATCATTGCAACAGAACAGTTGCAACCCTCATCATCTGCTGTGTTAACAGAGATAACTGCATCCTTTACCTTGATTACAAAGTCAGCAGAAGATGCTGTAATAGCGGAAGTACCAAGGCAGTCTGAAAGAACAACAGAAATCTGCGGAACAACACCTGAAAGTGTGCTTGCAGCATTAAGTACAGTACCGTAAGCTGTGAGTAGTTCGTTGCCTTCCTTTAGCTTACCTCCCAGGCTGTCATAGATACCAACAACCGGTGCACCGTTCTTTAGTGCCAAATCATAAACCTTCTTTAGTTTAGCTGCCTGAGCCTTGCTCATTGCACCCTTTGCAATGTCAATGTTCTGACAAAAAGCATAGCAAGGCATACCGTTAACGGAGCCATAGCCTGCAACAGCCTCGGCATAGTTGTCGCCTGACTTTGCATATGTGTCAATTTCAATAAAGCTGTCATCATCAAAAAATTCTGTAATCACCTTGTAGGCAGATGTGTTGACGATTTCAGCCTTAGCCTGAGTCATCTTTTCTGTACTCATCTCTATTCCTCGCTTTCCTGTATTTTTACCAAATGCCGATTTTTGCAAAAAAACTGTTAAAAGATGTACAATTTTCAACTGGCATTTAATCTGCACTTAGTATTATTTAATAAAATACTACACAAATCATTATATCCCAAAAAGGGCATAAATACAAGAAAAAAGTGTGCAAAGATTAATTTTTGCACACTTTAAATAATAGTTTAGGATTAATAATTGAATTATTGTTAAATTGCCTAAAACAAATAGGAACAATATTCGCCAAAATGTCAACTAATTCCGAGCTACCACTATGTTATGCCGACCACCACACTGTCATGACCGGCTTGTCGAGGAATCCCCTGCCTTTACCGCTCATTTTATTAGTGAAATCATCCAAGCCGGTCTTTAGTCCTTTAAACAATATGAGAAGATGGATTTGGGTTTGCCACCAGCTTGTCGATTTCCTTTTGGGTAAGGTCACGCCAATCCCCTGTTTTCAGCATACCCAGTTTTACTGTGCCGATTGCTGTCCTTTTCAGCCTTGCAACCTCAAGTCCAAGCTGTTCGCACATTTTTCTGATTTGACGGTTTCTGCCCTCGTGGAGCAAAATTTCCAGCACAACTCTGCCCTCCTGACGGGTGATTACTCGCACCTCACAGGGCTTAGTTTTGTAGCCGTCAATGGTCATTCCCATCATCATCTGTGTAATCTGCTCGTCGGTAATTTTGGGGCGAACAGTTACACGGTACACCTTGTAGATGTCCTTCTTGGGGTGGGTAACAGTGTTTGCAAATTCTCCGTCATTTGTCATCAGCAGAAGTCCCTCGCTGTCCCTGTCAAGTCTGCCAACGGGATAAATCCTTTCGTCAATGTCAGTAATCAGCTCTGCAACACACTTTCTGCCCATTTCATCACTCATAGTTGTAACATAACCACGGGGCTTGTGGAGCATAATATACCTTTTTTTCGGCATTGCAGTACCCTTTATCCTCTGTCCCTTAACAAAAACCTTGTCGTTTACAGGGTCAACCTTGTCGCCGATTTGGGCAACTCTGCCGTTTACCTTAACACTTCCCTGTCTTATTAAATCCTCTGATTTTCTACGGGAAGCCACACCGCAGTCTGCCATCATTTTTTGCAGTCTTACTAATTCTTTTTTAGCCATTAAAACAATCCTTTTATAAACTCCCAAAAACCACTTTGGGTTGTTTTGTATTCTATATTTTCATCGTAATATATTGTTGATTTGTCAATCACTCTGCCGTTTTTGCAGTAAAGCACAAGCCCTGCCCTGTCCCCCTTATTTATGGGGGCATATGCAAAGGGGTCGACTAAAATTTTCAGTGTAATTTTGTCCTTTTTGCTGTTTGTGATAAAGCTTTTTCCCTCAATATTCAGCTTTACAAAATCCTTTTCTCCACCAACCACACTTTGGGTTATGGTTTTCTTTGAGAAAGCTTGACTGTGCACCTTAGAAAAGCCGTATTCATAAAGGGATGTGTGATCCTCCCAGTCGTTTCGGTCATTTAGTGTAACTGCAATAAGTGTTACACCGTTTTTCCGAGATGCAGTAACAAGGCATCTTCCTGCACTTTGGGTATAGCCTGTTTTTCCGCTGATACAGTACTCATAGGAAGAAAGGAGTCTGTTGTGGTTTTGATATGTAACCGCTTTGTCCTTTGGACTTACAAAGCTGACTGTACGAGAAACACTACCGCTGATTTCACAAAACTTTTTATTCTTCAGGCACTCCTTCATCAGCAAAGCCATATCATAGGCTGTGCTGTAATGATTTTTGTCGTCAAGTCCCGAGGGTGTTACAAAGTTTGTGTTCTTCATACCAATCTTCTCTGCCCTGCTGTTCATCAGCTTTGCAAAATTCTCTTTACTTCCCGCCAAAGAAACAGCCGAACAGGTGGATGCGTCATTACCTGAGGGCAACAGCATACCAACACACAAATCCTCAAGACGGAGCTTTTCCCCCACCTTTAGGTACATTGAACTGCCCTTTTCAATCATATTTTCCTTAAAGGTTACAACCCTGTTGTCCTTTTTGGCACTTTCCAACGTCAAAAGTGAGGTCATCAGCTTTGTGGTTGACGCCATTTTCAGCCTTGTGTTCATATTGTGGCTGTAAAGCACCTTTCCGTTGTCTGCGCATATGAGCACAGATGCCTGTGCAGAGGTTGAAAGTTCACCGGCAAAGCCGTCCGTTACAGATATTGCAAAAAGAAAGATACAGGAAAAAATCACAGCAACAAATTTTTTCATAAAATCACCTCATAAAAGGTTATGATATGAAAAAATCTTTATTCACAGGGATTTACTGACAATTATTCCTCTGCCTCGCTGTCGTCAACAGTAATTACAGGTGTTTTGTCAGTTTTGTCCTTATTACCCTTTTTGTCCTTTTTAAAGAAGCCTGTCACCTTATCAAAAACATCGGGAACCATTGCAAGAGCCTTGTCAAGAGTACCGTCATTTTCTCCAACGCCAATCATCTTCACTTCGCCCCTGTTTACTGTAAGGAAACCTACAGGGTTGATGGTAATTCCGGCACCTGAACCACCGCCAAAGCAGTTTTTGCCGTCCTTTTTTGACGGAAAATCAGAACCACCGCTGGCAAAGCCGTAGCTAACCTTGGAAACAGGCACAATTACAGTTCCGTCAGGAGTTGTAATGGGGTCGCCGATAATGGTGTTAACATCCACCATTTCCTTTATTTTTTGCATTGTAACGCCCATCAGGCTTTCAATAGGATGTTCACTCATAGCAATTCTCCTTATTAAAATTTCTTAAAATTTCATTTTGATATATGTTTTTAACGCTCTAAACAGAGCCTTTAATGCGATTATTATAATGTGTATTATTCTGATTGTGCAAAAAGCATAAGCATATGCTGTGGTTTTGCTGTCCTCGCTAAAATCACACTGCACATCAACAGTATAGTCCTCAATATTCAGGGAGTTGTAAAGTCTGCCCATAAGTGGATAAACCACAGCGCAGGCAGTTCCGTAGCCAAGGGCCGTATCGCTTGCATCTTCACCGCCAACGGTAATTTTCACTTCAACATTGTGTATTACAAGTCGGTTGAAAAATCCTTTGAGAACACCCTTGGACAAAGCCAAAAGCTCCTTTAAAATATCCAAAAGTCCGGAAAGTCCCTTTTTATCCCAAAGTTGTTTTATAGGACTCTTAGACTGCTTTTTATCTTTTTCCTGTTTTTTATCCGTCTTTTTCTTTTTGGGATAGGACTTCTTCTTTGGGTTTTTCTTTTTAGCCTTTTTTTCCGCAGGAAATTTGAATTTCAGGAAAAACACCTTAACTATCACAAGTGGCTTTTCCTCATATTTTGCCGTCAATTTCACATTAAAAAGGGAAAGTAAAAAAAGCACTAAAAATATCAATAGTATTATGGCAAGTACAGTCATTATTATTCCTCAACTGCCATTTCGATAATCTCCTTTGGAGTTCCTGTTATGGTATCCTCTGAATTTTCCTTTTCGCTGATATTTTCCTCAGAATTTTCCTCTTTGTCGGACTGAGGTATGGTTGGTAATTCCTCAATAGAGCTTATGTTAAAGCACCTTAGGAAGTTTTCCGTTGTACCGTAAAGGAGTGGTCTGCCGGGGAGTTCAAGTCTGCCCCTTTCCTCAATCAAGCCCTTTATTGTAAGGGAGCCGATAACACCGGAGCAGTCAACACCACGAATTTGCTCCACAAATGCCTTGGTAACAGGCTGGTTGTAGGCAATTACTGCCAGCACCTCCATAGCCGCCTGTGAAAGTGGCTTTTTGCGGTTTAAGTCCATAACCCTGCGTATTTGCTCCTCGTACTCCTTGTGGGTTACAAACTGGTAGCTATCCTTGTAGCGCATAATTTTAAAGCCGTGATTTTGGGAATTAAACTCCTCTGTAAGCTCCTCAAGGAGCTTTTCCGCTTTCTTTGGTGTTAGTTCAAGAGCTTCACCAATTCTTGAAATTTCCACAGACTCACCTGCGGCAAAAAGTATTGCCTCAACTGCCCTTTTCATTTCTTCATTATTCATATAATATTCCTCAAAAGAATTAAATCATTCTAACTTCTGCGTTGTCACCTTCGCCATCAACCCTTACACGCTTGCCCTTAACAAGCTCAAGGACAGCAAGAAATGTGGCTACAAGCTCACTTTTACCGTTGGCGGCTTCAAAAAGGGTGCTGTACTTTACTGTGTTGCCCTTGTACAGCTTTCGCATAACGGTAATAATTTTGGAGGAAACAGAAACAATCTTCCTGCTGACAATCCCCGAAAAAGCCTCCTTTGGCGGCGGTAGCTTTGCCTTTCCTCTGCCCACAGCGGAAATGTAACCCTTGGCTATGTCAAAGGGGTCGTGACTTCTGTCGTAGGTTGTGTCAAAGTTCATTTTGCTTGGCTCTTTTGTGAAGTAACCAAAGCTGATTTCATCCGACAGCATCAAGGCTATCTCCTTGCAAAGCTGATACTCAATGAGCTGACCGGTAAGTTCCTTTTTAAGTTCCTCCGCCTCTTCCTCATACTTTGGAAGTAACATAACCGACTTGATGTAAACCAGTCTGCTCGCCATCTGCAAAAATTCAGAGGCTATGTCCATTTCTTCCTCTTGCATAATCTTAATCTGCTCCAAATACTGGTCGATTAAGTCGGAGATTACAATGTCGCAAATGTCAATTTTGTTCTTTGCAATCAGTGTCAGGAGCAAATCAAGAGGTCCGTCAAACACATCTGTGTGGTAGAGTAGCTTGTGATTATCCTCACCGTACTCACCGCTTGACGGATTTATGCCCACCGGAGTTTTTTCATTTACTATACTGTCCATCATTATAACGCCCACAAAAAAGGTAATCTTGCAACAAAGTTAATGCCATCGTATACAAAATCACTGAGGTAAACAAGTGGTGTGCTTAAAAATCCCATCCAAAGCAGTGCAAAAAGGATAATCATAATGTATCTTTCGTATTGGTAGAAGAAGTTTACAGCCCTGTCGGGAAGAAAAACAAAGAGAATTTTTGAACCGTCCAAAGGGGGAATTGGAATAAGGTTAAACACAGCAAGGTAGATATTTACAGTTACATAGTAGTTCAGGAACATAGAAATATATAAACCTACCTGTGAAGAAAGGAAAAAGGTTGGATTGATTATCAAAAGTGCATAAAATATAATTTGTCCCACAAGTCCTGCAACAAGGTTTGCAACAGGACCCATGACTGCGGTTATCGCCATACCCACCTTTTCATTCTTAAAATTCCTTGAGTCAACAGGCACAGGCTTTGCCCAGCCAAAGCCAAAGCACAACAGGAAAATTGAGCCTAAAACATCAATGTGTGCAAGTGGGTTTAAGGAAAGTCTGCCCCTGTACTTTACAGAGGTATCACCAAGTTTAAGTGCTGTAAAAGCGTGAGCCCACTCGTGAAAGGGCAAAACAAGAAAAATTATAAGCAAAAGTGCAATTAACTGCACCATAATTGAGCCAAAGTCAACACTGCCCCCACGAAAGGCACTTATAAGTTCACTTAACATATCTTCACCTGTCTAACATAATTATTATTCATATTATTATAGCTTATAATTACGAAAAATACAAGGACAATAAGATATATTTGACTTTTTCTGCACAAATTTCAAAAAACACTTGCAAAATGAAGAAATATCTGTTATTATATCATAGTTGCAAAACATATTTGATTAATCATTGCTAAGGAGGTGCAGACGCATGGCAAAATGTGAATTCTGCGGTAAAGGCGTTACTTTTGGTATTAAGGTATCTCACTCACATAGGCGTTCAAACAGAACTTGGAAGCCAAATGTACAGAGAGTTAAGGCTATTGTTGACGGTCAGCCTAAGCGTGTTTACGCTTGCACCCGTTGCTTACGTTCAGGTAAGGTTACAAGAGCAGTCTAATAGATATTTGATATTAAAAAGTATAACCGGAGCATTTGCTCCGGTGTTTTTCTTTTGTGCAATACTCTTATGCTACTAAAAATCAACTGAAATTCTGTTGAAAATTCCGCTGAGAGTGGTATAATTTAGGGCAAGAATAGTGCAAGGCGGGAACAGATGTGTACATAGTGGGGAAAATTGATATTGAAAAGTATAAATGTATAACAGAAGATATTATTACTGACGAAGTTATAATAACTGAAGAACGAATTACGCATATAAAAGAACGCCATCCAAATGATTATGAAAAATATTATAATTATATGACACAAATAGTTGAAAATCCGGAGTATATTGTAGAGGCTAACAAACCAAAATCAGCGTTAATTTTAAAATCCTTTACTGAGGGTGAAGAAGTATTTAAGACGGTTTTGAGATTGCATACTTCTACAGATAATCAAAAAAATATAAATTATAAAAATTCTATTATTACATTTATGAGGATTAATGATAAAGAATGGGAAAGATTATTACGCAATAAAAAAATTCTTTACAAAGCGGAATAATTATGATACAATATTTATAAGATAAGAATAGGTTATTTGAGGTGGAAGATTTCGTCCCCGTCCACACGCCGATGGCTTGACAGAAGGAAACTTCGAGAGATGCAGGAGAATGGGACGCCTGCCAAATAACCGACGCTTAAAAGCCGTCTTGAGAAATCAAGGCGGCTTTGTTATACTTTCAAATATTCAAATTAAGCACTTCATTATCGAGGTAGGTATTTTTGTACCCATTAATGAGGTAATAATAATACTACGACAAACTACAACAAACGCTCCCGAATTTTACGAGAGCGTTTTGCTATTTTTATTTGCTATTTTTACTTAAAATCATTCAATACCAAGGTCGTCAACCAGCTTGTGGATAATTTCCTCTGTTGCTATGATTGCGTCGTCAACCTTTGTGATGTCCTTTGCACCTGCCATAGCCATATTTGGCTTACCGCCACCGTTACCTCCGGCAATCTGTGCAACCTTACGGACAATGTCACCGGCTTTAAGACCTAATGCAACTGCATCCTTGCCACAGGAGCAAATAAATGTTACCTTTTCACCTGAAATACCGGCAAGTACAATGGCTGTCATTGGGTTGTTGCTGACTGCTCTTGAGGCAATATCACGGAGCATATCTGTTGTTGCGTCATTGATTGCAACGGAGATAATACGAACACCCTTGTATCTCTTGGCATTCTTGAATATTCCCTCAGTTGCATTCTGTGCGATTTTCTTGTTAAGCTCTTCAATCTTCTTGTCCTTTGCCTTCATTTCCTCGGCAATACGGATTGAGCCTTGAACAAGCTCACGAGGGTTGTTTATGCGAAGTGCCTCTGTGCACTTATTTACAACATACAAAACGCTGTCAAGGTAGTTGAGAACTCCCTCGCCTGTTACAGCCTCAATTCTTCTCACACCTGATGCAACGGAATTTTCCGACTTGATTTTGAAAAGACCGATATTTGAGGTATTACCCACATGAGTACCACCGCAAAATTCAAGTGAGAAGTCACCGGCATTTACAACACGAACTCTGTCGCCGTACTTTTCGCCGAACAGCATCATAGCACCTAACTTTTTAGCCTCGTCAATGCTCATCTCCTCTGAAACAACCTCAAGCTGTTCAAGGATTTTTTCGTTTACAAGATTTTCTACCTTTTCAAGCTCCTCTGATGTGAGAGCCTCAAAGTGGGTGAAGTCAAATCTGAAGTAATCGTCACTTACATACTGACCTGCCTGTTCAACATGAGTGCCTAAAACCTCTCTTAAAGCTGCCTGTAAAAGGTGAGCCGCTGTGTGGTTGCGGGTGATGCTCATTCTTCTCTTTGCGTCAATCTTTGCAAGAACTTCATCATCAACTGCAATAACACCCTTTTCAACCTTTACGCTGTGTAAGAAAATTCCCGATGCGTCCTTTGTGGTGTTCTTAACAGTTGCAACCATATCGTCATTGTTGATGATACCTGTGTCACCAACCTGACCACCGCTTTCGGCATAGAAAGGTGTTTTGTTCAGTATAACAACACCGCTTTCGCCCTCGGCGAGTGCCAAAGCCCTTTCGCCGTCTTTAACAATACCTACAACCTTTGCCTGATTCATTGTCAGCTTGTAGCCTGTAAAACAGGTAGGCTCTATATCGGTAAGGTCGGTGCTGTCGGAAATCCAAGCGTCCTCACCGGCATTTTTTCTTGCTTCTCTTGAACGCTTTTTCTGTTCGTCAAGAAGTGACTTGAACCTTTCGGTGTCAACAGACATTCCCGACTCGTTAACAATCTCCTTGATAAGGTCAATAGGCAGACCGAAGGTGTCGTTCAGCCTGAATGCGTCATCACCTGAAAGAGTTTTTGAGTCATTTCTTGTAATCATTGCTTCAAGCATCTGCAAACCCTGATTAACTGTTTGGCTAAAGTTATCCTCCTCCACCTCAATCAACTTGATGATAAAATCTCTCTTGTCACGAAGTTCAGGATAAGCAGACTCGTTTTCCTTGATTACCGTGTCTGCAATTTTGTATAGGAATGGCTTTGTGTAGCCTAAAATTCTGCCGTGACGAGCGGCTCTTCTGAGAAGTCGTCTTAAAACATAGCCTCTTCCCTCGTTTGACGGCATAACACCGTCACCAATCATAAAGGTTGTGGAGCGGATATGGTCGGTAATAACTCGAAGTGAAATATCTGTCTTTTCGCTTTCGCCGTACTCAACACCAACGATTGAGGAAATGTGCTTCATAATGTTCTGCACTGTGTCAACAAGGAACAAATTGTCAACGCCCTGCATTACACAGGCAAGTCTTTCAAGTCCCATACCTGTGTCGATATTTGGGTGGTCAAGGGGAGTGTAGTTGCCCTTTCCGTCACTGTCAAACTGGGTGAACACAAGGTTCCAAACCTCCATAAACCTGTCACAGTCACAGCCTACTGCACAGCCCTCTTTTCCGCAACCGTGTTCTTCCCCACGGTCATAGTAAATTTCGGAGCAAGGACCGCAAGGACCACTGCCGTGTTCCCAGAAGTTATCATCCTTGCCAAGGCGAACCATATGGCTTTTTTCAACACCAACCTCTTTAGTCCAAATATTATAAGCCTCGTCATCATTTTCGTAAATGGAAACAAAAAGCCTTTCCTTTGGAATTTCCAAAACCTCTGTAAAGAACTCCCAAGCCCAAGCTGTTGCCTCACGCTTGAAGTAGTCCCCAAAGGAGAAGTTACCAAGCATTTCAAAGTATGTTCCGTGGCGGTCGGTAATGCCAACCTCCTCAATGTCCGGTGTACGGATACACTTTTGACAGGTTGTAACCCTCTTTTTAGGCGGTGTAACCTCACCAGTAAAGTACTTTTTCATTGGTGCCATACCGCTGTTAATCAGTAGTAGGCTGTTGTCATCCTTTGGAATAAGTGGGAATGACGGTAGTCTTAAACATCCCTTTGACTCCATAAAGGAAAGGAATTTTTCTCTTAATTCATTAAGTCCTGTCCACTGCATTTGTTATACTCTCCTATCTCAAACTAAAATTATACTAAAAAACAAAAAACCTGCCCCTAAGGAAACTAATTGTTTCCTCAAATTAGGGGCAGGAATATTCCTGTGGTACCACCCTACTTGCAGTATTTTAAAAAATACTACCTCTCGGACTCTTTAACGCAGAGGTACGCCGTATTCATCACACGGGGCTACCAAGGTGGCTCAATAACTTTACTTTAGGCAGTTGCACCAACCCTGCCCTCTCTGAAAAAGCAAATGCTATATTCTCCTTGGTCATAGCTTTTAACCTATCTATTCTATTATAATCAAGTAATTTATAATTGTCAAGAACGCTTTTTGCGAATTACCGATGAGGGTGGGATTTCCCTGTCGGTTGTCATTGTAAGGCTCTCCATTGCGTGGGGAGCGCTCTCCACACTTTCGCCAAACCTGTTTACAAGACCTGTGCATACAGTAGTAAAAGGTATTCCCGAAGGTGGAAGAACATCAAGTGTGTCCCCCACAAGAAATTTGTTTCGCTGTGTAATGCTACTGGTGTTTCCGTCACTTTCTTCACAAACAGCAACAATGTCGTAGTGGCGAATGTAACCGCCGTTTGAGGTAACCTGTCCCGGCTCACCGCCAAGGTAAAAGCCTGTGCTGTATTCCCTGTGGCTGATTTTTTCAAGTTCTTCCTTAATCCAAGGCTTTAGGGTGTAGCTGTCCCCCATACTCATATAGTCATTTAGTGCGTGACGGTAGGCGTTGGTTGTAACAGCGCAGTAGTATGCACTCTTTGCCCTGCCCTCAATCTTTAGGGATGAAATTCCGCTTTTTACAAGGTCGGGAATGTAGTCAATCATACACATATCTCTGCTGTTGTAAAGGTATGTGCCACCGTCTGCCTCCTCCACAGGGAAGAACTGACCATCCCTGTTTTCCTCGTACAGATGGTACTTCCATCTGCAAGGCTGGGCGCAGTCCCCACGGTTGGCATCTCTGCCTGTCATATAACTGCTGATAAGGCATCTGCCGGAAAAGGAAACGCACATTGCACCGTGTATAAAGCACTCAATTTCCAGCTCCTTTGGGATTTTTGCACGAATGTCGGCAATATCCTCAAAGGTCATTTCCCTTGCAAGTACAACCCTTGACGCACCCATATTGTACCATGCTGTTGCAGTTTCCGAGTTTACAATACCTGCCTGTGTGGAGATGTGACGCTCCACCTTTGGTGCATACTTCTTTGCAAGCTCAAACACACCTAAGTCGGCTATGATAAAGGCGTCAACACCGATTTCCTGTGCGTACATCAGGAAGTCGGGAAGTACCGCAATTTCGTTGTTCCTTGGCAAAGTGTTAATTGTAATATACAACTTACTTCCGTAGGAATGAGCCAAGGTTACTGCCTGTTTCAGCTCGTCATTATCAAAATTTTTGGATGCAGTACGCATACCGAATTGCTTTCCCGCAAGGTAAACTGCGTCTGCTCCGAATTCAAGGGAGTTCCTTAGGCACTCCATATCCCCTGCCGGGGCTAAAATTTCAGGTTTTTTCATATCAAGTATTTCCGCTTATCATAAGGTTATATTGGTGTTCGTCCATATTTGTGGCATAGTAAGCCTCACCTGTATTTACATCGTGGCAGAAGAAGTAGTAATCTGTATCGTTAGGATTGATTGCCGCCTCAATAGCCTCCGAGCTTGGGTTACAGATAGGTCCCTTTGGAAGTCCTACAATCTTGTATGTGTCGTAGGTGCTCTTAAACTTTTTGCCACCCATTGAGCTTGGCACAGAGTTTTTGTCACGGTATGGATAGTAGATTGTTGAGTCCAAATCAAGCTTTGCATAGTCTGATGCATTACCTGCATCAAGTCTGTTGTGGATAACGGAGCTTACATTGTACATATCCTTTGTGTTTGCCGCCTCTGCCTGAATAAGTGAGGCTATTGTCATAATCTGGTCAAAGGTGTAGCCTGTGTCAAGTGCCCTGTCCTCAACAGACACCTTCTTGTCGTATCCCTCCGCTGTGCTTAGGGTATTTACATTTTTAGTTGCAAAGTTGCTTAGCATACGGCTTACTGTAAGGGATGGGTCCTCATCCTCGTAGAATGTGTAGGTGTCGGGATAGAGGTAACCCTCAAGCTTGTAGTATCTGCCGTTTGATGATGCCTTTCCAAGCTCCTTGATAAATTCGTAGTCGTCGTCAAATTCATCGCTGTTACACATATCAAGGAAATCCTGCTTGTCTGTGGTTACACCTGCTTTTTCAAGCTTTTTGGCAATTTCCACAACGCTCATACCCTCGGTAATCTGCACAGAAACAGACTTTTCGTTATTATACGGACTTTCAAGGTAGTTTATGATAGCCTCGTAGTCCATATTTGTCTTTAGCTGGAAGGTTCCCCTCTCCATATACTTGTCGGCATTCTTCATATTGGCATAGAATTTGAAGAAACCCGGCTCCTTGATAATTCCGTTTTTGTAGAGAATATCTACAATATCCTCCAGATTATCCTCACGAGTTATTTTGATTGTAACCTCGTTTGCCTCAGGGCGGGAGATTGCCAGCATATCGTTAAGACCTGTCAGGATAAATCTTGACAAAATCACACCTGCCATAATCACCATAATCAGCCATATCATAGTGAAAATACGCTTGTTCTTCTTGGCCTTGCGTTTTTCACGCTTTTTAGCCTCTTTTTGCTGACGCCTATCCGCCTTTTTAATATCCTTTTCAACTTCGGCTCTTGTTTTGCCTCCGCTAAAGGAATTCAGCTCCTGACTGTCGCTAAGGGGTGTTTCAGCTTTTTTGGGAGACGGTCTGCGTTTATGATGTTCCTTTTCAGGCTCATATGGTCTGTCAAGAACAGACTCGTCAATGTGGAGCTTAAAGGACTCTACCTTCTTTTTTCGCTCCTCTTGAAATCTTAATTCGCTGTCGTTAAATTCGTTATTGTTATTACTCATATTGCACCTACAATCAGATGTTTCTGGTATATTTCTCTGTGATAAGGACATTCACCTTTTGGTCGGTTTCCTCCACAGGGATATTTAGTTTTACAAGGCTGTGGTAGCAAAGTCCGAAAACCTTGCCCTTGTAGTGGGATATAAACCTGTCGTAATATCCTCGTCCGTAGCCTATTCTGCTTCCGTCAGGGCTAAAGCCAAGCCCGGGAGCAACAAGTATGCTGTCCCTGAAATCCAAAATTCTTTTGCACTTCTTAACATCAGGCTCCATAATCCCAAAGGAGCCCACAGTCAGGTCGTCCATACTGTTTATGTAGTAAAAGTCCAGTATTTCGCCGTTGCACCTTGGCAGTCCTACCCTTTTATTGTTTGCAAGGGATGCGTAAATTAGCGGGGTGGTGTCAATCTCGTCACCCTTTGAGGAGTAGAGGAGAACAAGGTCTGTGTTGATGTAGTCCTCTGTCATAAGAAACCTTGCACATATTTCCACATCGGCACTGTGCTTTTTGTCCTTTGGAATACTCCTTCGTGCCTCTTTCAGGGCTTTTCTCATATTTTCTTTTTGGGTCGTAATATCTTTTACATTTATTTTTGACATTGTATTGAATCATACACCTTTTTCATAGTTTCTTCGCCTTTTAGGTACTTTAAGAGGGCAAGACCAAACTCTATTGCCACACCTGCACCCTTGCCTGTGATGATGTTATTACATTCACATACAGCTTCACCTGTGCACTTGCCACCGTCAAAGCTGTCCTCAAAGCCTGGGTAACAGGTTGCCGACTTGTCCTTTAAATATCCCTTGTGACCTAAAATTGAGGGTGCGGCGCAGATTGCACCGATTAAAAGGTTGTTATCATATGCATATTCAAGGGCTTTGTTCACAACAGTTGATTCTTCAAGGTTAAGTGTGCCGGGCATACCTCCGGGAAGTACTACTCCCTCAACATCCTTTAGTTCAAAGCTGTCTGTGTCAATATCGGCAATTACTGTAATATCCGACCGTCCTGTCACAGACTTTTTACCCACACCCACTGTTGTAACCTCCACACCGCCACGGCGGAGAATATCAACAGGAGCTAAAGCCTCAACCTCTTCAAATCCGTCTGCTAAAAAAACATAAACCATAGTGCAAATCTCCTTTACAGATTTCTTAACCCAATGTAAGCCTCGGGCAATTTTGTATCGGACAAAAATTTTACCATTCCGTCCTCTGATATATCTTCATCATCAAATATTTTAAGTGAAGGCGGATAGCTGAATGTAAAATTTTCCGCCTTAGATTTCTTCAGTAATTCTCCCAAAAGCGGGAATATATCATCATTTGTACAGAACATCTCCGACACCACACATTGACTGTACTCGTCCTCTTCAACAAGGGCATAGCCACTTTCACTGCAAACAACATAACCGCCGTTATTTTTGGTTAAAGCAACGGAGTACTTCATATAGTCATCTGAAAATTTCAAAGCATTTCCAAGTAAATTTTCGTTCCTAAGCCTTGACATACCCTGTACATTCATTGAAACACAGAAAACAGGATATTCTGCAATGTGAACAAGCTCCTTCCGTGAAATAGTCTTTGTCTTGGAAAAGCATTTCCTCTCATAGCCAAACCTTTTGTAATAGCCGTAGAGGTGGTCATTTGCAGGATAAAGGAAAGAAAATTTTTCGCCATAATTTTTTGCGTCAAAAAGGCTAAACTCAATCAGCTTTCCCATAATTCCTCTGTTGCGGAATTTCTCGTCAGTTGTAGCACCGTAAAGGTAATGTGCCTTTTCACCCTTAACCTCACAGGGAATGTGGAAAAGCATAGCCACAATGTCACCGTTATTTTTTGCAGTATATATTCTAAAATTCTTTTTGTTGTGCTTTATAAAGGTTTTAAAGCCTGAAACAGTGTCGTCAAATCCACTAACCCACAGCTTTTTAAGGCTGTTAACACCGGAAAGGCTGTCCAAAGTATATTCAATCATCACTTCACCGGCTTTGCACTGTACTTCTTAAGAATTGTGTATGGCTTGTAGGAAAGCTTGCTTTTTCTCAATCCCTCAAGTCCCATATCCTCTTCCCTGTTGATATATTTATAGTCAAAAAGGCTTTTAGCCAGTTCGTTGTTAATCACAGCATATCCGCCGTCAATTACCGCCTTTTCAAAATGCACATCACAGATATCACCACGAATTTTTGATGCAACAGTCATTGCAACAGCCTTGCCGTCAGCATAAAGCACACCGCCGAAAAGGCCAAGTGAATTAAAGTAAAGGAATGCCTCCTCAATAGCAGGGTAGTCAGAGCCAAATTCCTCTCCGTCAATGTCCTTGCGGTCGTTGCACCATTTAGCCGCAACAAGTAATGCGTCAGAAAAATTGTCACGACTTAGGGGTACATACTCACAGTTGGGATAGTTCCTCAAAAATTGGCTGATGTGGTTTCGCTTTCCGTGGTACTTTTTTCCCCTTAGTTTTGCAAGGTCCTCTTGAAGATAGATGTAGTCAGCCTCATCCCTTGTTTCTTCAAAAACAAACCTGTCTTTGAAAAGGCTTTTGATTTCATCAACCATTTTTTCGGTAAGCAAGCCGATTTCAAAGTCCTCTGCATTTCTATCCTTTGCATCAGTCAGAATTTCATTTATCGCCCAAAGGGTATCATTACCGCCAAAGGGCATTGAGTAGCCAACAGGCTTTTCATCATCAAAATAGGCAATAAAAACATAGTCGCCCTTAAAGGCAATTTTTATGTCATACCTATTTCGCCAAAGGTATATGTTGGCAAAGGAGCAGTCGCAACCCTGAAAGTCTGACCTTTCAAGGGCAGTTTGATATATAAATTTGTCATCAATAACAGGTTTTCGGAAATCTAACATAAAAAATCAAATTTCACCCTCGATTCGTGAATAAACCTCGTTTGCAATTTCTTCAATAGTCTTTGGCTCACCCTTTTCGGCACAAAGCACCACATTCCAGTCAAGAGCTTTGGCGCAGTAGCTTGCCACATTACGACACTTTCTCAGGAAATCCTCATTCTTCTCGTGAATATCCTTTTTGCCCTCGTCACCCTTGTACCGCTTTGACATCAGCTTTTGGCTCACCTCTGTGGGCATATCAAGGTACACAACATAGTCTGCCCTTGGAATACCCAGCTTATTATGTTCAAAATCATTGAGCCAGTTTAGAAAATCCTCATATTCACTTTCCTGTAATTTGCTAAGCTGATAAATTGCATTTGATGTTGAGTAACGGTCGCAAAGAAAGATTGTGCCATTCTCATAGTCACTTTTCCAGTCCTTTAAAAAGGACGCTACCCTGTCAACAGCATAAAAGGCAGATGCCTGATATGGATTGACGGAGTCGGGATTACTGCCCAATTCACCCCCGAGGTACATCCTCACAAGTGCCGAGCTTTCACTTTCATAACAGGGGAATGTTAGTTTCTTAACATTCTTCCCCTGTGAAAGTAGTTTTTTATACAAAAGGTCGGTTTGGGTAGCCTTTCCGCTACCGTCAAGACCCTCGATAACGATGATTTTACCTGCCATATTTTTCTCTCATTTCCTTCATTTTGCCACAGCTCATTTTACCCTCGGGGCAAGGTCCGAACAGGCAGGAGGGTCCGCAGTGCTTAAAAAGTGTTGGGGCAACCTTTAAACATTCAAGGAGCATTTGCTCTGCAACCTCACGAATTTCCCACTGTGCTCTGTTACAGCATCTGTGGGCAAAGAAGTTTGTAAGACTCCTTGCGTTAAAGGTGCAAACAATCTTGGTTGTACAGGCATTTGGCAAAACAAACCTTGCGTCCTCGTTGGCCTTTTTGATAAAGGCGTTACATTTTGCCTTATTTTCTTCTTTAAAGGAATTAATAATTTCGTCCTTACTGCCTGTCTGTTCTTCGCCCTTATATTCATTTATATATTTCACAACCAAAGCGTCACGAATTTTTGTGTACGCCTCACTTTGCAAATCAATAACCTCTTTGAAAGCTTCATAAGCCTCAGGGCAGTTCTCTATTTCGGGAGGAGTTACAAACTCAAACTTTGTACCGTCCACATACCTCTGTGACTGCTGGCTGTAGGAGGCAATTCTGTGGCGAACAAGCTGGTGTGAACAAGCTCTTGAAATACCCTCAATGCCAAAGGTAAAGGATGCGTGTTCAGTAGGACTTCCGTGTCCCAAATCGCTGAGCATATCAAGGAAAGCGGTAGTTTTCTCCTGTGTAAGACCGTCCCTTAAATCCTCAATTCCTGAGGGTGAGTAGCAAAGCTTTGCCGCCATAGCAACAGTCTGCTCGGGCATTGGTGTATGTGTGAGTAAAGTAACTTTAACCGCCATTTTATTTCCTCCCTTTAAAACAATTAAATATCAATATGACATACTATCACTTGTACAATATTATACATTATTCATCATTATAGCATATTTATTTTTTTATGTAAAGTTATTGATTTTATCTATTTTTGTTTAATCTCGTCAACTTAAAGAAAAACAACACCTGCTATATCACAAGTGTTGTCCTATGATTATATTATTATTTCAAAACCTTTTTAAGATACTGTCCTGTGTAGCTTTCCTCAACCTTAGCAATCTCTTCGGGAGTGCCTGTTGCTACAAGTGTTCCTCCCCTGTCGCCACCCTCGGGGCCGAGGTCGATTATGTGGTCGGCGGTTTTGATTAAATCAAGGTTATGCTCAATTACCACAACGGTGTTGCCACCCTCAACAAGGAGTTGAAGTACATCTATCAGCCTGTGGACATCTGCAATGTGAAGTCCTGTTGTCGGCTCGTCAAGGATGTAGATGGTTTTGCCCGTACTTCTTTTTGAAAGCTCTGTAGCCAGTTTGACACGCTGTGCCTCACCCCCTGACAGAGTTGTGGAGGACTGACCGATTTTGATGTAGCCCAAGCCGACATCATAAAGGGTTTGTAGCTTTCGGGCGATTTTGGGGATGTTCTTGAAGAACTCACATCCCTCCTCAACAGTCATTTCCAGCACATCATAAATGGACTTGCCCTTGTACTTCACTTCAAGGGTTTCCCTGTTGTAGCGTTTGCCCTTGCACACATCACAGGGCACATAAACATCAGGGAGAAAGTGCATTTCTATCTTGTTAATTCCGTCACCCTGACAAGCCTCACATCTGCCACCCTTTACATTAAAGCTGAATCTCCCTGCACCGTAGCCACGCTTTTTGGCGTCATTTGTGTTGGCGTACAGCTCCCTAATATCACCAAACACACCTGTGTAGGTTGCAGGGTTGCTCCTTGGAGTTCTGCCGATAGGACTTTGGTCGATTTGAATTACCTTGTCAAGATTTTCTATGCCCTCAATCCTTGTGTGCTTACCGCTTTTGCACTTTGCACGGTTAAGCTCCTTGGCAAGCTTTTTGTATAGAATTTCATTTACAAGTGAGCTTTTACCACTTCCCGAAACACCTGTTACACACACAAATTCTCCCAAAGGAATTGTTACATCAATATTCTTAAGATTATTCTGCTTTGCACCGATAACCTTAAGGAATTTTCCGTTGCCCTTTCGTCTGCTTTTGGGAACTTCAATCTTCCTTTTTCCCGACAGATACTGACCTGTAATGGAGTTTTCCGTATTGATAATATCCTCAACAGTACCCTGTGCTACAATTTCTCCGCCGTGAATACCGGCACCGGGGCCTACATCAACAATGTGGTCGGCCATTCGCATTGTGTCCTCATCGTGTTCCACCACAAGGACTGTGTTGCCCTTGTCACGCAGAGCCTTTAGTGTTGAAAGCAATTTGTCGTTATCCCTCTGGTGAAGTCCGATTGACGGTTCGTCAAGAATATACACAACACCCATAAGTGAAGAGCCGATTTGTGTTGCAAGTCGGATTCGCTGACTTTCACCCCCGGACAGAGTTCCCGTGTTTCTTGAAAGGGTAAGGTACTCAAGACCAACCGACTTTAGGAAGGTGAGCCTTGCACGGATTTCCTTTAGGATTGATTTTCCGATAAACTGTTCCCTTTCTGTAAGGTCAAGGCTGTCAAGGTAGCTTAAAGCCTCAACAACGGACATATCACAAAACTCCGATATGTTTTTGTCCCCAACAGTTACCGCAAGGCTTTCCTTACGCAGTCTTTGTCCGTTACATTCGTCACAGTGATGCTCCGACATATAGCCCTGTATTTCCTCTTTAATCCAGTTTGAGGAGGTTTCTCTGTACCGTCTTTCAAGGTTGCCGATAACACCCTCAAAGTCAGTCTGATAATTTTCAAAACCCTTTCGAGGTGAATACCTGTGGATTGTAAACCTTTCACCCTTTGTACCGTAAAGGAGAATATCCACAATTTCCGTTGGCAAATCACAAATTGGAGTGTCAAGGGAATAGCCGTAGTGGTCGGCAAGTCCAATCATATATGCCTCTGCAATGGAGTTGCCCTCCATCGCCCAACCACTGCCCTTTAGTCCGCCTTGACGAATGGACTTTGTGGGGTCGGGGATAATCAAATCGGGGTCAACCTTCATAAACATTCCCAGTCCTGTACACTTTGGACAAGCACCGAATGGGTTGTTAAAGGAGAACATTCTTGGTGTGATTTCGTCAACGGAAACACCGTGTTCCGGACAAGCATAATTTTGGCTAAAGGTGATTTCCTCACCGTCAACAACTGCAATAATTGCAAGACCGCCTGACTGCCTCATTGTGGTTTCAAGGGAGTCGGTAAGTCTGCCACGAATACCCTCTTTCACAACAAGCCTGTCCACCACAACCTCAATGCTGTGCTTTTTGTTTTTTTCAAGGGTGATTTCCTCAGATAAGTCATATATATTTCCGTCAACCCTTACACGGGAAAAACCGCTTTTCCTTGCGGAGTCAAACACCTTTTGGTGCATACCCTTTTTGCCCCTTACAACAGGAGCAAGGACTTGAAACCTTTTGCCTTCCCCTATCTCCATAACAGCGTCCACAATTTGGTCGATTGTCTGTTGCTCGATTTTTTTACCGCAGACAGGACAATGTGGCACACCTATCCTTGCGTAAAGCAAACGGAGATAGTCGTAAATTTCCGTAACTGTACCAACTGTGGAACGGGGATTTTTTGAAGTTGTCTTTTGGTCTATGGAAATTGATGGTGACAGCCCCTCAATGGACTGTACATCAGGCTTTTCCATCTGACCTATGAACATTCTTGCGTATGAAGAAAGGCTCTCCATATATCTTCGCTGACCCTCAGCATAGATTGTATCAAAGGCAAGGGAGCTTTTTCCGCTTCCCGAAAGACCGGTGATTACAACCAGCTTGTCCCTTGGTATGGTAACATCAACATTTTTAAGGTTATGCTCGTTTGCACCCTTAACAATAATTTTATCAAGACTCATATCTTTACCCTCATTAAAGTAAAGGGGCAGTTTCCCTGCCCCTACTACATTTTACCTATTCACTATTCACTCTTCACTAATATCCTTTTTAATTTCTCGGTCACTTTGCTCCCTCGGAATGACAGGAGTAGGTACTTTCAGTTACAACCAGCCTCCCTCTGACGAGGGAGGGGGACCGCTTGCGGTGGAAGGAGGGAAAAAGTGTTCTCTTTTGCTCTTTTTGTCTATAGAGGATAGTTTGATTTTATGTTCTGACTCAAACTTTAACATCTAAAGACATACCAAGATATATTGACTACTTTTTCACTCCCCCAGTCACGCAAGGCGTGACAGCCCCCTCATCCGAGGGAGCCTTTGTTATTCTTCCTCATCCTCAACCGGATAAACAAAAGTTCCGTCCATCATTGCGGCGAAGTTTTCACCGTTCATCTTTTCGTACTTAATAAGGTACTGTGCAACCTCGTGGAGCTTGTCAATATGCTCCTTGAGGATTTTTTCAGTCTTATTATATGCGTCAGTAATGATTGTATGAATTTCTTCGTCAATAGCGGCTGCGGTCTTTTCGGAATAATCCTTAACCTGACCCATATCTCTGCCGATAAATACTTCCTGACTTCCGCTGCCGTACAGGATAGGACCAAGCTTGTCGCTCATACCGTACTTTGTAACCATCTTTTTGGCTGTTGTGGTTGCCTTTTCGATGTCGTTACTTGCGCCTGTGGAGATGTCGCCCATAATGAGAGCCTCTGCAACTCTACCGCCAAGGCAAACAACAATGTCCTCCAGCATTTCGTTTTTGCTGTTGTAGGATTTATCCTCTGACGGAAGTGGCATTGTGTAACCACCTGCCATACCTCTTGGGATAATGGAAATTTCGTGAACAGGGTCCTGTGTGGAGCATTCGTGGAATGCAATAGCGTGACCTGCCTCGTGGTAGGCTGTCAGCTTTTTCTCCCTTTCGGACATTACCTTTGATTTCTTTTCAGTTCCCACAACCACCTTGATTGTAGCCTCCTCAATCTGCTCCATTGTGATTGCCTTCAGGTTCTTTCTTGCAGCGAGCAAAGCTGCCTCGTTAAGGAGGTTTTCAAGGTCTGCACCTGTAAAGCCGGCTGTGGTCTTTGCAATGTTTTTAAGGTTGACATCGGGAGCAAGTGGCTTTTGCCTTGCGTGAACACGGAGAATTGCCTCACGGCCTACAATATCGGGGTAAGAAACTACAACCTGTCTGTCAAAACGACCTGGACGCATAAGTGCCGGGTCAAGAACATCAGGTCTGTTTGTGGCGGCAATGAGGATTACACCGTCATTTGCACCAAAGCCGTCCATCTCAACAAGGAGCTGGTTAAGGGTTTGTTCTCTTTCGTCGTGACCGCCGCCAAGTCCTGTTCCTCTTTGGCGACCAACTGCGTCAATTTCGTCTATGAATATGATACAAGGTGAGTTCTTCTTAGCAGTTTGGAACAAATCCCTAACTCTTGACGCACCAACACCTACGAACATTTCTACAAAATCAGAACCGGAAATTGAGAAGAAAGGAACTCCCGCTTCACCTGAAACAGCCCTTGCAAGTAATGTTTTACCTGTACCCGGAGGTCCCACCAGCAGTACGCCCTTAGGAATTCTTGCCCCTAAAGCGCTGAACTTTGACGGATTTTTAAGGAATTCTACAATTTCTTCAAGCTCTTCCTTTTCCTCGTCTGCACCTGCAACATCATCAAAGGTGGTTTTCCTCTTTTCGTCATTTTCATTCTTGAATTTGGCTTTGCCGAACTGCATTTCTTTGCCACCCATTCCGCCCATTTTGCGGAGGATAAAGAACCAAATTACAATGAACAGACCTGTAAAGATAAGGATTGGCAGTATGTTGTAGAACAGTGAATTGTCAGCCGCTCTGGAAATATCATATTCCATAGGCTTATCCTTGTGGTCCTTGTTGTACTGGTCAATGTAGGGGTCAACCTTGTCAATGAAGAGTTGAGTTGAGGCAAGCTTGTAGGTCATTGTCTTTTTCTTATCAACTTCATTAATAAGCTTCATCTTAATTTCACCTGTACCGTCATTTACGGTAAAGGTTTCTACATTCTGATTTTGGAACTGATAGATTACATCACTGTATGTTGCACTTGATGTACTGCGATTGCTGAACATAAAGAACAAAACAATCAGCACAACAACAGGTATAGCAATGTAAATCAGTTTCCTTAGATTACCACTATTTTTCATATAATTCTCCTTAACTCTTTTTTCCCGATTTATTCAGAGGTTTTTTTATATACAGATTCCTTAAGAACACCTATGTATGGAAGATTTCTGTAATACTCTGCGTAGTCAAGTCCGAATCCCACCACAAACAAATCATCAATTTTTTTGCAGGAGTACTTCACCTCAACCTCTGTCTGTCTTCTGTCAGGCTTGTTAAGCAGAGTGACAATTTCTACAGAATCGCACCTTTTGCTCTTTAGGTACTGAGTGATAAAGGATAATGTGTTTCCACTGTCTATTATATCCTCTACAATCAAAATATCCTTGCCCATAGGGGAAATTGACATATCCTTTAGTATATTAACCCTGCCGGAGCTTTCTGTGCCGTTTCCGTAGGAGGAAACAGACATAAAGTCGATTTGACAGGGGATTTTGATGTATTTCATAAGCTCCGCCATAAAGCAGACGCTGCCCTTTAAAAGACCTAAAAGTACAAGGTTTTTTCCCTCATAGTCTTTGTTGATTTTGTCTGCAATATCCATAGTCAGGGCTGTTATTTCTTCTGCTGAAAGTAAAATTTCCTTAATATCCTTATCCATAGCATCCTCATAAATCTGTAATTTGTATTTTGATACATTCCTTTGCATTTGGGGAAACTACCGCTTCATTTGAAAGTGCAATTCCCTCTATCCAATGAACACAGTTCCCGTCGGCAAGTACAAGCAGTTTGTCACGCTTTTCCTCGGGGATTTTCAGCTCGTTCATCAGTTTTTTCAAACTTTTTGTAACACCTCTGCGAGAAAGGTTGATGTAGTCCCCCGAAAGTCTGTTCCTCAACAAAAGTGTTGGAGTCATTATATCACTGCTAATATAGTTTGTGGAAGTGTATTTTTCAAATTTTCCTTTAATTTTCACATTTTCAAAGGTGATTACCCTGTCATTATACACAACAGACTTGTTTTGTTCAATCTCTTTTGAAAAAAATTCTGTTTCGTCTGTTTCGATAATTCTGAAAAGACCCTGCTTGTTTACAGCAGAAAGGTTCTTCCTAAGGTTGATTTTACCACCGTAATATATTACAGAAATTGTTTCCTCAATATGCTTTCTTGAATATGAGGAAAATCCCTTTTCCTTAAACAGAAGGGCAACCGCCTCTTTTAAGATAACAGGGTTTGCGTCCTTTAGCTTGTTGGTAAGGTAGCCCTCCCCTGTCCTTGCGATTTTTAGGAGTAGCTGACCGCTTTTTTCAAGGTATTCGGCAATTTCCGTAAGGGTGCTGTTCATATTGAGAACAGTTTTTTCAACGGAGGGGTTAATCTCACGCAAAACAGGAACAACATTATGCCTGATTTTGTTCCTTGTGTATTCATCGGTAAGGTTGGTGCTGTCGGTGACAAAAACAAGACCGTAAGCCTTGCAGTACCTTTCAATCTCTTCCCTTGTGGAATTGATGAGAGGTCGGATAATACTGCCCCTCACCCTTGGTATTCCCGAAAGTCCTTTAAGGGATGTTCCCCTTGTCATATTGTAAAGGACAGTTTCCAAATTGTCGTCTGCGTTGTGGGCTGTGGCTATTTTACAGTTATATTTTTCTATTAAGGAATTAAAATACTCATATCTTAGCTTTCTTCCACATTCCTCGTGGCTTAGCCTCATCTCCTTTGAAAGAGCAGGGACATCATACTCCTTGACAAAAATTTCTATGTCGTTTTGTCTGCAAAGCTCACAACAAAACTTCATATCCCTGTGGGACTCCTCCCCACGCAAACGGTGGTTGATGTGACAAGCCATAAGCTTTAGGTTAAATTCCTCTTTAATACTGTTAAGGTTGTGGAGCAGGCAAACAGAATCTGCCCCACCCGACAGTGCCACAACTACGGTATCGCCGTAGCTTAGCATACCATATTCTTCTATTGTAGATTTTATCAAATTATTCATAGTTGTTTAGTAGTATAAGCTTAGTAAAAATTATTCATAGCTATGTTCAATGGAGGAGAATCGCATAAATTCACCCTGCCAGTGGAGCTTTACTGTGTTAGTTTCGCCGTGACGGTTTTTAGCCACCATACATTCCGCAGAGTTAAGGTCAACCTGTGCATTCTCGGCATTTTCTCCCTTGTCGGCATAGTAACCATCTCTGTACAAAAACAGAACAATATCTGCGTCCTGCTCAATGGAACCTGAATCTCTCAAATCGGAAAGCATTGGCTTGTGGTCGGGTCGCTGTTCACTTGCACGGGAAAGCTGTGAAAGGCAAATTACAGGCACATTGATGTCCTTAGCCATAATCTTCAGGTTTCGTGTAATTTCGGAAATTTCCTGAACACGGTTGTTAGTTGCCTTTGCAGAGCTCATAAGCTGAAGGTAGTCGATAATAACAAGGTCAACATCCCTAAGCCTTCTCAGCTTTGCCTTCATTTCAGGAACGGTAATACCTGAGGTTTCGTCAAGGTAAATCTCACTTTTTGACAAAACATCACTTGCCGAGATAATCCTCTGCCACTCCTCGTCATTCAGCTTGCCTGTACGGAGCTTTACACCGCCCACAAGAGCCTCAACAGAAAGCAGACGGGAGGCAAGCTGTTCCTTTGTCATTTCCAGGGAAAAGAATGCAACCTTTTTCTTGCTTTGCACCGCAACACTTCTTGCAATGTTAAGAGCAAATGATGTTTTACCCATACCCGGACGGGCGGCAAGTAGGATAAGGTCGGATTTGTTAAGACCTGTTATTACCCTGTCAAGGTCGGAAATTCCCGTAGAAACAGGCTTAAAGTTCTCGTCCTCTTTGCTCAGCTTTTCAAGTCTGTCAAAGGTTTGGTAAATTACCCTGTCAATCCTTTCAAGACCGTCAACCGCCTTGCCCTGACGAATGTCGTAAATCTTCTGCTCCGCAGAGTCTATCAGCCTTTCAGGCTCAACCTCTCCGCTTCCTGCAGTTTCGATAATATCCCTTGATGCTGTAATTAACTGCCTAAGGCTGTACTTGTCCCTTACAACCTTTGCGTACTCCTCCACATTGGAAACGGAAACACAGGCTTGTGCAAGGCTGTAAATGTAAGTCTTGCTTGATGCCTCGTCATAACCGGCGTCACTTTTCAGTGCGTCAAGTAGCAACACAAGGTCAAAGGGTCGTGACTCGGTGAACATCTCCAGCATTTTACCGTAGATTATCCTATGAATTTGTATGTAAAAATAGTCGGGAGCGGGAACAATGCCCATCACCCTGTCCATACAGGTGGGTTCAATGAGAATAGCTCCAAGCAACGCCTGTTCCGACTCGTGACTGTACGGTAAATTCAAACCGTCCATTCCACCTGCTATGCCTAAATCTGCCATAGTAACACCTTACGCTTCGGATACCTTTACCTTAATATTTGCCACAATGCCGTTGTATAACTTAACCTTTGCATTGTATGTGCCAAAAGCCTTGATGTCTGTATCAAGTGACACCTTTCTCTTGTCAACAACAATGTTGTACTGCTTTTTTATTTCCTGAGCAATTTCTTTTGCTGTAACAGAGCCAAAGAGTCGTCCGTTGGAGCCTGCCTTTGCTGTCATTTCAAAGATTTTGCCCTCTAACTTCTCCTTGCTTGCGTTAGCCTTTTTAATCTCTGTATCAATCTTAAACTGCTTACTGCTTTCGGCATTCTTAAGCTCATTCATAGCCTGATTGTCAGCCTGAGCCGCAAGTCCTCTTGGAAACAGAAAGTTCCTTGCGTAACCATCAGAGGTTTCTACAAGCTCACCCTTTTTTCCCAAATTCTTTACATCCTGCTTTAATACTACTTTCATTTCAAAATTCCTTTCTTCCTTAGCTTTTTAATTATTGACATAAGCATATATTCTGCTTCTTCCTTATCATCAACTTTAATTTGACAGGCAGCCATTGTAAGGTGACCGCCGCCACCCATTTCTTCCATAATGACCTGTACATTTGTTTTTCCGTAGCTTCTGGCGGAAATGCCTATTGTTTCACTATCAATTCTGTAAATTACAAATGAGGCAAAAACACCGCCCACGCTTAACAAATCGTCAGCCGCCTGTGAGGACACAACACGGATATTCTCCATATCGTCATCGGCATATGCAACAGCAAAGTTGTCAACAATCTTTGCCCTTGAAACAATCTTCGCCTTTTCCTTGTAGGTTTCTATTCCCCCTGAGAACAGTCTTTTAACATCAACTGTATCTGCTCCCTTTTGCTTTAGGTATGCCGCCGCCTCAAATGTTCTGACTCCTGTTTTAATAACAAAATTCTTTGTATCAAGGGTAATTCCCGCAAGCAAGGCACTTGCCTCAAAAGCAGACAGGTAGTCGTCACCCATATATCCGATAAGCTCGGTAACCATCTCACAGGTTGAGGAGGCTGTTGGCTCGTGGAAGAATATAAGGGCATTTTTGATAAAGTTAACCATCTTTCTGTGGTGGTCAATTACAATAACATTTTTACATTTGTCGTATATTTCTTCACTCTCAATAAATGTGCCGATGTGGGTATCAAGGATAATCAGCAAGGTGTTGTTGTTAATCTTTTTAAGTGCCTCCTGAACGGACAAAAATGCATTACCAAAGCCGTTTTCCTTTGCCTCTGCAATAAGCTGTTTTGCACTGCTTTTTTCCTCATTACAGACAATGTATGTTTCCTTTTTGTTAAGAGATTTTGTAATGGTGCTGAAAAGACCGATAGACGCACCCACACAGTCAAGGTCGCTGAAATTGTGCCCCATAAGCATAATATTGTCTGCCTTTCGGACAGCATTTTTGATGTTCCCTGCAAAGGTTCTTGTACGCACTTTACTGCGTTTTTCAACACCCTTTGAAACTCCTCCAAAGAACTCGTAGTCGTCCTTAACAGCAATTGCAACCTGGTCGCCACCTCTGCCAAGAGCCATTTCAAGGGCTTTTTTGGCGGCAAGGTCGCTTTCCCTAAGGGTGTTTTGCCCTCTGCCGATACCGATGGAAATTGTTGCGCTTTTCCCGTTCAGCCTGATATTTCTGATTTCGTCAAGAATTTTAAATTTTTCGTCAGAAATTTTTGCAAGACTTTTCTCCTCAAAAATAATCATATATCTTGTTGGAGAAAGCTTTGAGTACAGTGACTTTGTGTCAAGCGCCCACTTTTGAACAGTCTTTTCAACCGCAAGGAGGATTTCGCCCTCTGTTTCACCGTCGGAGTCTGTGTCAAAATCCTCTGCATTGTCAAATAGGACAATAGCCACAGAGCCTTTTTTGTTGCGAAACTCATTTTCAACATTGCGATAATATGTATCATCAATATAGTAGAGTATTGTAGCACTTTGGGCAACATTTCCGTAAACCCTGTAATACTTGTCAAAAAGCTTGATTTTAACAGGCTTTTCCTCCAAAAAATCACTTAGCTCGTGACCGCAGATATGATTCTTGATGTCGTTTGTAAGTGGGTCCTTGCCCTTGCAGATGTTGTTGATAAAAAGACTGTTGCACCACACAATATCGTCGTGAGTTCCCACAACCACAACAGGGAAATGGAAATTCTCAAGATATTCGTGGTCGATTTTTTCTGTTCTTTTAACAGCACTCCTGACGATTTTCCTGATATAACTGCTAAAGCGGAAATTCATCAAAAGCACAAACAAAAGTGACAAAAGGGAGATGCCGAACTCCGCAATAGACAGATACGGATTGTACCTTACCGAAATAAAGGACATACAAAACATAAGTATTGCAAAGATTATAAAAAACGGCGTCAAAGTCCAATTTTTCCTATTCATAAAGCATCTCCTTTCGTTTTTAGAGTTTATGGAACAATATCAAAGAAAATTTTCAATTTTCCATTTTCAAATTGTTAAACTTCCATAAGAATAGGAAGTATCATCGGGCTTCTGCCTGTTTTGCCCGAAATAACCTTTGAAACATCATCTTTAATACGGTTTTTAATAACGCCCCACTCGTGAACATTCCTTTCACAGCAGTCGTCAAGTACAGAAAGTGCAGTCCTCTTAACATCAGCCATAAGCTCTTCACTTTCTCTCACATATACAAAGCCTCTTGATACAATATCGGGGCCTGAAATCACATGACCGTCATACACATCAAGGGATGCAACAATAATGATAAGTCCGTCCTGTGCAAGGTGCTTTCTATCCCTAAGGACAATACTTCCCACATCACCAACGCCAAAGCCGTCAACAAATACCTTGCCGGCAGGAACCTTTGGTAATTCCTTGATGTAATCCCTGTTAAGTTCAAGTGTTGTTCCTATATCTGCAATAAATGTGTTCTTCCTGTCAATGCCCAAGGATACTGCAATATCCTGACTTTTGCGTAAATGCTTTTGCTCGCCGTGAACAGGGATAAAGTACTTTGGCTTAACAAGACTGGTGAGAATTTTATGCTCCTCTGCACAGGCGTGACCTGAAACATGAACCTCATACATAGACTCATAAACAACCTTGCAACCCTTTTTAAGTAGCTCGTCAACAACATTTCCAACAGACCTCTCATTACCTGGGATTGGATTTGCGGAAATGATGATAAAGTCCCCTGCACCAACGGTAATTTTTCTGTGGTCTGAAAAAGCCATTCTTGAAAGTGCCGACATTGGCTCACCCTGTGAGCCTGTTGTAACAAGCACAATCTGCTCAGGCGGATACTGAGGTATCCGGTCTATATCTATTATAATATTCTCGGGAATATCCAAATATCCCAAGTTACTTGCAACATTCATATAGTTAATCATACTTCTGCCGGAGAAAGCAACCTTTCTTCCAAACTTCTTGGCACAGTTTATGATTTGCTGAACACGGTTTACATTACTTGCAAAGGTTGCAATAATAATCCTCTGCTTTTCTGCCTTTTGAAACAGATTTTTAAAGCTGTCGTAAACTGTATGCTCTGTTGGAGTATAGCCCTCTCGTGACGCATTTGTAGAGTCGGACATAAGTGCAAGAACACCCTCGTCACCAAGTCGGGCAAATCGACTTAAATCAATCATACCGCCGGAAATCGGTGTGCAGTCAATCTTAAAGTCACCTGTGTGTACAATAGTACCGGCAGGTGTGTGCAAGGCTATTCCCACAGCGTCAGGGATTGAGTGGTTAACATGAATAAACTCTGCTGTGGTATTGCCGATTTTTACGGACTCCCCTGCCTTTAATGTTCTAAGCTCAGTTTGCTTTAAAAGGGAATGTTCCTTAAGCTTATTCTCCACCAAACCAAGGGTAAGCGGTGTTCCGTAGATAGGCACACTCATTTCTGTCAAAAGATAAGGCAAACCGCCAATGTGGTCCTCGTGACCGTGGGTGAGCAAAATCGCCTTCACCCTGTCCTTGTTTTGGATAAGGTATGTGAAATCAGGGATAACAAGGTCAACACCAAGCATTTCTCCGTCAGGGAAAGCCATACCGCAGTCGATTACAATAATTTCGTTTTCGCACTCAAAAAGGGTGATGTTTTTGCCGATTTCGTTAAGTCCTCCAAGGAAAGAAACCTTTACTGACGGCAATGGCTTATTCTCCTCAACCCTTTGATTTCTCTTGTAGT
Organism: Ruminococcus sp.; assembly: GCA_022779485.1. Lineage (GTDB taxonomy): Bacteria > Bacillota > Clostridia > Oscillospirales > Acutalibacteraceae > Ruminococcoides. The sequence continues at coordinate 65,887 of JALFTC010000045.1, forward strand.
TAATTCTACTGCTGTTTCTCTTGCTGTTGCTGTTAAAAAACTTTTTGCCTGACTGGTAGCCTGTACGATTTTTTGAATGGATACTCTTACCGTAATTCTTCTGATTATTCTTATTTCTGCTGTAATTTACCATATTTTTGTTATTATTGTTCTTTTCAATTCCCACAAAATGTCCTCCGTTTTCTAAAAAGTTTTACTGTATGTATTAAAATGATGATACCCAAATTCCCGAACAGGTATTCATTAAACAGACTGAAAAAAAGAAAAATTAATACACTATTCCATAGTATTAGTACATTATATCATACTCTTTCTGCACCAAAAAGTCAACCGAAAAAAGCCTATTAATTCACCATAATATTATTTACAGTATTTCCCTAATATGTTGAAAAAATACTTCCGTTGTGATAACATTACTGTGAAAAGAGGTAGTTATGAAAACAGTAGAAATTTTTACAGACGGTGCCTGTTCGGGCAATCCCGGCCCCGGCGGTTACGGAGCAATACTGCGTTACAAGGGAACAGAAAAAGAAATCAGCGGTGGAAGTGAAAACACCACCAACAACAGAATGGAGCTTTTGGCTGTAATTGAAGCACTGAAACTCCTTAAGGAGCCTTGCATAGTTCAGCTTTACTCCGACTCCCAATATGTGTGCAACGCCTTTAACCTTGGATGGGTTGAAAAGTGGAAAGCAAAAAACTGGATGAGAACAAAGAGTGAACCTGTGAAAAATCCCGACCTGTGGAAAGAGCTTTACGACCTTTGCCAAAAGCACAAGGTAACCTACAACTGGGTAAAAGGACACCACGGACACCCGGAAAACGAAAGATGCGACCGACTTGCAGTGGGATATTATCAGAGGTATTTGTGAGGCAGTTTTTTAGTGTGGAGTTTGGAATTTGGAGTGTGGAGTAACTTAAGAAAAACCAAACAAAAGCAAAACGGATTGGGCAGAATTAACCACTCAATCCGTTTTTATAAACATCCTAAAATATAAACAAATTATTTTTCCTTAAGTAGCTTTGTAAGCTCCTCCATAAAGGTGTTAATGTCCTTAAACGAGCGATAAACCGAGGCAAAACGCACATAGGCAACCTCGTCAACATCCTTAAGCTTTTCCATTGCAAGCTCACCAATGGACTGTGAGGTAACCTCCCTGTCCAGGGAGCTTTGAAGTGAGCTTTCTATGGAGTCAACCACAGACTCAATCTGTTCAAGGGAAACAGGTCTTTTTTCGCAAGCACGCAAAATTCCCCCTGTCAGCTTTGCACGGTCAAAAACTTCCCTTGATTTATCTCTTTTAACAACAATAATCGGCACACTTTCAATAACCTCGTGGGTAGTAAAACGCTTTTTACAGCTCAAGCACTCACGGCGTCTGCGGATTCTCTCTCCATCATCAGCAGGACGGGAATCTATAACTTTACTTTCATCATGACCACAAAAAGGACATCTCATTATCAACACACCCCTATATTTAGAATAGTAATTTTCTTTAAGATAATTATAACACAAGATAGCTCTTAAACAAGTTAAGATTTCATTACAATTAAGTTACATAAAAATCTCAAAAACAAGGAATAAACCCGAAATTTAAGGGAATTATCAAAAAGTATATGGGCAAAAAATAATTTTAAAATGGGATAAAAAATTAGTGTTTTATTTGTGTATTAGAAAATAAACACAAAAAACAAAATAAAAACAGAAATATTATAAAATTTTTGTATTTGTTATTGACAACTACCAAATGTTATGATAGAATAAGCCTTGCGAAATACGGAGGGGTGTCCGAGTGGTTTAAGGAGCTAGTCTTGAAAACTAGTGATACCGCAAGGTACCAAGGGTTCGAATCCCTTCCCCTCCGCCATTTTTATTTAGAACACTTTACCATACGGAGGATTACTCAAGTGGTGAAGAGGCTCCCCTGCTAAGGGAGTAGGTCGGGTAACCGGCGCGAGGGTTCAAATCCCTTGTCCTCCGCCAAAGCATCTGTCTAAAGGCAGGTGCTTTTCTTTTTATCTGTTTTTGATATTTCAACTTGGGATTTGAAGCCGAGGGTTAAGAAAACAGTCCGGTGGACTGTTTTTACCGAGGAGCGTTGATGATACTTTTCTCTAAACAAGTTACCAACAAGCGAGATGATACTTTCCTACACATCAGCAACACTTGTCCTCCGCCAAGAAAAAGACGATTGCCAACGCAATCGTCTTTTTCAGTTATATTCGCCTTCGGCGAGTTATATTGCTGTGCAGTGATATTTGGCTTCGCCAAGTGATATTACCCTTTGGGCAGTTTGGGCGAATATAATATCACTTTGCTACGCAAAATATAACTTTCACATAGTGAAAATATCACTCTGCTTTAAGCAGAATATCACTTCAAGCACTTACAGAAATGTAGGTGCTTTTTTTCTCAAATTCCAAAATACTACTTGATTAAATTATTATTTATATATTGACAATACGCATTATGCGTATTATTATATTATTGGAGGTGAGGTAATGAGATTTAGAGAAATTGAAAAAATACTTTTGAGTGACGGTTGGTATTTGAAAAACTCAAGAGGTTCTCATAATCAATACATACACCCCACTAAAAAGGGAAAGGTAACAATACCAAATCACCGAGGGGACTTGGATATTAAAACCGCAAATTCAATTCTCAAACAGGCAGGGTTAAAATAAGCCCTGCACACCTCACCGCCTTATATCATACAGTAAAGGAGTCCGTATTATGAAATTAGTTTATCCTGCAATTTTTAGTCCTTTGGAAGAAAAAAAGGGATATTGTGTTACATTTCCTGATTTACCGGGTGCTGTAACAGAGGGAGATACACTTGCAGATGCACTTGAAATGGCGGTAAACTGTGCCGGACTTTGGGTTCTTGATGAACTGGAAGACGGCAACGAAGTACCAAAGGCGTCAGAACCCTCAAATATCACACTTGAAAGCAAGGACGATTTTATAAATCTGATTGTATTAGATGTTGATGCTTATGCTGAAAAATACGGTCAAAAAGCCATTCGCAAAAACTGCACTATTCCGGCTTGGCTCAATACTATATCGGAAAAAGAACATCTAAATTATTCTGCAATATTACAAGAAGCACTAATCGAAAAATTGCACCTTAATTTTTAAGGAAACACTGCAAAACAGCCACCCCATTTGGAGTGGCTGATTTTTATTTACTATATAAGAACTATTTTAGCACTTAATTTAATCTCCTCCCAAGTCCAAAAACCCTAACCGCATTATTGAACATCAAGTCGTCATATGCTTTTTGAGAAATCAACTTTGGCAGTTCGTTAAAATAGTCTTGGTAAATAGAACGGTCGCCTTTGGGGTTTTGTAAATATGTGTCAACTCCGTCAATGGGCATATCACTTCCGAACATCATTTTTTCACTGCCGTATTTTTCAATGGCTGAAATGGTGGTGCTCATAGGTACCCATGTGGTATCTCCGTATAGGTTATCCGCCTTGCCAAGGAGGTTTAGTGCCTTTTTGTTGTCTGTTCCCAAGCCCATATGCACCATAACAAAATTCACCTTTGGGAATATTTTTGCCACCTCATACAGATGCTCAGGGTCAGCAGATTCACATCCCCCTGTGTAAGATACAACAGGTACTCCAAGCCTTTCTGCCAGTTCAATATAGGGCAAAACTCCGGTGTCTGTGGGTGGAACATTTGAATGAAAGGGATGTAGCTTTACGGCAAAAATAACATCCCTGTTGTCATACACAAGCTTTTCAAAATCCTTATTATAGCCCTCGGTTAAGGGTTTTACCCAAGGTGCAACGCCGATTTTATTGGGAAAATTCCTTGCAAAGCGGATAGTCCTCATAAGGGACTCCTCCTGTGATATTTGCAGATTTTCCGGCAGAAGTTTTTGCTTATGGTCACATTCTACTGAATCGCTGTTGGAAACTATTGAAAAATCAATTCCGTACTTTTCCATAGCCTCAACAACCATACCCTCACCCATACGGAAACCAACAGCCTCTCCCCCTATGTGAACATGTGTATCAATAATCATAATCTTACCAGCCTTTTTTAAATCTACAAATATTATAATCCATAATTTTTGTAAATACAACTCCGTGATACTTTGCATATTGAATTTATAAAGTATATTTGTTAAAATTAAATACATAAACACAGGAAAGTCCGAATTTGCGGAGGTCAATATGATAACCATTTTTAACAGAAAAGAACTTATAATTACTACGGATATGAAGCGTCAATCAGACATAAGGAATATTTTAGCAAATAACAATATTAATTATGTGATAAAAACTACAAACTTGCAAAACGCACCTGTTGTTGGAGCAAACAGAGGTCGAACAGGTAGTTTCGGTATCAACCAAGATTACTCTTACGAGTATAAAATATTTGTTCATAAAAAAGATTATGACAGAGCAAAGTTGTTAATAAGATAGAATAATCTTTGTTTTTCTATTGATTACACTTGTGTTTAGCGAACGCAACAGAGTAAATATAAAATTCGAGGTGTAACATTATGGCTGTTTGGAATCCTTGGCGAGGTTGCAAGATAAGCTTTATGTTTTCATAATTATCATAACAGTATAAAAATGTCAAGCATTTCTCATTTATATCTGAAAAAACACAAAAATAAAAGCCTGCAAAAACTTGAGTTTCTGCAGACTTAGTTGAAATTCTACGCCTTTTATAAGTCACGAATGTAACTATCTATAGACTTTTTGAGAACTTTGTGACCTTAATCGACAAGAACAACGATTACTTGCCCCGACTGTGGAAAAGAACCTCATCGTAGGTGTAATTTTGAGAAAACTTAAGGAAACACTGATTAAATCATTTGCACAGATTGTACAGTCAGATTTTTTGTCGGTATGTTCAAAAAACCGCAGGAATACTGCCGTATTGTGAGGATTTTTTGGGCATACCAGCGAAAAATATGCGTACAAGATGTGTAAAGTGATTTATTCAGCGTTTCCTTAAGAATTACAAGTCTATAAATTCAAAGTAAAAGACAGCTGTTACGGTTAAGTTATCTCATATTGACTTATCAAACAAAAAATATAATTATTATCCCGCCATAGGTTAGAAAAATTATTTATCAACCTTTGGAAGTCCTGCAAAGCCCTTTTCAAGTTCTTCGTCGGTTGGGATGTAGTCGCTCATCTCGCCGTCATTATACTTTTGGTATGCTACCATATCAAAATATCCTGTGCCTGTAAGTCCGAACAGAATTGTTTTTTCTTCTCCTGTTTCCTTACATTTTAATGCCTCGTCAATTGCAACTCTGATAGCGTGGCTGCTTTCGGGAGCAGGTAAAATTCCCTCAACTCTTGCAAACTGTTGTGCTGCAGCAAAAACAGAGGTCTGCTCAACCGATGTTGCCTCCATAAGTCCATCATCATAGAGCTGAGAAAGTGTAGAACTCATTCCGTGATAACGCAGTCCGCCTGCGTGGTTAGCTGAAGGAATAAATCCGCTGCCCAGTGTATACATCTTAGCCAGAGGGCAAACCATTCCGGTGTCGCAGAAGTCGTAAGCATACTTACCTCTTGTGAGGCTTGGACAGGAAGCAGGCTCAACGGCAATAATGCGATAGTCAGCCTCGCCTCTGAGCTTTTCTCCCATAAACGGAGAGATAAGTCCTCCTAAGTTGGAACCGCCTCCGGCACAGCCGATGATAACATCAGGCTTAATTCCGTATTTATCCATAGCAGCCTTTGCCTCAAGACCGATAACCGACTGGTGCAGTAACACCTGATTTAACACGCTTCCCAAAACATAACGATAGCCCTCTGTTGAGGTTGCAACCTCAACAGCCTCTGAAATAGCACAACCAAGGCTTCCTGTTGTGCCGGGATGTGCCTCTAAAATCTTTCTTCCAACGGCTGTGGATGTTGAAGGTGACGGTGTAACACTTGCTCCGTAGGTTCTCATAACCTCTCTTCTGAAAGGCTTTTGTTCATATGACACCTTAACCATATATACCTTACAGTCAAGACCAAAGTAAGAACAAGCCATTGAAAGTGCAGTACCCCACTGACCTGCGCCTGTTTCGGTAGTAACACCCTTAAGTCCCTGCTTTTTAGCGTAATATGCCTGAGCTATTGCGCTGTTAAGCTTGTGGCTACCGCTGGTATTGTTGCCTTCAAATTTGTAGTAAATCTTTGCAGGTGTGTCCAAGGCTTTTTCAAGGAAATATGCTCTGATAAGGGGTGACGGACGGTACATTTTATAAAAATTCTGAATTTCTTCGGGAATATCAAAGTATGCGTCGGTGTCGTTAAGCTCCTGAGCAACAAGCTCCTCACAGAATACCGGATAAAGCTCCTCAGCCTTCATCGGCTCAAGTGTTGCGGGATTGAGCAAAGGAGCAGGCTTATTTTTCATATCAGCTCTGACATTGTACCATTTTGTGGGTATCTCTTTTTCGTCAAGATAAATTTTGTATGGGATTTTTTTCTCTTCCATCGTTTTAACCTCCTGAATTTTGTTTTGTTAACACTTTATATTTTAATGCTTTAAATCGCTATCTTATAGTATTATAACATAGAATTATTCAAATGTCACGCAGTTTTTTAAGAATTCTATTGTTGAGTCTAAAAAATAATTATAATATAAAAATAGAAATCAATTATGATAAAAAACAGGAATTACATAAACCGATAAACAAATCAAAGAGAGGAGACTTTCAAATGGATAAGTGGTCGGCCAGATTATCGCAGCAACGGCCGTCGATGTTTGCAACAACCCCGAAATCATAGAAACCGCATGGAAACAGTTAAAAGAAAAGACAGGAAATCATCCATATCACTGCCCAATTTCACCGGAAATCACACCGGAAATCACACCGGAAATCCCGGTGTCTGAAACAACATAAGGAAGGTTGCGTTTTGGCAGACTTTTTTATGTCCTCTTTTTAGTTCACTCCTTGAGATACAATAGTACCGAAATAAAAATTTCAAACAAAGGACACTAACAAAATAGAAAAATCTCCTCCGCTCAAAATGCTCATTCATCTTCGGTGAGAAAATGAAGGCTAATACTAATACCTGATGACGCACAAACCCCTCTCGCCCATAATGGACGGGAGGGGTTATTTGCCTTAACTCAATTTTCAAAACAGTGGGGTTTGCGGATAAGTTGTCGTCAATTTAGCTCACTCAAATTGAATTTACACCCTGAATGTCATATAGACAAACAGGAAATATACTATGAGTTAAATGGAAATTCATCTCCCTATCTCCAACCCCATTTTGCAAAAGCTTCTTCTTGACTTACAGAATCCATTCTGATTAGTGTATATGTATCTGTTTCATACAAGCAAACCCTGTATATATATCCTTCCCTTTCGACAAAACGATACACAGGAATATAAAGAATTTTTCCATCCTCCGAGTATTTTCCACACATATCTATTGACTCGAAATTTCTTGGAAGTGTGACTCGTTTTTTCTGTGCAAAATCGCTTAAAGAAAAAATGTAAAAATGCTTTCCGTTTTCTAACGCCATAAGCTCTGTTTCATCCGGATTTACATCACCGGTGTACAGATAATTGAACCCCTTGACAGAATGTATCAAATGTTCAGTTTCTTTGTCAAAAAATTTAACACTCCCGCCTGTTATTTTAATAACAAATTTAGCTGTTGTGATTGTGAAAAAGTCACTTGTTTCAAAGGCAAAATTATACATTCGTCTCCATTTCTCACCGGGAATGTATTTCAGAACAGGGGCATTGTCAGTCAGACACCTCGTTGTCCAATATATTTCCGACAGTTCTATGCCTACAACCCCATATTTTTTCTCTTGTTCCTCCGAATAATACTCTCTCATACTTTTAGCGGCTTCGTTCACACTTGTTTCGCCGACAAACCCACAATCGTACAATGAAATTCGTTTAAACAAACTAACAAAAGAATCCCCGTGATGCAGTGCGACAACAGTTGCTTTGAATTCTTTTTCATCTAAATCATCAAGCTTAAAGATAATCTTATCACCAACTTGAATCTGCTGTCTTTTTTCATCATTTAAGCGAAGTTCAATATTCTTTTTCCCCTTCAAAATAGCATCGAAAGGTTTTTTCTGCAATTTCATTGTATGTTTCATTATAGTGTTCTCCATAAATATTCTTATTTCAGTTCTTTACTCAACAGACAAACGCACTCTGTATGGCTGGTTCTTGGGAAGAGGTCTATGGGGGTTAGTTCTTTTGGGGAATATTTGTTTTCCTCGAATATCTTTAGGTCTCTTGAGAGTGTTCCGGGGTCGCAGGATACATATACTACCCTTTTGGGGGACATTTCCTTTATTGTTTCTATAAGCTCTTTTGTCAGTCCCTTTCTCGGTGGGTCAACTACTACTACATCAGGTTTTATGCCCTCATTTTTTAGCTTTTCTGCACATTTTGTGGCGTCACCGCAGATGAATTCTGCGTTTTTTATTCCGTTTATCTCTGCGTTTAGCTTTGCGTCTTTTATTGCCTGTGGTACAATTTCTACTCCTACAAGTTTTTTGCATTCCTTTGCCATGGTTAAGCCTATTGTGCCTGTTCCGCAGTACAGGTCAACCAAGGTTTCTTCTCCGCTAAGGCTTGCGTATTCTTTTGCTTTTTTGTACAATTTTTCCGCTTGGCTGTGGTTTACCTGATAAAAGCTGTTGGGAGAAATTCTGAAATTTAGTCCGCACAGGTTGTCCACTATATATTCTTCACCGAAAATTGACCTATTCTTTGTACCGATAATTACATTTGTTTTTTCTTTATTAGAATTAATTACCACGCTTTTAATCTGCGGTATATTTTCTTTTAAAGAATTAACCAGCTCCTCTTGACACTTGATTTTGTCACCGTTTACCACAAGACACACCATAATTTCTCCTGTTTTTTCTCCGTAGCGGATATAAAGGTGCCTTAAAAGTCCTTTATGGGTAAATTCGTCATATACGGACTGATTTGTCCTCTCAAGAAAATCTTTCACTACCGCCATAATTCGGTCAAAAATTTCAGGCTGTAACATGCAGGTGTCTGTGTCAACTACCCTGTGGCTGTGGAAACCGTAAAAGCCCATAAGGATATTTCCATCCTTATCCTTTGCAAGAGGAAACTGCGCTTTGTTGCGGTAGTTGTTGGGATTTTCTGCTCCTATAATGGGATTAATCTTCACATCAAGTCCGGCAATTCTTGCAACTGCGTCCTTCACCTTTTGCTCCTTAATTTTCAGTTCGGAGTCATAGGTTATGTGACGGTAACAGCAACCACCGCATTTTAGGAAAACAGGACAGTCAATTTCGCACCTGTCACCTGAGGGAACAACAAGGTTAATCAGCTTTCCAAAGCAATAATTTTTCAGCACCTTGACAATAAGCACCTCTGCCCTGTCACCCACTGCTGAATTAGGCACAAAAATCGCCACACCGTCCTCACTTTTGCCTACTCCGTAGCCCTCGCTGGTCATTCCTGTTATATCAATTATTAATTTGTCATTCTTTTTTAAAGTCATAACTCTCATAATATCATTTTAACAAAAAAGGCTGTTCAAATCAACTTAACTTAAAAAATATCCATTATTAATTGCAATTTATTCCATAAAAATATATAATAAGGGTAATACTAATAATAAAGAGGTAATTGTTTTGGATAAAAAACACATTTTAGACGATAAAAAGAAAATTCATTTTATGGGAATCGGCGGCAGCGGAATGTGTCCTCTTGCCGAAATTCTCAAGGGCAGAGGTTTTGAAATTACAGGCTCTGACATTAGCGAATCCGACACCTTGGAGCGTATCAGGAGCTACGGTATCAAGGTTTATATGGGACAAACTGCGGAGAATATCAAGGATGCAAAGCCTGATTTGCTATGCTATACTGCGGCTATCAAGTCCGACAATCCCGAGCTTGTTTGTGCAAGGGAAATGGGTATTCCAACCCTTGAACGCTCTGAAATGCTTGGTGTTGTTACCGACAAATACAAGAGGAGTGTTGCCATAAGCGGTACTCACGGAAAGACCTCAACAACAGGAATGTTGACTCAAATTCTTGTTGGTTCAGGCAAAGACCCGTCTGCCGTAATCGGCGGAAAGCTCCCCTACATCGGTGGTAACAGCACAGTTGGAAAAAGTGACATTATGGTTTGTGAGGCTTGTGAATATGTTGACTCTTTCCTCCAGCTACACCCGTTTATCGGTGTAATTCTCAATGTAGACGCTGACCACCTTGACTACTTTAAAAATCTTGACAACATCAAAAAGTCCTTTAACAAGTTTGCTCACCAGACAAGCAACCTTATTGTTTACAACGGTGACGACGCAAACACAGAGGACGCACTTGAAGATGTGAAAATTAAAAAAATCACCTACGGACTTTCTATGGAGAACGACTACTATGCAATGAATCTTCAAAAAGACGGTGTTACACAGAGCTACGACCTTATGTATCAGGGTGAATTTTTGACAAGAATTAATCTTTCTGTTCCCGGAGTTCACAATGTTTATAATTCTCTTGCGGCAATTACAGTTGCAGATTATCTTGGAGTTCCTGTGGATAAAATCGCAGAGAATATAGAAAAATTCACAGGTGTTCACAGAAGATTTGAGTTACTTGGCAAGCCTAAGGGAATTACCGTAGTTGACGACTTTGCCCACCACCCAACAGAGTTAACCTCCACACTAAAAACTGCAATGGACCTTGGCTTTAACCATGTTTGGGCGGTATTCCAGCCACACACCTTTAGCCGTACTGCAATGCTTCTCGATGACTTTGCAAAGGCTCTGAAAATTCCCGACACAGCAATTATTTCGGAAATTTTGCCTGTCAGGGAAACAAACACATACAACATTTACAGCCGTGATTTAGGTGCAAAGGTGCCAAACTCCGTATGCCTTGACACCTTTGATGAAATCACAGACTACATTGTAAAGAATGCAAAAGAGGGCGACCTTGTGCTGACAATGGGTGGCGGAAATGTGTATATGTGTGCAAATCAGATTGTTAAGGCACTTGAAGAAAAGTGATTTGCACCACTCGTCCTGTCATTCTGAGGGAGTGAAACATCCCACCTGTCATTCTGAGGGAGCAAAGCGACTGAAGAATCTGAAAGGATAGCAGTAGTGCCTAAAGCGACACTATCAGGTTATATGAAAGTCTTGATTTAACAAAGGCTCCATCGGATGAGGTATTCCCTTGCTAAGGGAATACCCCTCTGGTGGAGGCTTTCTGTAATTCATAGTGCCTACTTCTTCACTATTCACTATTACT
>JALFTC010000039.1 GCA_022779485.1 Ruminococcus sp.
GGTACTGAAAGGAAACCTCTACACCTAAAAATCGCTTAACCATTGTTTATAAAATAGTCGTTTAGGTTGTTGCCGTCAACAATCAGAGAATCGTTTATCAGGGAATTAACCTCGTTCATAACAGCGGTGAAAAAATCGGGAAAGTAGTTTTTGCTGACATAAAGGAAACCACCCAAAATTATGCACACAATAAGCTGAAAAATAAGGACTGATGGAATTGACTGTTCTCTCTTTTCCTTAACCGTTTCCTCTTGTGGTGCTATATCTTCTTCACCTGTATAGTATTCTGTACCTGTTGTTGACTTAAATTCTTCGTCATATGTAATTTCGTCATTTCTGTCATACTGCATATTATCACCGATAAATTATATGCGGTGACAGAAAAATTATTCTATGGGCTTTAGCCTTTTGAAGTCGCCCTTAACAAGATTGATAAAGAAGAGTGATGCTACCAAAAGTGAAACAGCCTCGGCTATTGGGAAAGCAAACCACATATCCTTTAGGCTTATCTTTGACAGGAAAAATGCAACAGGAACTATTACACCAAGCTGACGGAGTAAGGACATTATAAGACTGCGAATTCCCTTGCCCACAGCTTGAAATACACCTGTGAGAACTATTCCCAAGGCGGCCGGAATAAAGCAAAGTGAAATTATCCTTAGGGCAACTGTGCCGATTTCAATCATTTCTTTGTTAGGACTGAACATACCAAGGAGAGCCTCAGGTGCAATTTGGAATACTATAAAACCACAGGTCATAATGATTGCAGCAAAAATAGCCGCCCATTTGATTGCGCCGTACATTCTCTTTCTGTTTCCGGCTCCGTAGTTGTAGCCCACTATTGGGGTGCTACCTTGATTTATACCAAACACCGGCATAAACACGAATGACTGGAGTTTAAAATACACACCAAAAACATTTATGGCGGCATCCTTTTCTACTGCATTTGCGTTGGCTAAGGAGATAATATAATTTATTCCCATAACCATAAATGAGCCTATTGCCTGCATTACCATTGCCGGAAGTGCTACTACATAAATATTCTTTAATGTTGTACCGTTTAGTTTAAAGCTCTTAAGTCTGATTTTTACAAGTTGCTTTTTTCCGAAAAGGAAAAATAAGCAGAGTAATGCGCTTATGTGCTGAGCAATTACTGTTGCAATGGCGGCACCAACTACACCTAAATCGAAAACATAGATGAATACAGGGTCAAGGGCGATGTTGATTACTGCGCCAATAAGCTGACTCAGCATTGGCATAATCATATTGCCTGTTGACTGCAAAACCTTTTCAAGCATACAGGCAATATTCATACCAAGTGAACAGATGAGGGCTATTCTGATGTAGGCGACACTACATTCAGACACAGTTGCATCATTTGTATAAAGGGATACAAAAGGCTGTGCTACTACAATTCCAATCACAACAAATAACACCCAATGTATAATTGACATAATAAATCCGTGGGTTGCGGCTGAATCGGCTTCGCCCTGCATTTTTGCACCCAGTCTTCTGGCGATAAGTGAATTAACACCTACTCCTGCTCCAACTGCCACAGCTACCAAAATCATCTGCAACGGAAATGCAATATTTACGGCGAGGAGGGACTCTCCGCCTGTCATAAAACTGTTGCTGTAATTACTTACAAAAACACTATCTACAATATTGTACAGTGCCTGAATAAGCATACTGAACATTGCAGGCAAACTCATACTGAGAATGAGTCTGAACATTGGTGCTGTGGCCAGCTTATTTTCTTTAACCATTTTCTTTTCTCCTATCCTTTCTTCTTTTTATTTCTTTTTATACATAAAACAATACTAATTATTATCGTAGTTATAAACAGTCCGAACAGGCAACCTGAAAAATCAAGGAGAATATCGGAAACTTGTCCGCTTCTTCCGCTTACATTCAGCTGAATTGCCTCGTCACAAACAGCGGTTGCAAGGCACACAAAAAGCTTGAAAAATACACCGCCTAAAACACTTCGACAATATGAAAATACTGTTAGATTCGTAACTACACCAAGGGCTGAAAATTCAATAAAATGTGCCAATTTCCTAACTATATGGTCGTTAAGTTCAAAGGGGAAAATATATCTAAGCCAGTCTGTAACAGCACCGGACTCCTCTTGACTTATATCGGCAGGAGTGAGGGAATGTATAAAAATAAAGGCAATTAAAAGTAGGTTAAAGATTGCCAAAATCAAAGTAACTACAAATTGATGTTTTAAGGATTTATTACTGTCCAATGCCACACCTCCTCAATTTATCATATTTATTCTACATTTTTCTTTTACTATTGTCAAATTAGTGGTTGTAAAATATTTGAGGATAATATATAATATTTTAGTGACATTTACTTATGTAAATGAAAGGAGAATTTTATGGAATCATTTATCAGTATGCTAAACGACACACTGCATATGAACGGACAGCTTTTTTGCTTTTTAATTTCTATGTTCCCTATTTTGGAATTAAGAGGAGGACTTATTGCCGCTGCACTTTGCAAGGTGCCTCTTTGGCAGGCTTTGCCACTTTGTATAGCAGGTAACTTTTTACCTATTCCTTTTCTTGTTCTCTTTATTGAAAAGCTGTTAAAGTTTTTAAGAAAAACAAAGTTAAGTCCTGTTGTAAAGTTTGTTGACTTTTTGGAGGAAAAGGCTAACAAGAGCGCACCAAAGATTATGAAGCACAAAACCTTTGGTCTTACTATTTTTGTTGGTATTCCTTTGCCTGTAACCGGTGCATGGACAGGTGGACTTGTTGCAGGACTGTTTAAATTCAACCTTAAGCAAACATTTATTGCAACAATTTTGGGACTGTGTATGTCATCGGCAATTATGACAATTATCACTTATGTTATCCCTTGGATTGTGACAACCTATCATATTCCAATGAGCGTTATTATCACAGTTCTTGTTGCTTTGGTTGTTCTTGTTGTTGGTTTCTTTGTAGTAAAAAGTATTATTAAGAAGAAGAAAAACAAAACAACTGATTAATAAATTTAAGCGGGAGTAATCCCGCTATATTTATATGGACACATTTTTTATACATTTGAGGATAATATGAAAATATATGATGTTATTGTCATAGGCGGTGGTGCATCGGGACTTGTTGCCGCCATTGAGGCAGGAAAGCACTTTGAAAATGTTGCTTTACTTGAAAAGGAAAGTCGTACAGGCAAAAAAATACTTGCAACAGGCAACGGAAAATGCAACCTTACTAACAAAAATGCAAGTGTTAAGGACTACTCAGGTTCACTTTGCTACGGTGCTAAAAGGTTGTTTTCTGAGTATTCTCCAAAGTACATTGTTGAATACTTTGAAAATATGGGACTTGTTACCTATGCTGACGAGTTTGGCAGGGTTTATCCAAAGTGCAATCAGTCCTCGGCTGTCCTTGACACCCTTAGGAACAATTTAAGGCTGAATGATATTGATGAATTTACCGACAGAAAGGTTACTGAAATAGTTATTGGAGAGAATTTCAGGATTGTTACTGATAAGGGAGAATATTTCTCCGACAGAATTATAATTGCCTGTGGGGGTAAGAGCAGTCCTAACCTTGGAAGTGACGGAAGTATGTTTCAGGTTATCGAAAGACTGGGGCATAGTTTTACAGAAATTTCCCCGGCTTTATGCCCTATTAATGTTAAGTCGGATATTATTAAGTCACTAAAGGGTGTACGGTCAAAGGGCAAGGTTTCTGTGCTTAGCAAGGGTAAGGTTATTAGGAGCGACTTGGGTGAAATTCAGTTTACGGAAAACAGTATTTCGGGAATATGCGCTTTTAATTTAAGCGGTCTTGATTACGACACCGTCAGGGTTTCACTACTGCCTGATATGAGTAAAAACGATATTATCACTATGCTGAAAAAAAGGCGTGAGATGTTAAAAGACCTTACTGTTGACAACTTTTTGCTTAGTATTTTTAACAACAAGTTAAGTGCTGTTTTGCTGAAAAAATCAAAGATAAATTCCTTTAACAGAAGATGTGCTGACATATCAAACAAGGAAATTGAGGATTTGGCACATAACATCAACAACCTTGACTTTAAGGCAACAGGTAAAAACGACTTTGGCAGAAGTCAGGTTACTAAGGGCGGAATACCGGCAAATGAAATTAACATTGACACAATGGAAAGTTTGTACATACCAAACCTATATTTTTGCGGTGAGGTACTGGATATTGACGGAATTTGCGGAGGCTACAACCTACAGTTTGCCTTTGCATCGGGAATAAAGGCAGGTCAGACTCAATGATTAGAATTAACGGAATATATCTTCCACCTAATTACACAGATGAAATGCTGAAAAGCAAGGTGATTAAGGAGATTAGGTGTAAGGGTGAGGATATTAAACGCATTAAACTTTTTAAGCTATCCATTGATGCAAGGAAAAAGAATGATGTGCATTTTTTGGCTACTGTTGATGTGGAGTTAATGGGTGAAAACAAGAAAATAAAGTATATTAAAAGCAAAAAGGTTACTGTTCCAAAGGGATACAAATACATTCAGCCTATTTGCAAAAACAGCTCTCACACAGTGGTTGTAGGGGCAGGTCCTGCGGGACTTTTTGCATCCCTTATACTTGCCCGTTCCGGAATGGAAATTACCCTTATTGAAAGGGGAAAATCTGTTGAAGAAAGGACTAAGGATGTAGAGAACTTTTGGAATAACCGAAAGCTAAACACAGAAAGCAATGTTCAGTTTGGTGAGGGCGGTGCAGGTGCGTTTTCTGACGGCAAGCTGACAACAGGAACTAAGGACATTAGAGTTAGAAAGGTTTTTGAAGAATTTGTCAGCCACGGTGCACCAGAAGAAATTTTGTACAACAGCAAGCCCCACATAGGTACTGACAGGCTGAAGCCTACTATTAAAAATATTAGGGAAGAAATTATCAGCCTTGGCGGTAAGGTGCTGTTTAGCACAAGGCTGACGGACATTAAACTTAAAGGCAACAAGGTACATTCCGTTGTGGTGGAAAGTGACGGACAGGAAAAGGAAATTTTCTGTGACAATGTGATTTTAGCCATTGGTCACTCCTCAAGGGATACCTTTAGAATGATTAAAAATAAAGGTCTGATGATTGAGCCAAAGCCATTTGCAGTTGGTGCAAGAATTGAGCATTTAAGGGAAAAGATTGACAAGTCACAATATGGTGACTTTTACAAGGAAAAGAAATTAGGTGCATCTGTTTACAAGCTGAACACTCACCTTGAAAACGGCCGTGGAGTTTACACATTTTGTATGTGTCCCGGCGGAGTTGTTGTGGGTGCTCAAAGTGAGGAAAATACTGTTGTAACAAACGGTATGAGCTACTTTGCGAGGGATGAAATAAACTCAAATTCCGCACTGCTTGTGGGCGTTTCTCCCGATGATTTCGGCTCTGATGATGTGCTTTCGGGAATGTATTTTCAAGAGGATATTGAGAGAAAGGCTTTTCTTGTAGGTGGTGGCAACTACAACGCACCTGTTCAAAGAGTGGGTGACTTTTTGAGAAATGAGAAAAGTAAGTGCTTTGGTGAGGTTTTGCCAAGCTACAAGCCGGGTACTTCCTTTGGAAAATTAGACGATATTCTGCCTGAATTTATAACAGACTCTATGCGACAGGGCATTGCCCTAATGGACAAGAGGTTAAAGGGTTTTATGGACAGTGACGCACTGCTGACAGGTGTTGAGTCAAGAAGCTCCTCCCCTATTAGAATTTTGCGAAACAAGGACACAATGGAGGCTTTAGGCATTGATGGACTTTACCCCTGTGGTGAGGGTGCCGGATATGCCGGAGGAATAGTGTCGGCCGGTGTGGACGGAATTAAATGTGCGGAGAAGATTATTGAGAAGATGAATGGGTAGTTATTGGAGTTTTTTATAGTGTGGTTTATCGTTTTAACAAATACTTTAGCATCTAAAGACATACCAAGATATATTGACTACTTTTTC
>JALFTC010000047.1 GCA_022779485.1 Ruminococcus sp.
CAATTTGTTACTCCATTTTTTACCGCTGTTTTTTTGTGTGCTTATTACAGTATTCACCGCCCCTAAAATGGACTTGCAGAAAAAAGTTGAAAAAACCTGAAACTGTTGGAGAAATTCAGCCACAAAGAAACTTGTCAAAACTTGTAGCAAAGAGTATGAAGAGAACACCCACACCGCCACCAAAAGCACAAAGAAAGCATAAGGGAAATAATAAAGAACAGCGGTATATAAAACCCACCTTTTCCAATGTTAAAACCTGGGGTTTATTTGGGGCTTATTTGGGGTTTATTTGGGGCTTATCAATAAAAATAATCCCCAAAAGCTACAAGCCAATACAAAAACATAACCCCCTAAAAACCGCATAGGACAGCGGAAAACAAAGAATTACAAAACCTCACAAAAAGTAAAAAGTCGAGTTCAAGTCCCGTCACTCGCACCAAGAAATTAACCTTAAAAATGGCTTAGGTAAGCGGTTTTTAAGGTTTTTCTTTTTTCCTCTAAAATATCTGTTGTCTTTACCGTTGTCTTTATTTTAGATTCATTTATTGTTTCCTTAATTGTTTGTTTATCACAAGATAAAGAATACAAAAAGAAATATTCCAAAAATAGTAACCAACTTTTATAATTGGCGGTTGTGCAATATGTATAAACAGTTTTTTAAATGTAAATTAATCAGTGTTCCCTTAAAGGTTAAATAAAGGTTAAATAATTTAGTTCGCATTGATTTTGGGTGCTTATTGTGGTATATTTGTATTGTTAAAAAAGAAATAATTTTGTAATAAATATTTTTCGGGAGATGATGGATTATGAAAATACTGGTGCTTAACGGAAGTCCAAAGGCTAAAAGTGACACTATGCACCTTACCGGTGCATTTGTGGACGGAATTATGAAAAGCGGAGAACATCAGCTTGAAATTGTTGATGTAATAAAAAAGGATATAAAGCCTTGTATGGGTTGCTTTGCCTGTTGGAAAATTCAAAAGGGCGAATGTATTCAGCAGGACGACCAAAACAGTATTTTGAAGAAGATTGTGGACTCCGACATTGTTATTTGGAGCTTTCCTCTTTACTGCTACGGTATTCCATCTCATTTAAAGGCGGTTATTGACAGGACTATCCCGCTTGCAAAAATGTCAATGAAGGAGGAAAACGGTGTTGTCAGACACGACACCCTTATTGATTTCTCAAAGAAACATTATGTTGTTATCAGCGGTTGCGGTTTTCCTGACTGGGACGGCAACTTTGACGGACTGAAAATACAGTGCAATAATATGTTCAGCAATAACGCAACTATTGTTTGTGTTCCCGAAACCCCTATGCTGAACGAACCCACTGCCGAACCATTGACAAAACCCCTACTTGAAAAATTCACCAAAGCAGGAGAAGAATTTGGCGAAAATCTTTCATTGTCAGAAGAAACAATCGCTACTCTTGAAACCCCAATGCTACCCAACGATGTTTACATACAGATTGTAAATCAGAACGCAGATAATATGTGATTAAATAATTCTACATAGATAATTCATAGATAATTATTCTTATTCGGAATAATAAAAGCATCGGAAGAGAAACCGATGCTTTTATTTTGGAAATTTTGCTTACTTAATTTCTAAAATTTCATCTCCGACAGTGATTGCACCTGCTTTGAGATGGTTAAATTCAGAATAATCAGGTGTGTTGCAGATAACCATTGGTGTTGTCAGCTTGTAGCCTGCCTTTTTGATTTCCTCAATGTCAAAGGTTATAAGCAAGTCGCCCTTTTTCACCTGTTGACCTGACTTAACATGGCTTTCAAAGAACTGTCCGTTCAGCTTAACTGTATCAATACCGATGTGAAGTATCATATTACAGCCTTTTTCCGAAATAAGGCTTACTGCGTGTTTTGTGTCAAAAACAGTATCAACCTTACCGTCGCAAGGAGCATACAGTTCTCCGACAGTTGGCTCAACTGCTATTCCGTCGCCGATTACCTTGTTTGAGAATACAGCGTCATCTACATTTTCAAGTGGTACTACCTCACCTGTGAGGTGGGAACAGAGGATTTCTGCCTTTGAATTTTCTTTATCTTCACCGGTTTTTTCTGCGGTATTATCAGATTTTTCTTCCTTTGGTTTTTCGGAGTCGGTCACATCCAAAATCTTGTCAAGATTGTTTGATGCGTCTGTTTCCATAAAGTCCTCAAGGTTGGATTTTACAACGGAAACCTGTGGTCCGTAAATCACCTGAATGCCGTCACCTTTTCGAACAACACCTGACGCACCGCTGTCCTTTAACAGGTTATCCTTAACCAAATCGGGATTGATAACGGTAATTCTAAGCCTTGTTGCACAGCAGTCAACATCGGAAATATTTTCTTTTCCCCCTAAACCCTTTAGGATTAATGCACTTACTGTGTCAACTGTGCCGTCAGACTTTTTGTCTGCCTTATTCTTTCTGTCGTTTACATCCTGACGGGTGTAGAGCTTTGTTTCTTCATCGTCAGCCTCACGACCCGGAGTTTTGTAGTTGAACTTTGTAATCATAAAGTAGAATACAAAGTAGTAAATTACTGCATAAACAAGACCTACAATGACAATCCAAATCCAGTTAGTTTTACTATTTCCCTGCAAGATGCCAAACAGGGTAAGGTCTATTGCACCCCCTGAGAAGGTCATACCAACGCCAACATTGAGTATGTGCATCAGCATATAGGAAAGTCCTGCAAGGATGCAGTGAACGGCATACATAACAGGAGCAACAAAGAGGAATGTAAATTCCAAAGGCTCTGTAATACCTGTAATCATAGATGTAAGTGCGGCGGAAAGCAGCAAACCGCCAACAACCTTTTTCTTTTCGGGACGAGCAGCCCTGTACATTGCAAATGCTGCGGCAGGAAGTCCGAAAATCATAAATGGGAATTTACCGGACATAAATCTTGTAGCCTCAACTGAGAAACGCTGTGTTGAGTCAGAGGCAAGCTGTGCAAAGAATATGTTTTGTGCACCCTGAACAGTTGTGCCGTCAATTACCATTGAACCGCCAAGCTCTGTTTGCCAGAACGGCATATAGAAAACATGGTGAAGTCCAAAAGGAATTAAGGCTCTTTCGATAATTCCGTAAATCCAAGTTCCTGCATAGCCTGACCGGAGAACAAGATTTCCAAGCTGAGAAATACCCAACTGTACAACAGGCCAGATGAAGAACATTGCAGCACCTACAAGTACATATACTACACTGCATATGATAGGCACAAATCTTGTTCCGCCAAAGAATGACAGCACCTGCGGAAGTTCAATTTTGTAAAATTTGTTGTGTAGAGCCGCAACGCCAAGTCCTACAATGATACCTCCGAAAACACCCATTTGCAAGGTTGTAATACCAAGTGTGGTGGTGGTGGAATTTTCAGCCATAGCAGATACACCGCCCTTAGCCTCAATCAATGCACTGATGGCTGTGTTCATAATAAGGTAGCTTATTGCACCTGACAAGGCTGCAACAGCCTTCTCTTTTTTAGCCATACCAATGGCAACACCCATTGCAAAAAGCAGGGCAAGGTTGTCAAACACAATACTGCCTGTCTTTCTCATCAGGTCAAAAATTGTGAATAGCACTCCACCCTCGGTAATAACACCGTCAAGGTTATAGGTGGAAAGTGTGGTTGGGTTTGTAAAGGAACTGCCTATTCCCAGGAGAAGTCCTGCGATTGGAAGCAAAGCAATCGGTAGCATAAAGGAACGGCCTACCCTTTGCAAAACACCAAAAATTTTGTCTTTCAAGATACTGAACCTCCAAAAATTTAAGTATTAATCTCAATAAATACCTTTTGCGATACCTATAAGACCATTATAATAGATTTTAACAAAAACTCAATATATTATTTTATTTTTTTATAACATTTTACTATGTAAATTATGGAAATTCTTATAAAAAAACCGCCTTGCATAAGCAAAACGGTTTAAAAAACTAAGGAAACACTGAATAAATCACTTTACACATCTTGTTTGCATATTTTTCGCCGGTTTGCCCAAAAAATCCTCATAATACGACAGTATTACTGCGGTTTTTTGAACATACCGACAAAAAATCTGACAGCACAATCTGTGCAAATGATTTAATCAGTGTCTCCCTAAATTTTCACCTCAACAGGTGTGTGCTTTTCGTAGTAGCAGTATGAGGTAAAGCCTATTTTTTTCAGCATTTCTATTGCCGTTACAAGGTCTTTTCCCAGAACATCTTTTTTGTGGGCGTCACTTCCCAAGGTTATAAGTTTACCCCCAAAATCCTTGTACCTTTTCAGCAAATCCTCACCGGGCATCGGTCTGCCCAATGGCTTACTCATTGTTGAGGTGTTCACTTCTAAGGCTTTATTATTCTTTACAAGAATTTTAAGTATTTCATCAATAGTATTCTCATACCTTGTGTAGTCAAGGCTAAGGTTTGTCCTCTCACGAATATATCTTGCAGGATAGTCAAAGTGTGCAAGGCTGTCAAAGCCGTTCCACTTTACGACCTCAAGCTGTTCCTTAAAATATTCATCAAGGAGTGAATCTATATTTTTGCTATTATATTCCAAAAAGTAGTAATCCTCTTTCCCCTTTGCCTGATGAGTTGACGCCAAAACAAAGTCAAAATCTGCAAGGCTTAGGGCTGTTTTAGTTTTCTCGGGAAAATGAGTAGGCTCACCAAGTTCAACCCCTGCAAGGACTTTAATTTTATCCTTATAAAGTGTTGCAACTCGTCTTGTTTCCAATGCAGACTGTGGGATAGCCTCCTCCAAAACCACTCCAAACTCGTTGTTTTTGTCACCTATTCCCAATACGTCACAGTGGTCTGTGATTGTTAAAACATCTATTTTATTTTCTACTGCCTGTTTCACCATTTCTTCAACAGGAACTTCACCGTCAAAGGAAAATGATGAATGAGTGTGGCTGTCACATAAAAACATACATATCACCGTAAAAAGTTTATCACATTATGACCTTTTATGCAAGGAAACTTCTTTACTTTTACCCTTTCGAGTAGTATAATATAACAGAATTTATTTTTTGGAGGTACATTATGAAAGCTGTTATTACCGTTGTTGGTAAAGATACTGTTGGTATTCTTGCAAAGGTTTCCACAGTATGCTCTGAGCATGAGGCAAATGTTATTGAGGTATCACAAAGTGTTCTTCAGGATATGTTTGCTATGATTATGCTTGTTGAGTTAAGAAAGAAAAACTTTGGCGAGCTTTCTTCTAACCTTGAAAAATTAGGTGAAGAAAATAATCTTAAAATACACTCTATGCACGAAGATATTTTTAATTCTATGCATAAGATTTAAGAGGTAATGTAATGCTTGAAACAAAAGATATACTTGAAACTATAAATATGATCGACAACGAGGACCTTGATGTAAGAACTATTACTATGGGTATTTCTCTGCTTGATTGTATGGACGAAAACATTGACAAAGCCTGTCAAAAGGTTTACGACAAAATCTGCTTTAGTGCAAAGGACCTTGTTAAAACAGGACAGGACATTGAAGAGGAATACGGTATTCCAATCATTAACAAAAGAGTATCTGTTACTCCTATCGGAATGATTGCCGCACCTTGCAAAAACGGTGACATAACAAAGTTTGCACTTGCCCTTGACAAGGCGGCAGACACCCTTGGAATTAACTTTATCGGCGGTTACTCCGCACTTGTTCAAAAGGGCTTTGCATCAGGTGATATGGAGCTTATCAAGTCAATTCCACAGGCACTTGCCACAACAGAAAGAGTTTGTTCTTCTGTAAACATCGGCTCTACCAAGGCAGGAATTAACCTTGACGCTGTTAAGATTATGGGTGAAATTGTAAAGGAAACAGCAGTTTTGACTAAAGACAGGGACTGCATTGGCGCTGCAAAGCTTGTTGTGTTCTGTAATGCTCCCGAGGACAACCCATTTATGGCAGGGGCATTCCATGGTGTTGGCGAGGCTGACAAGGTTATTAATGTTGGTGTTTCAGGCCCCGGTGTTGTAAGGGCTGCTCTCACAAAGTGCAAGGACCACAACATTGCACAGATTGCAGATGTAATCAAGAAAACTGCATTTAAGATTACAAGAATGGGTCAGCTTGTTGCACAGCAGGCAAGTAAAAGACTTGATGTTCCCTTTGGCATTGTTGACCTTTCCCTTGCCCCTACCCCTGCTGTGGGCGACTCTGTTGCTTACATACTTGAGGAAATGGGTCTTGAGGGTTGCGGTTGCCACGGTACAACAGCCGCACTTGCAATGCTTAACGACGCTGTTAAGAAGGGTGGCGTTATGGCGTCATCAAGAGTTGGCGGACTTTCCGGTGCATTTATTCCTGTTTCGGAGGATGCGGGTATGATAGCCGCAACGGAAAACGGATACCTTGACATTACAAAGCTTGAAAGTATGACTGCTGTTTGCTCTGTCGGCCTTGATATGATTGTTGTTCCCGGCGACACAAGTGCCGAGGTTATCTCTGCTGTCATTGCTGACGAGGCTGCAATCGGTATGGTAAATTCTAAGACAACTGCTGTAAGGCTTATTCCTGCCATTGGCAAAAAAGCAGGAGATTCCCTTAACTTTGGCGGTTTGCTTGGTAAAGGACCTGTTATGGAACTGAGAAAAGGCTCACCCGAAAGGTTCATTCACCGAGGCGGACAAATCCCGGCACCTCTTCAGTCACTAAAGAACTGATTTCTAAAAAACTTCTATAAAAGCTCTGTCACAAGGCAGAGCTATTGTTTTTTCACAGAAAAAAAAGCACTCCAAACGGAGTGCCTTTTTATTAGCTTAATTAAATTATGCCTGTTTCTTGTTGTTGTTTGCACCAATAAGGTAAAGTACAGGAAGTACAAGACCTGAGAACAAGCTAATGATTGTTGTAAATCCAAAGCTTTCAGGATATGCAATCATTGAGAAAATAAAAGATACTACTGTCAAAGCCGCAATAATAACACCAAAGGCAATGCATACGCCTGCCTTGTCAGGCTTGTTCCAGTTAACTACACCAAGGATACCTGCTACAAATTCTGCAACTGAACCTACTAATGAAAGAATTCCTGAAACCCAAAGAAGACCTGTAGAAGCTCCTAATGCTCCGAGAACACTGATACCTGCCATTGTTACAAGTGAAACAATGAGGGCGATTGAGCCGAAGACAATCATAAGGATACCTACAACCTTAAGCATTTTTGAACCTGTCATAGTTCTACCTCCAAAATAATTTATTTACAGATTAACTGTGAATACATTATAGCATACATTGTCAATTATTGCACTATATATGACAGGATTGTATATTTAGTTACAAAATTTTCATTATTATATAAGTAAAATATTGATAATTATCTGTTAAGTGCAATTATACTCTTTTGATTTTACTATAACTTATCATTCTATTTAATCCTCGTGCTACTTCACTCTTCCCTATTATATTTTACTTGCCAAAAAATCCAAAGAAAAAGGGTTAGTGAATAGTGAAAAGTGATTAGTGATTAAGTAAATATAGAGTTGTTTAGTGATATTCTGCCAAAGGCAGAGTGATATTTTCACTATGTGAAAGTTATACTTATGCTATGCATAAGTGATATTATCTTCGCCAAAAAACTGCCCAAAGGGCAATATCACTTGGCAACCCAACTATCACTGCGAAGCAATATAACTCGCCGTAAGGCGAATATAACTGAAAAAGACGATTGCTAAGGCAACCGTCTTTTTCCTGGCTGAGCTGGCGGGATTTGAACCCACGAGTGACGGAGTCAAAGTCCGTTGCCTTACCGCTTGGCGACAGCTCATTATAAAAAATAAAAACCGTATTGGTGTGTATCACAAAAATACGGTTTTTATTTGGTGACCCATCGGAGATTCGAACTCCGGACACCTTGATTAAAAGTCAAGTGCTCTGCCAACTGAGCTAATGGATCAAATGGGGTGGATAGTCGGATTCGAACCGACGGTCTCCAGTGCCACAAACTGGCGCTTTAACCAACTAAGCTATACCCACCATATGGCGCGCCAGAAGGGACTCGAACCCCTGACCTACTGCTTAGAAGGCAGTTGCTCTATCCAGCTGAGCTACTGGCGCATAGTGCTTTGAACATTTCTTTTTGTTCGTCAGCCTTTACATTATATCTAATAGTACCTAATTTGTCAATACTAAAAATGATGTTTTTTCCATTTTTTCATTACAAGATATAATTATTATACATAATCCATAATTTATATTTATTATGTGCAATTTCACAAATAAAATCACCGTAATTCAGACACATTAAATAGTTGGAATTACGGTGATTTTTCTACTTTTTACTATTTTGATTAAATAATCTGAAGTTTGATATTATTTTCTTCATCAGCTGTTACTGCAATGCCTGAGATTGAGGTGTTGTGGGAGTCTATCATTTCCTGGGCAATTTTGTCCTCTACTTCTTTGCGGATAAGGTTGCGTAAATCTCTGGCTCCCGACTTACCGCCTGAGGCTTTGTCAGCCAAAGCCTTGCAAGCCTTTTCGTCATACTTAAAGGTAATACCCTTTTCCTTTAGAGTAGGTACATACTCCTCAAGGAGAAGTGCTGAAATCTTTTGGAAGTCGCTGTTGTCAAGGTCACGGAAAATGATTATCTCGTCAACTCTTGCCAAAAATTCAGGTCTTAAAAATTCAGACAGGGCTTTCATTGCCTTTTCTTTGTTTGCGTCAGCCTGAGTTTTTCCAAAACCAAGTGCATTTTCCCTTTTGTCGGAGCCGGCATTACTTGTCATTACAATTACTGTATTTTCAAAGTTTACCTCTCTGCCGTGGGCGTCTGTCAGCTTGCCCTCGTCAAGAATTTGTAGAAGTATGTTAAGCACATCGGGATGTGCCTTTTCAATTTCGTCAAAGAGAAGCACAGAATACGGTCTTCTGCGAACCTTTTCTGTCACCTGTCCTGCCTCGTCATATCCAACATATCCCGGAGGTGAGCCGATAATCTTTGACACGCTGTGCTTTTCCATAAACTCTGACATATCAAGCCTTATGAGAGTTTCGGGGGTGTCGAAAAGCTCCTTGGAAAGCACCTTTACAAGCTCGGTTTTTCCCACACCTGTGGGGCCTACAAAGATAAATGACGCAGGTCTTCTTCTTGGGGAAATTTGAACACGGTTACGCTTGATGGCTGACGCCAAGGCGTTAACTGCCTCGGTCTGACCAATGATTTTTTTGCTTAGCTTATCCTCTAAATCGGCAAGCTTTGAAAGCTCGTTTTCTCTGATTCGTGATGCAGGAATACCTGTCCAAAGCTCAATTACCTTTGCCAAGTCCTCTTCTTCAACCTGAACATTTACTGCCTGTGGCTCAAGCTGTTTCATCTTTTCGTCAATATTGATAAGCTGGGTTTTTATTTCTGCAATCTTTTCAAAGTCCACATTTTCCTCTGTTGTAAGGCTTTCCTGCTTTTGGGTTAATTCCTTTTTCTCAACAGTTAGCTTGTCGTAATCCTCCATCGCCTTGCTCTTTAATGCACAACAGGCACAGGATTCATCAAGGAGGTCAATGGCTTTGTCGGGCAAAAATCTGTCTGTGATATATCTTTCGGAGAAAATAACTGCTTTCCTCACAATATCGTCGGATACAGCTACTCTGTGGTGCACCTCGTAGTAGGATTTTACTCCCATAAGCACATCTATTGTCTCTGAAATTGAAGGCTCGTTCACCTTTACAGGCTGAAATCTTCTTTCAAGGGCGGAGTCCTTTTCGATATACTTGCGGTATTCCGCATAGGTTGTAGCGCCGATAACCTGAATTTCACCTCTTGAAAGTGCAGGCTTCAGGATATTGGCGGCATTCATTGTGCCCTCGCTGTCACCTGTTCCCACAAGGCTATGTACCTCGTCAATAAACAGTATGATGTTGCCAAGCTCTTTAACCTCTTTGATAAGACCTTTAATACGGCTTTCAAACTGACCTCTGAACTGTGTACCGGCTACAAGTGAGGTTAAGTCCAGAAGATGTATTTCCTTGTTCCTAAGTCTTAAAGGAACATTACCCTCAACAATTCGTGATGCAAGTCCTTCGGCAATAGCTGTTTTACCTACACCCGGTTCACCTATTAGACAGGGATTGTTCTTACTTCTTCGGGAGAGAATTTGAATTACACGCTCAATCTCTTTATCTCTGCCGATTACCCTGTCAACTCTTCCCTCTTGCGCCTTGCGGGTTAAATCCTCGCAGTAAAGGCCAAGAAACTTTTTCTTTTTGTTTGGCTTATCCTTGCGGTTATTCTTCACCTTTTCGGAGCCTGACTGCTCAGTGTTTCCATTGCTTGCAGAATTTCCGTTGAAAATATTGTTAAAGAATGCAGGAAATGTGGGAGCACCGCCCGGGGTAAAGTCCTTTTCATCCTCGTCGTCACTTTCCACAAGTTCACCATTGATTGTGTCGGGGTCAATGCCTAAGGATTCAACCATAGACTGGATGTCGCCACCCTCCCCAATATTGTCCATAATTGAGGTCATTTGGTCTTGGACAGCCTCTAAATCATCGTCTGTAATCCCCATTTTATTTATTAAATCCTCTACCGGCTTGATGCCCAGTTCCTTGGCACAGGTAAGGCAATATCCCTTGGGATTACCATCTGTAGTTGAAGAAACGAACACCACTGCAGGGCGTTTATTACACTTTGAACAAAGCATATTTATTCTCCTTCCTTATTCTGATTGATGTCAGAAATTTTTAACAAATCTAAAAATAATAGGAAATATTTTATAAGTGCAAATATCATTGTAGCCGCTGTAACGCTTAACATTATAAGCGAAAGATAAGGCACAGTGATGTCTGCAATCTTTAGAACAACTATTGTGCATACCGAAAGATAAAACAGCACAGTTCCAACCTTGCCGTACCATCTTGCCTGAGGTGGCTTTATGTCATTCTTTATCAGGGAAAGTCCTCCCACCATCATCAAAATATCCTTGATGATGAGAATAACCATCACTGTGATAACCTCAGGTGAAATTATACATATTCCCACACCTACTGCTAACAAGGTAAGTTTATCAGCAACAGGGTCGAGAATCTTGCCGACTTCTGAAACTTGATTAAATCTTCTGGCGATAAATCCGTCAACACAGTCGGTCAGTCCTGAAATGATAATCATAAGTGACGCCCAAATATAGTTTCCGTTTAAGAATAATATCATAAACGGCGTAATAAGTAAAATACGCAAAAATGAAAGTATATTTGGTATTGTCAGAATTTCCTCTGTATCAACTCGTTCTGCTTTTAATTCTTTTTTCTTTACTCTTTCTTCTTTATCCATTATTTTCTCCCTTAAAATACCGAAGGTATTGAATTAAGTATTCCTGTTACAATGTTGTTATCGTAAAAAAGCTTGAACAATACTGTATCTTCAGCTATAACTCCAAAGTCAAAATAGCTTATTGCTCCGCCTGTTACAATGGGGACAACTATGATGACAATGGCTGTTAAGAAATACACTATAACAAGTCCGTCTAAAATACCAACAAGTCCGCCTAACAGCCTATTGACGGTGTGTAGCACAGGTATCTCCATTACACCTGCAATCAGCTTGGAAACCTTTGCCGTAATAAACCTTAAAATAAAGAAAAGGATTATAACAAGGAAAAAGCTGATTATTGCTGTGATAATAGGACCTATTACAGACTCTACCGCAGACGCAATATTGTCGCTTTGGCTCTGCACCACTGTGTCAATATTTTTGTTTACGGTATCTGCACTATAACCAAACAGACTTAATATAGACTGTATGTAGTCGGGCAGTCCCGAGGCTGTTTCTCCCACTGTTTTTGAGGTGGTGCTTAAATTACTGTTAATTGAATTGCTAAGGCTGTTTATTATATTATCCTTAATCAAACAAGAATAAATCAAGTCTGAAAGTGATGTGCCAAGTACAAATGCACCTACAACAGAAATTATGTTGCTTAAAAGTCCCAAAACAGTTTTTGCAAAACCCCTTTTAAAGCACACGATTACAGTGAGAATTACAGTGACAATTACTCCTAAATCTAATGCCAAAGACATAACATCACCTGCTAATCGAATTCAGCATCACGAATTTCGCTGATTCCCAAAATATAGGCTTTGTCAGTATCATAAAGCAAAATAGCCTGAGCGTCATTGCCTGCGTCTATACTTGCGTCAACATTACCGTCCTCTTCAAGAATATATGCTGTTCCCTCCGAAAGAATACCAAGGGTACCCTTGTAGGTGCAAATCGAATCCACTCTGTAATCGCTTTTTATGGTGTATTCATTTTCTCCTGAAGAATTAAAGAACAGTATATCGCAGTTTCTTCCGTCACCGCTTCGTGAAAGTGCAACAGTTAAATTCTTTGTTGCAGGGTTATAGTCATATGTTTTAAGTGTTCTTGAATTGTACTCTGTTTTTGCGGGAGTGTCGCTGTCAAAGTCCATAAAATATACGGCATTGTTGGCAACAGCTCCTACCATATGGTCGGACAGATAGAAGGAATCATATATTACCGATTCAGAAAATTCATACTCCCTAACAGGCTTTTCGCTGGTAAAGTCCAGTACATAAACCTTGGAATGCTCTGCACCGTTTACTGTGGTTACACCGCAACAGACTGCTCCTGTGCCTGAATCGTTGATAGAAACGCAGGTGATGTAATAGTCGGCAAAGGAATACTCGTATTTCTTTTCATTATCTTTGCTGTATGCAATTAACACAGACAAATAACCACTGCCCTCTGTTACAATGCAATAATCACCGTTGTTGTTAACATCAGCAGTAAAGATAGGTTTTTTAGTTGTTCCCTTGTGCTTTGTTTTTTGGGCATCGTTAATCAAAAAACCATTGCTTGAAAGGCCGTAAACTATACTGTAGTTTTGAGTACCACGGACAACAGGATTGCTAAAGCTAAGCTGTGAGTTGATTATTTTTCCTCCTGTGTCACTAAGCTCAACATATGATGTGTCACTGGCATAGCAGGCGCGTCCGCCTATAAGCTTAAAGTTCCCCTTACTTACAGTTGTGCCCATAATTTCTGTGGGGTAACCCTCACCCTTTGATGAGCCTATTACACTTTCGCTGAACCATGCAGTAAAGTTATCCCAAGTGATATTATCTCTGTTTACAAACAGAGTAACAGACAACACAAGCACTACAATGATTCCGAAGATTATCAAAGTCTTTTTCAGAATACTTTTATTAAACTTAACTTCGTTTTGGGAGTACTCCCTGTACTCGTCAATGGGAACATTCTCGTAGCTGACAGTTTTACGACCTCTACGCTGTTTGTTCTGCTTAGGCGTTTTAGCCTTCTTTACAGCAGTATCTCTGTATGCTTTTGTTTTTGTTTTTTTATTCTTCTTTTTATTCTCGTTAATTCCATGCTTACTCATAATTTTCCTCAATAATTAACTTGCTGAAGATATAACCCCTGTGGCGGTGCTGTTACGCCCTTGTGGTTTCGGCTCTTTTGCTCAAACAGCTTTGGAATACCGTCTGGGGGGATTTTCCCCTGCTGGATTTTCAGCAAGGTTCCCACCATAATCCTAACCATATTGTAAAGAAAGCCGTCTGCCTCCACAGTCATTGTTACCATATCCCCTTGTCTTTCCACAGTAAACAGGCTTATGGTACGCTCCATATTGTCCATTGTTCTTCCGTCATCTGTGCAAAAGGAGGTGAAGTCGTGTTTGCCAACAAAATCCTGAGCAGACTTGTTAAGGAGGTTTTCGTCAATTTTCCAACGGTAATGGTAGGCGTAATCCCTTAAAAATGGGTCACGGATGGGATTGTTCCATATTTTATACACATATCTTTTGCCCTTACAGTTGTACCTTGCGTGAAAATCAAGGGGAACCTCAACACAGTCAAGCACCGAAATGGAAAGTGGCAAAAATCTGTTTAATGCACCCACCAGCCTTTCCGGCGGGATTTGGTGGTTTAGCTTCATACTAAGGCAAAACATATTTGCGTGAACACCGCTGTCTGTTCTGGAGCAAGCCTTGATGTCAGGCTTTTCGGAAATAATCTTGTAAAGAGCCTCCTGAAAAACCTCCTGTACGGTTATGGCATTCTTCTGAATTTGCCAACCGTGGTAACAGCTACCGTCATAAGACAATGTAATTAATAAATTTCTCATCTCACTACACCCGGCAGGAAAATGTCAAGCAGGACAACTCCTGCAATAACCAATCCAAAGAATACAGTACTTAAATAATCTCGTTTTTGCAAATGGAGGGATTTCATCCTTGTTCTTCCCTTGCCACCGTTGTAGCATCTGCATTCCATTGCCATTGCAAGGTCAAAAGCCCTGCGAAATGCGGACACAAACAGAGGTATAAACACAGGGATAAGAGCCTTTGCCCTTTTGACAAGTCCTCCGTCGTCAAGGTTTGCACCCCTTGACTTTTGAGCCATCATAATTTTGTCGGTTTCTTCAAGTAGGGTTGGAACAAATCTTAACGCAATAGACATCATCATTGCAATCTCGTGCACCTTAATGTGGAAAACCTTGAGGGGTTTCATCAGTCTTTCTATGGCGTCTGTAAGGTCAGTGGGTGAGGTTGTAAAGGTCAGTGCTGCCGACACAATCAGCAGGCAGACAATCCTTGAAACAATGATTATTGCATTGTTGATGCCACCCTCGGTTACCGAAAGAGGTCCAAGTGTAAAGTACACCTTGCCTCCACCGTAAAACAGGTTGAAAACCGAGGTTATTATAATGACGAATATCATCATTTTCATACTTTTAAGGTACTGCTTAACAGGTACCTTGCTTAAAAGCATAAACAAAATTGCAAGGCAAAATGGAATTGCCAACGCATAAAAGTTGAACGTGCAGAATATCAGCACAATATATATTACAAGAAAAATCAGCTTTGCCCTTGGGTCAAGCTTGTGAATCAAGCTGTTGCCTGGAATATACTGACCGAAAACTACATCTTTCATCTTAATTTACCCTCCTTTTTCAGAAGAGAAACAATGGTGTCGAAAGCATCGTCAACAGTCAAAATTCCCTCGGGCAAATCTATTCCCTTTTCCTTTAATTTTTGTGTTATTTTTGTAATTTGGGGAACACGAAGTCCCATTTTTTCAAGTCTTTCCCCCTGTGCAAAGACATTCTTTGCAGTGTCAAGGATTTCTGCATTACCCCTACACATAACAAGGATTCTGTCTGCCACCCTTGCGATATCCTCCATTGAGTGGGATACAAGAATGACTGTGTTTTTCCTCTCCTTATGGTAGAGGGAAATTTGATTTAACAGCATATCCCTGCCCTGTGGGTCAAGTCCTGCTGTGGGCTCGTCAAGAATGAGGACATCCGGGTCCATTGCAATTACTCCTGCAATGGCGGCTCGCCTTTTTTCTCCACCTGATAATTCAAATGGGGATTTTTGGAGTAGGCTTTTTTTCAGCCCTGTAAACCTTGCGGAGTCCATTACTCTTTTGTCAAGCTCCTCCCCTGTTATTCCCATATTTATAGGTCCAAAGGAAATATCCTTGTACACAGTTTCCTCAAAAAGCTGGTATTCGGGGTACTGGAAAACCATACCAACCTGAAAACGAACCTTTCTAAGCTCCTTTTTGTTTTCGTTAATATCCTTACCCCTTAAAAGAACCTTTCCGCTTGTTGGGGTGATTAGTCCGTTGAGCATTTGTACAAGGGTGCTTTTTCCACTGCCTGTATGACCGATAATTCCTAAAAATTCACCCTCGTTGATTTCGATATTAAGGTTATTTACCGCTGACTTTTCAAAGGGTGTGTTTGAGCCATAGGTCATTGTAAGGTTTTGGGTACTGATTACTACACTCATTTCAGCACCTCCCACAAAGCCTTTACACATTCCTCTTCGTCAAGGGGTAATTCCCTAATGCTTACACCCATATTTTTTAGTCTGTGGCAAATTTCTGTTGCCTGTGGCACATCAAGGGAATGTTTCTTTAACAAATCCACCTGTGAAAATACCTCATCAGGTTTACCCTGTGTAAGGATTTTTCCCCTGTCCATAACAATAACCCTGTCAGCAAGGACAGCCTCGTCCATATAGTGGGTAATCAGCACAACGGTTATGTTATGCTCCCTGTTAAGCCTTGTTATGGTTTCCATAACCTCTTGCCTGCCACGGGGGTCAAGCATTGCTGTTGGCTCGTCAAGAACTATACACCTTGGCTCCATTGCAAGAATACCGGCAATGGCTATTCTCTGCTTTTGTCCACCGCTTAGCTTGTAGGGGGCGTTTTTTCGGTAGTCGTACATATCAACCGCCTTAAGTGCAGAGTCAACCCTTTGGCGAATTTCCTCTGGGGGAACTCCAAGGTTTTCCGGTCCAAAGGCAATGTCCTCCTCAACAACAGATGCTACAAGCTGATTGTCCGGATTTTGCAGAACAAGTCCCACATTGCTCCTTATCTTAAAGCAAAGGCTTTCGTCTGATGTATCCATACCGTCAACATACACCTTGCCCTCAGTTGGAAGGAGCATTGCATTAAACATCTTTGCAAGGGTGCTTTTTCCACTGCCGTTATGACCAAGAACACATAGGAACTCGCCCTTTTCAACCTTCATATTAAGGTTTTCTATTACATTTTCGGTTATTAATCTTTCGGGGTCGTTGTTGTCGTAATGAAACGACACATTCTCCACAGATATAAAACTCATATATTCTCCACTTCTTCCAATATGTCAACAACTATTTCTCCCAGATAGCAGTTGAACCGCAGGGCAATACAAGACCGGAGTCACTTGCCCTTAACCCTATTTCGTCAGAGCTAACACTACCGCCGAACTTTGGCTTTAGGATAGCACCAAGCATATATTCCATAACACCGGCTGAAAGACCTGTGCTGTATGAATTAAGGATAAAAAATACCGGATTATCGGACAAAACCTTTTCGCATAATTCTATAAGAGAATAAAGGTTGTCCTCTAACTTCCAAACCTCACCGTTTGGTCCTCGTCCGTATGAGGGTGGGTCCATTATAATTCCGTCATAGTGGTGACCACGGCGAATTTCCCTCTCCACAAACTTAATGCAATCGTCCACAAGCCACCTGACAGGCTTGTCTGCTATACCGCTTGTGACAGCGTTTTCCTTTGCCCAAAGCACCATACCCTTTGATGCGTCAACATGGCACACCTTTGCACCTGCTTTCATACAGGATAGTGTGGCGCACCCTGTGTAGCCAAAGAGGTTGAGGATGTTTAGTTCTCTGTTTTCTTCCTTTATCTTATTCCTTGCAAAATCCCAGTTTACAGCCTGTTCGGGGAAAATTCCCGTATGCTTAAAGCCCATTGTCTTTACATTAAAAAGGAGATCCTCATACCTTACAGACCACTGCTTTGGGATTTTTCTATATATCTGCCATTCTCCACCGCCCTTGTTACTGCGGAAATATCTTGCGTGAGCCTTTTTCCACAATGGGCTTTTCCTTGGGGTATGCCATATTATTTGGGGGTCGGGTCGTATCAGGATTACATCCCCCCAACGCTCCAGTTTTTCTCCGTCGGAGCAATCAATAAGCTCATAATCCTGCCATTTATCTGCTACTCTCATTAAGCCAATCTTTCCCTTACAACACTTGCCGCCTCTTCAGCCAAAACAGAAATTTCCTGATAATCCTCTCCCTCAAGCATAACACGAACAAGAGGCTCTGTGCCTGAAACACGAATGAGAATTCTTCCTCTGTCGCCCAGAATATCTGTAACCTGCTGAATTTCAGCCTTGATGTGCTTGTCTGTATAGAACTTTGGTTTCATCTCGTTAGAAATTTTAACATTGATGAGAACCTGTGGGTATCTCTTCATAACCTTTGCCATTTCGGAAAGGGTTTCGTTTCTTCTCTTCATAATTGACATAAGCTGAACACCTGTGAGCTGACCGTCACCCGTTGTGGCAAAGTCGCTGAAAATGATGTGTCCGCTTTGCTCACCGCCAATGTTGTAACCGCTTAACTGCATTTCCTCAAGAACATATCTGTCACCAACCTTGGTAGCCTCAAAACGCAAGCCTTTTTCTTCGCAGAACTTCTGGAAGCCCATATTTGTCATTACTGTACCAACCACAGCGTCGCCCTTTAGCTTACCACGGCGGTGGAAGTCGTCGGCACAAATTGCAATGAGGAAGTCACCGTCAACCATATTGCCCTTTTCGTCAACAGCAAGGCATCTGTCGGCGTCACCGTCAAAGGCAAGTCCTGCCTGTAGGTGATTTTTCCTTACATAATCCATAAGGTTTTCCATATGTGTTGAACCGCAGTCCTTGTTGATGTTTACTCCGTCAGGGTCAGCAGACAGAATATGCACCTTTGCACCAAGGCTTGTAAACAGCTTTTCTGCTGTAACGGAGGATGAACCGTTGGAGCAGTCAAGGGCAATTTCAAGTCCTGAAAGGTCGCCCTCAATAGTCGATTTAATGTGCTGAATGTATAAATCTGCACCCTCCTTGCGGTAGCTTACTGTCCCGATATCCTTGCCAAAGGAAAGGTCTGCGCTGTGCTCCTTGTCAAGAATTATATCCTCAATTTTTTCTTCAATTTCATCGGGGAGCTTATAGCCGTCCTCGTTAAACAGTTTAATTCCGTTAAATTCAAATGGATTGTGTGATGCTGAAATCATTATACCCGCGTCTGCGTTGTAGTACTTTACAAGGTATGCAACAGCAGGTGTTGGAACAACTCCCAAAATAATTACATTCGCACCAACAGAGGTTAGTCCTGCAACAAGTGCGCCCTCCAGCATATCTCCTGAAATTCTTGTATCCTTACCTATAACAAATGTGGGGTGCTTTACGTCCTCGCTTGTAAGCACAACTGCCGCCGCTCTGCCGATTGAAAGAGCCAAGTCAACTGTAAGCTCCTTGTTTGCAATTCCTCTTGCACCGTCTGTACCAAAAATTCTTCCCATAATTTTACTCCTATTAACTCCTATTAATTAATTTCCAAATAGGTTTGGCTGATTGACCGTACCGCCAAACTCAAATCCTAAATGTCTGTAACCCTCAGCAGTAACGCATCTGCCACGAGGGGTTCTCTGTAAAAATCCTATTTGCATAAGGTACGGCTCGTAAACATCCTCTATGGTTACAGCCTCCTCGCCGATAGCCGCCGCCAAGGTTTCAAGCCCTACGGGGCCGCCGTTGTAAAACTTAATCATTGCCTCTAACATTCTTCTGTCGTTCTGGTCAAGACCAAGCTCGTCAATCTCCATTTTATCAAGCGCCATTCGGGCAATTTCGCAGTTTACATATCCGTCATTGAGAACCTGTGCAAAGTCACGAACTCGCTTTAAAAGTCGGTTTGCAATTCTTGGAGTGCCCCTTGAACGGGATGCAAGCTCAAGTGAACCGTCACTGTCAATATCTATTCCCAAAATTCCCGCTGAACGGGTGATGATTGTTGATAATTCTTCAGGAGAATAAAGCTCCAGTCTTAAGGTAACACCGAATCTGTCCCTAAGGGGTGCGGTCAGCTGACCTGCCCTTGTTGTAGCGCCAACCAAAGTAAACTTTGGTAGCGGCAGATGATAGGACGCCGCCATCTGGCCTTTACCTGTGATAATATCTATTGCAAAGTCCTCCATAGCAGGATAGAGAATTTCCTCTACACTTCTGTTAAGACGGTGAATTTCGTCAATAAAAAGCACATCGCCCTCGTTAAGGTTAGTGAGAATTGCCGCCAAATCTCCCGGCTTTTCGATTGCAGGGCCTGATGTAATGCGGATGTTCACACCAAGCTCGTTGGCGATAATCTGCGAAAGAGTAGTTTTGCCAAGTCCGGGAGGTCCGTACAGAAGTACGTGGTCAAGGGACTCCTGTCTTTGCTTTGCAGCCTCGATATACACCTTCAGATTTTCCTTAACCTTGTCCTGTCCGATATAGTCGTCAAGGGTTTTCGGTCTTAGGGGATTATCGGTTTCCATTGTAAGGTTATCCTCGGGAATTTCGTGGGTGTCAACTATTCTGTTTTCGTAATCAAATTCAAAATCGTTTTGATAATCCATTTTATTTTCCTATTTATTTTCCTAACTTTTTAAGTGTTGCGCCAATCATCTGTTCAACAGACATATTTGGGTCAAGCTTTGTAAGTATTGGTGTGACATCAGCGGCGCTAAAACCAAGTACAGCCAATGCCTGAACAGCCGCCGGAATATTTCCGCTGACTGATGTATTTGCACCATTTGGCGAAAGGGAATCGTCGCTTTCAAGGCTTTTGAACTTATCCTTTAGTTCAAGTACAATCCTCTGTGCCATTTTAGGGCCAACACCGTTTGCCTGTGTGATGGTTTTCCAGTCACCTGAGGAAACCGCCACAGCCACCTGCTCCGGTGAAAGTATGGACAGTATTGAAATTCCTGCCTTTGGACCTACACCGTTAATATTTATCAGCAGTTTGTATGTTTGCAGTTCCTTTTGGGTGGAAAAGCCGAAAAGCTCAACTGCATCCTCCCTGACGGACATATATGTGTAAAGGGTTACCTCACTGCCTATCTTAACATCCCTTAGAGTATTTAGTGTGGTGCGACATCCGTAGCCAACACCACCGCACTCAACTACCGCTAAGTTTTGCTCTGTATGTACGAGAGTACCTCTAACTGAATAAATCATTACTTAATTCCTTTATCAATCATAAACTTTCTAAGCCCTGAGCCAGCCGACTGGGTATGGGTTATGGCAAGTGCCAATGCGTCTGCCGTATCATCAGGCTTTGGAACATCCTTCAGCTTTAACAGACGGCGAGTCATCTCCATAACCTGTGGCTTTTTTGCCTTTCCGTAGCCTGTTACTGCGGTTTTAACCTGCAGGGGTGTGTATTCGTAAACAGGAACACCCAACCGCTGTGCTGTCAAAAGGATAACTCCCCTTGCCTCTGCAACCATAATTGCAGTTTTGGCATTGTTTTGAAAATACAGTCGTTCAATAGACATTGCGTCAGGCTTTGTACGCTTTATTACTTCTGACAAATCGTCATAGATAATTTCAAGTCTGCGGTTAAAGTCAAGGTCTGATTCAGTCACTATTGAGCCGAATGAAATTGGTGTGAAATTGTTGTTTCGGTAGCTGATTGCACCATACCCAACAATGGCATAACCGGGGTCTATTCCCAAAACAACCATACTTTCAATCCTTTCTTGGGGATAGTACCCCATATTTATGTTATTATACCATAACGCCATATAATAAGCAACTAAACTTTAGTATTTACAGGAAATTTCTTTGCAAATTTTACATCAATAAGCATAACAAAAGGGTCAGCAAAAGCTGACCCAAAACAGATAAAAATATTATTTCATTTTTCTAAATCTATTTCCGAAAGCTTTTTAAGAATTAAGGTTTTACCCTCGTATGTAAGTCTTACATCTTCTCCCCTGAGGGAATAATCAAAGGTGTAGTCCGTTAATGTTTCTTTATCTCTCACCGTAATTTTCTTATCGGTAACAGTTGTAATTCCGCTGATACTGTACTGTGTCTTGTTATCCTTATCCTTTACAACAATTTTTGCGTTGTCGTCACTAAATGACAGAGTTAAGGAAAAATCCCTTCTGCTGTATTCCCAAGTATTTGCCCTTAGAGTGCTTTGGGAAGTATCTATTGCCTCACTGCAGGAGCAAAGAAAAATAAGAGAAAATGACAAAAAATACACCACAAAAATTTTCGCTTTCATAATACCAACACCCCCGGTAATACTACATATGAAATAAAAATATAAATTATTACAACAATGTTGCAATACACTTAACAGGTGTGTATAATCTAAAAGAAAGGGGTAGTTTTATGTATCGTGAATATTTTGACACCGTTAGTATGTTTGACAAAAACGGAGATATGATTCCTTTTGGCTGGAGCAAGGAACCTGTGTTTTTTTATAACAAGCTGAATTCCTCTGCATCTGCCTTAAGGGTTAAGGAAAGTGACACATACTGCATTAGAAATTCCCATCTTCTCCTCACAGTTTCCATAGCAAACCTTGGTCTTTACGGGGTTGTAAGCGGTACAATTATCGACTTTGACAGCTTTAGAATAGGCAAAAAGGTTGTAAAAAAGATGTTCCCCTTTATAAGATTTAAAATGCCTGAAAGCTCGCTTTCCGGAGATGTTGCCTACAACGACAGCCAGATTGGAATGAAGTTTTCAAAGGCAGGTACAAAAAGATATTTAAAATGTGATTTTCTGAATTTTTACAACAACAAAAACCTGTATTTTAACATTGAAATTGATGAAGAAAAGGCAGAGAGTATGAATGCTTCGCTGCCATTTGACAACAGCAAAACAAGCTACTTTACAAAGAGATTTTTGCCACAGATGAGGGCAAAGGGAATTGTGCGTTTTGGTGGCAACGAATATAATCTTGACAAGGAATACACAACAGCATATCTGAATTGGACAAGAATTTCCGCACCTAACAAGGTGTATTATCACGAGTTGATTGCAGAGGGACAGTTCAAAAACAGCACAATGACAATCCACTTTGGGGGAGGTCTTTCCGACAATTCAGAGGGAATTGAAAACTGCCTGTTCCTTGACAAAAAGCTGATTAAACTGGGACCTGTTAAGGCAAAAGGTCACGCAAACGACTTGCGTTCTGTATGGAAGTTCCACGACAAAGACAACAACATCTACATTGAATTTGTGCCAAGCACCAAGGGTGGCGGTGAGCTACACGCCAAAAATGATAAAAAGAACATAATCTACGGAAATATTTACGGTCATATAATCGGCAACGACAACTCCGTTATGAAGATAGACGGATTTGACTCGCTACTGATTAATACTACTCTGTAAAACCAAAACCTAATAATATCCTATATGTCTATGTCGCCGACTTTTCGCACTGCAAGGCTGTTTTCCCTGTCCTTAAATTCCTTGACCACCTGAACCTTTACCATCACTTCACCTCCCTTTTGCAATAAAAAAGCACCAACATTTCTGTTAGTGCTTGTAACCAAATTACTTTGATTTTGGTTTTATAAATATTTTCAGCAAGTTACAGGCAATTTAGATTTGTCTGTAAACATGCCATTATATTTTTATTTTATAGGGATATTAGCGTCCTTTGCAAGTGAAATATATAAAATAAATACATTACAAACTGCAAATTACTTAAATCTTCAAATACTGCATACTGGATTTATCTATGCAGTTTCGCTCTTTCTACTTAGTTCTTCTTCAAACTGCTTAATAGCATGTTGAAGTTCTTCCTTTGTCATACTTTTGATGTCAGCAGGAATTATAATCCTATCATCAATTAAAAACTCTCTTTCTGCCATTTATAACACCTCCCAAAATTTCATATCATAGGTTCGTGAAAGTTTTTCAAGCGTTTTATACTGTGATTCATAATCATCAAAACCTTCCTTTATAAAGTTTTCAATATACATGTTGTAAAGTCGCTCGTTTATCTTCTCATTTGAAGTGTATCCGAAAACCTTGCCATTATGACAGGCTATAACCCCCATCTTGTATTTATTTTCAAAACAAGAATTCAAATCGGAAACACTCGGTGGCATACTACTGGGATGAGTATGTATTGTAACAACATTTTCATTCTTATTAATGATATTCTTTATTCTTTCCGTATATGCTATAGCACGTTCATCTTTACTATCAGTTACACTAAGTATTATTTCACCAGTATTGGAATCTATCCAATACATATCTTCAAATACCGTTCCACTTCTATGCCTTAATGCTTTTTTTGCACAATTATATAGTGATTTATTAACTGCTTGAACATCAGTAACGTTATCATATTTCCGCCTGTATTCGCCGCTTTCAATATAACTTTTATTCACAAGGGTGTTTTTATTACGCCCATAGCGTTGATTTTCAAGAGCCATTTTTTCACTTCCTGTATTTATTATACCACTTTCAGCGAATTTTTCAACAGGTTCATCAGTAATTTTCTCACCTGTTTCATCAGCAATCCTTGTGTGTTCTGTTGCCCTTGCTTTATAAACCTTTTGGTTATCTTCATCAAGGGAATTTTCGGAAATTCTGTGGCATTTTTCAGCCATTAAGCGTTTCCTTAAAAAAGGGCTGCGGAATTTTCACCGTAGCCCTTTTTACAGATTTATAAACTATGTCTGTTAACTGTTATGTTCTTTTTCTCCGTCCTTGTGACCGTCCCTTTTGCAAGAGCAGTTTTTGCCGTCCTCACCCATTTCGCAAACTGTGGGAGGGAAAAATTCGTTGGTTGGAAATTCAAGACGACTGAACATTTCGCAAGGATTGTC
Organism: Ruminococcus sp.; assembly: GCA_022779485.1. Lineage (GTDB taxonomy): Bacteria > Bacillota > Clostridia > Oscillospirales > Acutalibacteraceae > Ruminococcoides. The sequence continues at coordinate 24,194 of JALFTC010000047.1, forward strand.
TGAGGTTGTAACACACTCTTTTTCGGGGATACAGAAGTCATAGGCAGGGATAAGCACCTGAACATTTCTTTCAATTTGCACTATTGTGAAAATACCGATTGTAACATACACAGCCATTGAACCGTTTTGCAGGAAATCTCCTCCGAAACGACGGCAAATACCCTCGGGTATTCTGCAAGGGAAAGCAGACGGACACTTGGATTCGCAAACCTTTGCCGACAAGGCGATTGGTGTTGCAACCTGAACAGTAGCCTTAGGAAGATTTTGAGAAGGCTGTAGCTGACGACAGTCACAGTCGTCATATCCGTACTCGCTTGTAAAGGTTTTAACACTTCCCTCACTGCCGTACAAAATAACCTTTTTGTTGTGAATAGCCAAGCCGTTTACTGTTACAGGACAACTGCCCGGTGACATAAACGCCTCGACAGCCACATCAAAGAAGAAGGTCATATCAACAGAATAAAAACCTCTGTGGAAAGGTACCTGCTCCAAGGTTGAATAAACTGTGATTACCTCTGCATTTTTAATTCTGACGGACACAGCACCGTCAATCACCGATTGGCTCTGCTCGGTAAAATAAACCCGTAAATCTCTAAGACAGTCTTTATCACCGCAGCTGTCGTAAATTCGCTGGGCGTCTATGCATATTGACTCCTTGGGGTTGCAGCCGGGATTATGTTCACCGAAAGGACTTTCTGCCATAAGTAAAACCTCCATTGATATTGTGAAACTTTTGTTTCCGTCATTGACGGTGTAACACTATATCATATGGAGGCTTATTTTAAATGTGATTAAATATTCTTAAAATGTTCTTGGAAATGTTTTTTGAAAACATTATTTAATCATAATAATAGCCACCGCTTTGTGATGGCTAATTCTAATAATTTTTAGTATAACAAAGTCGCCTTGATTTCTCAAGACGACTTCTAAGTGTCGGCTATTTGGCAGGCGTAGCATTCTCCTGCATCTCTCGGGTTTCCCCTGTCTTACCATCGGCGTGTGGTCGCTACGAAATTTACCACCTCAAATAGCCTATTCTTATTGTATTTAAATTATACACCATTTATTCATTTTTGTCAATTTCATAAACAGGCTTATTGTTTCTTAATCTCTGAGCAAATCTCTTATTATTTTCTTTAATGGCAGTTATTATAGAATTTTTATAATTTGAATTATCACCCTCAACAGCAAGTCTGATAACTAAATTAACAGATGAACCATTGTGTAAAATTGTTTTTGAAGCTATTGCAGTATCTGCCTTACTATCTTTAAATATATAATCGGGATTAGAAACAATATCGGCAAAATACCTGCTATATTCATCATAAAACTCTTGTCCGCGTCTTTCAATAATATGGTTAATTCTATTGTCAGTAATAATAACCTCATCAGTAATTATTTCTTTATTGGTTACTGATTTATACTTATTTATGTCGATTATTCCAACCTTATGCACATTATTAACCACCGTTTCTGTTTCTTTGCCACTAATTATACCACTTTCAGCCGATTTTTCAATTAAATTTTCTCCATTTTGCAGAAGTTTGACATCAATACTTTTGTACCCGCTGACTCAAAGGCTATTTGCAGCATTTGGTCACTGCCCATTTTTTCCGCTTTCAGAATTGTTCCCTTGCCGAACACCTTGTGGAGAACTGAATCTCCCACAGAATATACGGTTGTTGATTTTTCTGTCTTTGGTGTAACCTTGGCAAAGCCCTTGAAATTCTTTTTCGGATTGCCGTACTTTAGGAAGTCCTCGCTTATGCCCTGCTTTTCCTCTCTGCCTGTACGCTCCAAAAGCTCCTGCGGAATTTCGTCCACAAATCTTGAGGGTCTGTTGTGCTGAGTTGAGCCGAAAAGCATTCTGTCACGAGCCCTCACAAGGTACAGCTTCTCCTTTGCCCTTGTAATTCCAACATAGGCAAGACGGCGTTCTTCGTCCATTTCTCCCGGATTCATCAAGGTCATATTTGAAGGGAAAATTCCCTCCTCCATACCGGAAATGAACACAACAGGGAACTCAAGACCCTTTGCGCTGTGTAGTGTCATCATAACAACAGAATCGGCGTCTGCATCGTAATTGTCAATGTCTGTTTGCAGTGAAATTTCTTCAAGGAATGTGGTGAGGTCAGCCTCCTCCCCGTACTCCTGCTCAAAGTTAATAATATTTGAACGAAGCTCCTCTATATTTTCAATTCTTTCGTCAGGCTTGTCCTTTTCTGTGCGTATGTATCTTTCATAGTCTGTATGCTCCAAAATCAGGTTGTACAGCTCCGCAAGGCTGTACATATTGCTGTTGTCAGCATCAATAAGACCGTCAATTAAAGAAACAAATTCCTTTAGCTTTTTTGCACTTCTTGACAAGTCGGGATAATCCTCTGCATTTTTTATAACTGTATAAAGGCTTTCTCCCAAACCGGCACCTATGTTAAGTGCCTTCTCAACAGTTGTTGCTCCTATTGCCCTTTTTGGCTTATTGATAATTCTCCTCATACGAACATCATCGTGAGGATTGCTGATAATGTGGAGATATGCAACCATATCACGGATTTCTTCTCTGTCATAAAAGCGGTGACCGCCGATAATCCTATGGGGTATTCCTGACCTTGAAAGTGCCTGTTCCACAGAGTTTGACTGGGCATTCATACGGTAAAGCACTGCAAAATCCGAGAATTTTTTTCCGTCCCTTACACCGTCCATTATCTTGTCGGCAATAAACATTGCCTCGTCCCTTTCGTCACTGGCGGTGTGCATTGTAACCTTTTCTCCCTTTTGGTTCTGGGTCCACAGGGTTTTACCCTTTCGGGCGGAATTGTTCTTGATTACTCCGTTGGCGGCGTCAAGAATGTTTTGCGTACTTCTGTAATTCTGCTCAAGGCGGATAACCTTTGCTCCCGGGAAGTTATTTTCAAAGGACAGAATATTCTCGATAGTTGCACCACGGAATTTGTAAATACTCTGGTCGTCGTCACCTACAACACAGATGTTGCCTGACTTTTCTGCAAGCATACGAACAAACTCGTACTGAACCTTGTTTGTGTCCTGATACTCGTCAACCATTATGTAGCGGAACAAATTTTGATAGTATTCCAAGATGTCAGGGCATTTTTGCAAGAGAAAAACTGTATTTAACAGCAAATCGTCAAAGTCCATTGCGTCTGAGGACTTCAGCCTTGCAGAATACTGCTCATACACCCTTGCAATGGAAACAAGTCTGTGGTCGTACCCTGCTTTTTCCTTCATCATTTCAGGTGTTTCCATCTTATCCTTTGCGTGGCTGATTTCTGACAAAACAGTCTTTACAGGGAGGAACTTTTCGTCAATATTAAGCTGTTTCAATATTTCCTTTACCAGCCTTTTCTGGTCGTCGGAATCGTATACGGTAAAGTGGTTTGAGTAGCCTATTCTGTCACCGTAACGGCGTAAAATTCTTGAACAGGTGCTGTGAAAGGTTGCCGCCCAAATGTCGTTGCCGTCCTCGGGAACAGCAGAGCATATTCTTTCCTTTAACTCTGCCGCCGCCTTATTTGTAAAGGTGATGGCAAGTATCTGCCAAGGTCTGCAAAGTCCCATTCGCAAAATGTAGCTGATGCGGTTGACAAGGACAGTGGTTTTTCCGCTTCCTGCCCCTGCAAGAATGAGAACAGGCCCTTCTGTTTGAAATACCGCCTGTTGTTGCATATCATTCATATGTGAATATTCCTTTTGTAATTCTTGTGTACTCATAAAAACCTTAAAATCCTTATCTTTTTTCTAAATTAGAATTATATATTTATCCTGATTATTATATCACAAAATGCAAAAAGTCACAATACAGATTAGCATAATATAGCAATTATTTATATTATTTTTATTAGTGATTAAAAAATAAAACCCGAGCAATCCAAATGAATTACTCGGGAAAATTCAATCTTAAACAATCGCTTATTCAAAATAACCTTGAATAATCTTTTCGATTTTTTCGTAGTCCTCAGCAATAACAAGCATTGAATAAAGTCCGTTATCCTGAACCTTACACTTCTCTATTGTGGAAACCTGATCCTTGTTGTAGGACTGTGCATTGCTAAGCTTATCGTTAAGATAAGTGTTAAGCTTGCTGTTAATGTTGCCCACAGCCTCCTCGTCAACAGCCTTTGTAACAATTACTGTTGTTGGAAATTCGCTGTCCTCACTAACCTCTGCAATAAAGTCAGAAACAGACTCAGGGTCAATGTCAAACTGTTTTTGCAAATCAGTTGTATTTGTGATGGTTTTCATAGAAGAAAGACCACCGTTATCGTTAACATCAGCAAGAACTTTGGAAAGCTCTACATTAGAATTTGAATTGTCGGAACCACAGCCTGCAAAAGCAAGCAGTACAAAAATCATAGAAAATGCAACAGCAATAACTTTTTTCATAAAAATACTCCTTAAATTTAAAATTCTATTAAATTATACTTATCCTTATAATAAAAGTCAATTACAAAACAAATACAATTTGTTTACATAATAAGCTTTAGAATGACAGAAACTGCTTATTTCATAATTGTCTATGATTAATTTGTGCAAAACTGTTTTAATAATGTAGAGGATAAAGCAATATTTTTTAAAGTTTTTTAAAAAAAGTCTTGACTTTTTTTCTGTATAGTATATAATATATATCGTTGCTGATGCGGAATTGTGTAAGGGTAGCACAGCAGACTCTGACTCTGTTTGTATGGGTTCGAATCCTATTTCCGCAGCCAGTCGAGTGCCTCGACACGCAGATCGCGTTCGGGGCATTCTTCTTTTTTAACTTTTATTTCTCGCGTCAGCGGTGACATCTTTCTATAATATTCCGACACAAAACCTACGAATGCGGGTTTGGAGGTTTTTTATTCTCCGTTTTACGCAGATTTTTATTTATATCATTTTTCTGATTAATTGTGTTTTAAAAAAGTGTAATTTTTGGTTGACATTCAAAAACACCTGTGCTATAATAACACTTGCGTAAGAGAAATGCGGATGTAGTTTAGTGGTAGAACTTCAGCCTTCCAAGCTGATCGTGTGGGTTCGATTCCCATCATCCGCTCCAGTAAGACACCCTATTGGGTGTCTTTTTTCTTTATAACGGCATAGATATTGAGTTTGTTACACCTTACGGGTAAACATAAAAATTACTTTTATATAAAAACCACTAAAAAGACAACGCAAAAGACAACGCAAAAATTCCTATTGCAAATATTTTTTCCTTTGGAAATCTTTTACCGCCTTTTTCATTAATTTAACTTGACTTTATAAATCGTATATGACAAAATAAAATTCATAGAGGTAATATAAAAAGTTTTTTTGTTACAGATATTTATTACTGATTATTCAGGAGAAATTATGGAAAAAGAAAGATATTTTGAACTTCTTGCAGAAAAATACCCAACACAGCAGGCTGTTTGTCGTGAGATAATCAATCTTAACGCAATTCTTAATCTGCCTAAGGGTACTGAACATTTTATAAGTGACATACACGGTGAATATGAGGCTTTTTGCCATATCTTAAACAACTGCTCCGGTGTTATTGCTGAAAAGGCAGAACTTGTTTTTAAGGATACTCTAAGCCAAGATGAACGCAGAGAGCTTTGCACCTTGATTTATTATCCAAAGGAAAAACTGTCACTGATTAAAAGCGAAAACAAAAATAGTGAGGGCTGGTACAGAACTACGCTAAACCAGCTAATTGCTTTATCAAGGGTACTTGCATCTAAATACACCCGTTCAAAGGTTAGGAAGGCACTCCCCCAGGAATTCAGCTACATTATTGATGAGCTTATTCACATTCAGGAGGACGAGGACAACAACCAAATTGTTTATCACGAAAAAATCCTTGATACTATAATACAAATCAACAGTGCTGATGACTTTGTCATTGCCCTATCTTCCCTAATTAAGCGTTTGGCGGTTGACCATTTACATATTGTGGGGGATATTTTCGACAGAGGTGCCTGTGCTGACAAAATCCTTGATATGCTGATGAATTATCACTCCCTGGATATTGAATGGGGCAACCACGATATTCTTTGGATGGGTGCCTGTTCAGGTAACAAAGCCTGTATTGCTACTGTGCTGTACAACAACATCAAGTGTGGCAACACAGAAATTTTGGAGAACAGCTACGGAATCAGCCTTAGAAATCTGTTTTTGTTTGCCAAAAGTGTGTACGGTAATGATATTCAAAAGTCGGTTATGAAGGCTATTTCCGTAATCCTCTTTAAGCTTGAGGGACAGATAATTATGAGCCACCCCGAGTATGAAATGGAGGACAGGCTTTTACTTCACAAAATTGACCTTGAAAAGGGTACAATCCAAAATGACAGGGGCATTTACAAGCTTAACGACAACTTCTTCCCTACCCTTGATATTGATAATCCATACAAGCTCAGCCATGAAGAAAAGGAGATTATGGATGAATTTTATCACGCCTTTACCAACAGTCACAGGCTGAACAAGCACATTAAATTTTTGTACGACAAGGGCAGTATGTACCTTGTACATAACGATAACCTGCTTTACCACGGTTGTATTCCAATGGATGATGACGGAAACTTTGAGGGTGTGGAGATTGGCGGAAATATCTACAAGGGTAAGAAATATCTTGACTATGCCGACAGAGTAGCAAGGCGAGCTTATTCACACAAAAGAACTCAAGATGATTTGGACTTTATGTGGTATCTTTGGTGCGGAAAAAAATCACCTCTTTCAGGTAGAAATGTGAGGACATTTGAAAGGGCATTTATCGACGATAAATCTGCTTGGAAAGAGGAAGTTAACCCATACTACAAGCACTATCACAGCGAAAAAACCTGTTGTATGATTTTAAGAGAATTTGAGCTGTATTCGGATATTGCCCACATCATAAACGGTCACACTCCTGTTAAAACTGTTGAGGGCGAGTCCCCAATCAGGGCAAACGGTAAACTGATTGTAATTGACGGAGGCTTTTGTAATCATTATCACAAAACAACGGGAATTGCAGGATACACCTTGATTTTCAACTCCCACGGATTGAGGATAAAGTCACATCACCCATTTGAAAGTATTTTCAAGGCGGTTATAGAAAACAAGGATATTGACTCCGACTCAAACCTCGTAGAAACAGAACGAAAAAGGGTCAGGGTTAAGAACACAGACATAGGCAGAGGAATTGAGAAGAAAATTGAGGAACTTATGGAACTCCTTGAAATCTACCGCAGAGAAAAGTATTGATAATATTTTAAGTAATACTTTAAATGATAAAAGGCAGATGACCGAAAAGTCATTTGCCTTTTGCTATTGCTGTTTATTATGTTTTATACATTTCTGCTTTATAGTTTAGTGCAAGTTTTTCTTTACCGTCTGTTGGGTAAACCTCTGCATAGTTTGTTACACCGTCGCCCTTGTTTGGGTAATATCCCGAATACACCTGGTCTGCTATAAAGCCAAGAGAAAGAACAACGCAAAGGGGAATTAACACCTTTAGGGACAACTTTTTAATCACATTATCAAGGAGTGGTGCAACAAAATACACAACCGCCATACCGCCTAGTCCGAAGATTAACAGTCCCTCGGCACATACCTTGCCGTCAATGTTAAGGAAATAGCCTGTGTAGTCCCACCATTTTTCACCATGTTTCATTTCAAGAAAAACTGCTGTGTAGTACTCCACAATGCCACACAGGGTAAACGCAGAAAAGAACTCTATAACAGGGTATTTGCGAAGCTTGTTAAGGAGTACAAGTATCATAACTCCGCCGAAGCCGTAAATAGGCAACCACGGACCGTGGAGAACGCCTCTGTTTACAAATTCTCCGTCCTCAACAAGGTGGAAGCATACCTCCCAAACCCAGCCTATAAAGGAGAAAATAAAGAACATCAAAATTATTGAGGTAATGGAATAGTGTCGCAGATAGTGGAGCTGTTCCACTCTCTTCTTGCCCTCTTTTCCGCTTATAGGATAAAGCCGTGACGGATACATACTGCCGTCAAGGGCGTAGCGATAATCCTTGATTTTAATTTGTCTTTCAAGTTTTTTGGAATACAGTTTTTCGGAATCATCATATGCAGGCACAACTCCAAAGAAATCTGCAATAAATGTAAGAAACTTATTTTTCTTTTTTACCTCTATTTCAGGTTGATTAATAAGTTCAATAATATCGCCGTAAGCCTTATCTATCTTTTCCTTAGGAGCTTTCTCATAAAGATATTTGTCATTTAGAAGTGCTATGTTTTCGATTCCTTTTTCCTTTGCCTCTTCCCTGATTCTTGCATAAAATTCGCAATATACAGACTCCTTGTAAGGATTGACATAGAACACATTTAAAATTCCAAGTGTAAGCACACCCAAAATATCCCATCCTATAAAGGAAAGCTGGAGCAAAAATCGTTCCCACTTGTGACCCTTCATCATTTTTCGTGAAAGGGTTATTGCTTCGTTGGGAGAAATGTCGGGATTTTCAGCAACTATATATGGAACAAGAATGTAGGAAAAACTCTTGATAACGCCCCCTACAATGGTAAACATCCACAAAATGGTATATACATCAAGCAAAAGCAGAGTTAACGAGGCTTTCAGCATCCTTTTTACCTTGTATAAAAACACAAATCTTTGGAACGGAACACGCTCATAGATTCTACATTCAAGAAAAATCCTTCTGTATATTGAACGCAATGTGTTGAAAAACACCATCCAAATAAAAAATACCAAAAGTAATCCTAAAAATATCAGGATAATCGCCCAAAAGTTATTTGCTTTGACTATAGAAAAAACTGCCGCAATTACCGTCAAGGTTATTGAGCCGGAGGAAAACATATTCGCCAAGTGTGCAAGTACTCCCTGTGAACGACCAAGCTCAAGTTTGCCAATCCTTGTAGGTTCGTGGTTTCCTTCACCCATTAAGCTGTCTAACAGCTGGCTGTTATTAATGGAAAGAGATGTAATATATCCGCCAACGGAATCCTCGTCGGTAACTACTACGGCAATTTTTAACACATCCACAGAGGAAACATACTCAATGCCTATTACAGCTACAAACAACAGTACAACAACACAAAGAATGTAGTGCTTTGAAAAATTTGCCCTACCTGCCCTTTTTAAGTCCTTATGCTTCAACACAACACCTCCCCATTATATTACAGTTTATATTACAGTTTATTTTATCATAATATGCGGTGTATTGCAATTATTTGTTGTATTTCAGGGTAGATAAATGTACAAACCGATAAAAATATACATAATTATGTTTCAATTTTGTTTTATCCGTGAATTGTGGAAAACTGCCATAAATGATATACTTATTATATGTATAGCACAGAAAGGTGTGAAGTGTTTGTTTGCAATTTTGCTTTTTCCTGTATATATTCTTTTGAATATTTATATTGTTCACAGAATTATCAGCGCACTTAAAAGATGCCACGATATTTTCTATAAAAGATGGATGAAAATTATCATTTCCATAATTTACGGAATTTTTGCTTTATCCCCCATTATCGGTTTCGTAATGCCCTACGGAACACAACTTAAGCGAATTTCTCAAAGAATTGCAAACTACTGGTTTGCCCTGCTGATTTACGCATTTTTTGTTGTGGTAATAGGACATCTGCTTTCTTTGTTGTTGAGAAGAGTACTAAAGGTTATGCCCATGGACTTTTTCAAAAGGAGAAAAACCACAGCCACAGGTGCAATAATCTCCCTTGTACTAATAGCCACAGTCAGTATATACGGTATGTACAACGCCCGTGACATAAAACTCAATAACTACTCTGTCACCGTTGACAAATCTGTCAGCAATACAGAAAAAATGAAGGTTGTACTGATTGCCGATTTGCATATGGGATACAGCATCGGACTTGACCACATTCAAAAGACGGTAGACATTATTAACGCACAAAACCCTGACCTTGTTTGCATTGCCGGTGATATTTATGACAATGACTACAACGCCATAGAAGAGCCGGACAAGATGTCAAAAATTTTTGCCTCCATCAAAAGCACCTACGGCACATATGCCTGTTGGGGTAACCACGATATAAACGAAAGAATATTAAGCGGTTTTACCTTTGACTTCGGGGGTAAAAAACAGCACGACACAAGGATGTATGATTTTTTTGAAAAGGCAAATATAAAATTGCTTGCTGACGAAGTGACGCTGATTGACAACAAGTTTTATGTTGCCGGCAGAGTTGACCGGGACAAGCCTGCAACAGAAAATAACAAGGCGAAAAGCCCTGAGGAACTCCTTGAGGGACTTGACAAAACAAAGCCGATTATCACCATTTATCACGAGCCTGACCAGCTTAGCGAACTGGCAAATGCAGGAACAGACCTGCTTTTGTGCGGTCACACCCACGACGGTCAGATTTTCCCGGGAAATTTGATTACTAAACTTTCTTGGGAAAATTCCTGCGGATACCTTAAAAAAGGAAATATGCACAACATAGTAACCTCAGGTGTAGGAGTTTACGGCCCATACATCAGAGTTGGTACCCACGCAGAGGTAGTCAGCATTGATGTAAGTTTTAAATAATTTTTTTCTTTGAATTTTGACAGGCGAATTTTTCGCCTGTTTTTTTTCTATAAAAGTATAATTGATATTAATTACTCCTATAACCACAACCCTGTCATTCCCAGCTTGTCAAGGAATTCCCTTCCTTTACCACTTATTTTGTCAGAGAAATCACACTTTCCTGTAACCTGTTATTATCGGCAAATGCACAACTGCTTTCCTTTCAGATTCCTCGGTCGTTTCACTTCCTCGGAATGACAGAGTTTAGTATATTTCACTACTTAAAGAAAAAACAATGCTTAATGAAACAACAATCCCCTGCCTTTTGGCAGGGGATAAGTTTTATGCAATTATTGTGCGTCAGGATTGCTTGTGTAGAACTTTAAGAAATCGCCCTTATCAACAACTGCGCTGTCGTTAATTACAGCCCACAGCTCACTCTCTGTGTGACCTGTGTAGTCCTTGGTCTGAGTTGAACCGTTGTTGTTGATGATAACACCATAAGAAAGTCCGTTTGGAATCTTAAATCTAGCTGTGTACCAATCGGAATCAGCATCCTTTGTCATCTTCTGACCCGGCCATGCGTCATAGATGTCACCTGCATCGTGCCATGCCCAAAGAGTAGGAGTCCAGCTAAGGGAACCGCTGTGCTTTACATGAAGTGTAACATCATAGTTATCGTCATCATAGTAGAAGAGTACGAGTCCGTTTTCAAAAGTATGTGTAAGTGTTACTCTTGTTTCTTCCCCTGAAATACTGTTGGAGTTGTACTTGTAACCAACAATGGAGATTGGCTCATAGGTGTCTGTCTTACCTGCAACAACCTTGTAAGTTTTGTCAGGAGCGATAACCTTCTTTGTTTCCTTGCTGAGGTATCTTACTGTCACCTTATTCACAATACCAACATCATCCTTGTTGATGTACTTCTGAACCATAGTTGCATCCTTAACATCAACATTTCCGTCCATATTAAAGTCGGCAACAAACTTTTCATCATCACTAAATTCAATAGCCTTGTTTACATACTTCTGAACCTTAGTTGCGTCCTTAATAGTCAATTCTGTTCTGCCTGTGAGAGTTTTCTTAAGTGAAGCAGGAATATACTTGCTGTACTTGTATGTAACAGTCTTGTCAGTAGTGCCAAATGTTCCCTTTTCTTCTCCGCCAACACCCTCGAGAACATACTCAAGGGCATATTCCGAGTTAGGAGCAACCTTGTATTTGTCGCCTGCCTTACCGTAAAGTACACGCTTGGACATAATTTCGCCGGTTTCAATATTTTTGCTGATAACATTAATCTTTGAAGAATTTGTAGAAATCTTACAAGCATCAAATGTGCTCTTTTCAACAAGAATCATTGCAGAAGATGCAGGAACTGTGATTGTCTTGCCCTTAACTACCTCAATAGCAGAAAGACCGGCTTCTTCTGTGTTTGCAACAACAACCCACTCTGTGTTGTCCTTTACACGAGAGTCAAAGCTCAGGTCAACATCAGCTGCGCTTGTTGTACTGCTGTTTGCAAGAAGTGCAACCTTGTCCCATTCACCTTCAACGGTGTTGGAAATTGTGAAAGCGAATGCTTTATCATCAATTGTCAAGGCACTGCTAATCTTGTACTGGTTCTTAGAAACCTCTACATCATCAGTTGTGAATGGTGAGAATGCCTTACGAATATCCATCATACCTCTGTAATATGATACAAGGTCAGCATTCTTAACAATCTCTTCCCAGTCAATCATATTTAGAGTTGGAGAAGACTTGTAGGAGTTGTCGTCACCGTCTTTTGAACGAGCCATCTCTTCACCGGCAAGCATAAAGTGCATACCCTGTGAAGTAGCAGCTATTGTTTCGGCAAATTTGTTAAGATGAATCAATTTTTCATCCCTCTGTCTGTACACTACATTATTGCCGTTTACAGACATACCTAACTTATCGTAAAGTGTGTTGTTATCGTGACAGGACATATAGTTTACGCACTGTCCGGGATTCACAGCCTTCCAGTTACAGGAACCGCCAACAGCGTTGGCTCTGATACCGTATTTAACACCCTTACAGTTACCAACAATGTTACCCTGAACAAAGCCCTTTGATGTAGCGGCAGAAAAACTACCCTTCATACTATCTCTGAACTGGTCGTTAAACATACCTATTCTTTGGTCGATAAGCTTTGTGGAGGTCTGGTTACACATTACAACTTCATTACCGTCGCAGTCAACGATGTCGTGAGTTGATGACATACTCCAACCTTCACCGTACATAAGCATACCGCCGTCGATTGTGTCAAGGCTCTTGCGGATAGCGTCCATTGTTGCGTTGTCGTGAAGTCCCATAAGGTCGAAACGGAAACCGTCAACATGGTATTCCTCTGCCCAATACTTTGTGGACTGAACCATAAAGTTACGGAACATTGCTCTTTCGGAAGCTGTGTCGTTACCGCAGCCGGAACCGCTTGAGAATGTGCCGGAGGCAGTCTTTCTGTAATAATAATCAGGAACACAAGCCTGGAAGGATGTGCTTGTGTTGTATGTATGGTTGTAAACAACATCCATAATTACACCGATGCCGGCATTATGGAGTGCCTGAATCATCTGCTTACACTCTTTGATTCTAACATTACCGTCATATGGGTTAGTTGAATATGAACCCTCGGGAACATTGTAGTTCATTGGGTCATAACCCCAGTTAAACTGGTTGTCGGAGCCGGACTCATCAACTGAGCCGAAGTCATAGAATGGGTTAATCTGAACATAAGTAACACCTAACTCTTTGAGGTAGTCGATACAGGTTGAAACATCACCCTCGCCGTTAAGTGTTGTTCCTGTTTCTGTAAAGCCCAGGAACTTACCACGGTTCGCTTTAGAAACACCTGAGTTTTCAGCGTAAGAAAAGTCTTTTACATGAACTTCCCAAATTGAAGCATCGGACTGATCCTCTGTGATAACGTGCTTATCATTTTCCCAGCCCTCAGGGTCGGTGGAGTCAAGGTCACATACCATTGAACGCTGTCCGTTTACACCTGTTGCAACGGAATAAACATCCGCCGTTTCCTTTGTTGTAACTGTATTACCGGCAATACTCTTTGCAGTTATGGAATAGGTGTAGTAAACATTCTTCTGGTCACCCTCAAGAACTGTTGACCAAACGCCTGTTGTTTCGTCATAGGTCATCTCGGACTTAGATAAAAGCTGAGCACCCGGTTCTTCGTCTGTGCCTGTTGCATAAAGGTTAAGTACACATTTTGTTGCTGTTGGCGCCCACACCTTAAAGGTTGTTTGCTCCGGTGTGTAGGTTGCACCAAGGTCTGTTTGGTCGTAGCGATATTTGCTGTCAATTTCGTGAGCTGCAGTTTCGTACTTGTTAGCAACTGCTGCTGATGAAGAAATTGTTGCAAAGGGAATGATGGTTGCAACCATCATAATCGCAAGAACAATTGAAATAATTCTTCTAAGTTTCATAAATGCCTCCTTGATTTTTATTCTTCAAAAGAATATTATTTCTGAATTTCAATGCTCTCTCTCCTCTTTTTTACAATAGTTGAGCGAGCCTTTAGATAAATGCCTGCGCCGGCAATTAAGCCTGCCAGAGCAAGAATTATTGAAACAACAACCATTTTGGTGGTGTTGTCATCTAACAAATAATTATAAATTACTGTTTGCTGGGTTTTGGTATATTCACCCTTGGCATTCTTCGGGGAGGTAACCAAGGTAAGGTTATCGTATTCCTTTTCCTTAGTGCTGTAAGCATCGGTGACATTACCCTCAAGAAGTTCAATATCCATAATATTTCCGTCGGAGTCCATATAAATTACATTGACCTGACATTTTTTTGTCTTTGCCTTGGTGTATTTGTAGGTTACAACTTTATCTCCCTCGGCAAAAAGTCCTGCTCCGTTTTCGGGAAGTGCGTCGGTGTCAAGGGTATAGCCCTTGACTGATGGAATTTCTTCTGTAAAATACTGCTGTCCCGAATGGTTTGTCAGCACCTTGCTTGGTGCAATCTCCTTTTCTGTTTGTGAGTCCACATATCTTATTGTAACTGAGCTTACAGTACCCTTATATGCCTCAACGGTAAAGGTTGCGTGGCTGTTTTCTTCATCAAAGGTACCTGTTGCGTCCTCTTTGTCAAGGATTTTGTACTTTTTAAGCACTTCATTACCGGGAGTTATGCTGTACTTTTCGCCGATTTTGCCCTCAACGATTTCGGTCATCACTTTTTCGCCGGACTCACCGTCTATATAGTCAACGACAACGGCACCATTTGTGCTTTTGCAGGATTTTTCATAGCTCTCCTTATCCACAAGGATAACTGCCGAGCTTGGCTTTGCGTCAACACTTCCGCTTATTTCGCCTAAGTTTCTGAGTCCTGCTGTTTCGTCATTGGCAATCATAACCCACTTTTCAGGAAGATTTTTGCCATTTATCTTAACTGTTGTAGCTTTATCTGTGTTGCCGTTAAGGACGACAACTGCGTTTTTAAAGTTGTCACCCTCAATTCCCTTGACTGAAAATGCAACCACACCGTCCTCTGTATCAAAGTAATTAATGCTTTGGGCTGTGTTTGTGGTGGGGTCACGGAATGCCTTGAACTTACTGCGAATGTCAATCATACCCTTGTAGTACTGTACAACATCGCTGTAATCGTCAACTGCACTCCAGTCAATCATATTTATCTTAACATCGGATTTATAGCTGTTTTCGTCCCCGTCCTTACTTCTGCAAAATTCTTCACCTGCAAGGAAGAAGGTCATACCTTGGGAAGCAAAGATTACTGCGGAATTAAGCTTTGTCATTTCAACAAGATTTGCACGGCGCTTTCTGTAATCCTTACTGTCGGGATAAACAGAGCTTACCAGCTTGTCGTAAAGGGTGTAGTTATCGTGACAGCTGGAGTAGGACACAGTTTGGTTTGGGGAGGTTGCCCAGCCAAAGTTACATTGACCCTCAATGCCTGTTTTTAACTTGCCTGTGTTATTGCCACTTGCCAAAAAGCCCTTTTCCGTTGCGTCAAAGGTGTTGCCCTTTAGTGCGTCACGGATTGTGTCGTCAAATGCGCCAATTCTCTCGTCAAGGGAAGCCATATTATCCTGATTTGCAAGTACTGTACTGCTGTCGCAGGCAGTACTCATATTCCAAGCCTCACCGTACATAATTATCTGCGGGTCAATGCTGTCAAGGGACGCTCTTATTTGGTTCATTGTTTCACAATCGTGAAGTCCCATTAGGTCAAAACGAAAGCCGTCAATGTGGTATTCCTTTGCCCAGTAGGTGACGGAGTCAATCATAAATTTTCGGAACATTTTATGTTCGGAGGCTGTATCGTTGCCACAGCCGGAGCCGTTGGAGAATGTTCCGTCACTGTTCATTCTGTAATAGTAATTTGGAACAGTTCTGTTAAAGTAGCTGTCCTCACCTGTGTAGGTGTGGTTATATACTACATCCATAATAACGCCGATACCTGCGTCATGGAGTGCCTTTATCATCTGCTTACATTCATTAATTCTGGTGTTGCCGTTGTATGGGTCTGTGGAATAGGAGCCCTCGGGAACATTGTAGTTTACAGGGTCATAACCCCAGTTGTACTGGTCGTCACTTCCTGTTTCATCAACAGAGCCGAAGTCGTAAAACGGATTAATTTGCACATAACTAACCCCCAGCTTTTTCAGATATGAAAGACAGGTTGGGGAATTTCCGCTGATGCCGTTTACCGCAGTGCCCTCCTCTGTAAAGGCGAGGAATTTGCCTCGGTTTTCCTTGGTTACACCTGAATTTTCTGCATAGGAAAAGTCCTTGACGGAAACTTCCCACACAACTGCATCCGTTTGATTTTTAACGGTTTGGCGGGTGTCCTTATCCCAGCCCAGAGGGTTGGTTGAATTAAGGTCAACAATCATTCCCCTTTTGCCGTTAGCACCTGCCGACTTTGCGTAAATATCAACAACCTCGTACTCCTTACCGCCGTTTGTTACAACATAGGTGTAGTACTTGTTCTTCAGGTCGCCCTTGATTTTTACAGACCAAACACCGTTTGTTTTATCAAAGGAAAGTGACTGTTCCTTGTAATATCCGTCCTTGCTTTCAGCACTTGAACCGTGCTTGTAAAGTCTGACCTTAACAGCAGAGGCTGTTGGCGACCAAACCTTAAAGGTTGTGCTGTCCTTACTCCAAACAGCACCCAAGTCGTCACCGTCATATGCAACTTTGTCAAGCTTTTGAGCATATGCAGAGTAATCTACTGATTTTTTTGCACTAATATCCAAAATAGTCAGTCCTAACATTAATATAATTACTAAAACCCCGGAAATCACACGCTTTGTCATAGAATTTCCCTCCCAGGTTTCACACTAATATCCTAAAACTACACTTCACATCACAGATATGCAGTATTATCTTGATTAATTTTACCAAAAATAAATTATATATATTTTCTAAATAAGAAATAAACCGTCTTTCCCGACGGTTTAGATGTAGAAAAATCAGGTGAAAATATAGGCAATTTGACAGTATTATTTTTTCAATAATGAAATAATTGTTAAGAAACACTGAATAAATCACAATATGAAAGTATGATTTTTCTATAA
The DNA here is from genome assembly GCA_022779485.1 of Ruminococcus sp. GTDB lineage: Bacteria > Bacillota > Clostridia > Oscillospirales > Acutalibacteraceae > Ruminococcoides. Next base: position 41,264 of record JALFTC010000047.1, read on the forward strand.
TAATAAGTGGTAGAGGAAGGGGATTCCTGGGCAAGCCGGTCATGACAGTGTTGCGGCTCGGAATGACAAGGGGAGGAATTATATCATTCCGAATTCCGAATTATGCATTATGAATTATGAATTATGCATTACTAATTATGCATTCCGCACCTTGTACAGCCATAGCTTGTAACTCCTGTAAGCTCCTGTTCAATACGCAAAAGTCTGTTGTACTTTGCTGTCCTTTCACTTCGGCAAGGAGCTCCGGTTTTTATTTGTCCTGAATTTGTAGCCACTGCAATATCTGCAATGGTGGTGTCCTCACTTTCTCCGCTTCGGTGGGAGATTACTGCTGTGTAGTTTGCCTTGTGCGCCATTTCTATTGCATCAAAGGTTTCTGTAAGAGTACCGATTTGATTCATCTTCACAAGAATTGAATTTCCGGCTCCCATTTCTATGCCTTTTTTCAGCCTTGAAACATTTGTAACAAACAAGTCGTCACCAACAAGCTGAATGTGGCTGAGCCTTTTGGTAAGTTCCTTCCAGCCCTCCCAGTCATATTCGGAAAGTCCGTCCTCTATTGAAATTACAGGATAGTTTTTTGTCAGTTTTTCAAGATAGTCAATGAGCAGATTGGTTGTCATTGTAGTTTTTCTTTTCGGCAAATTATACATACCCTCTGCGTACCACTCAGAGGATGCAATATCAAGGGCAAGCTTTGTGTTTTCTGTGTTGTATCCTGCCTTTTCTATTGCTCCTATGATAAATTCTATTGCCTCCTCGTCACTTTTCAGGTCGGGGGCAAAACCGCCCTCGTCACCTACAGCTGTTGACAAACCCTTTTCCTTTAGCGCTGATTTTAGTGCGTGATAAATCTCGGTGCATTGTCTTAATCCGTCACGAAAGCACCTTGCACCCACAGGCATAATCATAAATTCCTGAATATCAACATTGTTGTCGGAATGAGCACCGCCGTTGAGAATATTCATCATTGGGCAAGGCAGTCTGTGACCGTTTGTTCCGCCCAAATAGCGGTAAAGGGGTAAATCCAAAGAAAACGCAGATGCCTTTGCAACAGCAATAGAAACTGCAAGTATTGCGTTTGCACCCAAATTGCTTTTGTTGTCTGTTCCGTCAAGGTCACACATCATTCTGTCAATCAGTCGCTGTTGATATGGGCTTGTCCCCACAAGGTGATGTGCCAATGTTTCGTTGATGTTGCGAACAGCACTGCATACGGACTTTCCGCCATACTCCTTGTCGTTGTCACGAAGCTCCACAGCCTCAAATGCACCTGTTGACGCTCCGCTTGGCACAATAGCCGACTTAACTGTTCCGTCGTTTAGGGTGACTGTGGCTTCTACCGTTGGGTTGCCTCTTGAATCAAGGACCTGTCTGCCCTTTATGTCTTCAATTAAAATACACATAAATAAAACCTCCTTTATCTATCTTTGACAAAGGAGGTTAATTTATACCTATGGAAATACTGAATTAATCAAGATAATCCTTTAAAATCTTACTTCTTGATGGGTGTCTGAGCTTTCTGAGAGCCTTTGCCTCAATCTGACGGATACGCTCACGGGTAACCTTAAATTCCTTACCAACCTCTTCAAGTGTACGGCTTCTGCCGTCCTCAAGTCCAAAGCGAAGTCTTAACACCTTTTCTTCCCTTGGTGTCAATGTGTCAAGCACCTCGTTAAGCTGTTCTCTGAGAAGTGTGTGGGATGCGGCATCGGCAGGCGCAGGGGCGTCATCATCGGGGATAAAGTCACCAAGGTGAGAATCCTCCTCTTCGCCGATAGGTGTTTCAAGGGAAACAGGCTCCTGTGCAACACGCATAATATCCCTGACCTTGTCAACAGGCATTTCAAGTTCCTCTGCAATTTCGTCAGCAGTTGGCTCGTGACCGTTTTGGTGAAGGAGCTGAGAAGAAATTTTCTTAACCTTGTTGATGGTTTCAACCATATGAACAGGAATACGAATTGTTCTTCCCTGGTCGGCAATAGCCCTTGTGATAGCCTGTCTTATCCACCAGGTGGCATAGGTGGAAAACTTAAATCCCTTAGTGTAGTCAAACTTATCTACTGCCTTTAAAAGACCCAAGTTACCCTCCTGAATAAGGTCGAGGAACAGCATACCTCTGCCCAAATACCTTTTGGCTATTGAAACAACAAGTCTAAGGTTTGCTTGGCAAAGTCGTTTTTTTGCCTCTGCATCACCGTCGGCAATTTTTATGGCAAGTTCAATTTCTTCCTCAGGAGAAAGTAGTGGAACTCTGCCTATTTCCTTTAGGTAAACCTTAACAGGGTCGTCAATGGCAACTCTTTCCGATGAAACATCTCCACTCTTGTCTACTTTTTCGGCAACAATCTCGATGTCGGATAAATCCATATCGGTTTCTTCAATAATCACAACACCGTTTTGCTCAAGGGCATCGTACAGCTTTTCAAGCTGTTCAGGTGAAAACTCAATTTCGCCTATGGCGTCAAGTATGTCTTGGTTTGTAAGCTTTCCCTTAGCCTTGCCCTGCTCAATAATATCCTTGATTATTGTTTTCTTATCAACCTGTCCACTCATAAAAAAATCTCCTATTCTTTCTTCTCTCTAAGTTTTTTTATGTAATCGTTAATTTCCTCAACAGAGGCATTAGCGATGTCCTCTTTCTTCAATTTGTGCTTTTCTTCAAGTATGATATTGATGTATTCATCTATCATCTGTTGTGTGGGGTTAACAGTTACTGTATGCTGAATAATACCGTAGATTTTGGATATTTCGTCCTGTGTGAAATCCTCATTGACGCTATTCAGCGGTTCGTAACCATTGTTTATCTTCTCCAAAATATATCTGAAAAGACTTTTATTGAAATCTGTGACAAATTCATCAACAGAAATCTTTGAAGAAACATAAGGTGCTAACTCAGGGTGGTTTATTATATGGGAAATCAGCATCTCCTCTGACCTTGTAGCCCTTGGCTCGTCCTTATGCTGTGTGTTGATTTTATCATCCTGCCCCGATAAGGCTGTTTGGAACTTTCTGAATTCCTTTTTCTGATAACCTCTTTTTCGCTGTCTGTTAAGCCTTTTAAGCTCCGAAATTATGGTTTCCCTTTGAACGCCTGTTTCTTCGGCAAGTTTTGAAGAATACACATCCTGCTCAATGCCGTCGTCAATGGCTGAAAGCACCTTTACAGCCTCGTCAAGATACTGCACCCTTTGGTTAGGTTGCTTTAGGTCATATTTTGCCCTGACCTTGGAGAGCCTGTACTCGGTGTCGTTTGAGCTACCGTTAACCAAGTTGTAAAAGGCGGCAGAACCGTTGTCACCGTGCTTTTTAATAAACTCGTCGGGGTCCTTTCCGTCGGGGACAGTCAAAACCCTGATGTTAAGCCCTGACTTCCTAAGTATATCAATGGCTCTTTGGGTTGCCTTTTGACCTGCCTCGTCAGCATCGTAGCAGATAATTACCTCATCTGCAAAGCGTTTCATCAGCACTGCCTGTTCACTTGTTAATGCTGTTCCCAGTGTTGCAACGGCATTTTCAAAGCCGGCTTGATTTACGGATATTACATCCATATAGCCCTCACACAGAATAAGTGTTCTGTCGGGGGTATTTTTTGCATTGTTTAACGAAAACAGATTGGCACTTTTCTTGAAAACAGGGGTGTCGCTTGTATTTAGGTACTTTGGCTTTTGGTCGGTCATAATGCGACCTCCAAAGGCGATTACATTGCCACGCACATCAATTATGGGGAACATAACACGGTTGTAAAACCTGTCGTTTGTACCCTTACCGCTTTTGTTTTTGTAAACCAGGTTTGCACTTACAATCTCGTTTTCACGAAATCCCATATCCCTAAGGTGGTTGGACAAGGCAAATCTGTTGTCGGGGGCAAAGCCCAGACCGAAACGGCGGATTGTCTTTTCTGTAAGACCTCTATTGCGTAGGTACTCAAGTCCTGCCCGTCCCTCATTGCTGTAAAGCATTTTGTGGAAAAATCTTGCTGACTCACGGTTTGCCTCGTAAATTCGCTTTCTGAGCTGAGCCATAGAGTCGTCATAGCTGTTTTCGGGCATATTCATTCCAACTCTTTGAGCCAAAAAGCGCACAGCCTCAATGTAATCAAGGTTTTCAATCTTCATAATAAAGGTGATTACATCTCCACCGGCACCGCAACCAAAGCAGTAAAATGAATTGTTCTCGGTATATATGTTAAAGGAGGGTGTTTTTTCTCCGTGAAAAGGGCAAAGACCAACCATATTCCTGCCCTTTCGCTTTAGGCTGATGTAGCTTGACGCAATATCCGTCAAGTCGCATCTCATTTTCAGTTCCTGCAAAAAATCCTCAGGCAACGCCAAGCTATCACTTCCTCCCCTTACAAACGCTGTCACTTATTATATACGACAAAAATTAAAATATTCCTCCCATAATGGGTAAAAAATTTTTAAAAAGAGTAAAATTTTTCCTCAATAACATTGGTTTCAAGCTGACCATTTGTTGCATCGGCAAGTTTTTTGTTGAAAAAACTAAGTTTATCAGTTGGAATGTGGAATTTTACAACCACATTCTCCAAAAACACCGTGTCGTCAACTATTCCCTCACATTCGGGAATTAGAGATGCAATTTTTCCGTAGCGGTCGTAATTTAGCTTTATTTCACAGTTAAAGCACTTTTCCATCTTGAGAATTTTGGATGCATCAAGTGCTATTTTTGCTCCGTGGCTGTATGCCCTTACAAGTCCTCCTGCGCCAAGCATTATACCGCCAAAATATCTTGTAACCACTATGACGGTATCCACAACGCTGTTTTTGTTCAGCACATCAAGTACGGGAACTCCCGCAGTACCCTGTGGCTCGCCGTCGTCGGAATAACGCTTTATAAAGCCCTCTCTAAGGCTGTAAGCATACACATTGTGAGTTGCATCGTAGTGCTTTTTTCTCTTTTCATTAATAAAATCTATTGCTTCCTGTTCAGTTTTTATCGGTTTGCAGTAACCGATAAATCGGCTGTGTTTTTCAACAAATTCAGCCTGATTTTCTTCCTTGGTTGTAAAGTAGAATTCTCCCATATCAATCCTTAAAAAAACAGGCGGTACTAAAGTACCGCCTCAACAATTACATAATTATTTCATACCAAAACGCTTCTTAAATCTATCAACGCGTCCGCCGGTATCAACGAGCTTCTGCTTACCTGTAAAGAAAGGGTGGCACTTGGAACAAATTTCAACACGGATATTTTCCTTTGTTGAACCTGTTTCGATTACATTACCACAAGCACAAGTAATTGTTGTCTGCTTATAATCTGGATGTATATTTTCCTTCATTTCTTTTCACCTCTTTCGCTGAAACCGTAAATAACATAGACGATTATACAATATAATTTTGCAAAATGCAAGTATTTTTGAAAAATTTTTAATAAAAGTTCGGGCTTATTGCAATCCTATTAGCTTAACAGTAGTTATTTTTCCTTAAAATAGTCAGCTTTCAAGATAATCAATAAGCTCATCAAAGCTAAGTCCCAGCTTTCGTGCCAAAAGGGCATTGTCGCTTCCGATATACCGCCAAAGGGTGTAGTCGTTGTCCATTGCTGTCCTTTGCTCGTTAGCTTTTGTATACCTTTGCATAAAGCCGTATTCTGCACCGTACTTATCAAGCCAACGGTATTCCTCTGTTTCGTTAAATTTTTCCTTGTCGTCACAATCAAACTCAACGAGAAGTCCAAGCTGTCTTTCGCTGTTACCGCTGTCACAGATTTTTCTGTTAGCTATGGACTCTGCCTTAACCTGGGTGTATTTTCCTGTTGAAAGCAGGTCGTTTACATAGTCTGTGTACATAGTGTGCTGACCATCGTAGGACACATATCCCACCTTTAAAGAAAGGCTTATTCCGTCCTTAACGGATGCATTCACAAGATTTTCAAGAGAATTGGACATCATTTCGCTTACGGGGATACCCTTATATTCCACTGTGTCGGGAACATATGAACGGTCAATAGGGTCTGCTATGCTGACAATTCGGTAAAGAGTCTTTTGCTGTTCGGGGGAAATATAGTTCTCGTTGGCAGTTACAGGATTTTCCTTTTGGTTATTTTGGTTTTGGTATGTCACATACCCTAAAAGAAATCCTCCTGCAAGGACTACTACCATCAATATTGGCAAAATCACAAACAGTACGCTTGTAGTCCTACCCTTTGAGCGTGGAGTGTTATCTCCGTAAACATACTGACGGTCGTTGCTTGTATAAAGTCCGGCAGGTTTTGCTTTCTGATACCTGTGCTTTGCTTTAGATTTGTCCTGCAAAAAAATTCACCTCATAAACAAAATTTATAAATTAAATTGTTTAAGCAAATTGTACTGAATTATTACTTTATTTCCTTGGAATTAATCTCCTCAACAGCCTTTTCAATGAATCTTTCAATGGTCATTGAGCCTAAGTCGCCCTCCTTGCGGTGACGAACAGAAACGCAGTTATTTTCAATATCCTTGTCCCCTACAAGAATCATATAAGGCACCTTTTCAAGCTGTGCAGAACGGATTTTGTATCCGATTTTTTCGGAGCGGTCATCCACCTCTACTCTCATTCCCTTTGCCTCAAGAGCCTGTTTAACAGCATAGATATAGTCAAGATGTCTGTCGGCAATAGGAAGCAGTTTAACCTGTACAGGGGCAAGCCAAAGTGGGAATGCACCTGCATACTTCTCAATGAGAAGTGCCAAGGTTCTTTCATAACAGCCAACAGAGGTTCTGTGGATGATGTAGGGACGCTTTTTCTGTCCATCCTTGTCCACATATTCCATACCAAATTTTTCGGCAAGGAACTGGTCAATCTGGATTGTAATAAGGGTATCCTCTTTGCCGTAAACATTCTTAATCTGAATATCAAGCTTTGGACCGTAGAAGGCAGCCTCACCCTTTCCTACAACATATGGAATGTTAAGGTCGTCAAGAATTTTCTTCATTACACCCTGTGCCTCATCCCAGTCCTCAGGAGTTCCGATGTACTTCTCTGTGTCCTCAGGATCCCATTGTGAGAATCTGTATGAAACATCCTCATACAGACCAAGGGTTTTAAGTGTGTATTTTACAAGGTCAACACATCTTGAAAATTCGTCAGCAAGCTGTTCGGGAGTACACATAAGGTGACCCTCGGAAATTGTAAACTGACGAACACGGATAAGTCCGTGCATTTCACCGGACGCCTCGTTTCTGAAAAGTGTTGAGGTTTCGGAAAGTCGCATTGGCAAGTCACGGTAGGAACGCTGTCTGTTGAGATATGCCTGATACTGGAATGGGCAGGTCATTGGTCGAAGTGCAAATACCTCGTCATCCTTTTCCTCATCGCCAAGCACAAACATACCGTCCTTGTAGTGGTCCCAGTGTCCTGAAATTTTGTAAAGGTCGGACTTTGCCATAAGGGGGGTTTTGGTCATCATCCAGCCCCTCTTCTGTTCCTCGTCCTCAATCCATCTCTGCAAAAGCTGAACAATTCTTGCACCCTTTGGCAAAAGGATAGGAAGTCCCTGTCCGATGCTTTCAACTGTGGTGAAAAGCTCCAGCTCTCTGCCAAGCTTATTGTGATCCCTTTTCTTAGCCTCTTCCATCATCACAAGGTATTCTTCAAGCATAGCAGCCTTTGGGAAAGCAGTTCCGTAAACACGGCAAAGCTGTGTGTTGTTGGGGTCACCTCTCCAGTATGCACCAGTGCAGTTTGTTAGTGCAACAGCCTTAACTGCAGAAACATCCATAAGGTGAGGACCGGCACACAAATCCACAAATTCATCCTGCTTATAGAATGAGATTGGCTCGTTTTTGTCTGCGTGTTCCTTGCAAAGCTCAACCTTGTAAGGCTCGTTCATCTCCTCTAATTTTGCAATAGCATCTTCAGGGGAAAGCTCAAATTTTTCAAGGGCAACCTTACTCTTCACAATCTTTTTCATTTCGGCTGTGATTTTGTCTAAATCCTCCCTTGAGAATGGCTTTTCAACCTCAAAGTCATAGTAAAAGCCGTTGTCAATAGCAGGGCCGATTGCACACTTTGCATTTGGATAAAGTCTTTTTACAGCCTGTGCAAGAATATGGGAGGCTGTGTGCCAAAATGCCTTTTTGCCCTCAATATCGTCAAATGTTAAGAATTCAAGGGTGCAGTCCTCATTAATTGTAGTTCGCAAATCTGCTACTTCATCGTTTATTTTACAAGCACAAACCTGTTTAAAGAAACCCCCGCCAAAGCCTTTGGCGATTTCGTAAGGTGTAGTGCCGTTTTCAAATTCCTTTGTGTCATTTCTTAGTTTTACACTAACCATAATCATTCTCCTTTTTTATAAAAATAAAAGCCCCAATATTCACATAGGAATATTGGGACGATAATAACTAACCGTGGTTCCACCCAACTTCGGCACAATGCATACAAATTACAAAAATTGAGTTTATCATTATGCCCTCAAAACCTTTAACGGAGTTGCCCGCTGTGCCATTTCCTGCACAGACTCCAAGGTAGTAACCAAATGCTCCTAAATACCCTGCTTTTCAGCTAATGGCAAGGCTCTCTGAATTCGGTAGCAAGGGGTCGTGTCCTCTTCAACGCTTTATGGTTATTTTAGCACCATAAAAAAACAATGTCAATCAGTAAAAATAATTTTTTCGGATTAATTTACCGGATAATTAGGGAAACACTGATTAAATCATTTGCACAGATTGTGCAGTCAGATTTTTTGTCGGTTAGTTCAAAAAAACGCAGTAATGCTGACGCATTCCGAGGATTTTTTGGGCTAACCGGCGGAAAATATGCAAACAAGATGTGTAAAGTGATTTATTCAGTGTTTCCCTAGTCTTCAAGGTCAAGGTCATTTTCACCGGAGGTGATTTCCAAAATAAGACGGTCAATATGACTGACTTCACCATAAGAGGGTTCTTCTGCCCTATCTTCACTAATTGTCGCTCCATCAATTAATGTTAAGTCCTCGTTTGAGTCAACTCCTGCAACATATGAGTATGCCGAAGCATAAGTACCCGGAGTTTCATATTCATCAAAGCCGGTTCCGTGAACAATGAAGAAGTTGCCCTCTTTTCTCTCCTCGTCAATTATTTTTCCATATTTTTTAAGGCTTTCCTGACGCTTTTTCTCAATAAGTTCTTCCATATCATCATCGTTGTCGATTATTTTAACCTCGTCCAAACTTGGTGTACGCCTTGTAATCTCAAGCATAAAGAAAAATGCATATGATGCAAAAAGTGTGAGCTCTACTGCCCTTATTATTTCTGTGTAATATCCATCGGAATAACCATTAAACACAAGGTTCATTGCGATAGAAATATCGTATGTCACAAGAGTTGCTACCAAAGGCAGACCGAAGAGCATAACACCTTTCACCGGATTTTTGTAATTTACAACAGAAATAATGGAAATTGCCGAAAACAGAAACAGGGTGAGGAACAGATAAATAAACAGATCAAGAACATCTGTCATAGCAACTGATGTGGAGCTGTTATGAATTAGTGATGTAAGGAGCTTAACCACACACCAAGCAGGAATTGTAACCATATACAAGGAAACAGCTACAGGTGGCTTTCTTGCGCTTATATGTGACCAGCTTAATAAAAACAGAGCTACAGAAGCAAGGCAGGAAAAAACTATATTGACTACTATTGACAAAGGAAATGTTTTGTAAATTAGTATTGTGGGCAAATAGCAACCTACATCAACTACTAAAGCAGATGCTGAAAACAGGCACATTGCACCGGCAACAACATTCTTCCTGTAATTATAGACAGGTGGAGTTGACTTGTCGATTTTTGACATAATGAGCAGTATAAGAAACATCAAAAATACAATTAATATTGTAATATAGGACAAAACTACATTGTCAATGCCCAAAAAGTATCTACCCGTAAACTCCACATAATACTGGTACACCTTTGCACCGGTCATAAGAATTATTGCAGGGATAAGTGTAAACCACATTTTTTTAAGTTTCATAAACAAAATCCTTTACAATCTTTTAGATAAGGAACATATATGTAATTAGCCATTAAACTACATTTTACGGTAATGCTTTACAGTTCTTCTCTTTGGGTTATCCTTATTGTGCTTTACTATAACAAAGAGATATATTGCAAACAATATAACAACAATTATTGCAGCAGCAATAAAGTAAGCGGAGGTAAACACATTCTTGAGCAAATCTATTATGTAAAGCAGAGTACTTCTTTCAACAGTTTCGTCAGCAACAAGGTTAAAGGTCGCAACCTTTTCGTCCTTGTAATAAACTGACGCCTTGCCCACATAGTCACCCTCTTTTACAGGGGCGTCAATGTAGTCGGGGACATCGGTTTTTATTGATATATCCTTGTCCTTAACATTGTTTGGCAAAAGGACATTGAAGTCCTCCTCGGGGGAAAGCTGAATTGAATTTTTATCCCAAGAAAGGTTAATCTTCTCTTCGCAAACCGGGGTTTCTCTTGTTACGATTTCTTTAAGTGTAATATTTCGGAATGCCCAGCGGAAAAGTTCTGCTGCATCCTCCATATTGTAGTACTCGTTAATTCCCTCAGCCTCGTTATAGGGTGCGTGCATAAGCACTGCAAGGTAGCTGTATCCGTCTGCAACCGCCTGCGTAACAAGGCATCTTCCCGCCTCGTCTGTTGTACCTGTCTTGATTCCTCTTGCATACATATAATAGTATTCGCTAAAGGAGTCAAGAAGATGGTTTGTTGTGGCATAATAGTTGTCGCCGATTTCGTAGCTTGTTGTATTTGTTATGTTGGAAAAGTCAGGTAACATAAGTGCATAGCTTGCGATTTTGTACATATCACGGGCTGTTGTGTAGTGGTCGGGGTCGTGAAGTCCGTGAGGATTTACAAAGTGTGTGTTTTCGCAACCAAGCTCCTTGGCTTTGTCGTTCATCATCTTTACAAAGCCTTTTACTCCGTCCTTTCCGCCAACATAGTCGGCAAGTACAAGGGCGGCGTCATTACCCGAAGAAATCATAAGGCACTGCAAAAGCTGTTCCACTGTAAGGCTTTTGCCTACATTGTCACTTACAGCAGAAATAGAACTTCCTGTTCCCTCAAGTGGCTTTAAGCTTTCACTTGTGATTTTGATTTTTTTGCTAAAATCCTTGATATTCTCTGCAACCACAACATAAGTCATAATTTTTGTAAGGGATGCGGGATAACGCTTTGTGTCAGCCTCTTTACTATACACTGTAACACCTGTATCAAGATTAACAAGCAAAACTGTGTCAGATTTTGTTTTTACATTACAGCCAAAGTCCATCTCCGAAAAAACCTGGGACTGGTTGTTTATATTTGATGATTTTGTAGCCGAAACAGGAAAACAAAGACAGCTGAAAGCCACAAAAACAGTCAATATTATAGAAATTATTGAAAAAGTTCTTTTTTTCATAGAAAAATTACCTCTTATGTGTTAATATTAAATAAATACAATATATACTATACTACAAACAAAATTTACTTTCAATTAAAATTTATAAATTGGGTGATACTTTTTGATTTACATAACCGGTGATAAGCACGGAGATATATCCTACTTTAAAAGAAAACAGATGAAAAAAATTAAAAAAGGCGACTATGTAATCATTACAGGTGACTTTGGATTTTTTTGGGACGGTTCAAGGACAGAAAAAGAAAACCTTGATTTTTTAGCCTCACTTCCCTACAACATACTTTTCATTGACGGAACTCACGAAAACTTTGACGAGCTTGAAAAATATCCCATTGTACCATACTTTGGTGCAAAGGCAAGAAAAATAGCGGACAACATTTATCATCTTCTGCGAGGTCAGGTTTATATTATTGAAAAGAAGGGTATCTTCACCTTTGGTGGTGGCGTCAGCCGAGATTTGCAAAAAATGCTTGACATAAATATGTGGTTTGAAAGGGAGCTTCCCTCAAAGGAAGAATTTGAGGAGGGTGTAAGACAGCTTAAAGCCTACGGAAGTAAAATTGACTACATAATTACCCACGAGCCACCGGCACAGATAAAGGGTACTATTGACCCTGAACTAACACAAAACCCTGTTAACACCTACCTTGACCAAATTTCAAGGCAGATTACCTTTGACAAATGGTTCTTTGGCTCTATGCACCTTGATGAGGAGATTAAAAAGGGATTTTTCGGTGTGTTTAACGAGCTTTTGCCTGTCAATAAGAAAGAAAAGGCAAGGGTGTTCTAGGGTATAGGGCTTTCCAATTTAATATCTAAGGAAACACCGACCAAATCAATTTAGGCTGTCACCGTTTACACGGGAGAAAAGTTGTTTTATCTCACCTCTTATTCCCTTGTATTCCTCTCCATCAAGGAGCGGGGATTCACTTAGGATTTCCTCGGCACAGCACTGGGTTTCGGCAACATCTTCCATTTTGCTTAAATCTGCAATTTTCATTTCAGGAAGTCCGTGTTGCTTTTCTCCGAAGAAGTCGCCGGGACCTCTTAACTTTAAATCCTCGTCTGCAATTTCAAAGCCGTTTGAAGTGCGTTTCATTGTTTCAAGTCGTTTTTTTGTGTCGGGATAGTCACTGTCGGACACAAGGATACAGTAGCTTTTTTCACTTCCTCTGCCCACTCGTCCTCTAAGCTGGTGGAGCTGGGAAAGTCCGAATCTCTCTGCATTTTCTATCATTATAATATTTGCGTTTGGAACATCCACTCCCACCTCGATTACGGTGGTGGAAACAAGAACCATAAGTTCTCTGTCCTTGAAAGCAGTCATAACCTTTTCTTTGTCGGCAGACTTCATTTTTCCGTGGAGAACACCAATGGGAACATCTCTGAAAATGTCATTCATCATCAACATTTGTGCGTAATCTTCGGCGGAAATTACACCCTCTGGGGTGTTTTCACCCTCCTCAACAAGGGGACAAACTATGTAGCACTGTCTTCCCTCGTCAACATTTTTGCGGATAAAGCCCAGTGCCCTGTTTCGCTTACTACTGTCGATTAACAGGGTGTCAATCTCCTGTCTGCCCGGTGGCAATTCGTCAATTATGGAAATATCTAAGTCACCGTAAATGATTAGCCCCAATGTTCTTGGTATGGGTGTTGCACTCATAACGAGAATGTGTGGGTGGTGACCTTTTAGGAGCAACTCCGACCTTTGAGAAACGCCAAAGCGGTGCTGTTCGTCAGTTACCGCCAAGGCAAGATTTTTAAAGCAGGTGTCCTTTGTAAGGAGTGCATGAGTGCCGATAATTAGCTGGATTTCTCCCCTTGCAAGCTGTTCACGGACTGTCTTTTTATTTTTAGGGGTCATAGAGCCTGTGAGTAGTCCCACATTTATCCCTGTTCCCTCTAAAATTTTGGAGATACTCTCATAGTGCTGTTGTGCAAGAATTTCTGTGGGTGCCATAAATGCACATTGGTAGCCGTTTTTGATTACTGTGTGGCAAACTGCACAGGCTACCGCAGTTTTACCCGAGCCAACATCACCTTGAACAAGGCGGTTCATTGGGGAATTTTTGTTTAGCATATCATTTATGCAGTCATCTATTGCTCGTTTTTGTGCATTTGTAAGGTTATACGGCAAACAGGATAAAAAGTCGTTCATATAATTCTTTTCAAGAATTATTCCGTTTTCTTCTTTTTTATTCTTTTTGAGAAATTTAATCCCTAAATTTAGTATCAATAGCTCCTCAAAAACAAGTCGTCTGCGAGCCATAAATAGCTCGTCATGGTCGGCGGGGAAATGTATTTTCCTTATTGCAAAATCAAGACTTTGCAAGTTGTATTTATCCCTCACCCAAAGGGGTAGAGGGTCGTTTATTTTTGAGGGTAAAAGTTCAATACTCTGCCTTACTGCATCAGCAACAAACCTGTTAGCAAGTCCTGCTGTCAGGTGGTAGATTGGGTGAATTGACGCACCTTTTTCAGTTTCCTGAAAGGTGGGTGCAATCATTTGCAGTCCGTTCAGGGTGTTTGTTATTTTTCCATAAAAGAAATATTCCTTGTCGGTCTTAATCATTTGACTTATGTATCTATTATTAAAGTACAGAAGAGTAACAGCACCGGTACTGTCGTAAGCCATAGTTTTGCAAATCAGCTTTTTGCTGCCCTTTGCGAAATTTACGGAAAATGGACTGCCGATAAAAGCCTTGATACACACATTTTCTCCAAATGGCGCCTCTGAAATTGGGGTTGGGGTACTCCAATCCTCGTAATTTCTGGGGTAATATCGCAAAAGCTGACCCACAGAATAAATGCCAAGGTTATGAAACTGCTCTGCCCTTTTTGCACCTATTCCCTTTAAGTCTTCAATTTTTTTACTAAAAAGACTTGCCATAGCTTACCTCAAACAAATACGAATATTTTGTAATTATAAAAAGGCAGGAAAACCCTGCCTTTTCATTATATTGGAAAATTTATTAATAATCAATACTCAACGCCGAGGATGTAGTAATAGATTGGCTGGTCGCCCTTGATAAGAGAAATATCAACGGAGTCACCGTACTTTTCGCTGACAGCCTTGTAGGCTTCGTTTGCCTCTTCTTCGGAAATATCTTCACCGTAGATAAGGGTTACAAATGATGCGTCCTTTTTGATTACCTCTTTGCAAAGTTTAAGGAGAGCCTTTTGGGAGGACTTTTCGCAGACTGTGAGCTTACCGTCCTTAAGTCCGATAATCTCACCTTCCTTGATTTTCTTTCCGCCAAATTCGCTGTCCCTTGCGGCAAAGGTAATCTGACCTGTTACAACATTTTTGATGCTACTCTTCATAGCCTCAACATTTTCTTCCACAGTCAATGTGTCGTCATAGCAAATAAGGGCTGTAAGACCTTGAGAAATTGTCTTTGACTCAATCACAAACACATTTCTGTCCTCAATCATATCAACAGCCTGTTTAGCCGCCATAACAATGTTTTTGTTGTTAGGGAGAACTACAACATTCTTTGCCGGTGTAGCAAGTATAGCCTCATAAATGTCGTCTGTTGATGGGTTCATACTTTGACCGCCTGAAACAATGTGGTTACATCCCATATCCTTAAACAGCTCTGTAAGTCCCTCGCCCGCTGCAACGGAAACAAATCCGATTTCTTCTGTTGGCTCTGCCTTTTCAAGCTTAGCCTTAACAGGTGCTTTTTCACCGGCATTTTTGTGCTGTTCCTTCATATTTTCAACCTTGACGGTAAGTAGCTGACCATACTGAAGTCCGTGCTGTAAAGCATCTCCGGGATTGTCTGTGTGAACATGAACCTTTACAATTTCTTCATCATCCACTACAACAACGCAGTCACCTATTGTCATAAGGTATTCCCTAAGTTCTTTTGTATCGGAAGAAGGGTTATCTCTGCCAACAATAAACTCTGTGCAATATGTGAAGTTGATAACCTCGTCAAACTGAGCAGCCGCACTGTCAAAGGAGTCAACTGTTGCATCTTCAGCGGAATTTTCGGTGTTTAATTCAACCATTTTGCCCTCAGCCAAATAGGAAAGCATACCCTGAAAGATAACAAGAAGTCCCTTGCCGCCTGCGTCAACGACTCCTGCTTTTTTAAGGACAGGGAGGAATTTTGGAGTTAATGCAAGAGCCTCCTCGGCTGCAAAAACAACATCAGTCCAAACGGCAACTGCATCTCCTGTTTCGGTAATAGTTTTCATTCCGCCCTCGTAAGCCATTCTTGCAACTGTAAGGATTGTTCCCTCTGTTGGCTTTGTTACTGCTTTGTATGCCTCTTCAACACCGATGCCCAAAGCATCAACCAAGTCTTCACCGTTTGCTTCCTTCTTACCGGCAAGACCCTTGGCAAAGCCTCGGAATATGATAGAGAGGATAACACCCGAGTTACCACGGGCACCTCTAAGCATTGCTGATGCTGTTTTGGATGCAACATCACAAATATCTGCATCATCCATTTTCTTAAGTTCTTCTGCGGCTGAAGTAATTGTCATTGACATATTTGTACCGGTGTCACCGTCAGGAACAGGGAAAATGTTAAGGTCATTAAGCTCCTGTTTCTGTGAACATATATTGTTGGCACCGGAAATGATTGCATCTCTAAAAATATTACCGTTAATCATTTCATCACATCCTATCCTTGGTGAACGAATTTGGGAAACACTGACTAAATCTATTTTACATATTGTAAACACAGTGATTTCTTTCATGCCATATAATTATAACATAAAATTAGGGCTTGTACAAGGCAAGCCCTATAAAAAAATCAGGTAAATATTATGAAATTCATTATCTATATTTTACAATATTATTACATTTATCAATCAATACTACAGAAAGGGGTTATTTCTCCACCGCTTTTACAACAAAACTGATTGCTGTTCTTTCTTCGTCATTTATCTTAACCTTTACAAAGTCAGGAATACAAACAATGCCACATTCAGGGGCAAGGTAGCTCTTGGCAACTGCAATGGACTTTACCGCCTGATTTGTTGCGCCTGCACCCACAGCCTGAATCTCAACCTCTCCGTTTTCTCTGATAACACCTGCAATAGCCCCGGCAACAGAAGTTGTTACTGACTTTGCTGATACCTTTAAAGTTTCCATATTACGCCTCCGTAAAATTAATTCATTATTATTATATTAGAAATTTATGGTAATTTCAAGAGGTAATATGAATTTTAGTAAAATTTTATCGCAATTCCAAAATTTCTGTATCTACTGTTTTGCCTGTGCTTTCGTCAATATCAAATATTATACAATCCATTTTACATTCTCCCTCTCCATAGTCAAATCTCTGAGGAAGCTTGTTTCTTAGTTTGTTAATGATTATTTCAGGCTTAACACCCAAAACGGAATTTACCGGTCCTGTCATTCCCACATCTGTGATGTAGCCTGTTCCATTTGGCAAAATCTCGTTATCCGATGTTTGAACATGGGTGTGAGTGCCGAAAACTGCCGACACCTTTCCGTCAAGGTAAAATCCCATTGCTCTTTTTTCCCCTGTTGCCTCTGCGTGGAAGTCTACAACAGTAATTTTGCAGTCCTTAACCTTTTCCAAAACCTTATCCATAGTTCTAAAGGGACAGTCAAGGATATTGTCCATAAAGGAATTACCCATAACATTAATGACACCCACAGAAATTCTGCCCATATCGAATATGCAGTAGCCAACTCCCGGAGTGGTTGAATTGGGGAAATTTGCAGGGCGAATGATATATTCCTTTTCATCCAAATAGGAGTAAAATTCCTTGCGTCTAAAAGCGTGATTACCCAAGGTTATCACATCCACTCCGCTGGAAAAAATAAAATCCGCAGATGATGGGGTTATTCCATTTCCGTCACTACTGTTTTCACCGTTACAAATTGTCATATCAATTTTTTTCAGCTTTTTAAGGGAAGGCAGTCTTTGACGCAAAAATTCGCTACCCACCTTGCCTACTACATCACCTATGCACAAAATTCTCATTACAACACAACTTTCATTTTTCTTTGGCTTACTCGCCTTTATCTATTAATATGGACTTGATTAACTCTTACTATATTTCTTACTATGTTCAATTATATCACAAAAGAATGCTTTTAGGCAACAGTTCTACATCACTGAACAATAATTTCAGATGTTTCTGCAATGTTTTCTACTACTGTATATTTTGTGTTCATATAGTAGTAGTTTTTATCCTGGAAAAAACTATTCTCTCGTTTTTCAATATCCTTTCCCTTTAGGCAAAAGGTTTCCCACAGGGATGCACACTTTTTTAGGGATTTTTTATTTTCTTTTAAAGAAATTTCTTTGTTCTCAATCCCCGATATATATTCCCGTGTTATGAAAAGAGGAAGATTGGTTTTGTTAATCTCCATAACCTCTCTTTTTGTGACTGAATAATAGCTTTGCCATGGGATAGAGTCAAAGTCAACAGGAAAAGAAAACCACAGCAAATTCGCCCGTCGTCTTTCCATAGTTTCCCCTGTTTTTATTGGCATTACTCTTTTTCTAGGTAGTTTAAATGTTTTTTTGTAGTGAGTTCTTCCGAAAATTTCCGCCTCTGCCGGTACAATTCGGCTGTTGCCCTGTGCGTCAACCATTACACCGCTGACAAGGAGCTGACCTTTGATTACAGCAGAACCCTTTTTCACCATTTTAGTGCCGTTAAGCACATTTGTCTTAACTACTAAGGCATCCTTTTTCGCCTTTACATTACAGGGCTTTTTGCTACGCATTTTCTTTGGCGGTTGATACTTTTCTTTGACCTCAATTTCAGCCTTGCAGGAGGTGATGTTTATGGAAATCCACCTTATTTCAGGTAGCTCCTCTATCACCTTTCTCCCTGTTGCCTTTACATCAATTCCATTTGTATAGGCACCGCTGTAAACACCCTTATCCCTTAACACACTTAAAATCTCTGTGGTGGGAATTTCCTTGTTTCCGCTGACATTGACTATCCATATAAATTTTGAAAAGAGGGACAAAAGGAGAACAAATAGTATTGCACCGATTAGCAGTCCTACCCTGCCCCTGTACTGCCTTATTAAAAATGGCAGACCGTATCTGTTTTGCACCCTTGTTTTAATGCCTGTTTTATTAAGGTAAAACCTTAGCCTTTTGTAGTCCTTAACAGGCATACTAAGGGTAAGTCCCCCGTTAACAGGAAGAATATCCCAATACAAAAATCCGTTTTTGTTCAGTATGTTAATTAACCTCTCCGTAAATTTTCCGCTGGCAAAAACAGAAACATATCCACGGAGAAACCTGATTATCTTTAATATCAAAACAACACCTACATTATATATTCAAGTGAAAGGAATGTTCCTTCGATTATAAGGGAAGATGAGGACAGGTACTTTAGCTTTAAATTCCTCCCCTTTACGGAAATAACCATCATTTTTGTGTTTATTTTAATATTCTCCTGCTCATATTTCAGCACACCTGTACTTCCCTCAATGGTCATTTCTCTGTTTCCTTTCATCTCAACAACAGGAAGTCCTGATGAGAGGGTTGCGGGTATGAGCTTTTCAAAATCTTTCGGCTTTCTCATCTTGCACCTTCTTTCACTTATTTTTACGAAAGTAAAGTTATATTTATGACAGATTGCATATATATTAAAGGTGAAGACTTTAAATATTTTTACCCGTTTATGTACTGCTTTATTATCTATTGCTTTTATTGCTGTCCTTCTGTTTTATACATCAACCTACAAGCAGAGTGTAACAGACGGACTAAACGCCTGTGGCAATGTGCTTGTGCCCTCACTTTTTCCTTTTTTATTTTTAAGTACATTCATTGTGGAAAGTGACTGCCTGAGCATTATCACAAAAAGGCTTGGTATAGTCAGCCGAATACTGGGAATAAGCAAAAACGGAATTTTGACACTGATGCTGTGCCTTATTGGTGGTTTCCCTGTTGGAGCTAAAACCATAAGCACTCTGTACAGGGAAAAGAAAATTTCATATGATGAGGCAAAAAAGCTTTGCTACTGCTGTGTTGGGGCAGGTCCCGGATTTATGATTACATTTGTGGGACAGGGGATTTTTCATAGCAAGGCGTTGGGAATTATGCTGTTTTTTTCTAATATGGCAGGGGTGCTGTTTATACTTTTTATTCATAGGAGAAACACACCTGACTATACCGAAATTAACAGTGCTTTACCTAAAAAGGGCATTGGCGAGGCACTTGTGACCTCCACAGAGGGTGCTGTAAAGGCAACACTTTCTATGTGCGGATTTGTTGTGCTGTTCATTGTGATAAACAATCTGTTAAGCCTTATCCCGTTTTGGAACGGCTATTTAGCGTCAATGCTTGAAATCACAGGCGGAATGATTAACTATGCAAGTGATATGAGATTTGAATTTGTAGGTGCATTAATAGGCTTTGGCGGAATTTGCGTACATTTTCAGATTTTTGCAATAGTGAAGGATATAAGGATAAATAAAGGGTACTTCTTTATGATGAGGGCATTACAGGGTGTGTTCTCAGGACTTACCCTCCATATACTCCTAAGGATATTTCCCGTTGCACAGGAAACCTTTGGAAATATGGATAGTCCTCCCCATCCGGCTGTTTACTCAACGCTTTGGGGAGCCGGTGCAGTCATCATACTTTCAGTAATATTTTTATTGTCAATCAAGCAAAATCACAAAAACAATCAGGAGGTTAATCTATGTGCGGAATAGCAGGATGGTTTGACAGGAGCATTGATTTTTCACAGAAAAGGGAGGTACTCAGCAGAATTTCATCAACCTTGGAAAAAAGAGGACCTGACGAAAACGGAATGTACATCACAAGGGATATTGCTCTTATTCACAGAAGGCTGGTGGTAATAGACAGAGAAAACGGAACTCAGCCAATGACAATGCAATTCAGGGACAAAAAGTACACCATTGTATATAACGGAGAGCTGTACAACACAGACGAGGTAAGGTCTATGCTAAGTGCAAAGGGGTACAAATTCCGTGGCAGAAGTGACACAGAGGTTGTGCTGAAAGCCTACATACAATGGGGTAAAAAATGTGCCGAAAAGTTAAACGGCATTTTTGCCTTTGCAGTATATGAGATGAACACAAAGCAACTTTTCCTTTGCAGAGACAGAATCGGTGTAAAGCCACTGTTCTTTCACCAGTACAAAACAGGTATAGTTTTTTCCTCGGAGATAAAATCTATTTTGGCAACCGGAATTGTAAAGCCTACGGTGGACGAACAGGGACTTTACGAAATATTCTTTATGGGGCCTGCAAGAACTCCGGGTTGCGGTGTGTTTAAAGATATTGAGGAGCTTCGTCCCGGTGAATTGGCAATTTACAAAAACGGACGACTCCACAGGGAATATTACTTCAAACTGGAGGCTCATGAGCACAGTGACAATCTTGAGCAGACCATTGAAAAGACAAGATACCTAATTACAGACTCAATAAAAAGACAGCTTGTGTCGGATATGCCGGTTTGCTTTTTCCTTTCGGGAGGGCTTGACAGCTCCATAATCTCAAAGGTTGCGTCCCTTCATTACAGAGAGAAAAACAGGGGCAGAATTCACACCTACTCCGTTGAATACGAAAACAACAGCAAGTATTTTCAGAAGAGCCTTTTTCAGCCAAACAGGGATGACGACTTCATAAAAATTATGGTGAAGAACACCCATAGCATACATCACGAGGTGATACTGAACCACCAAAACTTAGCTGACGCTTTGTATGATGCAACTGTTGCAAGGGATTTGCCGGGAATGGCAGACATAGACTCTTCTCTTTTGCTGTTTTGCAAAAAAATCAAGCAGGATTACACCGTTGCACTTTCAGGTGAATGTGCAGACGAATTGTTTGGGGGATACCCTTGGTATCACAACAAAAACATACTGTTTGAACAGTGTTTCCCTTGGTCAAAGGATCAGACCATCAGGAGAAAAATCTTAAAGGACGGAATACTCAAGGGCGGTGAGGAATATGTTCACGAAAGGTACTATCAAACCTGCAAACGCACCGACAAGCTGAGGAGTGACACAAAGGTAAGCGGAAGAATGAGGGAAATGTTTGTACTTAACTTCTACTACTTTATGCAGTGCCTACTTGACCGCAAGGACAGAATGAGTATGTACAGCGGTCTTGAGGTGAGAGTACCTTTCTGCGATTACCGCATTGTGGAATATGCCTACAATATGCCTTGGGAGATGAAGGCTTTTGACGGTCGTGAAAAGGGCATTGTACGAAAGGCTTTTGAGGATATTCTTCCGGAAAGTATTTGTTGGAGGAAAAAAAGCCCCTACCCAAAGACCCACAACCCTGTGTATATGAAAATCGTCAGCAACAAGGTGCTTGACATACTTAACAAAAAGGACAGCGTGTTTGGTCAGTTGCTTAACAGGAACGGCATTATGGACATTATGGAGCACCCTGACGAGATTGAAACTCCTTGGTACGGTCAGCTTATGAGAGCGCCTCAGATTATGGCTTACATAATTGAGATGGAGTACTGGTTCCGTAAATACAATGTGGAAATTGATATGTAGGTATATACTTATTAATCGAAAAACGCAAAAAATCACCCCTATGGAATTAACCATAGGGGTAATTGTGCATTAACTATAAATCCTAAAATAAGTAAATTAAAATCAGCCGTTGTAGTCAGACCAACCACCATTTTGATAAATCTTTCTGTAGTCCTCAATGTTAATGGTTGCTGTTTGTGAGCTTCCGTTGTTGCTAAAGATAATGTATTCAGCCTCAACAGGAGCTTCTATTCTATACACATTGTTGCCGATGCTTTCCATTTCTACTCCGGGCCAAGATGTTAGTTCTGTGTTGTGTTCACCCCAGTAGTATGCAAATGGCGTCCGGTTATCTGTATTTTTAAAGTACAAATAATTTTTGTTATCGGCATTTGTTGTAGGCTGTGTATAAGTTACTGTTGTGGTACTTTAATATGTTGTTGTTTAAGAAGCGGTAGTCTGTCCGATAAAGAATACGGAACCTATAGGGAAACTGCTCACTTTACCTGCAACATACTTTTGAACAAGTGTTGCGTCACTGATGTCTATATTTCCGTCGGCATTTACATCTGCGGCAATCCTTTGAATTTCACTAAAAGTAATGTGACTGCTGATGAATTTTTGAATTGCGGAAACATCACGAATGTCAATTTTCTTGTCAAGGTTCACATCACCATACGAGTATTCTTCTCCCACTGTTGTTGGGTTAGTCTGTGAAACTGTAGTGTATGTTGTTGGTTTTGTTCCGCTTGTTGTAACTATTGGGTCGGTTGACACAGCAACATCATCGTCCATAGTTGTGGCGTCAACCCACTGTCCTGTGCCGTTATCAAACACAACTGTACCGGTCTGAATGGTCATATCGTCAGTTTTGGTACTGCCGTTATTGAAAATAATATTTGTTTCGTTTGACGGAACTGTAAACTTGTAAAGGTCATAACCGCCGAAGGTATCAACCTTTGTCATTGCAGAGCCGGGCCAAGCTGTGGCTCCGTCACGGCCTGTTTGCCAGCTGTAACAATTCTGTGTGCTCCAAGATGCAGTATTCCAAAGATATACTGTGTTTTTATTGGAGAAATCGATTACCCTCACAGCTAATGGGTCAACCTTTTTAAATGTATAGGATGTTTCGGTTGTACCGTTTTCACCTGTTGCTGTCAGCTTTAAGGTGATTGTAGAACCGTAGCTTACACCTGAACCGATTGTAATTGTCTTTGTGCCTGTGTAGGTCTGAACAGCACCGTTATCAATCTGATATGTACCTGATGTGGCATTTTCAAGACCAAGTGTAAGGGTAAGGGTTTCGCTCTTGAATATACCGCCTGCCTGAGAAATTGTGTTATATGCTGAAAGTGTTGGGTTGTAGATAACAGCAATACCTGTTGAACCGATTGTACCTGAAATGGTGCTTGATGTAACAGTCCATTTACTGCCTGTAATCTCGTCAACATATACACCCGGCTTTGTGGTGCCTCCCGCATTTGTAACTGTTACCTGTCCGCTGCCACTACCCTTTACAATAACAGCACCTTCTTCACGACAAACAACACCGCAGTTGTTGGAATTAACATAACTATCCTTTTGACCCACCATTGCATTGTGGAAGTGGTTTACTGCCGCAACCTCAGGACTTGTAAAGTGTGTGCTACCCTTTTTACCCGCCTTTATGTTCTCTTTATCATGTGTTGAAGGACGGGAGAAGTAAAGTGCTGTTGCACCGCTGCGGGCTGCTGCAATGGCATATGCTCTGTCAATATTATTTTGGCTTATGTTCCAGGAGTATCCAAAGTCGCTGTTATTTGACCAGTTATCATGGCTTTCTGCCCAATATACAAGCTTGTCGGAGCTAACGCCTCTTACAGCCCAGTTACCTTTGGTGCTTGGAGCTTTGCCTGAATTAAAAGCAATTCTGTTGTCGTAGCTATAACCACTGTCGGTTACGGAAATATAGTCTGTATATTCCTTCATCAATTCCTCGTTGCCGGTTTCTCTGTCGTCAGGACCGCCCAATATTTCGCCATAGTAGAAAAGGCTTTTGTCACTTGTAACAACAGACCAGAAGTCATCTCCCTCACTTGGAAGTCCGATATGCTTTGCAGCGTCAAAACGCATACCGTCAACGCCCAGACTCTTTAATTCATCAATATAGTTTTTAACGCACTCCTGAACATAGGAGTTCTCTGTTGCAATGTCCTGCATACCAATGTCACCGTGGGTTACCTGGAATCTGTCTTTCCAGTTGCCTACAGAACCATTGTGGTGCCAGTACTGGCTTGGTTTAAGGTCTTCAACAATGTTGTAGTGGTCACCCTGAAGGTGGTTTGCAACAACATCCACAACAACCTTGATTCCGTACTTGTGGGCTTCTGTACACAAATCCCTTAACTGTTCCTTAGTTCCGAGGTCGTTTGTGCCAACATAAAATCCCCTTGGCTGATACAACCAGTACCATGTGCCGGAGTTGTTGTTAGCCTGAGCAGGAGAAGTCTGCACAGCAGTAAAGCCTGCCTCGGCAATATTTTTTAGTTCTGCCTTAATGTCGGTATATTTCCAGTTAAAGCAATGAAGCATTGTTCCGTCCTGAATATTATCCTGTAAGCCGTACTGATTTGCAGAAGAAGAAGTTTCTGTGATATTTGCCTTGCTGTCCTTAACATCTGTTGTCACAGCAGAAACAACAGGAATTGAAAAGGCTGTCAGCAATACTGTGATTGAAAGTAAAACGCTGATAATTCTTTTGTTACATTTCATAATTTTCTTTGTTAATTTCATAAAATCCTCCGAATTTTCCTAAATATACAAACATTTTTGAATATTTGACTTTCTGTCAAATACGCATCACCTCATTCACAAATTTTGTCAAATATATTGTACACTTATTTATTTACTTGTACAAGAGAAATAAATGGAATTAACTTCTATTGAGATGTAGAATTTTAGACCTATATTTTGTACACTTTGTATAAAGATAATTATAACAGTGTTAAATTAAGGTTAAAAAAGGTGAACAAAAGCCCGATGTATAGTGGTTTTTTTCGGATTTATTGTTTATGGCAAAAAGCAAATTTTACTATCTCCTGACTCGTTGTGAAAGAGATTGTTTTGTGTTATAATTACATCAATATAGAATGAGGTAATTGTGATGAAGAAGATTTTGTTTATTTATAACCCTGTTTCCGGAAAGGGAGCAATGAAATCAAAACTTTCATATATAATAGAAACCATCTCAAAAGAGGGCATTGTGACAACTATACCTACCTCAAAGAGAGGTGACGGTACAAAATTTATTGAAAAGTATATAAAGGACTTTGATATGGTTGTCTGTGCCGGCGGTGACGGTACACTAAACGAGGTTACAACAGGGTATATGAATATTGAAAAGAAGTACAGAAAACCCTGTGCATACATACCAAGTGGAACTGTAAACGACTTTGCAACTTCACTGGGAATTTCAAAGAACATAACCGAATGTGTGGACAGCATTGCAAAAAGCACAATTTTCCCCTATGACATCGGGGAATTTAACGGAAAATATTTTAACTATATTGCAGGTTTCGGAGCCTTTACTCAGGTTGCCTACACCACATCACAAAACTTCAAAAATATACTTGGCAAAACCGCCTATGTACTTGAGGCAATTAAAAGTCTGCCTAAAATAAAGGGCATTGATGTCACCGTTGAAACAGATAAGAGTGTAATTAGCGGTAGCTTTATTTACGGAATGATATGCAACACTTTTTCTGTGGGCGGTATAATAAAAATAGGAAAAGACAATGTTGCACTGGATGACGGAAAGTTTGAGGCGGTATTCGTTAAAAAACCAAACAATCTTATTGAACTTCAGGAAACAATCAACGACGCACTTGCAAGCAAGCTAAACAGCAAGCACTTCGTTTATGCAAGGAGCAACAGATTTAGAATTGAAGGCAAAAAGGAAATTGAGTGGACACTGGACGGTGAATACGGCGGTAAGTTTAAAACTGCAAATATATTAAATCACGAAAGAGCAATAGACTTTTTAAGACCAAACAGTAAGGAAAACGGTGATTAAAATTAAGAAAAAACAATTTATCAAAACAACAACTGCAATAAAAAATAATAAGACACTATATAATGTAATAAAATTTCTTTACAAATTTTTACCACTTGTTTTGTTCTTAGGGTATCCAATAATGGTTATTTACCTTGTGGCTTTGTGGGATTTGCGTTTTATCAAGGTTTTGACCATACCGGCTGTAACATTTTTGGCTGTAACTGTAATGCGAATCCTTATAAACCGTCCAAGACCCTATGAGAAATACTCCTTTACTCCTGTTTTCCCAAAGGACACTAAGGGAAAAAGCTTTCCGTCACGACACACAGCCAGTGCATTTATAATCTCCTATGCTTTCCTGTACATATGCCCTGTATTAGGTGTAGTCAGTATGGTAATCTCTGCATTTCTCTCCTTTTTACGACCTGTTGTGGGAGTTCACTATGTTTCTGATGTTTTGGGAGGTTTTTTAGTCAGTTCCCTGTTGGGGATAGTTTTCTTCTTTATTATTTAGTAAATTTTAATTATAATATGATACATAATTTGACTCATTCTCAATTAAGTCGGGTAACCAAGGTTGCTCGGCTTATTTTTGTTGCAGAAAATACTCATAATGAAATCTGCATATTATTCTGTGCATAATATAATAGGTAAACAACAAATTCGCTTTCTTTTTACCTAAAACACCTGCTTAATTTCGCAAATTCACGCAAAAATTTTGCGTTTTCTGAATTATTTTGATTTTTTTTGAAAATTAATGATAAAAAATGACTAATTTCTATTGACAAGCATATTTTTTTGTGTATAATTTAAAGCATAGAGGGTGATTAAATGCTTACCGAAGAAAGATTTAACGCAATACTTTCTATTTTGGAGGGCAAAAAAGCAGTTACCGTACAGGAGCTTGCCTCCTTGCTGGAAATTTCGGAATCAACTGTTCGCAGAGATTTAAACACATTGAGCAATCAGGGACGACTGAACAAGGTTCACGGAGGTGCTACCGCCAAAAAAAGCGATAGCGGAGTAATCAGTACCGAGGAGGACATTAAAACTAAGTCAACACACTATATGGCGGAAAAGGAGCGTATCGGCAAATATGCCTCCACTCTTATCCGAAATGACGACTTTGTTTTTATTGACGCGGGCACAACCACCGAAAAGCTGATTAACTATATTCCAAGCACATCAAAGGCAACATTTGTAACAAACGGCATTGTTCACGCAAAAAAGTTAATTTACAAAGGACTTAGGGCATTTGTAATCGGCGGAGAGCTAAAGCTTACAACCGAAGCCATTGTAGGTGTTACAGCAGTTGAAAATCTTGGAAAGTATAATTTTACAAAATGTTTTTTGGGAGCAAACGGAATTGACAAAATCCGTGGTCTTACCACACCTGACATTGACGAGGCAATACTGAAAAACAGAGCATATGAGAACAGTTACATTACATATGTTCTTGCAGACAGCAGTAAATTTAACAGGGTTTTTGCTGTTTCCTTCGGGGCAATGAACAGAACTTGCATAATCACAGACAAGTTGTCTGATGAAGAATACAAAACCTATACAATTGTAAAGGAGGTAGGCGAATGATTTATACCGTAACATTTAACCCGGCAATCGACTATGTTGTGGAGCTTGTAAGCTTTAACATTGGCGAAGTTAACCGCACAACAAGGGAATATATGAACCTTGGGGGCAAGGGTGTAAATGTTTCAAGAGTGCTTACAAATTTGGAAATCCCAAACACTTCCCTTGGATTTATCGCAGGTTTCACAGGGGAAGCCCTTAGAACAGGACTTGCAGAAATGGGTGTAAAAACCGATTTTATCAAGCTAAAAGAAGGCAACACCAGAATTAATGTTAACATCAAGGGAATTTCCGAAACCGACATTAACGCAAGAGGACCTGAAATTTCTGATGAGGCTATTGAGGAGCTTTTTGAGAAACTAAACATCCTTAAGGAGGGTGACATCCTTGTACTTGCCGGCTCAATTCCTGCATCTCTCCCATCTGATATGTACGAAAGGATTATGAGCAAGCTATACGGCAAGGGAATAAAGTTTGTTGTTGACGCAACAAAGGATTTACTGCTAAAGTCGCTGAAATACGAGCCGTTCCTGATAAAGCCAAACAATCACGAGCTTGGGGAAATATTTGGAATTCAGCTAAAAAATGATGATGAAATCATCTACTACGCAAGAGAGCTAAAGAAAAAAGGTGCAAAAAATGTACTTGTTTCTATGGCGGGTGACGGTGCTGTTCTCGTTGACGAAAACAACATTGCTCACAAAATCGGCACACCAAAGGGTAAGGTTGTAAACTCTGTGGGTGCCGGAGATTCAATGGTGGCAGGCTTTCTTGCCGGCTATCTTGAAAAGGGCGACTATCAATATGCCCTAAGAATGGGAACTGCCTCAGGCAGTGCATCAGCCTTTTCGGAAGGATTGGCAACAAAACAAGAAGTAATGGATTTACTTACAAAAATCTAAATTTTATACAGGAGGAAATTTTATGAGAATCGTTGATTTACTAAAATCGGATTGTATTGAATTAGGCGTAAAGCTAAATTCAAAGTCCGAAGCAATTGACAAGCTTGTAGCCTTGCACGACAAAGCCGGTAATCTTTTGGACGCTAAGGCTTACAAAGAGGGAATTTTAGCAAGAGAAAAAAGCGGAACAACAGCCATTGGTGAGGGTATCGCTATTCCTCACGCTAAGAGTGACGCTGTAAAGGCACCTGCACTTGCAGCTGTAACTGTTCCAAGTGGTGTTGACTATGAGGCAATGGACGGAAAGCCATCCGACCTTATCTTTATGATAGCAGCACCTAACGACGGTGATGTTCACCTTGAAGTACTTGCAAGACTTATGACAATGCTTATGGACAAAGACTTCAAAAATCAGCTACTTAACGCAAAGGACAAAAAGTCATTCATTAACGCTATTGACAGCTTTGAAAAGGTAAAATATCCTGACGAGGCTGCAAAGGCAGTTAATAAGGGCGGTTACAGAATTTTGGCTGTTACAGCCTGTCCAACAGGAATTGCCCACACATATATGGCTGCCGAGGCACTTGAAAAAGCAGGTAAGGAGATGAACCTTCCTCTCAAGGCTGAAACAAATGGCTCCGGCGGTGCAAAGAATGTACTTACAGCAGAAGAAATTGCAAACTGTGACGGAATTATCGTTGCCGCTGACAAAAATGTTGAGATGGCAAGATTTGACGGAAAGCCTGTTCTTTCTGTAAAGGTAGCAGACGGTATTCACAAGCCAAAGGAATTGATTGAAAAAATCGAAAGCGGTAGCGTTCCTGTCTATCACCACCACGGTGGCAAGGCTGAATCCACCTCCGACAGCGGTGAGGGTGCAGGCAGAAAAGTTTACAAGCACCTTATGAACGGTGTTTCCCATATGCTCCCATTCGTTGTTGCAGGCGGTATTTTCATTGCAATAGCATTCCTTATTGATACAATCGCAGGTCACGGTGCAACAGGCGGTGGCGCATTTGGTACTATTGAACCGGCAGCAGCTTGGTTCAAGACAATCGGTGGTCTTGCCTTTAACCTGATGGTTCCAATTCTTGCAGGCTTTATTGCAATGAGTATTGCCGACAGACCGGGCTTACTTGTTGGTCTTGTAGGCGGTTTTATGGCTACAAGCGGTTCAACCTTCTTCAATGTTGGCACAAAAGGCTACAATGATATTCTTTTAGGATTAATTGATAAAGTAGCATCAGGCGAAATGGACATCACTTCCGCTATTGCTCAGGCAACTACTGAAGCTGCTAAAATCGCAGTTACTCCTTCCGGTTTCTTAGGCGGTTTACTTGCCGGTTTTGTTGGCGGTTATATGATGTACTTCATTATAAAGATTTGCGACAAGCTACCTAACTCCCTTGAGGGTATCAAGCCTGTACTTATCTACCCACTTCTTGGACTTGGCGGAATTGCAGTAATTATGAATGCTGTTAACCCTGTAATGGGCTGGATTAACACAGGTATGTCAGACGCTCTTACAGCAATGAGCCAGGTTGACGGACTTATGGTTCCTCTTTGTGCACTTCTCGCCGGTATGATGGCTATTGATATGGGTGGTCCTTTCAACAAGGCAGCTTATGTTTTTGCAACAGGTATGCTTGCATTACAGACTGACGCTGCATACGAAATTATGGCAGCAGTTATGATTGGCGGTATGGTACCTCCTATTGCAATCGCACTTTCAAACACATTCTTCAAGAACAGATGGACAGCAGAAGAAAGAAAGAACTCAACTGTTAACTACATTATGGGTCTTTCATTCATCACAGAGGGTGCAATCCCATATGCAGCAGGTCACCCACTTCAGGTTATTCCATCCTGTATTGTAGGTTCAGCAAGTGCCGGTGCACTTTCAGCTCTCCTCGGTTGCTCACTTAGAGCACCTCACGGCGGTGTGTTCGTATTTGCAGTTGTTGGCAACTGGTACTGGTACATCCTCGCTCTTGCAGTTGGTGCAGTAATCGGTATGCTTATGCTTGCATTACTGATGAAGAAAAGGGCAAAATAAATAAAAAACCACAAAATAACATTTAAAATTCAAATAATATATTGATAATAATCCACTAATATTGTATAATATTTGTGATAGATTTGATTCAAAGGAGCAATTATAATGATATCACAAACATTTACTATTACTAATAGTCAAGGTTTTCATATGAGACCTGCCGGAACTTTTACCACTGCTATGGGCAAATACCAAAGCTCTGTAACCGTTATTAAGGACGGAAACAGAATTGACGGTAAAAGTATTATGAACCTTATTGCGGCTTGTATTAAGTGCGGTACAGAAATCACACTTGAGATTGACGGTGCTGACGAAGAGGCAGCAATGAAGGAAGCATCCCAGCTTATTGAAAGCGGTTTCGGCGAATAACAAATAAATTATTAGTAGTTATTAAAACAGGAGAATTATTCAGGCAATAATTCTCCTGTTCTCCATATTGAGGTGAAAATATGCTAAAAGGAATTAACGCATCAGAGGGTATCGGCATTGGCAAGGTTATGCTTATTGAGGAGGTTAACCTTGAATACGAGAAGAAGAAAATCACTGATACTCAGGCTGAAATAGAAAGATACCGCAATGCTTTGGACGCTTTTTGCGAAAAGACCGAAAAGCAGGCGGAGAACATTAAAAATACTGTGGGAGAAAAAGAGGCTGAAATTCTGCTGGGTCATTTGCTTATGATTAAAGACCCCGGAATGAGCAGTTCTATTGAGGGTAACATCTCAAACGGCAGTTGTGCCGAGGAGGCTGTGGAGCAGGTATGCGATATGTTTATCGGCATATTCTCTATGGCTGATGACGAACTGACAAAGCAGAGAGCCTCCGACATTGAAGACATCAAAACAGGACTTATCTCTACCCTACTCGGTAAGGAAGAGGTTGACATTGCATCTGCTCCTGCGGGAACAGTCCTTGTTGCTAAGGACTTAACACCGTCAATGACCTCTTGCATTATTAAGGAAAACATTGTGGGTATTGTTACGGAAATCGGTGGAAAAACAAGCCACTCTGCAATTTTGGCAAGGGCTATGGAAATTCCTGCTGTTTTATCCGTTGACAATGCTTCACAGATACTTAAAAACGGTGATGAAATAATCGTTGACGGCAGTCACGGTGAGGTAATCGAAAACCCAAGTGTAGGTGAAATCTCTGCCTACAAGGACAAAACTCTCCTATTTAAAAAGGAAAAGGAAGAACTTAAGAAATTCTTGGGCAAGGAAACTGTTACAGCAGACGGTGTTAAGGTAGAGCTTTGCTGTAACATTGGCAAGCCTGACGACGCAGACGCTGTTATCTCAAAAACAGGTGAGGGTGTGGGACTTTTCAGAACAGAGTTCCTATATATGGACAGCACCTCACAGCCAAGCGAGGATGAACAGTTTGAGGCGTACAAGAAAACTGTACTAAAGCTTGGTGACAAGCCTCTCATTATCCGTACACTTGATGTTGGCGGTGACAAGGACATTCCTTACCTTGGACTAAACAAAGAGGACAACCCATTTATGGGCTTTAGAGCTGTCAGGTACTGCCTTAACAGACCTGACATTTACAAGCCACAGCTTAGGGCTTTGTTAAGGGCAAGCGCCTTTGGCAACATTAAGATTATGGTTCCCCTTGTAACCTGTCTTGAAGAATTCACCGGTGTAAAAACACTGATAAAGGAGATTATGGCTGACCTTGACAATGAGGGAATAGCATACAACAAGGATATTGAAATCGGTGTTATGATAGAAACCCCTGCCGCCGCAGTTATTGCAGATGTTTTGGCACAGGAGGCTGACTTCTTCTCAATCGGCACCAACGACCTTACAGGCTACACAATGGCTGTTGACAGAGGAAACCCTGATGTTGCCTACCTCTATTCCCCATTCCAGCCTGCTGTATTAAGAATGATTAAAAAGACCATTGAGGACGGCAACGCAAACCACATCCCTGTTGGTATGTGCGGTGAGGCTGCTGCCGACCCACTGCTTATTCCAATACTTTTGGCATTCGGCTTGGACGAATTTTCCGTCAGTGCAACATCTGTTTTAAAGACAAGGAAAATCATCTCACTTTGGAGTAAAAAAGAGGCTTTGGAAGTTGCCAAGAAGGCTATGACGCTGAAAACAGAAAAAGAGGTTGTTGAGTACCTCACCTCTGTTGCAAAGTAAATGCAAGGTAAATGTGTAACCACATATAGGGTGTATCAAGTGATATGCCCTATATGTTTACGATAAAAAATTGTCAAAAATATGCAATTTCATACAAATTCCATATAAATATACCCCTAATTTTATTGACAAAAGGTATTAAAATGGTGTAAAATTAGGGTATGGTAAAAAACTATGTAAGGAAGTATATACATATGTACAAAATTCTTAAAAAAGAGGTGCTCAACCCTACCGTTACAAAGATGGTTATTGACGCACCGCTAATCGCAAAAAAAGCAGAACCGGGTCAGTTTGTTATTCTCAGAACTGACGCAGACGGTGAGAGAATTCCTCTAACCGTTGCTGATTACGACAGAGAAAATGGCACAGTTACAATTATTTTCCAAATTGTTGGTGCTACAACTAATCAGCTAAACACCTTTAACGAGGGCGACTACATTCAGGACTTTGTTGGACCTCTTGGCACACCAACCAAAACAGAGGGTCTAAAGAAGGTTGCTGTTGTAGGCGGTGGCGTAGGATGTGCTATCGCATACCCTGTTACCAAAAAGCTCTATGAGATGGGTGTTGAAGTTCACTCAATCGTTGGCTTTAGAAACAAGGACCTTGTTATCCTTGAGGATGAGTTCAAGAGTCACTCAAATGTATTTAAGCTTATGACTGACGACGGCTCCTACGGTGAAAAGGGTCTTGTTACAAATGCACTTGAACAGCTTATTGAAGAGGGCAACACATATGACGAGGTTATCACAATCGGTCCATTGATTATGATGAAATTCGTTAGTCTGCTCACTAAAAAGCACGACATCAAAACTGTTGTTTCAATGAACCCAATTATGATTGACGGAACAGGTATGTGCGGTGGTTGCAGACTTACAGTTGGCGGAGAAACAAAATTCGCCTGTGTTGACGGTCCTGACTTTGACGGTCACAAGGTTGACTTTGACGAGGCTATCAAGAGAGGTCAGATGTACAAGGACTTTGAAAGACACGCTTACGAAGAAAGCTGTAACCTTCTAAATAAGGAGGTAAAATAAGATGCCAAATATGAAAATTCCAAGAACAGAAATGCCACAGCAGGACCCACAGGTTAGGGCAAGAAACTTTTTAGAGGTTGCCACAGGCTACACAATGCAGATGGCTCTTGACGAGGCAAGCAGATGCCTTAACTGTAAGCACAAGCCTTGCGTAGCAGGCTGTCCTGTTAACATTGACATTCCTGACTTTATTCAGAAGATTAACGAAGAAAACC
The DNA here is from genome assembly GCA_022779485.1 of Ruminococcus sp. Lineage (GTDB taxonomy): Bacteria > Bacillota > Clostridia > Oscillospirales > Acutalibacteraceae > Ruminococcoides. Next base: position 75,107 of record JALFTC010000047.1, read on the forward strand.
TTGAGGGCGCTTATCAGGTAATCAGCGAAAGCTCCTCCCTGCCTGCAGTCTGCGGTAGAGTTTGTCCTCAGGAGTCACAGTGTGAAGCAAAGTGTGTTCGTGGCATTAAGACAGAGCCTGTTGCAATCGGCAGACTTGAAAGATTTGTTGCTGACTACCACAACGAGCATAACACAGAAAAGGCTGTTAAGCCTGAATCTAACGGTCACAAGGTTGCTGTTATCGGCAGTGGTCCAAGCGGTCTTACCTGTGCAGGCGACCTCGCAAAGAAGGGCTACGAGGTTACTATCTTTGAGGCTCTCCACACAGCAGGCGGTGTTTTGCAGTACGGTATTCCTGAATTCAGACTTCCAAAGGCTATTGTTAACAAGGAGGTTGACAACCTAAAGGATTTAGGTGTTGATGTTCAGACAAATATGGTTATCGGTAAGGTACTCTCTATTGATGAGCTTATGGATATGGGCTATGAGGCTGTATTTATCGGCAGCGGTGCAGGACTTCCAAGATTTATGAATATCCCGGGTGAAAACCTTAACGGTGTATATTCAGCTAACGAATTCCTCACAAGAGTTAACCTTATGAAGGCATACAGGGGCGACAGCCCAACACCAATTATGCACGCAAAGAGAGTTGCTGTTGTAGGCGGCGGTAATGTTGCAATGGACGCTGCAAGATCAGCTTTAAGACTTGGTGCTGAAGAGGTTAACATCATTTACAGAAGATCCGAAAACGAGCTGCCTGCAAGAGCAGAGGAAGTTCATCACGCTAAGGAAGAGGGCATCATCTTCCGCACACTCACCAACCCAACAGAGATTATCGGTGACGAGAATGACGCTGTAACAGGCATCAAGTGTGTTGAGATGGAGCTTGGCGAGCCTGACGCAAGCGGAAGAAGAAGACCTGTTGTAAAGGCAGACTCCGAGTTTACAATTCCTATGGACTGTGTAATTATGTCAATCGGTACCTCCCCTAACCCACTTATCAAGCAGACAACTGAGGGACTTGACACTCAAACCTGGGGCGGAATTATTGCTGATGACGACGGACTTACAAGCCGACCATTCGTATATGCCGGCGGTGACGCTGTAACAGGTGCCGCTACTGTTATCCTGGCTATGGGTGCCGGTAAAAAGGCAGCCGCAGCTATTGACGAGGCTATTCAGAATAAGTAATTATTCCATACAAGAATAATTTATGCCGACTGTTTTATGCAGTCGGCATTTTTGTCACAGGCAGCCTCCATCGGATGAGCAATGTCGTCAACTTAAGAAAATCCACCACCCTGTCATTCCGAGCGACCGACTGTCATTCCGAGCTTGTCGAGGAATCCCCTGCCTTTAGCAACCATTTTGTTAGAGAAATCAATACTTTCATATTACCTGATAGTGTCGACTAAGGCACTACTGCTATCCTTTCAGATTCCTCGGTCACTTCGTTCCCTCGGAATGACTGAGTTTCGCAACGGAGTGTATTTTCTTTGTGAGAAAATTAATGGGTATGCACAAGAATCCCCAAAGGGTGCTGTACACAAGGCACACCTGTCCAAGAAGATTAAATGGCATACTGCTGTAATTCCACACATTCATATGAAAAACAAGGTTTACAAAGCACCCAACCGTAAATTCAAGTGTTGTTATTAGTATTGCTCCTGCGACACATTTTTCTAACAGAGAATAATCTTTCATTAGATTAAACAGCTTGTAAAGGGACAAAAAGCAAACTCCGCCCAGTAACACCATTGTATAGTGGGTGTAGCCCCTCCACAAAATTTCTATCAGAGAATAGGACACTCCGCCAAGCAAAAACACCACTGTATCCCATTTTATACACATAAAAATCACCACATTTAGTTTTGTCTAAAGTGGTGATTTTTATTATTCCATATCGTTTAAAAGTTTTTCCAGATCACTCTTTGTAACAAGGACATTTAGTGCTGTGAGCATTGCACCTGTGGAAAGGTAGGTTGGCATTTTGAAATGCTTTAGCACCTTTTCACGCTTTTCCTTTGAATTTGGTCTGCCTGTTAAACCCAGTTCGAAAAAGTCACTTTTAGTTATCTCAGAAATTCTGTGGGGTACTTCTCCCTCTATTGTTGCATTTGATTTTTTTATTGCAGAGATTATCTCCCTGTCCTCTATCCCCTCAACTCCAAGGATACCCTCCTTTGAGGGCTTTGCCTTTCGCTTTTCTTTGCCCTTTAGCTGAGGTATGTAGCACTGCTTAATATTCTTTTCTGGAATAATTCCCTTTAGGAAATTTCTGATTACAAAGCCGGCAGAGTCGCTGTCGGTTATTATCAGTATGCCCCTTTTTTCTGCCAGTTGTCTTATTAATGACTGCTTTTCTTTATCCTTAAAAATTCTAAAGCCGTTTGTTTCTATTATTGGTGCGTCAATTATTCCGCTAAGCTTGATTTTGTCGTATCTACCCTCAACAATAACAGCCTCTTTGATTTTAAGCATAGCTTTTCTCCTTTGCGATTAGGGACAGCTTTGCTATCAGTTCTTCAAGTAGAATTCTATCACTTGCCGAGGTGCTTTTTAGCTTGTAGTCTGTGTTTGCTATTTCGTCAATGCTTTTTCTAATAGACGAAGTGGAAATTCTTCTGCCTGTCCTTGACGCCTTTTCAAGGGCAAACTTTCTGTTTCCGTAGTTAAAATCCTTGGCTACTGTTGCAACAGACACTCCGCTTTCTGCACCTATCCTTGCCCTGTACAAATCCATATATGCACCTGCAATGGCGCTGACAATGGCTATGGGGTCGGTCTTTTGATAAAAGAGAATGTCAAGCTCCTTGTATGCCTTGTCAAGATTTCCTGCAATTATTTCGTTAGCCATATAGTAAACCTTTGTTTCAAGGTTGATATGCACCAATAAATCAATCATCTCTGATGTTATCTCTTCTCCGTCGGCGTAGGCACAAAGCTTGTCAAGTTCGTTTTGGAGCATAGTAAGGTCTGTTCCGCAATAGTCAACAATTTTCCCTGCGTTTACCGCTGTTAGAGGACATCCCCTTTTGTATGCACCGCTTACAAGTTGTTTTGAAAGTGCGTTGGAGTCGTACTTTGGAAATTCCACCACAACTCCCAGCTTATCAACTAATTTAATAAATGCAGAAAAGTTTTTTCCCGAAATATCAAGTGTGGGGAAAGTGAAGATAATCACAGTTGTTTTGGGAGTATTACTGATTATCTTCTTTAGCTTTTCATAGTCAGATTTTACAAGCTTATCAAGGTTAAGGTCCTCGACTTTCACGCAGTTGTATTCGCTCATAAATGGCATAATATCTGATGACACGGCAATATCGTCCACTTTGCTGTCGTTGTCAAAAATATGAAAGTTAAATTCCGGTGGATTTTCACCCATAAGGGCAGTTATGAGCCTTTGGGTATATGTTTTTACAAGGAATTTTTCAGAACCATAAAAGCAATATATGTTGCCGAATTTTTTGTCCTTAATATGCTTTTTTATATCTCGTTCTTTTAAAACCATTTACCACTCCTCCAGTTCAGAAGAAAAGTCACCGTTGAATGTTGTGTATAATCTGTTTGAATTTATATGTACATTGTCCCATATTTTAGCAAATGACTCCTCGTTACAGCAGAGTATCAGAAGGTTTGTACTAATAAATTCATCATTTTTGTTTGGGGAGTCTGCAATTACCACATCAGGACTTCTGTAATTTTCGTCAAGGTCTGTGCAGTCGCCATACCGTGGGAGAATAAGCAAGGTTTTGCCGTTACAAGAAAGGTAGGTAAACACCTTGTTATTTTTTACTATGTACTCAATCTCCATTTCACCAACAACTGCTTTATAGTTTTTGCGAAAAACCATGGTTTTCCTATTGTTATTTTTCGCTGACTCAACAGAATTATCATATATCAAAACACTCCGCAAGTCAAATGCTTCTGTAAAATCCTCAAAATATCTGTTCCTGCTTTTTGTATTGCCTGTAACACTAAGTAGGTTATAGCTCTCCCCTACATCCATTAAATCATCTGTTGAGTAATAGCCAAAATCTCCTCCACAGGTCAATACAACTGATTTCCCCTTGTGGGAAACTGTGGCTGTAATACCGTTTCCACAGTCATAAACATTTAATATACACCGATTGTAATTCACAAAATAATCCGACACAATGCCTATGAGCAAAACTAATACGCAGATTAAACCGGCTAAAGGAATAGTTCGCTTATAATTTTTCATAAGAATTACACAGAGTGTCATAACAAGGCACAATCCCATCCAAACATATACAAACACCTTGTCTGCATTAACATAGCTAAATGGAAGTTTGCCCAGAATATGGGCTACAAAATTAATGTAGCCGGAAAGTCCGTTGGCTACAAACATAAATGGAGCATAAAGCCAAGAAATTCCGCTAAGGGCAAATAAACTTCCCAAAATAATCATCAACAGTAAAAGTTCAAAAACAGGACTAACTAAAAGGTTTGACAAGACTTGCACAAGGGAAATATTATGAAAGAATATTATTAGCAGAGGAATTGTGAAGATTGATGCGGAAATTGAAACTGTAATTATATTAATAATGAAGACTATAATTCCGTTTGAGAATTTTAATTTTGATATAACATACCGACTTAAATGCGGTGTAATGAGTATTATCCCCAATGTTGCACTAAAGGATAGTAGCAGTCCGGTATCTCCCGGGGAATAAGGATTGAAGAGAACAATGATTAACTCCGTAATTCCTAAGGAGTTTAGCGGGTCAGACTCCTCCCTAATCATTATACCCACAACAATGATAATCATCATTATTCCGCTTCGTATTATGGAAAAAGAAAGTCCTGTCATCACCATATAGAACAGAACAAACAATATTGTTAATGGGCAATACACATAGCGTTTCCTAAATATTTTGCTGAAAATAAAGAGGATAATCATCGAGAGAATACTCATATGAAGTCCCGACACAACAAGAATATGACTTAGTCCTGCCTTGTTAAATGCCTCTTTAACATCAGATCTGACGGAATTTTTGTCGCCAAAGGCTATTGCATTACAAATTCCTGCATTTTCCTCATTCATATAATCATTTACCCTGCTTTCAAGGAGAGTCCTTAGGCAATAGGTATAGTATCGAAACGAGTGACTTTCTGCCTTTTCTACTACAGTGCTGTTATTTTCGTCAATAGCGCAAGAAAGGAAATATCCTTTTGCTTTGTAGGTATTATTTGTAGTTACCGAAAGTTTGCTGGAAAAGTAAATAATGTCATCAAGGTCTGCCTTTAAATCGGTATCGGATTTCATCAAAATTTTAATTCCCTTTTCTTCGTTATCAATTTCTGTGGTTTTTAGGTAGTAGTAGAAATTACTATAACTTTCATAGGGGGTATCCATAACCTTTGCACTAAGTTTTAATTCTTTTCCAGAATAATTATAAACAATAGGTTTATAATAAAATTCTGTATAAGAAGTAAAAATCAATGCAAAAATTATGGCGGTTGATAAAATCACCTTAAATCTTTTGTTATGTCTAAATCTTCTAAAGATATATGAGCATATCAAAAGCAGAGTGCAAACACCTGAAAAAATCAGTGTAAATACTTCACCGAAAAAATAAGCGAAGGACAGCGTTACAAGTGCTGTAATGCCCAATAACGCTCCCATTCGCTTCATAAAAATTGCTCCGTGTAATAACTTTTTTAGATTATAAAAAGATTTAAATGATTATGTAAAAAACAGAGGAAGTTTTTCAAGGTAAACAATGTCGTCCCTGTCTGCGGCTTCGCCCTCTGCAAGTACTGTTGCGCAGGAAACCACATTTGCGCCAATCTCCTTACACAGCTCTACAAGTGCAGAAAGACTTTCTCCTGTACTGATTACATCATCAACAATCAATACTCTTTTACCCTTTAAAAGCTCTGCTTTATCACCGTCAAGGTAAAGAGTCTGAACATCTGCTGTTGTAATTGACTTTACCTCAACAGAAACAATGTTATTCATATAAGCCTTAACGGACTTACGGGCAACAACATATGGCTTACCGCTTTGTCTTGCCATCTCATAACCCAAAGGAATACCCTTTGCCTCTGCTGTCAAAATCACATCAAATTCAGGCACCTTTTTAAGTAGCTCCTCGGTTGCCTTTACGGTTATTTCCACATCACCAAACATAACAAATGCTGCGATTGTCAGCTTGTCGTTAATTTTACAAAGTGGCAGGCTTCTCTCACAGCCTGCTATTGTCATTTTATAACTTTCCATATGAACCTCTTTATTCTTGAAGGAATTTTTCATGCCATTTCTGTGCTAAGCTTTTTACCGCCCAACAGATGGAAATGGAGGTGGAACACAGTTTGTCCTGCCTCTTCCTTACAGTTTGTAACTACCCTATAACCGTTTTCAAGTCCCAAATCCTTTGCGACCTTTGGAATCACCTCAAAGATGTGTGCAACAAGGGATGAATTGCTTTCGTCAATTTTGTCGGCACAGCAGATATGCTCCTTTGGGATAAACAAAACATGAACCGGCGCCATAGGGTTTAAGTCCTTAAAGCACAGGATTTTGTCGTCCTCATAAACCTTTGTTGAGGGGATTTCTCCCGATGCAATTTTGCAAAAAATACAATCGTCCATAGTAATACTCCTTTTATGTAAAATTTATTTTTTTGCGGTAATTTTCTTTTCTTCTCCACGCAGGAGTCTGCCTATATTTCCGTGGTGCTTAATGATAATTACAAGTCCTGTAAGCAGTGCAATTCCCGAAACCACAAGGACATACCCAAAGGAATGAAGTTCGACTGAAAGGTAGGGCTTGTAAACACAGAAATATGTAATCACAAATGTTGCCGGACCGTAAATAAGGGAACCGAACAATGAACTTATGGAAATAATCCTTGTGAACAAAAAGACAATAAGGAAAGACCCAAGGACAATTAAGAATACTCTCCAGTCCAAAACAAGAATCATACCAATGGCGGCAACAACGCCTTTGCCACCCTTAAATTTAAAATAAATCGGAAACATATGACCGATAACGCAGAAGAAACCTGCAATATATTTGCAGACCTCTGATGCGTCTGACACAAGTGTTGTGTAGTTGGTGTTGAGCCAAATATCCATACTGCTTCCAAGTAGAGCAAGGGAGGCAACTCGTGTACCGAAGTTAAAAATTAATACAGATACATAGACTGCCACAACAGCCTTTAAAAAGTCGCAAACAATGGTGATTATGGCAGGCACCTTACCCACACATCTTAATACATTTGTAAAGCCTGCATTTTTACTGCCCATCTCTTTGATGTTTCCGCCCTTTGTCACAATCTTTGTAACGATAATTGCAGTATTAATTGAGCCGAACAGATAGGCAAGAACAGCAGAAATAATGCAGGGAATACCCACTACCAGATATATCATTTCTTTTCCCCTCTTTCTCTAATGATAATACGGATTGGCGTACCCTCAAGCCCAAAGGTTTCCCTTATTCTGTTCTCCAAATATCTTTGATATGAGAAGTGGAACAGCTCCTTGTTGTTGCAGAAGAACACGAATGTTGGAGGCTTTACAGAGGCTTGGGTACAGTAGTAAATCTTCAGCCTTTTGCCCTTGTCGGTTGGAGGCTGTACCCTTGTTGTGGCTGTGTTCAGCAAATCGTTAAGCATACCTGTGCGAATACGCATTGCATTGTTAGCCGCAACTGATGTTATAAGCTGAAACAGGTTGTCTACCCTTTGACCTGTTTTTGCAGAGATAAAAATATAAGGTGTGTAGCTCATAAAAGCAAACTCTGTATCAAGGGTCTTTTTAAAGTTGTTCATTGTGTGGGTATCCTTGTCAATGGCATCCCACTTGTTAACCGCAATAATACAACCCTTGCCCGCCTCAATAGCCATACCGGCAACCTTGCTGTCCTGCTCGGTGTAGCCAACCTCAGCGTCAATCATAATTACGCACACATCACATCTGTCAATTGCCATTTGGGCTCTTATGATGCTGTACCTTTCAATATCGTCATATACACGAGCCTTCTTCCTCATTCCGGCGGTGTCAATAAAGTTAAATCTTCCGTAACTGTTTTCAACAACAGTGTCAATGGAGTCCCTTGTTGTGCCGGCAATGTCGGAAACAATACATCTGTTTTCACCGGTGATATAGTTGATAAGTGAGGACTTGCCCACATTTGGCTTTCCGATAACCGCAACGGAAATTATATCCTCGTTTTCATCCTCGTCACTTTGGGGAGGTAAATACTTGCAAACCTCCTCCAGCAAATCACCTGTGCCTGTTCCGTGGATTGATGAAACCTGCACAGGCTCACCAAGTCCAAGGTTGTAAAACTCGTAAAATTCAGCAGGAGGCTCGCCTATTTTGTCGCACTTGTTGACGCACAAAACAACAGGCTTTCCGCTTTTTTGGAGCATTTGAGCAACCTCCTCGTCAGTTGCAACAACTCCGTCACGGACATTTGTAACAAGAATAGTTACATCTGCTGTGTCTATGGCAAGCTCTGCCTGTCTTCTCATTTGCTTTAGGATAATATCGTCGGAGTAAGGCTCAATACCGCCTGTGTCGATTATCCTGATTTTACGGTTGTTCCATTCACATTCACCGTAAATTCTATCCCTTGTAACGCCCGGTGTGTCGTCAACAATGGACAAGCGTTCACCTATTAATTTGTTAAATAATGTTGATTTGCCCACATTAGGCCTGCCTACAATGGCTACTATCGGTGTTGACATTTTTCCTCCCGTTTCATTACAATTATTTCTAACCTTTTACCACTCATTTTACTATTCACTAATCACTCTTCACTAAAAACTAAATACTCAAAACTAAAAACTCTAACTTCATTATACTTTATTTTGTCACAAAATGAAAGTATTAATATATATTATTTAAAAATTATCGGCATAAAAAAAGACGGAAATTAATCCGTCTGTTTTTTAACTATTAGGCTTATTCAGCTTCAACTGCAATTACCTGTCTGCCGTTGTACTGACCACAGTTCTTGCAAACCTTGTGGGGAGCCTTGTACTCGCCACAAGTTGGGCAAACTGCAAGTGCAGGAGCGTCTAACTTCCAAACATTGGATCTTCTCTTCATTTTTCTTGCGTGTGAATGTTTTCTCTTTGGTACTGCCATTATAATCTCCTCCTGTAATATATGCTATTTTAATAATTCCTTTAATGCCTCAAGACGAGGGTCAATTTCTTTATCTGAGCAGTTACAGTCGCCTTCGTTCAAATCCTTGCCACACTTTGGGCAAATCCCCCTGCAATCCTCATTGCACAGGTACTTTACCGGCAAATTAAGGATAATATCCGACCGAATCAGCTCGTCAACATCAAGTGTAAAGTCCGGAGTTTCGATGTAATCATCATTATCATCACCCTCAAGTGATACAACAAGGCGATGACTGAACTGGTAATTTAAAACCCTACTGACCTCCTTATAACATCTGTCACAAGGACGGTTGTAGGTGAAGGTTACATCAAAATAAATGTCAACAAGACCGGCTTTGTTTACAGCCTCGCCCTTTACCATAACGGGCGACACGAATGGAAAAACTCCGCCAATATCAATGTCAGACATAGAAAGTGAGCATTCAAAATCCTTTTTGCTGTTTTCCTCAAGGAAAACACTCTTTAAGTTAAGAATCATAAATACACCTTCCCCAGTAAACACCGACTAACATTATACATAAATGTCCCCTTTTTGTCAATACAAAATATGAGAATTTTCGGAAAAATAACAGATAAATTCGCCTTAGTCCTTTGTGTCCATTACAACATATTTTGATATTAGTTTCTATTGACATTATGAACATATTTATGATAAAATTACTAATATATTTGTAATAAATTAGTAAATTATCAAGGGGATTACAAAATGACAACTGCAAAAAGATTAACCGGTTTCGCAATTATTATTGCCATATTGATGAACATATTTGTATTTACTTCTGTGGGAAGTTTTTCTGTGTCGGCAAAGAGCAAGACAAAGAAAGCAAAATACAGCATCGTAAAAATTGACAAAACTAAAAAATTTGATTCCGGTGTCACCGCAGAGGTGTACTATAACAAGGTACAGCTAAAAGGAAAATCAAAAGCAATTAAAAAGATAAACAACGCAATAGAAAAGGACTACAAGCTTTTTGCGAAAAACATCGGCAATCTTTACGATTATGCAGAACACTCCGTTATGGACGCTACTTTTTATTGGACAGCCAAATCCAAGGTGACTTACAACAAGAATAACATTATCAGCATAAGGGTAAAAAAATTTTGGTTTGCCGGAGGTGTAAGCAACAGCAATTGCTACGGTCTTACCTTTAACCTAAAAACAGGTAAAAAATTGGGTGTTAAAAGTGTATGTAATTACAGCGAAAATAAACTGAGAGAAACTGTTGAAAGTAAGCTAAAGAAAAAATACGGTAGCTCTCTTTGGGAAGACAATGTATCGAATTATAAAGATGTTACAAAATATGTAAATAAATATAAATATTTTCTCAAACCCGGCAAAAAATGTGTTGTTTGTTTTGAACCTTATTCAGTAGGTTACGGCGGATGGTACAGAAGTGTTACAATCAACAGTAAATATAAATAAATCTTCTCAAACAAACCAGCCACATCACTACAAAATGATGTGGCTGGTTTTATTTTGTATTCTTTTTGATTCTAATAAATCAGATTATCAAACCTTTTCGCAAACTGCGTTGATGCCTACGGGGAGGTCTTCCTCGGCGGCGGAGATAAGGAATGTAATCTTTGTTTCTGTGTCATCGGCAAGGGCTGATACCTTCTTAACGAAAGCCTCAAGTCCGTCAATGCCCTCCGGACAAATCTTGAATGTACCGTCAACAAGGATGTCGGTTACATCGTAGTTGCCTGCACAGATACCGCTTAAAAAGCCGAATAGCATTTCGTATCCGCTTACATTATAGTGGTCGGTGTCGATAAGTCTTGCCTTGTGAGTTACATCATATGTAAGCTTTGAGCCTTTCTCAACAACAACTACATTACCGCTGGAGGCTGCAACAGCCTCGTTAGCGATTTGGATTAATTTTTTTGTTTTGCCGGAACCTTTTTTACCTGTTAGTAAAGTTACCATTTTGTCGTCCTCCTTTAAGGATTTTATTTTTTGGTTTAATTAGTTCTTAGTTAAGTCTTGCTTCCAATTCAGCCTTGCGGTCTTCGTAACCCGGCTTACCAAGGAGAGCAAACATATTCTTTTTGTATGATTCTACGCCCGGTTGGTTAAATGGATTAACTCCAAGGAGATAACCGCTGATTGCACAAGCCTTTTCAAAGAAATAGATGAGGTAACCAAGCTCAGTTTCTGTCATAGCCTCAACATCAAGCACCATATTTGGTACTCCACCATCGTTGTGAGCCAAAACTGTACCCTGGAATGCCTTTTTGTTAACAAAGTCCATTGTCTTGCCTGAAAGGAAGTTAAGACCGTCAACATTTTCAGGGTCGGTACCCAAAGTGATTTCCCTTTGAACCTTGCCAAACTGAACAACAGTTTCAAAGAGTGTGCGTCTTCCCTCTTGGATATACTGACCCATAGAGTGGAGGTCTGTGGAAAATACAACAGACGCAGGGAAAATACCCTTGTTGTCCTTGCCTTCGCTTTCGCCAAAGAGCTGTTTGAACCACTCGTTCATCATTGTGAATGCCGGCTCATAAGCAACAAGAAGCTCTGTCTGATAGCCCTTGCGATAGAGAATATTTCTGATTGCGGCATACTTGTAGCAATCATTTGTATAGAGGTCGTCGTTGTCAAAGTCCTTTTGAGCCTGTGCAGCACCTGACATAAGAGCGTCAAGGTCGCAGCCTGCTACTGCGATTGGCAAAAGACCAACTGCTGTGAGAACAGAAAATCTACCGCCAACATCATCAGGAACAACAAATGTTTCGTAGCCCTCTTTTGTAGCAAGTTCCTTAAGAGTACCCTTAGCCTTGTCGGTTGTGCAGAAGATTCTCTCCTTTGCACCCTCCTTGCCGTACTTTTTCTCAAGCATTTCACGAAGAACTCTGAAAGCTATTGCAGGTTCTGTTGTTGTGCCTGACTTGGAAATCATATTGATGGAAACATCCTTGCCCTCGCACATTTCAACAAGCTCGGAAAGAGCGTTACTGCTGATGGAATTACCTGTGAAGAAAATTTGCGGTGTATCCTTGCACAGCATATTGTAGTTAGGGGACTTTAAAAATTCAATAGCCGCCCTTGCTCCCAAGTAGGAACCGCCGATTCCGATAACGATAAATACATCGGAATTTTTCTTAACCTTTTCTGCTGCCTTTTTAATACGGTCAAATTCTTCTTTGTCATAGTCGGTAGGTAATGTTAGCCATCCGATAAAGTCGTTGCCAAGACATTCACCTGTGTGAAGTGCATTGTGGGCAAGCTTTACCTGTGGTGCCATTGCCTCATACTCGTGTTCGCTGACAAAACCATTTAAATATTTGTCAATTAACTTAGTCGCCATTTCTTTGTTCCTCCTTATAATTCCATTATAGAATTATACAACCTATAATTTTATGGATTGGCACTATTATACTATATTTTGTGTTTTTTTGCAACAGAAAACTAACACTTTGCCTAATAATTTATTAATTATTTATAAAGAAATAAGCTGGCTTAATAAATACCTGAAGGAATTGCCGAAACTGCACTCCTCAACAGACTTTTTGCACCGAATATCCATCTTTTGAACCACCTTATTATTTACGCTGTATGTTATCTCCCCGATTTTTTTATCCTTTTCCACAGGTGCGTCAATTTTTTTGGGCAAATTCACCTTAACAATGATTTCGCTGTCACTGCCTTTTGAAACGAGGACGGATTTCGGAGGATTTGAGTAAACCTCTACCTCACTTTCCATTCCCTTGTTCACCTTTACCTTGGGAAGTTTTTTCTCTTTGGGAATTATAACAGAATAATTGTTGAAACCGTAGTCAAGGAGTATGGACGCATCCTTAAAACGGTCGGTTCCGCTGTCACTGCCCAGCACTACTGCTATGAGGGAAAGACCATCCCTTTTTGCCGTTGCGGAGATACAACTGCCGGCATCATCTGTTGTGCCTGTTTTAAGTCCTGTTATTCCGTTGTAGGACTTTAACAGCTTGTTTGTGTTTACAATTTGAGTTTTGCCGTCACGCAAAAAGTCAAGCCAAATTGATGTGTAGTCAAAAACCTTTGTGTGCTTTATAAGCTCTGCCGACATCAGTGCTACATCATAGGCAGAGGAAATATGACCCTCCTCGTCAAGACCGTTGCAGTTTTTAAAGACGGTGTCCTTCATACCAAGCTCCTTTGCTCGGCTGTTCATTCGCTTTACAAAAGCCTCCTCGCTCCCCTCTGTGTATTCCGCAAGGGCAACAGCCGCATCATTGGCAGAGGCGACAAGGGTAGCCTTTAGCATATCATCAAGGGACATCTGCTCTCCCTCCTCCAGCCAAATATCAGAGCCACCCATTGAGGCGGCGTGAGCACTGGCGGTTACGGTATCGGTAAGGCTGATTTTTCCCTTTTCGATATCCTCCATAATCAGCAGAACAGTCATAACCTTTGTTATGGACGCAACGGAACGCTGTTCGTGACTATTTTTCTCGTAGAGAATATTAAAGTTTTCGCTATCTACAAGTATGGCACTTGGGGCTGTTAAATCGCTGTCGGTTACTGCACCTACACTCATTGGTAGTGATAACATTAAAATAACCACAGCCAACAGTATTGATATATTTTTCTTTACATACATTTTAACACCTCTTTCACAGTAGAATATATGTGTAAAAATGATGAATATGATACTGTTTTACTGTGGTTTAGTCCTTTGGTGTAATGGAATTTAGATTGTGTTGGGCAGGGTTGTCAATCAACTCCCCTTTGTAGGAAAACCTTGAACCGTGACAGGGGCAGTCCCAAGTTTTTTCGTCACCGTTCCATTCCAGCTGACAGCCCAGGTGAGTACACCGCACATCAACAGCAAAAATATTGCCGTCCTCGTCCTTATACACACCAACCTTTTCTCCGTTATACTCCACAATTTTCCCCTCTCCTGTGGGAATATCCTCAATGCTGTCCTTTGGGGATTTAAACACTTCCTTTGAAATTCCGGTAACCGCTTTACCCACCATCCTACACAGATTATCGGCAGATGAGGGATGAAAACGCCGGGGAGAAAATAGGCTCTTGTATCCGCCTTTTCGGTTGTTTATAAGGTCGTCAAGTATCATTGCAGAAACCATTGAAAGGGACATTCCCCACTTTCCAAAGCCTGTGGCTACATACCAATTTGGAGTTGTAACGCAGTACTTACCAATAAAGGGCAGTGAATCAATGGACATAGTGTCCTGTGCAGACCAATGGGCAACCTCTGTACTGTCGGGGAAAATCTGTGCCACACTTTGCCTTAGGCGACTGTATTTGTCACCCTTTGGGTTATCCCCTGTGATATGCCCCTCACCTACAACTATTGTGAAATCCTTGTAATTTCTAAAGGAAAGACCGCCCTTGTCGGCAGGATAGTACATACCGTCAAGTGTTTTTCCTCCCCTTATCGCAAGACAATAGGAGCGTGACTGGAGCAATCTTGGGAAGTACATTCCCCTTGTGTTGACAATGGGATAATGGGTTGCAAAAACTATTGCGTCTGCCTTTACAGAGCCTTTTTCCGTAATTACCAAATCGGACTTAACCTCAACCACAGGTGAATTTTCGTAGATTTTCAGCCCGGTGGAAAGTTGAGAAATAAACTTAACAGGGTTAAACTGTGCTTGATTTCTAAACACCAAAGCCTGTTTTACCTTAAAGGGCAGATGGGTGCTGTCGGTTAGGTAGCAGTCAATTCCACATTCCTTTGCTGAATGGTATTCCTCCATAATGGGATTATTTTCTTCTAAGGAATAAACATAGGCAGGTAAACGGACAAAATCGCACTTGATATTTTGACGGTTTATAAGGCTCTCGTATTCCTCCACAGCTCTGCGGTTTATCTGGGCATACTGAGTTGCTTTATCCTTACCGATAGTACTTATTAGGCGGTTATAGATTAGTCCATGCTGATATGTGATTTTTGCTGTAGTGTTACTGCTTTGACCTGAGCCTATTGTCTTTGCCTCAACCACAACAACATTCAGTCCCGAATCCTTAAGCCTGTTGGCAATTAAAAGTCCGGCAATACCACCGCCGATTACGCACACATCGGCAGAAATATTTGAAGCAAGACTTTTTCGTGGGGAAATTTTTGCACTATCGTTCCAAATTGATTTTGAGTTCATATAATCACCGATTTTATTTTTTCCCGATATGGGTGTTGTATTCACAGACAAAAGGAAACAGCGCACAGAAAAACTGTACGCTGAACGGCGGAAGTTCCGCCTGAAATTATGGAATGTAGTGTGGTACTATTCGTATAGGTTTGTTGAGAGGTATCTTTCGCCACCGTCAGGGAAAACAACAACAATGTTTTTGCCCTTGTTTTCGGGACGGTTAGCAAGTACCTTGCTTGCCCAAAGAGCCGCACCGGCAGATATGCCGATTAAGAATCCTTCTTGCTTTGCGGCATTTCTTGCTGTGAGGATAGCTTCGTCATTTGGAACGGTGATGATTTCGTCATAAATTTCTCTGTCAAGGGTATCAGGAACAAAGTTTGCTCCAATTCCCTGAATTTTGTGAGGTCCAGCCTGACCCTTTGAAAGCAGTGGTGATGCCTCAGGCTCAACAGCAACAACCTTAATGTCAGGGTTTTGCTCCTTAAGGTACTTGCCTACACCGGAAAGTGTACCGCCTGTGCCAACACCGGCAACGAAAATGTCAACCTTGCCCTCTGTGTCCTTCCAAATTTCGGGACCGGTTGTTTCGTAGTGCATCTTTGGATTAACAGGGTTTGTAAACTGACCTGCGATAATGCTGTTTGGAATTTCCTTTGCAAGCTCCTCTGCCTTGTCAGTTGCACCCTTCATACCCTTACTGCCCTCTGTGAGAACAAGCTCTGCGCCGTAGGCTTTGATAAGGAGCTTTCTTTCATTTGACATTGTTTCAGGCATTACGATAATAGCCCTGTAGCCCTTTGCTGTTGCTACTGAAGAAATACCAATGCCTGTGTTACCGCTGGTAGGCTCAATGATAACGGAGTCCTTTTTAAGGCGACCTGTTTTTTCTGCGTCCTCAATAATAGCCTTGGCTACCCGATCCTTTACACTTCCGGCAGGATTGAAAAATTCCAGCTTTGCAAGGATAGTTGCCGGTATATTCTCCTGCTCTTCAATATGTGAAAGTTCAACTATGGGTGTGTTGCCTACTAATTCAATAATAGATTTTTTAATGCTCATTTTTCTCTCTCCTTACTTAATAGCCTTGAAACCGTTTTCAAGGTCTGCAATAATATCGTCAATATGCTCTGTGCCTATTGAAAGTCTGATTGTGTTTTTCTTGATGCCAACATTTGCAAGCTCCTCTTCGTTAAGCTGTGCGTGGGTTGTGCTTGCAGGGTGGATAACAAGGGATTTTACATCTGCAACATTTGCAAGAAGTGAAAACAGCTTTAGGTTGTCAATAAAATCCTTTGCCTGCTGTTCTGTACCCTTAATTTCAAAAGTGAAGATTGAACCGCCACCGTTAGGGAAGTACTTGCTGTACAGTTTTTTCTGCTCCTCGTCATCTGTAACTGATGGGTGATGTACCTTTTCTACAAGTGGGTGATTGTTGAGATACTGAACTACCTTTAGGGCATTTTCAACATGTCTTTCAACTCTTAGAGAAAGTGTTTCAAGTCCTTGTAGGAAGAAGAATGCGTGGAATGGTGAAAGTGTTGCACCTGTATCTCTAAGGAGAATTGCTCTGATTTTTGTAACGAATGCGGCAGGACCAACAGCCTTGGTAAAGCTTACACCGTGGTAGCTTGGGTTTGGCTCAACAAGTGATGGGAATTTGCCGGATGCCTCCCAGTCGAACTTTCCGCTGTCAACGATTACACCACCGATTGTTGTGCCGTGACCGCCGATAAACTTTGTTGCGGAATGTACCACAATATCTGCACCGTACTCGATAGGTCTTACAAGGTAAGGTGTGGCAAAGGTGCTGTCAATTACAAGTGGAATCTTGTTTTCGTGGGCAATCTTTGCAATAGACTCAATGTCAACTACATCTGAATTTGGGTTGCCCAAGGTTTCAATGAACACAGCCTTTGTATTTTCCTTGATAGTTCCTCTGATTTCTTCAAAGTTAAATGGGTCAACAAATGTTGTAGAAATTCCGTACTCGGGAAGTGTATGCTCCAGCAGGTTATATGTACCGCCGTAAATGTTTTTGGCGGCTACAATGTGGTCACCGTTTTGGGCAAGATTTTGAAGTGTGTAGCTGATAGCTGCTGCACCGGAGGCTACTGCTAATGCTGCAACACCTCCCTCAAGGGCTGCAATTCTCTTTTCAAAAATATCCTGAGTTGGGTTTGTCAGTCTGCCGTAGATATTGCCTGCGTCTGCAAGACCAAACCTTGCCGCTGCGTGGTCACAGTTACGGAAAACATAGGAGGATGTTTGGTAAATGGGAACAGCTCTTGCATCTGTAACAGGGTCTGCACTTTCCTGCCCTACATGAAGTTGTAAAGTTTCGAATTTATAATTATTGTTTGACATATTGGTTACTCCTTTTGAAAAATGTGTTTTTTATTTTTGTCTGTATGATTTTTGCAGTCTTTTAATTTTTCTGCTTAAATTAGGTGAAAAATCAACAGCAACACATTCGTCCTTTCAGAAAGTTAATTCTGCCGAAATAGTCAAATTTGATGCTCATAATAGTACCTCTTTTCTTATTTACACTTTTCCTATCTGTTTAGTGTGATTTGAATATAACACATATTTTTCCGGTTGTCAAGGGTATTTTTAATATTTTTTTGTTTTTTCGTGACTGAGGGAGCGAAAAAGTAGTCTATATATCTTGCTCTGTCTTTAGAATTTAAAGTATGAGTTAGAACATAAAATCAAACTATCTACTAAAGACAAAAAGAGATAAAGAGAACACTTTTTCCCTCCTTCCACCGCAAGCGGTCCCCCTCCCCCATCTGGTGGAGGCTGTTGTAGATATTAAGTAATAGTGAATAGTGAAAAAGTATCCGAATTTCTGCATTCCATCACCCACTTTGGTGGATGCTATCAGAAATGAAAAAAGGCAATCCTTTCGGACTGCCCTTTTACAAATACATAATTAATTAAATACAATAGAAATCTCCGTTTGAGTCATTGCCCATTGTGGCAAGGTCGGCTATTGTGAAATTATCCACATATTCAGTTACCACCTTGTAAAGTCCCTCCCAAAAGGGTAGAGTTTGGCAAGAGGATGCTCTATCGCAAGTCACCACTTCCCCCTCAAGGCAAGGAATCGGTGCCAAAGGTCCCTCAATGTACCTGAGCACATCACCTACAACAATGTTCTCAGCCGGTTTAGAAAGCTTGTACCCGCCGGAATGACCACGCAGACTTTGGAGAAAACCGCCCTTGTTTAACATTCCAACAATGGTTTCCATATACTTTATGGAGATTTTTTGCCTTTCGGAAATTTCTTTTATAGAAATAAAATTATCCTTTGAATTGATTGCAAGGTCAACAAGAATACGCAGTGCGTAGCGACCTTTTGTTGATACTTTCATTTTATCCCTCTTTTCCTATTTTGCAGATAGGAATAATATATTGTTTACATATTAACAGATAATGAAAGAAAAATCAAGCCTTAATTATTTTATTGTTGCAAACTTTTACCGAACTCCCCACATCAATGCCCTCTTTGTACAGCATTTCGTCCTCTGCCTTAAGGGTTATCCGTTCTCCGTTCTGTGAAATTAAAACTACATCGTCCTTAAGGATTTCACCGTCAGGGATTCCCTCGCATCCAAAGTCAGGCTCTATGATGTCAACAACCTTGTAAAGCATAATTCACCTTAACATAGCTTTAGGAGCTTTTCGATTTGCGTCTTTGGCTGAAAGCCTACAACCGAGCCGATTATCTCCCTGTCCTTAATCACAACAATGGTTGGAATACTTGAAATGTTAAAGGCGTCTGCAAGCTTTGGCTCCTCGTCAACATTCACCTTGAACACCTTAACATCAGGGTTTTCTTCTGCAAGTTCCTTGACAACAGGTGCCATCATTTTGCAAGGTCCGCACCAGTCTGCCCAAAAGTCAATTACAACCTTTTTATCGGTTTCCATAACCTCTTTGTGATACATTTCTTCAGTTAATTTCATAACAGCCATAACTACTTCTCCTTATAATACAACATACAATGGCAGTAGCCCTCAAAATCGGGGTCTGCAATTTGTTCTTTAAATTCCTTGCACATACACTTATTTTCGGGAGTTCTTTCTCTGCGACAAGGGCAATAACCTCCTGTCTTTTCAAGTCCCTTTTTAATTGAGTCAACAATTTCTTTATTCTTATTATATCTTATCTTCATAATTATTCAGCACACCTTGCAAATGATAATGTATTGTCCAGCTTTAGAAAAACATCCTTGTAGGTATTATACACCTGTTTGTAGTCAGGGAGATAATCCTTGATTTCATCACTGCTAAAGGGGATAATCTTATGTCCTCTCCAGGTGTTTTGGTCATAATAGCAGTACAAAAGCTGGTTGTCTATATCTTCAAATGTAATCTTTGTTTCTCCGTTTTTAACAGTCTTTTTAACTGTCATTGTGGCGAGGATACTTGTTACCTTGTTGTAGTTTTCGTCCTGATACTGTGAGCAAAGGAGATTGCCCATTGAGTAGTAAACAAGTGTATCGCCAATGTACCTTGCAGGCTCAATAACATGAGGATGTGTGCCTATTACAAGGTTTACACCGTTGTCAGCCAAAAACTGTGCCATATCGTCCTGATATTCTGACTCATCAGGCATATATTCAACACCGGCGTGCATACAGACAATTAGGAAATCCACCTTGTCACGGACAGCGTCAATATCTTTCTTTACCTGCTTTTTATACTCCTGATATGCTGTATCCTTTTCAGGGTCGTTTATATCAAGGTCGGTAGGCCACACATTAATGAGATAATCCTTACCCTCAGGGCATGGGATTCCGTTTGTACTATAAGTATAATCAAGCATACTGTACTTTATTCCGTTACATTCAAGTACATTTACAGCATCCCTTGACTCCTGACTGTCAAAGGTACCTGTCATAAATACTCCCTTTTGATTTCTCCAATATTCACAGGAGTTTAAAATTCCCTCTTCGCCACCGTCCAAAGCGTGGTTTGTAGCGGTGGAAACAAGGTTGTAGCCAAGGTCAACCATAGCGTCCCCTGCCTCCTGTGGACTGATAAACAGAGGATAGTCGGAAAGTCCCATCTCTGTACCGCCCAAAATAGTTTCCTGATTATAGTAGTTAACATCACATTTTTCGGTGAACTGACGAAGATTTTGTACCATTGGCTTAAAGTCATATCCGTTGCCGTTGGCGTTTTCGTTAGCGCCCTTGTAGATAGAACTGTAAATGATGTAGTCGCCTGCAATGGACATCTTGAATGTGCTTTCGCTATCCTTAACAGCAGGTTTAGTGGTTGCTTGAGTCTGCCCTGTTTGTGTGCTGACCTCAGAGCAACCCTTTGTACAGGATGTTATGCCTACAATTATTAAAACAATAAGCACAACAGCGATTCCCAAAGCAACGAATGGTATCATTGAATACCGCCTTTTTCTTCTTGGTCTGTCGGAATGTTTCCTCTCCTCCATAATAAACCTCCTGCTTAAATAAACACATTACTTTTTCTTTTGAATGTTATAATTAATCCTTGTAAGCATTTTGTGCGGAACGAATCTCATAAGGAAGTTTGCACATTTCATTGTAAATGAGGGCATAATAATCATCTTGTTTTTAAAGGCCTTGTCAATGCAGTACCTTGCGGCATAGGTACTGTCAATGCCCTTTATTGCAAAGCGTACACCGGCAACATTATTAAAATCTGTCTTAACAGGGCCGGGGCAAAAACAGCTTATGTGAACATTTGACTTTTTCCGCCTAAGCTCCTCGTAAATTGCCTGTGTAAGTCGGACTACATAATTTTTTGAGGCATAGTAGGATGCCATAAGAGGACCGGCTAAAAATCCGGCAGATGACGCAACATTGATAATCCTACCCTTGTCCTCACTAAGGAACTTTTGCAAAAACAGCTTTGTAAGAATATGCACCGCTGTAACATTTGTGTTGATAAGCTCAATTTCCCTGTCAAGGTCAACCTCTGCAAATTCGCCGAAGATGCCGAAACCGGCATTGTTAATCAGCAAATCAATTTTTCGGTCTTTAACCTGTTCAAAAAGATTTTTGGCATTTTCGGGGTTTGACAAATCAGCTGAAATAATAGTTACCTTTATGCTCTTTGGCAAGGAATTTTCAACAGACTTTAGCCTGTCTGCCCTCCTTGCAACAAGGATTAAATCCCAGCCCATACCCGCAAGGTACTTTGCCATTTCTTCACCCATTCCCGAGCTTGCACCGGTTATGAGAGCCTGCATATAATCACCTATTTTTCTTATTTGGAATTTTATTCGGCAGAATTACTCTGTTTTGTTTCTTCTTCAGTATTTTCCAAAAGGTCTTTGGTGTAGGTTCTCCACTTTGTAACCTTTTTACCGCCGATTGTATGCTTGTAAAAATGCTGTGCCTCCTTGTTCCATTCAAGGCATTCCCACTTTAGCTTAATGCAGTCGTGCACCCTTGCAACCTTTTCACAGGCGTCAAATAGTTTTGTGCCGATGCCCTGTCCTCGGTAGGCACTGCGGATATAAATATCCTCAACATACATAACCTTTTTCATTGGGAATGTTGCAATTTGGAAGTAGTATGCACAAAATCCAACGATTTCACCGTCAATTTCAGCCTTTAGGATATGTAGCAGTTTTTCATCAAAAACCATCTTTTTAATTTCGTCAGCAGACGCTGTGTGATAGTCCTCAAGTCTTTCATAAACAGCAAAATGCTTGTAAAGTCGGTAGATAAACTCCAGGTCTTTTTCTTCAATATAGCTAATTTTAATTTTTCCCATTTTTATTCTCCTTGAAATACGAAATAATAGTTAACTCCATTCTTTGGGAACTTGGAATATATTCGCACTTTGACATAGTAATACATTCTACGGTCATTATAACATCTTAGCAATGGGAAAACAACATATAATTTTGCTTTTGTAATATTAAAGCAAAAAGCACCCTGTTTCGGGTGCTGATAAAATCATTGTAATATATTAATTCACAGTGTTTATATCGGTGCTAAAAACGGGATAAAGTTGCGCAGTACAGAATAGACTCCTATCAAAATCAAAGTTCCTATAATGAATTTGTTGCTGTGTATGGGGAATCTAAGCCTTTTGCCAAAAGCCTTGAAAACAAGCTCCAGATAAATAGCTAACAACAGCAAAATCCCAAAAATGATTAAGGCATTGTTCCTTAAAGATAACAAAATATCACCGTGGAGAAGCGCTATTACCGAACGGGTCATTCCACAACCGGGACAATAGATTCCAAAATATTTATATGTAAGGCACCGGGGCAATGTTACATTCTTTGCCACAAACACCGCCGCAAAATACAGAACTGTTACTGTAATTATGGGCAAAAGAATAACTAATATTCTTTCTGTAATACTGTACTTTTTCATTTTGTAATTTGCAAAAAGGGCAGACTGTCGTCCGCCCTATCTCCTGTTATAGTGTTTCCTTAGAAATTAGTAAGAGTAGCTGTAATATACATTACTGTCATTGGCGGCATCTTGTAAAAAGCCGATAAATGAACCTGTAACAGCAAATGACCAAATAAGAGCAATAGCCCAAATTACAAGAGCAATGATTGAGAGAACAATACCTGCTGTAGCCATACCGTTGTCAACCGGTTTCTTCTTGCGTGACATAATACCAAGGATTAAACCAACGATTGAGCATACTGAACCGCAACAGAAGAAGGAAACAATACCAAGTACAAGGGATGCAACTGCAAAACCCTTGCTGTTGTCAGCAGGCTCTTGATAATACTGCTGTGGCTGGTTATAACCATTTTGATAACCCTGCTGTTGGTTGTAGTTATAGTTGTTCTGGTAGCCGTTTTGTGGCTGATTGTAACTATTCTGATAATAACCCTGCTGTTGATTGTATGTATCTTGGTTGTTATCCTGTGGCTGTGGGTTGTAAGGATTTTGATTGTTTGAATAATCATTATTCTGATTGTTATAATTTTCGTCCATATTTACCTCCGAAATATAATCTATGTTTCATTTTACAAAAGAATTGTAAAAAAGTCAACCTAATAAATTATTTATTTTTCTTTTTTGATACAAAGCGATTCTTAATGTTCCTCAACATATTTTAGAAATTCCTCTGTCTTTGACCAGTACTTTATTCCCCAGTTTTCAAAGTTCCATTCCTCCATATAGTTGTTACATTCGTAGTCTATATAGTAGAGTTTTTCGTTCTGCACCACAAAATTTGTTGGGAAATAATCTATGTTGGTGTTATCCTTGTAAAGCACCTTGCACATAGAACGGATTTGGGCAAAGTAATCCTCCTTTACCCTATCCTGCAAAACAAGGTCAAATATTGTGTCGCCACAGATATATTCCTTGAGTATTCTTTCATTTTCCACATCTACATCAAGCATTTTTGGCATCCTTATGCCTATTTTCATCAACTTTTTGTAGTCGTTCATTTCCGATTCCAGCTTGTTGCCAAACTGATAGTAACTGCAAGGCTCGTGGTGAATTTGCTTAAGGACATACTCATTTTCTCCGTCTGTCACAAGGTAGGAGTATCCTCCTTTTCCCTTACCCAACAATTTAATAACACTAAATTCCCTGTTGTTAACTTTCATTTTTTCCACAAGTATTCCCCTCTTGTTACTTTGATTAACGATAAAAACTCTACACCGCCATATAAATCAGATTAACTGCAAGGGCAGAAATACAGGCAAAGATTGCAACGGTTAACAGGCTCTTTTCCCTAAAAGCAAGTACGCAGGCTGTGATAAGCCCTGCAACCGAGGCAACATAATTTCCTGTTGAAAAAAGTATTGCCGGAAAGGTCATTGCACCCAAAACAGCATACGGCACATAGAACAAAAAGCTTTTTACAAATCTGTTTGTAATTTTCCCCTTAAAAATCACAAAGGGCAAAACTCTGATAAGGTATGTAACACCCGCCATAATAAAAAGGTAGATAAAGAAATCCCTTAAACTCATTCTTCTTCACCTTCCTTAATGGGGAAAAAGATCGCCCCTACAACTGATGCGATAACTGTGCAAATTATGATAACAAATCCGCTTGAAACCTGATTTAACAGTGGCAACCACTTAAAGGCACAGCTTAGCAAAACGGAAATTACAATCACCTTTAAGATTGCTGAATTTTTCTTTGCCGGCGGAATAATTATTGCAAGGAACATTCCGTAAATTGCTATGCAAAGGGAATCCCTTACAACAGTTGGAAGTACCTGTCCTGCCAATGCACCAAGGAGTGTTCCTGTTGTCCACCCGACAATGGGCAAAAATATCAAGCCGTAAAGATATTTTTTGCTCACATCCTTACTGTTGCCCATAGCAACGGCAAAGATTTCGTCTGTTATTCCAAAGCCTATGAGCCAACGGTGAATGCCCCTAACGCTTTTATCCGCCTTTTGAGAAAGTGACAAGGACATAAGGGCATACCTTAGGTTAATTATTATCTGGGCACAAGCCATCTCTATCCAAAAGCCACCGCCTCTGACCAAAATATCAAGTCCTGCAAACTGTCCCGCTGATGTGAGATTTGTCAGAGAAATCATCACAGCCTCCCACCAGCTTAAGCCCGAATGAACAGACTGAAGTCCGAATGTAAAGGAAACAGATATGTATCCAAGGGCAATGGGTATTCCGTCCTTAAGTCCTTTTTTTATTTCTGTCATTTTTGTTTTTATACCATCCTTTTTACAATAGGAATCACACAAATTTTATTTTGTAGTAGTCGCAAATACCCTTTGCTATTGAGTTGCCGGCTTTTACAGTGTTGTTGATTATCCACTTTGCACCCTTTACATTGTCGTGATATTCAACCTCAATATAAACGGCCTTTGCAGTGGTGTGATTAAGCTCGTAAAGGTCCTTAATAACCATTAATTCAAAATCTTTTCCAGGTGTTACCCCACCAACAGAGTTAAGCAAACAATTAGCCATATTAAGGGTTGCGCCCTTTTTCTGACGCACCATTACCATTGTTCCCAAGGTGTTGCCGGAAAGTCCGTTTGTGTGGATTGGAATATGAAAATCTGCTCCCCAGTTGTTGCTTTCCTTCGTGTTTTTCTGATAGCTTTGCTCCGGATTGCGTGGCATTTTTACAAGGAAACCGTTTCGCACAAGGGCTGATTTGGCACACTTTGCAATTTTGTAGCACTGCTCCATTTCGTTGGTGTTGCCGATTACATATACATTGTCTTTTTGTGATGATGGGCTTAAATACACCTTTGCCCTATACACAGTTACGGTGCATCTTGCAATCATTCCGTTATATAGTCTTGCAGTAATTACAGCCTTTCCTGTGCGTTTACTTTCAATTCTTGCCTTGCTTTGTGCTGTTTTTACTACCTTTGCAACCTGTGTATTGCTACTGCTCCAAGTGATATTCCTTGCGTAGGAATTTTTGCTTAACACAGCAGAAACAGTCATACTTTTTTTCAGTTTTAGCTCTATTTTACTTGGGTTGATTGTTACTGATTTTGGAGCAGGTTTTACTGTTACTGTGCAGTAGGCAGTTTTTCCGTTATATAGCTTCACTGCAACTTTTGCTTTTCCCACTCCCTTTGCAGTAACAACGCATTTGTTATTCTCTGCCTTTGCAACTGTGACAACCTTTGTATTGTATGAAACCCATTTTACATTTTGGGTGTTTGCGTAGGAGTTTTTATTCACTGTTTCGTAGATTATACAGGGTTCTCCCTTTCCCAACTGCAAACTGCTTACATTCAGCTTTACCGATACAGGTGCCGGTTTTACTGTTACCTTACAGGTAGCAGTTTTACCGTTGTAGGTCTTTGCACTAATCACCGCTGTACCTACATTTTTTGCTGTGATTTTCACTCTATCCCTTGATATTACTGTTATTCCCACAGCCTTTGTATTTGAACTTTTCCAGTCAATAGTCTGTGACCAAGAATTGCTGTCGATAGTTGCGTTAACTGTAAAGCTTTCACCTTTTCCAAGGCACAATGCAGTTTTGCTCAAAGTGACCTTTTGGGGAGCCTTTAGTACATTTACTACACATTCTATCTCCTGTCCCTCAGATGTTACAGCCTTTATAACAGTGTTTCCTGTTCTCACACCTGTAATAATTGCACTGTTTTCATTGGTTTTTTCAACAGTTGCAACGCTCTCGTCAGAGGTGTACCATTCAAGGGTTGGCAAAGCTGTGCTGTCCTTTTCGTATCCGTAAATTTCAAATGTTTCTCCCATACCAAGGGAGGTTGAGGTCGCACTTAAAAATACCTCTTCCCTAATTACAGGTATTGTAGGATTTGTTTCCTCCGTAGAGGAAGTTGCGGTTTCACTCACCTGTGATGTAGGCTGAGCTTCTGTAACTTCCTCAATTCCGTCGCCAATGGGAACATTGTTATAATCTTCAATTACAGAGGATGTATTGACTGAATTTTCCTCTACATTTACCGTTGTCGCCTCAACACCCACTGTGGCTGTGCCGATAAATAGTATTGCCGAAAGAATAATACCCATTAATCTTTTCATATCCGTACCTCCAAAAGTTAAAAGAATATCAGTTTAACAAATAATACATTAAGATTTTATATCACTAATTGTAATCTGTCAACGAATCAACCCATAATTTGGGACAGAAAAATAACTGTCACGCATTGTTTTACGCAACAGTTATAAGGAAACACTGAATAAATCACTTCAATCTATTCTACATACGCAAAAAATCTTCTGCCGTTGTAATCGTCATCAAAGCCTTTAAATCCGTTGCGTTTGTAGAAATCCTCTTTTCCTCTCGCCGACAAAACCTCTAACTTGACGCTTTTCTCCTCAGGCTTGTTGTTGCGGATAAAGTCAACTATGTAGTTAAGCAAAAATTTTCCGTAACCCTCGTTTTGATATTCCGGCTTTATAATTAAGTCGTTGAGATAAACGAAAGAGGAAATTCTACCGCAAAGACGAGCCATTCCCACAAGATTCTTGTCCTCATATAAGGCGAATGTGTGACTGCTACGTTCTAACATTCCTGCAATTTGTGAAAATCTAAGTCCTCTCCAATCAACAGAGGAATAAAGCTCAAAATACTCCTCGGGAGTGAGCTTATCCACAGTAACAATTTTCATTTTTCTACCCCATTGTACGAAAAAACTAAAATTCAATCTGTAAACATAAAACCGCAGAACAAAATCCGCTTGAGATATTGTAGCACTTTACAATATTTACTTCAATAATTTTTTAAAATTTTTATTGAAAAATATAAAAATAATGTTATAATTAAAGTAACCGATAGGTGCTACGGGAGAAGGTTTTATTCCCTTAAATCATAAAACATAATAATAATATTTTGGAGGAAAAATTTATGAGTAAATATGCAGGAACACAGACAGAAAAAAATTTGGAAGCTGCTTTTGCAGGTGAATCACAGGCAAGGAACAAGTACACCTACTTTGCATCTGTTGCAAAAAAAGAGGGTTATGAGCAGATTTCTGCCCTATTCCAAAAGACTGCCGACAACGAAAAGGAACACGCTAAAATGTGGTTCAAAGAGCTTGAGGGCATTGGCGATACAGCCGAAAACCTGAAGTCTGCCGCAGAGGGTGAAAACTACGAATGGACTGATATGTACGACGGTTTTGCAAAGACTGCCGAAGAGGAAGGCTTCCCTGTGCTTGCAGCAAAGTTCCGCCTTGTTGCAGAGATTGAAAGACATCACGAGGAACGCTACCGTGCTTTGCTAAAGAATGTTGAAACTGCTCAGGTATTTGAAAAGAGCGAGGTTAAGGTTTGGGAGTGCAGAAACTGCGGACATATCATTGTTGGCACAAGCGCACCTGAAATTTGCCCAACCTGCGCACACCCACAGAGCTATTTTGAGGTTCACGCAGAGAACTATTAATCATCTTATTTGATATTATACAAAGAAAAATTGCACATTTCTCCCATAAAATCAGGGCTGTCGTTACTTTGCGACAGCCCTTTTTGATGTGTATTCTTTTACATTATTCCCTCAAGGGATTTGTTGAGGAATGCTTTTGTCTTTTCGGACTTTGGATTACAGAACACATCCTCAGGTGTTCCGTACTCCTCAATAATTCCGTCTGACATAAATATAACCTTGTCGGAAATATTTTTTGCAAAGCTCATTTCGTGGGTGACAACAATCATTGTGCTGTCAGAGCTTTTCAGCTTTTGGATAACCTTTAGCACCTCACCTGTAAGCTCGGGGTCAAGCGCCGAGGTTGGCTCGTCAAAGCACAGAATATCGGGATTCATAGCCAAGGCTCTGGCTATTGCAACCCTTTGCTGTTGTCCGCCGGAAAGCTGACAGGGATAGTGGTCTATTCTGTCTGTAAGTCCCACTCTTTCAATCAAAGCCCTTGCGTGTTTTTCAATGTTTTCAGGGCTGTCCATCTTCATAAGTGTGGGTGCCATTGAAACATTTTTTAGTACATTATACTGGGGGAAAAGGTTGAAGTTTTGGAATACAAGTCCAAAGTGAAGTCGGTTTTTGCGAATTTCCGCCTCTTTGTACCTTTTGTTCTCTTCCCCGTCAAAGATTTTCTCTCCGTTTACGGAAATTGTTCCCACTTCGGCAGTTTCCAAAAAGTTCAGGCATCTTAAAAGAGTTGTCTTGCCACTGCCTGATGAGCCGATTATGGAAAGCACCTCACCCTTTTCAAGAGTGAAGTCAATGCCCTTCAGCACCTCTGTTTTGCCGAATTTTTTTCTTAAATTCTTAACCTCTAATATTGCCATAATTAACTCCTGAAGTAGCTTAATTTCTTCTCGATATAGCCAAAGAGAAGTGTAAGTAAACCGGAGAATGCAAGGTAAAATGCACCTGTGTAGAACAGAGGCCAAATAAGACCCTCCATTTTGATGTACACCTGTGCTGACCAAATAATCTCATAAACAGCGATTATTCTTGCAAGGGATGTATCCTTTACAAGGGTAATAATTTCGTTGCTCATAGGCGGTACAATCACCTTTATAACCTGGAGCAAAACTACCTTGAAGAATATCTGTGTTTTTGTCATACCAAGCACCTGACCTGCCTCGTACTGACCTTTGGGGATTGATTCAATACCGCCCCTGTATATTTCGGAGAAATAACAGGAATAATTGATAACGAAGGCAATCAGCGCCGCACTAAACCTTGGGAGCAGTCCTGCGTTAAAAATAAGTCCCGGTCCGTAATATACAATTATAAGCTGTAAAAGCAGTGGTGTTCCCCTGATAATCCATACGAATGTACGGACAAGCCACCTAAGGGGCTTAAATCGGCTCATTGAGCCAAAGCATATGATAAGCCCCAACGGAAGTGAAAACAGAAGTGTTAAACCAAAGAGCTGAAGGGTTGATAAAAACCCGTTCAGCAAATCTAAGGTAACAGAAAGAAATTCGCTCATTTTAGTTCCTACCTGTTTAAATGTTAGTCAGCAAGTGCAACAGAATACTTTTTAGAAAGCTTTTCAAGTGTGCCGTCCTTTTTAAGCTCATCAATATAGCCGTTAAACTTCTTTGTCATATCGGAGCCTTTGCGGAAACCTACACCGTATTCTTCCTTTGTAAGTGTTACGCTGCTTGTAAGGTCTTCGTAGCTTGTGCCTTTACCTGTCATAGCGGCAGCCATTGTGCTGTCTATGATACAAGCGTCAACAGAGCCTGACTCAACCTCCATAAGTGCGTCACTCTGTGCAGATACTGCTGTAAACTCAAGCTTGTTGTCCTCGGCGGCTGTCTGACCTGCTGAGCCTGACTCAACAGCAAAGCTAAGACCTGAAAGTGACTTTACATCTGTGTACTTCTTGCTGTCCTTTTCCTTCATTACTACAACCTGCTCGTTCTTTGCGTATGCCTTTGAGCAACTTGTGTTGTTAATTACTTCTTCACTAATTGTCATACCGTTCCAAATGCAGTCGATGGACTTTGAGCTAAGCTCGATAAACTTATTGTCCCAGTCAATTTCAATAAATTTAACCTTAACGCCCATTTTGTCAGCAACAGCCTTTGCAAATTCAGCGTCAAAGCCTGTCCATTCACCATTGTCGTCCTGGTAGTCCATTGGGGCATAGTCGGTAATACCAACAACAAGCTCACCCTTGTCAACAATATCCTTGTAGTCAGAGCCGGAGCCTTCGGAACCACAGCCTGTTACTAGAACAGCCATAATCATACATAGAATAAGTGCCATTAATTTTTTCATTGTTTTTTCCTCCTTGTTTGCGGTAAACATAGTGCCAATACCCATTGGCAACAAACCGTCTCTTATATTTTACTTTATTAGACTAACATTGTAAAGTGACAAATTAATAAAATTTATGGAAACACTGATTAAATCATTTGCACAGATTGTACAGTCAGATTTTTTGTCGGTATGTTCAAAAAACCGCAGGAATACTGGTGTATTGTGAGGATTTTTTGGGCATACGGTTGGAAAATATGCGTACAAGATATGTAAAGTGATTTATTCAGTGTTTCCATATATATTTTCTTTACATATTTTTATCAAATATATCTTTTATTCACCTAATTATAGTTAATTACAGGAAATCATCCATATTTGGTTTTACTTTGGCTACAATATGTGGTATAGTGAAATTGTAATTTTATAAGGAGGAAGAAAAATGAATTTTATTAAGAAAAAAGGTTCGGGTATTGTACTTTCTGCAGTGATTGCAACCCTTTCTACATTTTTGGCGAGCCTTTCATTAGGCGGTTTTAGCTTTGAAATTATCGGCGCACCTGTCTTTGCAATAGTAATCGGTATGATTATCTCTGCAATTTTCCCAAAATTTTCATCCCTTGAATTTATGAAAGAGGGAATCACATTTACCTCAAAGAAAATTCTCCAATGGGCTGTAATTATACTTGGATTTTCCCTCAACATTCAAACGGTTATCTCCGTTGGAGGACAGTCCTTGCCTGTAATTATCTCAACAATTTTAACCTCACTTATCGTTGCATTTTTACTTTGCAAGGTACTGAAAATGGACAAAAAGGTTTCTACACTGGTAGGTGTCGGCTCATCAATTTGCGGTGGTTCTGCTGTTGCGGCAACTGCACCTGTTATTGATGCTGATGACGAGGAAATTGCACAGTCAATTTCTGTAATATTCCTTTTTAACATCATTGCGGCGCTAATCTTCCCTACCCTGGGAAATATGTTGGGGCTAAGCAATGACGGCTTTGCACTCTTTGCAGGAACAGCAGTAAACGACACTTCTTCCGTAACTGCGGCGGCGTCTGCTTGGGACAGTATGAAGGATACAAACGGAATGGTACTTGCACAGGCAACTACTGTTAAGCTGACAAGGACTATTGCAATTATCCCAATAACACTTGCACTTGCACTTATCCGCACAAGACAGGCGAAAAAGACAAATATAGAAACAGGCTCAAAGGTAAAATTCAGCAAGATTTTCCCTTGGTTTATCATCTACTTTATTATTGCGTCACTTATCACAACACTTATTTCGGTACTTCCCGAAAGCGGTTTCACAGCGTTTTACAGCAATTCTTTTGTTTCCTTTGCAAAGTTCCTTGCAAAATTCTTTATTGCAATGGCTATGTGTGCAATAGGACTTAACACCAATGTTGTAAACCTTGTTAAAAAGGGTGGCAAGCCGATATTTATGGGCTTTTGCTGTTGGATTGCAATAGCAGGCGTAAGCCTACTGATGCAACACTTCCTTGGATATTGGTGATAAAAGTTTATAGCAAAAAAATTAGGGGATGTGGCAGAAGTCACATCCCATTTTTGTATATATATTCAGTTTAAACCGTCATATATTTCTCATAATATCCCTCATACTTTTTCTGGAACAGCGGATTGGACTTTTTCAGGTATTTGCTCTGCTGGTGAAGTCCCAGACTTTCCCTTTGAATTTCGATAATGCACAGGGCGATTTTGTTGCAATGGTCGGACACTCTTTCCATAACCGTTGTAATATCGGACAGGATAAAGCCCATTTCAATGGTGCAACCGTTATTTTGCAGTCTTTTGATATGGTTTTTCTGGAGTTTATTTTTCAGTGCGTCAATAACCTCCTCCAAAGGTCCAATCTCAGCAGCTGAAATAAGGTCGTTGTCAGAAACAGTTTTCAGTGTGTAATCAAGAATTTCTATCAATGCACTGCACATTGTCTTAATCTCCGCCTTTGCACTGTCGGAGAAAGTGAGCTTTTTATCCCTGATTTCCCTTGCAGACTCTGCCAAACTTACAGAGTGGTCGGACATTCTCTCAATATCCCCGATTATGTGGAGATACTTTGAAATTGCAAGGCTGTCCTTTTCGGAAATACTAAGGCTTGAAAGTCCCAAAAGGTAGTTGGCAATTTTGTCCTCGTATTTATCAACAGTCTTTTCCGACTCTTTGATTTTTTCCGCAACAGACTCATCATACTTCATAAGAAGTCCAAAGGATGCTTTGATTGAAGAAACAGCCTCGTTAGCCATTTCGTTAACAACCTTTGCACAGTTTTCAAGTGCAACTGCCGGAGTTGCATATAGTCTTGTGTCAAGAACCTCAAACTTCTGGTCTTTGTGGTCGTCCCTTACGATAAGGCAGGCGAGTTTTTCCAATTTTTTTGTAAAAGGCAGGAATGTAAGTGTGCAAAGAACATTAAATATTGTGTGAACAACAGCAATACCCATTACACCGATTTGGTCGTTTAAAAAGTCAAAGTTTACAAACAGGTTTACAAGCTCAAATACACTAAGCCAAATAATTGTACCCCCAATGTTAAAGCAAAGGTGAACAACGGCAGAACGCTTTGCACCCTTGTTTGCACCTATTGAGGAGATAAGTGCTGTAACACAGGTACCGATATTTTGACCCATAATAATTGGAATTGCAGAGCCAAAGGTGATTTGTCCCGTTGAGGAAAGTGCCTGTAAAATACCCACAGATGCAGAGGAGCTTTGGATTATTGCGGTAAGCACAGCGCCGGCAATAACACCCAAAATCGGGTTGCTGAACATCAGAAGAATGTTTTGAAATTCGGGAACATCCTTAAGTGGCGCAACAGCGTCACTCATTGCCTCCATACCAAACATCAAAACTGCAAAGCCCAAGAGAATCTGACCTATGTCCTTGCTTTTATTGCTCTTAAGGAACATAAACAGGATAATTCCGATTAAAGCAAGTAAAGGTGTAAATGATGAGGGCTTTAACAGGCTGACAAAGATATTGTCGCTTTCGATACCGGTAAGGCTCAAAATCCAAGATGTTACCGTTGTACCGATATTTGCACCCATAATAACATTGATAGCCTGTCCAAGTGCCATAATACCAGAGTTTACAAATCCCACAACCATAACAGTTGTGGCAGAGCTTGACTGGATTACAGCCGTAACTGCAACACCAAGCAAAAGACCCTTCCATTTGTTGGAGGTTATTCTTGAAAGTACAGTTTGCAGTGTACCCCCTGCCCTCTTTTCAAGGGCATCTCCCATAAAGTTCATACCAAACAGGAACAGGGCAAGTCCACCCACCAAATTCAAAACATTAAAAATACTCATAGCGTTTCTCCATTAGTAAAAACATTTTTTGTCCTATACATTGTAACTAATCTATGTAAAATATATTGCTTTCGAAATGTTAAATCTATGTTAAATAATTTAGGACAGGTAGCCCTGTCCTGCAAATATTATTTCATTTTATGGGGGCTTTATTCTTTCCTAAATATCCTTGTGAACGCCCTCAATGGAGTAAACCACCCATTCGGCAATGTTTACTGCGTGGTCGCCTATTCTTTCAAGGTACTTTGCAACCATCAAAAGGTCAATGCACAGCTCTGCATCTGTATCGTCCTTTATAATTGCAACAAGCTCGCTTTTCACCTTGTTGAAAAGTCCGTCAATTTTGTCGTCACCCTCTATTGCCTCCTTGGCTTTGTCAAGGTCGTGGTTGCTAAAGGAGTCAACTGCTTTTTTTACAAGTCCGATTGTTTCTGAAAACATTTCGCTGAGGTGTAGCTTGTGGTGCAAACTGCAATTTCTTATGTACTTTGAAAGTTCTGTAATGTCTGACGCTTGGTCGCCTATTCTCTCCATATCGGAGATGAGCTTTAGTGCAGATGAAACTGTCCTTAAATCACTTGCCACAGGCTGTTGGTGGAGCAAAAGACGCATACACAGGTTTTCCACTTCTCTCTCCTTGCGGTCAACCTCTTTTTCGTAATTATCCACCTCTTTAACAAGGGCAACATAGTTATCTTCGTTTTTGTCATTTGACAGTATTGTTTTTGCTGCCTTTTCAATAGCTTTCTCGCACAGGATTCCCATATCCTTAACGCTTACATATAGTTCGTCTAACTGCTTTGCAAAATTATCTCGCATAATTAACCAAACCTTCCTGAAATATAATCTTCTGTTTTCTTATTCTTTGGCTTATAAAAGATTTGATGTGTGTCGCCGTATTCTATCACATCACCAAGCAAGAAGAATGCTGTTTTGTCAGAAATTCTTGCCGCCTGTTGCATTGAGTGAGTGACGATTATTATTGTGTAGTCCTTCTTAAGCTCAAGGGTTAAGTCCTCGATTTTTGATGTAGAAATCGGGTCAAGAGCAGAGGTTGGCTCATCCATAAGGATAACCTCCGGGTTAACTGTCAATGCCCTTGCTATGCAAAGTCTTTGTTGCTGACCGCCTGAAAGGGAAAGTGCTGACCTTTTCAGAATATCCTTAACCTCGTCCCAAAGAGCCGCCTGTCTTAGGGTAGTTTCCACAATCTCGTTAAGCTTGCTTTTTTTGCGAATACCGTGGGTAATGGGTCCGTAGGTCAGGTTGTCGTAAATGCTCATCGGGAATGGGTTTGGTCTTTGGAACACCATTCCCACCCTTTTTCTAAGGTGGTTTACATCCATATCCTTGTAGATATTTTCTCCATCAAGGAGAATTTCTCCCTCAATTTTGCAGTCCTCCACAAGGTCGTTCATTCTGTTAAGAGTCTTTAACACAGTTGACTTACCACAGCCTGAGGGGCCTATAAAGGATGTGATTTCTTTTTCGTTAATTTTCAGGTCAATTCCTTTAATTGCC
Organism: Ruminococcus sp.; assembly: GCA_022779485.1. Classification (GTDB taxonomy): domain Bacteria; phylum Bacillota; class Clostridia; order Oscillospirales; family Acutalibacteraceae; genus Ruminococcoides. The sequence continues at coordinate 110,338 of JALFTC010000047.1, forward strand.
TTGAAATCTCCATAGTGAAGCACAAGGTTGTTTATATCAAATTTACTCATATTATCTCCTATACAGTATTATGCCTTTGCAATTTTCTTTGCCACAAAGTTTGATAATGCGTTAATTCCCACAACAAGCAACAGCAGAATTACTGCGGTTGCGTAAGCCTGTTCTGTAAAAAGTCCCTCGTTTAGTAAGCAATAAAGGTGAACGGACAAAGTTCTTGCCGAGTCCATCAGGCTTGTGGCTGTGTCGGCAACTGTTCCCGCAGTGTAAATCAGTGCTGCAGTTTCACCTACAATTCTACCTATTGCAAGGATTACGCCTGACAAAATTCCCGGTACAGCCGAGGGCAGAATTATTTTGAAAATCGTCCTAAGCTTGCCGGCACCCAGTCCGAAGGAACCCTCTCGGTAGGAGTCGGGAACTGCCAAAAGTGCCTCCTCGGTAGTCCTGATAATGGTGGGAAGTACCATCATTGTTAGTGTAAGCACACCGGAAATCATTGAGTAGTTCCAACCCAGGGTGATTACGAATGCCAAAAATCCAAACAGACCGAATACGATTGAGGGAATACCTGCAAGGGTTTCTGTTGTTATTCTGATAACCTTAACCAGCTTACTTCCCTTTTTTGCGTACTCAACAAGGTATATTGCAGAGAATATGCCTATGGGCACAGCAAACAGCAATGTTAAAAATGTGATTGAAACAGTATTGATTATTGAGGGGAGCATTGACTGGTTCTTTGAATTAAAGTGCAAGCTGAAAAGTTCCCCTGTAATGTTTGGAATACCCTTTTCAAGTATATAGACTATGATGAAAATAATTGACGCAACGGTTATTACTGCTGCTGTCACAAGTAAAATCAGCATCAAAAAGGAGAAAGGGTGTTTCAGGTATGTTTTTAGCTTTGTCATTACTTCTCCTTCTTTCTGACTATAATTGAAAAGCATATGTTGATAATGAGGATGAGCACAAACAGCACCATAGCTGTGGCTATAAGAGCCTTCTGGTGAAGTCCCGATGAATATGCCATTTCCATAACAATGTTGCTTGTAAGTGTTCTTACACTGCTTGTTATTCCCCTTGGCATAATTGGTGTGTTACCTGCAATCATAACAACCGCCATGGTTTCGCCGATTGCTCTGCCTATTCCAAGGATAATACCCGACATAATTCCGCTTTTGGCGGCAGGGATAACGGTTTTGAAAATACTTCTTTCTTTTGTTGCGCCAAGTGCAAGCGCACCCTCGTAGTACATATCAGGTACTGCTCTGATTGATGATTCTGCTGTGTTTATTATTGTGGGCAAAATCATAATTCCCAAAAGTATTGAGGCTGTGAGTATTCCCTTACCGCTTGTATTTGTAAGCTCCTGAATAATCGGAACAACAACTACAAGGCAAAAGAATCCGTAAACAATGGACGGAATACTTGCAAGTAGATTGATTAGTGGCTTTATCACCTTGTACAGCCTTTTTGGGCAGTACTTTGCAAGGAATATTGCTGTTAAAAGTCCAATGGGAACACCTATTATGATTGCGCCGGCTGTAACATAGATACTGGCTACAATCATAGGGAAAATTCCAAATTCCCCTGATGACGGTTTCCAATGAGTGCCGAAAATAAAGTCAAAAAAGCCTATTTTGCCCACAGCGGGTACACCGTTTGCAAAAATGAACAGGCATATGATTACTACAGCAATAATGGAAATACAGGCACACAAAAGGAAAACGATTTTCATTAATTTTTCTTTTATCTTACTCAAATTAATTCTCCTTTTTTGTTATGGCAAATTACTATTCAAACTCTCATCTCACCAAAATGTTGCCATAAATATGGGCAGAGGTTACCCCCTGCCCAAAGTTTTATTGTACATCTTCCCAAGTGGTTGTTTCGCCAAGGTAAATGGACTTGATTTGGTCTGATGTCAGGGATTCGATAGTATTTTCTTTGTTTATAACAACCGCAATACCATCCATTGCAATCTGCTTTGTAACAAGGGTTTTTGCCTCGTCATCCTTTAGTTCACGGGAGGACATACCGATGTCAACTGCCTTTTGCATTGCTGACTGAATACCTGCTGAAGAACCTGACTCCTGAATTTCAACTGATACATCAGGGTTTAGCTTTTTGTATTCATCTGCAATTACATTCATAAGAGGAGCAACTGATGTTGAACCGGCAAGTGTAACCTTACCGCTTAGACCGGCTGACTTGTAAGACTCGCCCTCTTCAACTGAGATGTAGCCCTCTTTGTCAACAATCTCCTGACCGTCACTGCTCATAATGAAGTCAACAAAGTCCTGTGCAACCTTTGAAAGCTTGCCGTCGAAGTATGCAAGGTTAAACGGACGGGAGATTTTGTATGTACCGTTCTTAACATTTTCAGCAGTACCCTCAACACCGTCAACCTTAACTTCCTTAACTGTGTCTGAAAGTGAACCAAGGGAAACATAACCGATTGCATTTTTGTTGCCCTCTACTGTTGTAATCATAACAGATGTGCTGTTTGTGATTTCTGCTGTTTCTGTTGTAGCGTCATTTTCCTGATCATCAATGATTCCAAGAAGCTCTGTAAAGGCTGACCTTGTACCTGAGCCGTCCTCTCTGGAAACAACGGTGATTTCTCCTGTTACTCCGCTGTTATCTGTGCCCTTGTTGCTGTCGCTTGAACCACATCCTGCAAAAGAAAGTGCAAGGACTGTTCCTGCTAAAATACCGCATAATAATTTTTTCATTTTTTCTTTACCTCTTTTTTAGATATATATAATATTGTACCGAAAAGTATAAATCTTCTTCACTACTTTCTAAGTACAACTTAATGTTACTCCTCTATTGTTAAATCGAAAATCAAAGTAAAGTTAAATCTTTTCCGTTTTTTGTTAAATGAATTTAAAACCCAAAATTGACTTGCTTTCTCCATTATATTCCTGTGTTTTCTGTGTTATGACACAGTACAAGCCTATTTTCGGGTAATAAAAAGCCTTCTCTGGCATTGCCCTTGATATCCCCCTAAAGGGGCACAAAAATAAGCCGGCATAGTGCCGACTTATTCTTTGGATTTGTTATCTATACACTTTTAACTCTAACTTCGTAACTCTCTTGGTCACCGTTGCCCACATAGGAATAATACACTCTTCCGTCACAAGCCCCCAAGGATTTTATGAAAAAGTCGTAATCAACATTCTTAATGACATACTTTAAGTTTCCACCCTTGTTATCAACAGAAAACAGTCTTTGATTTCCGATGAACAGAACCTTTCCTCCTACAAGAACCGCCTCTTCAACATAGACTTCCTTTTCAAGATTTTCATTTTGGGCTTTATTTGTTTTTTGGATTTTTTTGAGGATTGATTTGTATGTGGTCAGCATAACGATATTTCCTTTTGAGGTGCAACGATACAGCGACTCTTCCCCTTTGGAATTTTTCTTTACATACACCGCATTTCCATTGTTGTTTGCACCCAAAACCTTAATTATGCCTTTGTCAACTGTTTTCTTGTTTCCTGCCTTGTCAAGCCGAACCAAGCTTCCGTTGTTGTTGATAAAGTACATATAGTTCTTTGTAGTTACAACAAGGTTTTTTTCTTTTTCTAAACGAGAGTCGAAATTATTGTCTGACTTGTAGTCTAACTTGTAATCCCTGATGTTATATATACCGGTTTTCTTTGTATCAAGGTTATATACTTTTTTACCGCAGTAAATTTTACCGTTAAAAATCCATGCAGGATAGTTATTTGTATTAAACAGCTTTGTGGTTTTTCCTTGGTCGCAGAAAAATACTTCTTTTCTGTTGACAAAAATCATAGCGCTTCCGTAGCCACCCAGCAAAGAAAAGGTTGCATCCCCTATCTTCTTTCTGTTAGTGCCGTCTATTCTTACAGAATATGCACCGTCGCCAAAGCTGTTTTCCCATGTTTCTTTGGTGTAATAAACTGTTTTTCCTCTCATATAAAAAGTGTATTTTCTGTACCACTTATCATAAAAATTATCACTTGCCTTGTCCAGTACAGTCTTTTTTCCTTTTTTGTCCTGAAAAACAAGCTTATCCTTTGATGCAAAAACCTTTCCAAAGGAATTTTTATACACTCCGCAGGACGCAATATATGTTGTTTCCTTTGGCTTTGTTGTCTTTGCAAAAGCTGTTGTCGGTAACAGAGCAAATGATGAAAGTAGAATTATTGACGATAGTATTAATGACATTATTTTTTTCATAGTAAAACCTCATTTTTTATTTAATATTCTAAAGAAGAATTAATACTCCATCGGTTTATCCTCCCAATATTAAAATTTATCCTTTCACTATATACAACAATGAAAATTCAAAAAATGGGACAGATTTTTAAAAAAAATTTTAAATATTTTAAAAAAATACTGCCACAAATGATTTTTGCCATTTGTGACAGTATAATAGAACTGATTTATATTTTTACAGTTATCCTTGTGCCCTTGCCCAATTCGCTCTCAACGCTTAGTGTTCCCTTGTGGTACTCTACACCGTGCTTTACTATGGAAAGTCCAAGTCCTGTTCCGCCTATTTCCTTGCTGTGGCTTTTGTCAACTCGGTAGAACCTTTCAAACACTCTGCTTTTGTCCTCCTTGCTGATTCCAATTCCTGTGTCCTCAACAATAAGTGTTGCCTTGCCGTCAACAGGGGCTACTGTTACGGTTACACTTCCCCCGGCTCTGTTGTATTTAACTGCATTATCTACAAGGTTATACACAATCTCGCTAAGTATGGTTGGCACACCCTTTAGCATTGTTTTTTCTCCGTACAGCTTTAGGGTGACATTGTTGCTTGAAGCAATAGGGTCAAGTGTGTCCTCCACATCCTTTGCGATTTTGAAGAGGTCAACCTCCTTTGTTTCCATTACAATGGACTTATCGTCCAGCTTTGAAAGCTTGATAATGTCGTTTACAAGGGTTATAAGCCTGTTTGCCTCTTTTGTAATGTTCCCTGCAAAATGAGTAACTGTTTCCTTTGGGGTATTTTCATTCCTTAAAATTTCGGCTGAGGCAAGAATTGCAGTCAAAGGTGTTTTCAGCTCGTGACTCACATTTGCACTAAATTCCCTCCTAAGCACTTCCCTCTGGTGCTTTTCGGTAACATCAAGAATAACGGCAACTGCACCCTTTACCTTATCCTCAAGTACAACAGGATTGCAGTAAACGCTCAAATATCTGTCGCCAAAGGGAATTACCTCTGACATATGGGTGCCGTGAATTGCCAAGGAAATATCCTTTAGGAAACTATTGTCCACGCCTAAATCTTCAAGGTATTCTCCACGGGGACTTTCTACACCCAGGAGCTTTTCGGCACTTTTGTTGTGGGAGAGAATTTTACCCTGCAAATCAACAATCAAAAGTCCCTCTTTCATATTGTTTGTGATTGTGTTAAACTCCGCCTGAGTTTGCTTTAACTCCTTAATCTGTTCCCTGATAACCCTGTTTTGGTGGCTTATTTTCCTGACAAGAGGAGTGATTTCTTCGTATGTTTCAACTGTGTTGATGTTCTCCAAATCAAGCTGATTTATAGGCATAACAATCTTTTTTGATGCAAAAAATGCTATTACATAGGAAAGCACCAAAGCCAAAATCATCACAATGGCAAGTGGCTGAAACATATTGAAAAGAAGTATCCATACGGAATACTGGTTGGTGGAAACTCTGATTACTGTTTTGTCAGGAAGTAGCTTTGCGTAGTACATTGTCCTTTCCGACAAAGTGCTTGAGTAACGGACAGTTTCTCCCTCACCGTTGTTCATAGCATCCTTAATCTCCTCACGGTTAAGGTGGTTTTCCATTGTGTCGGCTGTGGCGTCTGTGTCAAACTTTACACTTCCGTCGCTGTCTATCCAAGTAATTCTCTCGTCATCAGCAATATCTATTGACTCAAGATAGCTTACACCGTTCTTTTCAACACCTGCGGAGATTGTGCTAAGCTGATGGTGCAGTTGTTTCATCAGCTCGTCACCGTAAAAGTCGTACATAACACCAACGATTATTACAATGGTTGACACCAAAACGGCTATGCAACCCAAAAATATATTTTTAAAGATTTTTTTGGTCATTACTATTCACCTATCTTATAGCCAAAACCACGGATAGTTTCTATCATATTGCCACATTCACCCAGCTTTGTCCTAAGGCTTCTGATGTGAACATCAACAGTTCTGTTTTCTCCGTCAAATTCGTAACCCCAAATTTTGTTAAGGAGCTTTTCCCTTGAAAAAACAACACCCTTGTTCTGCATAAGTAATAATAGCAAATGGTACTCCTTGTAGGTCAGGACAACATTTTTGCCGTTGGCTGTAACAATGTGCTTTTCGGGATTTACAGACAGTTTGCCTATTGTAATTACATCAGGCTCCTTTGGCTTTGAAGTTCTCCTGAGTAATGCCCTAATCCTTGACACAAGCTCAAGCATACTAAAGGGCTTTGTCATATAGTCGTCTGCACCGCTGTCAAGACCGATAACCTTGTCGTATTCGGCATCCTTTGCGGTTACCATAATAACGGGAATATTTAAGGTATCGCTGTTTTTACGGATTTTTCTGAGAATAGACAGACCGTCCTCCTCAGGGAGCATAATGTCAAGAAGAATCAGACTGGGTAACTGTTCTTTCATAGCACTCCAAAATTCTGATGGTCGGTCAAAGCCTTTAACATCAAATCCGCTGTTTTTCAGTGAATAAAAAACTGCCTCGTTTATACTTTTATCGTCTTCAATGAAGTAAATCAAAATATCATCTCCATAGTAGTATTGTATCACTAATTGGTTAAATAGAAAGTTTTTATATGTTAAATTTAGGTTAAATCTTTACCCAAAAGCAAAAGCACTACACCACTACATTATATTTTAGTACCATTGTTGTCAATACCCAAAGTAAAATTGACAACAACCTCACAAAATGATATGCTTTATCGGAACGAAAAACTATGACGATTGGGAGGAAATATGAAAATTCGCAATCCCTTTAAAGGACTTTCAAAAACACAATGGATAATTTATCTTTTTTCCTTGACTGTGGTTACAGTGTCCTCAATTTTAGGAGGAGTTCAAGGACTCCCCTCTGTTATTGCCTCGGCTTTGGGAGTGACTTCCCTTATTTTCACAGCAAAGGGAGATGTTTTCGGTCCGTTACTAATGGTTATATTCAGCATTATGTACGGTGTAATATCCTATTCATATGCATATTACGGTGAAGTTATCACCTACCTTGGTATGACCGCACCCATTTCGGCGGTGTCGGTTTTCACTTGGCTGAAAAATCCTTATGAAAAAGGAAAGCACGAGGTTAAAATTGCAAGGCTGAAAAAAATACATATATTGTTTCTTACCCTGCTGACCTGCGGTGTAACTTTTATATTCTACTATATACTACTGTATTTCAACACTGCAAATATGCTTTTCAGCACACTTTCAATAGCCACCAGCTTTTTTGCTGTGGGACTGACAACATTAAGAAGTCCCTATTACGCAATAGCCTATGGACTGAATGATGTGGTGCTGATAATTCTATGGTGCTTTGCCTCATTTGAGGACAGGTCGTATATTTCAATGATTGTATGCTTTGTTATGTTCCTTATAAACGATATTTACGGCTTTGTCAACTGGAAAAGGATGGAGAGAAAACAAAAAGCAAATTAATTTAAAAACAAAAAAATGAAGTAGATATTAAATAAAATATATTGTAAAATAAATCAAGATATGATAATATAAATATAAAAATAAGCAAATATACACATTATTTGTTTAATATTGCAATAAGAGGTGTAGCAACATGAGTGAATCAAATAATCAAGGCAATGTTCGTATTAAGGTAAAATCATCAGTATTAGTGCCACTATTACTATTAATAATCATAGTTATTTTGTCAGGTGTGTTATTTGTAAAATGTTCATTTGGTAATGACGAGGCAACTATTTCGGCAAGTTACATAAGCGGTAAATTGGAAGAGGCAAGTGAACTTACAACTGCAAAATTAACATACACAGGCGTTGCAGATTACACAGACGAGGGTATTCCTGTAATATCCCAAGGTGATTTTACTATGGTATATAATGCTACTGTTCGTGCCGGCATTGATGTTAAGAAAGTAAAAACAAATATTAACAATCAAACAAGAACTGTTAAAATAACTATTCCAGATGCTGAAATATTAGATGTTAAAGTTGATCCAAAATCAATTCGTTATTATGATGAAGCTTTTGCACTGTTTAACACTGATGAAAAAGAGGATGCAAACAAAGCACAAACTATGGCTGAAGAAGATGCAATCGAACATGTTGCAGAATGTGGAATATTGGAACTTGCAGATCAACAAGCTGAAACACTTATTAAAGGCATACTTGAAGGCTGTGTTAATAACTATAAAATTAAGTTTTCTAAAAACTAAATTATAATTATGACAAAAGCTCGGCGACAACCGAGCTTTTGTCTTATAATCATATACTGATTACATCTTAAATTTTACTGTGTACCATTTGTTACTGTACTTTTTGCCTGAAATTTTGGCGTAGGCATTTATCCTTGCATAGTAGGTTTTGCCCTTTTTCAGTCCGGTGATTGTGGCTGTTGTTTTGCTCACCTTTACATTCTTTGCTTTTTTAAAGGTTTTGTTTGTTGCGTACTGAACTGTGTAGCCTGTTGCACCTGCAAGTTTTTTCCAAGATAGCTTGGCTTTTGTGCCGGTTTTCTTCACCTTAGATACTTCTTTTGAAGAAAAATCCTTTGGTGCGCAGAACACCTTTACTTTTGCAACAGCCGACTTGTACAGTCTGTTTTCAGATGCTTTTATAGTGATTACTGCACTTCCCACGCCTTTTACGGCAACTCTGCCTGAGGAGTAAACAACTGCAACTTTTTTGTTACTGCTTGTGTAGGAAAGCTTTGTGTTTGCCTTTGCATTAAGGTTAAAGGACTTTCCTGCTGATGCAAGATACTGTGACTTTATGCCGGTTATCTTCGGAGTTTTTCTTGCGTCACCTATTGACACAAACTTAAATCCGTTGTCAAGGGCATACTTCTCGCCGGCAGTACCTTTGTAGCCGTAAATCACAAAGTCCTCAACCTTATCATCGTGGGATGCATCATCATAGTAGGCAAAATAATAACCCAGGGCATGTTCTCCGATTTCGGTTACGCTTTTTGGGATTGTAATTTTCTTCATATTTATACAGCCATAAAACGCATGGTTGTCAATTTTTGTAACGGTGTTGGGAATTGTAAATGCGGTTAATCCTTCGCAATCATAGAAAGTACCGCCTTCTATTTCCTTTATACCGTTGCCGTAAACTACTTTGGTTAATTTATTACAACCGCTAAATGTAAAACCGTCAATTTCTTCAACAGTGTCGGGTATAGTGATTTCGGTTAAGTTTGTACATTTTTCAAATGCGTTCATAGCAATTTCCTTTACACTTTTGGGTATTTTTACAGTAACGAGATTGTCACTGCCTGCAAAAGCATCCATATCAATTCTTTCTACACCGTCAGGAATTGTAAATTCGGTGTCAGGCTTTCCCAGCGCATACTGCTTTAATTCCATCTGATACCAGTCTTCATACAGGTCACCGTTGATGGATGAATAGCAGACATTATTTTCATCAACTTCAATTTTTTCAAGCTTTTTACAACCGGCAAATGCAGTAGCCCCTATTTTACTGACATTTTTAGAAATTGACACCTGTTTCAGGCTTTCACATTCACAAAAGGCACCAAACCCGATTGATATAACGCTGTCGGCAATTGAAACCTCCTTAAGGTTCTTACATTCATTAAAAGCACAGCGGCAGATTACAGTAACGCCTTCCTCTATAACTACCTTTTCAATATTTTCATTCCATCTATACCAAGGGATGTCCAAATAAGAGTCGTATTGCTCCATAGAGCCGTTACCTGATATGAACATTATGTTAGAACCCTTTTCAAAAGACCAAGTACATTCTCCAATAGTTCCCGATAACTGTGATTCGTCTGTGGGAAGTTCTCCTCCTACTGAAAGGGCTGTTTTTGAATTTGTACTCTCATTTGTTTCATCTGCAAAGGCAGTCAGCCCTGCAAAGGATGAACAAATCACAAGTATTGACAGAATAACGCTGACTAATTTTTTCATCTTTTTATACCTCCTGAAAAATGTTTTATAATTAAAACATTAACGGATTGATTTTATCACATTTAAAAATAATTTTCAACCAAAACTATTGAGTAAGAGATAATTCGTTATATTTTGACGAATATTTATTAACTTTTGAAAATTCACATAGCTATTTTGCCATACAAAAATATGCACCCCATTATGAGGTGCATATCCCAAAATTTCATTTTACATTTTAATTTTTACTGTGTACCACTTGTTAAAATACTTTTTGCCGGACACCTTTACAAAGGCATTTATCCTTGCATAGTAGGTTTTGCCCTGTTTTAGTCCGCTGATTGTGGCGGTTGTCTTGCTAACCTTTACATACTTTGCATTCTTAAAGTTTTTGTTTGTGGCATACTGTACAGTATATCCGTTTGCACCGGCAAGTTTTGTCCAAGTTAACTTGGCTTTTGTTGTACCTGTTTTGCTTACCTTTGATACATCCTTTGACTTAAAGTCCTTTGGAGATGCAATAATTTTGGTCTTAATAACAGTTGACTTGTATTTATTGCTTTCAGCGGCTTTTATTGTTATCACCGCACTTCCGGCACTCTTTACTGTAACCTTGCCTGTCTTTGAGACTGTTGCAACGGACTTGTTACTGCTGGTGAATGTGAGGGTTGTGTTTGCTCTTGCCTTTATGTTAACAGTTTTTTCGGCAGATGTAACATACTTCTCCTTTACACCGCTTATCTTTTGCTTTGCCTTGGTAACAATAATTTTTACAGTAGCTTTAGTGGGCAAATACACCTCATCTTCTTCTGCTGTAATTGTAATTATCGCAGTACCCAATCCCTTAACTGTTACAATTCCATCCTCCGAAACACTTGCAACATTTCTGTTACTGCTTACAAAGGTCATATCCGTTTCTGCCTCTGCCTCAAGGTCAAATGGTCTTGTTCCAAATGATACCGAATATTCTTCCTCGGGAACATATATCTCCTGTTCAACTAAAACTGCATAGTACATACAAGCGTCAAGAATGTAGTCGTTGCCTGAGTCGATATATACACTTTCCCAATCATACAATGAACCATTGTAATATACATCTATGAGATTTTCACAGTCTGCAAATGCATCTTCGCCTATAATTGAAATGCCACTGCCAATGGACACTTCCGCTAATTCTGTACAACCGCAAAATGCATTCATTTCAATGCTTTCTACACCGTCAGGTAATGCAATATCTGTAAGACAGGCACAGCCTTCAAATGCACTTTCGCCAATAAGTGTTAGACTTTCGCCTAATGTAACATTTGTTAAGTTTTCACATCCGTAAAAATCCTTAATGCCGATATACTCCAAGCCGTTGCCAATTGTTACCTCACAAAGTTCTGTACAACCGCTGAACACTTCGTCACCGATCTCTGTCAGACTATCGGGGAGAGTCACCTCCGGCAAACATATACAACCTGCAAAAGCATTATTTCCAATGCTTGTTACACCCTCAACGATTGTTAATTCAGTCAAACTTGCACAGCTTGCAAAAGCAAAATCGCCGATTTCCATTACACTTTCAGGGATTGAAACCTCTGTCAGATTAGCACAATCAAAGAATGCACAACTTGCAATGTTTACTACACCATCCTCAATAACAATGCTTTCGATATTATACAAAAAGTCATACCAAGGTGTGCTTTCGACTGAATAATAAGGCTCCATTTCACCGTCACCTGAAATAGTCAGGGTTGCTGTTTTGCCATCAAAGTTCCAGGAACAGTCACCAGTGGTGCCTGAATATTCCTCATATGGCTCATCAGGTACTGTCGCCTCGTCCTTAGTTGCTTCGTCCGCCGTTGCAACACTGTAAATTGATGATATAGCACCGCTTTCAATTAATCCTTTTGAAAATTCATTATCCTTAGTTTCATCTGCAAAGGCGGTTAATCCTGAAAACATAGAACAAACCATCAAAGCCGACAAAATTATGCTGACTAATTTTTTAGCTTTCATAAAATAACCTCATCCAATAAATCTCTCATCGCAATTATAATACAAATATTAAAATTCTATGAACACATTTTATCACATTATTCACAAAATTTCAATAAATTTTCAAAATATTGTGTACAATAATAAATATTATGTTTGGCTTTTGTACATCGTGCACATACAAAAACGATATTGTAAACCTATAATACTTATATAGTTTACAATTTACTCTCCGTATGATAAGATTTAAAAGGAAACATATAATATGAACTGTTGTAAACCACAAAATTTACAACAGTTCTTTTTTTGTTTATAAGAGGAAAGCAAAAATCATCTGCATAATAAACTATGGTTTTCACCTGCAAGGATTTAGGACATATTATATAATCAGAGGTCAGATAGATAAACCTTGATTGTTCATCTGCCAAGAATTTAGTATTTATAAATTCGTTCCTAACGATTTCAGCAGATGAATCTAACAAGATTAACCCAAAAAAGGAGAATTAATGTGGTTGATGAAATATTTAGAAGCTACGGGATAACACCCTTTCCACGGGACTATTCCGAGGCTATGGCATATGTTCCCTATCAAAGCAACAACCCCCGTATGTATTCCGTACCACACGGTTTTGAAACAGGCACGCTGTTTCCCGCTTTAGACAAACCGTTTTACGGCGAAAAATGTATGGAGGAAATGAAGAATGACTGAACGAGATATACTCATAAAGAAACTCGCCTCTGTTTCCTTTGCAATGTTTGAATTAAGACTGTTCTTAGACACCCACCCCGACTCCACCGAGGCTATGGCAAAGTTTGACGAGCTGGATAACATATACAGACCATTAAGAGAAAAATACGAGGCAGAATATGGTCCTTTGACAAGCAAAGAAGCCGCAAGCCCCGTACAATGGATTAAAGGCCCATGGCCTTGGGAGGTTATGTAATGTTTGTATATGAAAAAAGACTTCAATACCCTGTAAGAATAAAACAAACCAATCCCCAACTGGCAAAAATAATAATAACCCAATACGGTGGTCCTGATGGGGAACTTGGTGCATCACTTAGGTATTTGAGCCAACGATTTACAATGCCCTACCCTGAACTGCAGGCAACATTGACGGATATAGGTACCGAGGAACTGGGGCATTTGGAGATGATTGGTGCTATTGTTTTTCAGCTAACCAAGGATTTGACGGAGGATGAAATTAAGAAAGCAGGATTCGACTCTTACTTTGTTGACCATACAACGGGAATCTATCCTGCCGCAGCAAACGGTATGCCCTACAACGCTGCATCAATGCAAGTAAAGGGCGACCCGATAACCGATTTACACGAGGATATGGCAGCGGATGAAAATGCTTTTTAAACAGTAGTATATATATAAAAAGGGAGACCAAAGAAGCCTTCACTTAGGGATTGTAAGAAAAAACAGTTTTTGAGTGACGTCTTCAAGCGGTGACAAAAGAATTAACGACCATACAAGAGCAGGAATGCTCCTGTGTGGTCGTTTTCTTTTGCTCAAGTACCGAATCGGTATGTGAGGTTATTTTTAATTAATGCTTTTTATAATATTCTTGAATGGAACTCTGTAATTCAGGGCTCATAAATTTTTGGTATTGCTGAGCCATTTCATAAAATTGAAGTTGGAGTTCCTCTGTGATTATTTTTCGTCTAACAAGACCTTTGAATAGGATAGGTCTTTGACCTATAAATATGTATTTCTTTTTATCGTAATTATAATAGGTCACAAATACTAATCCTGCATAATAGACAATTACTGCAACAGAATTGTCCTTTACTTGATAAACACTATATCCAAAAAGGGTGCCTTTTGCCATCTCGTGAATAGCTTTGTTCTTTATCAATGATTCCAGCTTGTAAATATATGTTTTAAATTTAAAAGGTGGACGAGCATTATTATTAGCACCAATTGAAAGTAAATAGTCACCTAATTCTTTACAAAATTCTTCAAAGAGTTCTCTATTAAAATGACTGGAATGAGAATTCAACCTGTACAAATCATCCCATAAAATTCTCCAAGCAACTGTCAGTAAATAGTTATCAACTACTCCCGATATGTTATTTTTTATTTTGTTTGTATTTAAATATTCATCAAGAAAGTCTGATGCAAATTTCACTTCATATGAACTAAATAGTTCTTCACAGTCATGACAGAGCATCGGTCTTTTTTCGCCGTCTTGCATTACTTTTGTAAAATCATCCAATGAGCGAAATCGAGAATTCTTGTGGCTTCGAATTCTTTTATAAACAAGCTTAGGTATTATGTGGCTTTGCATAAGTTTTGATTCATGGCCACACAAAGCACATTTCATTTTACTTCATCGTCCTTATTAAGCAACTGTTCTGTATCGAGTATATACATACTCATATATCTGCTGACGATACATAGAGATGCTAACCTCATCGTAGCACTCAGGCAATTCTGCCCAAAGGGTATCACGGATAAGATTATCAATAGCTGCTTTTGTTTCTTGCTTATCTGTCCAGTGGTCAAATTCAGCAATTTTATTTTTTATTTTTTGAAGAAGCGATGCTGCAACTTCTTTTAGTTTCTTGATATCCGTTTTACTTAAATCATCACGGAACAACATATCATAAAGAGAAAGTTCTTCATCACTTGTAAAACCTTCACGGACATAACGTTGTTCTTCTTGGCTCATTTGATTAGCCAAATCCATCAATTCCATGAAAGTTTTCTCGATTGTGGCTCTGTCCTGTTCGCTGTTATAATCATCAATAATTTGTTGATAGCGTTCGTAGTAGTTAATTCGATCAGGGTTAGCAAAAAGCATACTGTCAAGTTTCTGCTGAATTACTTCCTCTAAATCTTTTAGAACAAGATTCTTTTTCTTGACCTTTGCGAACTCTCTGCGAAGAAGGTCAAAGTCAATTGCACTGATATCAAATCTGCGTGGTTCTTCACGCACCATAGTAGGTGTATGCTGAATCTCAACATATGCGCTAATAATTCCATTGATTTCAATCATAAGGTCAGTGGTATTGATATGCTTACGCTTTTTCTGCAGTTCAGCATAGATAGCTGCAATAGCTTCATACTGCTTACGAGTGTGACCAGTAATATCATCTCTGTCAGTATATTTCATAAGACGATTCAATTCGGACGCATATGTAGTATATGTTTTCTTATCTTCAATCGAACCACATACTGCATTCGCTGCTTCCTGAAGGTATGACAGTTTCATAAAATCGTAGGCATTTATAAGCATTTCTAAGTCAAAGTCATTTTCTTTTAAAAACATATTAGTTTTTTCTATTGTTTCTATGATACGAGTAATCAGTTCATCTTTGTCTATTGTAGGATCTGAACCACCATTCCCGCCTACATTAGCAGTATAATCAGCAAGAGCCTTTCTCAAAGCCTTTACGATACCAATATAATCGATAATCAAACCATTGCTTTTGCCTTCACTTACACGGTTGGCACGTGCTATAGTCTGCATAAGTGTGTGAGCTTTTAATGGTTTATCTAGATATAAACACGAAAGACATTTAACATCAAATCCAGTAAGCCACATTGCACATACGAATACAACACGGAGTGGATTTTTTGAATTCTTGAATTCTTTATCCAGCTCACGTTTTTCCATCTTAGTACGGTGAGTCTTTATATCTAAATCCCACTTTTTGAATGTTTGGATTTCATTCTGTTCCTGACTGATTACAACAGCCATTTCAGTTTCTTCCATCCATTTGATTTTTCTTTCAAGTTCAAGAGTCTCTTGTTGGCTTGCATAATTCAAACTTGCTTTTAATATTTTGATTTCTTCTTTCCAATATTCTTGAACGTAATTATACATTCGGACGCAGGTAACTTTGTTTAAGCAAACAAACATAGCTTTACCACTTGTCCACAAATCAGAGTAGTGCCTTACAAAGTCTCGTGCAATAGATTTTAATCTAGGCTCGGCTGTGAGTAGGTGTATCTCTTTTGCAAATTCAGCTTCAAGCTTATCTTGTTGGTCGACATCAAGGTCAGCATTTTCGATAGCATCAAGAATTTGATTTGTGATTTCAGGGTTGTGTAAATCAACAATCTTCTCACCACGATTTTCATAGTAAAGAGGGACAGTAGCACCATCTTCAACGGCTCTCTTGAAGTCATAGACTGATACATAACCACCAAAGGTACGAGCAGTAATATTATCGCTTGAAAGCAATGGAGTACCTGTAAAGCCGATACGAGCAGCAGTAGGTAACAATTTCATCATATTATCGGCAAAAATACCATACTGACTACGATGTGCTTCATCAGACATAATAATGATATCGTGATCAGGATATATAGGCTTTTCATTTGGCTTATTAAACTTCTGAATGAGAGTAAATATAAAGCTTGGATTTCCTTGAAGTTTCTTAACAAGGTCATCACCACTTGTAGCAATAAATTGAGAAGCCTTTATATCTTTACCCAGAAGGCCACAATTCTCGAAAGTATCACTTATCTGTGTATTCAGTTCGTCTCGGTCTGTAAGAATAACAAAGGTTGGTGTACCTTCCATCTTTCTTCGTACCTTTTTCGCAAAGAACACCATTGAATAACTCTTGCCGGAACCTTGTGTATGCCAGAACACACCAAGTTTTCCATCATTCAGCTTTCTTGCAGCGTATGCCTTCATAGCTTCATTTACACCAAGATACTGGTGGTTACGAGCAAGTATCTTTGCAGTGTGACCATCAGAGTGGTCAAATAAGATAAAGTTCTCAAATAAGTCAAGGAAGTTCTCTTTCTTGCAGATACCACGGAGCATTGTTTCAAGAGCAACGCTTCCTTGGTCTTCTTCGGCAAGTCGCTTCCATTCATGGAAGAATTCAAACTTACTACCAAGCGTACCAACCTTAGCTTCTGTTCCGTTAGAAAGCATAAGGAATGCATTGTAATAAAATAAGTGCGGAATGGTATCCTGATAATCAGTATAGTTATCGTCATACGCATTCTGAACATCTACGGTATTCTTTTTAAGTTCTACAAAGAGAAGTGGAATACCATTCACAAATCCTACAATGTCAGTTCTTCTGCGATATAAATCACCATGAATCTTTAGTTCCTTTATCGCAAGGAAATAATTGTTATCAGGATTTTGAAAATCAATAACTGCAGCTTTCTTTGTTTCGGTTTGTCCGTTTGGCTTTTTATCAGTAACAGGAATACCGTCACGAATTAAAAAGTATTTTTCTTCATTCACCTGCAACAGTGAAGAGGTAGACAATCTTTTTTCTAAGACCTGTTGTGCTTCAATAATCTGATTTTCATTTATCCACGGATTGTACTTTTTAAGTGCCTCTTTAAAATAGCGAGTAAGCAAAATATCCTTATAGCTTTCTCGACCAAAAGTGCCGTTCTTACCTAGCACTTCTGTATTATAAGCAAACTGAACATCCCAGCCTAATTCATCACGCAGTAAATTACCTGCACTTTCCTGAACAAGGATATTCTCTGAATAATCATAGCTCATTATTTGGCACCTCCTTCTTAATAATAATCCATCATTTCTGCCATAGATTCAGCTTGTATCTCTAAATCCAATTCGGGCATTTCATAAATAAAATCTAACATTTTAAACACATAAACCAATTGTTTCCTTAGTAATTCCAAGTCAATTACTTCATTGTCAAATGTTTCAATATAAAAATGACCTTGTTTGTTCTTTGCAAGTGGATACCTTGCAAAAGTCATATCATCAGTTTTTTCATAGATATTAGATATAAATTTCTCAACAACTTTGATGCCTTCAAACATTTGTGAAGTTGTAGTGTTTTTATTTGCTGTTTTATATTCTATAATCAGATTTTGTGCAGTGCCACAGAGTACTTTTAAATCATGTCCTCCTTCGGATATACCACGATTCTTTTTTAATACCACACTTAATGCAGCATTTATTGCTTTTAAGTAAACCTCAATACCATGGATAATATTAAACATGATAGGAAATATCCATAAATCTGCTTTCTTATCGCTATTATCTATTAAGCATTGTTGTAATAAATTATAAGCCGTAGAGAAAAAAGCTTTTCCCATAACAACAAACTGTCTTCTAGATGTGTGCGCAAATCTTGTTCTCCAGTTTAAGTATGAGGTCTTGTTAATATCGGCATTATACTGAAAAATAGAATCTAGTTTCTTTCCCATGGAAGGAATTCTACTAGTATCAAAATCTTCAAATTCAATATTTTTTAATTCCATTGTCACACCTCGATTTCTCCGCTCATCAACTTAGGTAATAAACGGTCACGTGCTTGTGACAATTTATTACACTTATCTCTTAACTTTTGAACTTGATTAAACATTGGCGATACTAATCTATCAAACTCATCCGCTATTTTCTGTGTAGGAACAAGTACAGATTCTGCTTTTAAATATTTAAAATGTCTCGCATAATGATAATTCGATAAATCCACAGCAATCAATGATAAATAAAGCAATGACTGTGGCATATTGTCTCTATCACTAATAATCAACTGAGTTCCATCTGCACCTTTAGCAAATGGAAATTGTATATATTTTAAAATTCTCGTATGGTCACCAAAAACAATTACAGGAACACCAACATTAACAATTGCATCATTTTCATTTGTATAACCAGCAATAAAATCACGACTTTGATCGATAATGGGAATTGAGCCTTCTAATAGGTAATCCGCAGTTTTAATTTGTTTTGTACGAGAAACCTTACCTATAATGTTTCCAATCAGTTCTTTGTTCCACTCCTCCGGCACACCATCAACAATCTCCACATCTTCATGTCCAGGGAAGCGCAAATCCACAAACCATTCCTTATAAAGCCGCTGTGCAGCTTCTTCAAGAAGCTTGATCTGCTTTTGGTTGTTTTCGATGAGGTCATCGTAGGATGAAAGAATGTCAATTATTCTATTTTGATATTCTATATCATCAGGATACGAGATATTAACTGTTCCCAACTTTCCTAAAGACATAAATCCCTGTGCCACACCGCCTTTAATTGCTTGAACTTGAGCATCAAAAGATGGACTCTTCAAAAAGTATGCTAAATACTGAGGAAGCACCTTATTAATATCAGCACGAAAAATCGCAACACTGCTTGATATGCCTATCTTTTCATCACGAACAACATATACTCCACCTATACTTCCAATGATGCTATATAAAATATCGTCCTTTTTCGGTTTCGTCAATGCATTTGATTTTTCTTTAAAATGTTTGTTATAAATTCCCTCTGAAATATAGTCCATATTTGAGTAATCTATACCAGATTTTGTAATATTCTTTGCTGTCAAATACGGAATACCAAAATCAATTCTTTTTAGCGAAGCATGTGCCCCATCTCCAATACGCGATATTTTTGATAATTCGCTTTTTTTCCATATCATAATCCCATCTCCTTCATATTCTTCGAGATAGTATCCATCAAGTCATTGGATTCTGCCTGCAAAGATAAAAGTTCTCGATGAATCTCTGCCATTCGCTCTTCAAAATCCACGCCATCATCTTCAACAGGTGCTACACCCACATACGCACCCGGAGTAAGCGACCAGCCCTTTTCTTCAATACTGATTCCGCCTTTGTTGTCTCCTTTTGCAACATCTGTTGTATATGCAACCTTGCAAAGTCCAAGAATATCCTTATATTCACCATCGCCAAATTTGTCATAAAGCCAGTTTGCTTCCTTAGCTACATTGATTTCTTCATTTTTATCGGTAATCATTTTGTCATATTCAGCCTGAATTCGCTTTTTGTCGTTGCGGCTTGCGTGCTCAACCTCAATTTTCGCACGCTTTTGTAAATCTTTTAGTTCTTCCTTCAAAAGATGTAGAGATTCTTCAAACGAAATTGCACAGCCTAATATACTTCTGTATTCTTCAAGAAGTGCAGTATATTTATCTGTTTCTCCACGATATAACCATACAATAGCATTCAGATTTTTTAGCTGCCATTCAGACCATTCGTTAAGAGTACGGTCAACTACTGTATAGTAATTTCTAGCATCAATGAAAAGGACTTTGTCCTTGATACTATCAGTCTTACCTTTATCAAAGAACCAAAGTGAACAAGGTAATGATTTGGTATAGAAGAAGTTGTTACCAACACTAATCATCACATCTACATGACCTGTTTTAACAAGACTTTCTCTGATATCTTTATCCTTGCCTTGGCTATCGGTAGCAGAAGAAGCCATAACAAATCCTGCACGACCTGTTTCGTTAAGATAGCTGTAAAAGTATGAAATCCATAAGTAGTTACCATTTCCAACTTCTTTATTCTTATTAATACCCGGCATACCAAAAGGTAGACGTTTTGCACTTTCACATGATTCGGCTTTTACCTTATCTACATTGAAAGGTGGATTTGCCATCACATAATCACAGCAACCATCAAGATTGTGAGCATCGTGATAGAAACTATTAGCTTCATCACCGGATTTAATAACACCTGTAAGTCCATGTACAGCCATGTTCATAAGGCAAAGCTGAGCATTATATTCAACCTTTTCCTGACCATAGAAAGTCATAGTGCTATTAGCGTTCATTCCAGCTGCATTTACAAAATCACCGGACTGAATGAACATACCACCAGAGCCACAAGCCGGATCGAGTAATACACCACTTGTAGGTTCAATAATATTAACAATCATCTTTACAAGAGACTTAGGCGTAAAGAAAACACCATCATCTGATGCGATATTCTTTGCAAATTTATTTAAGAAATACTCATAGATTCTTCCGATAATATCTCCACCAACTTCATCAAGAGCAGAGTTATTAAATATACGAAGAAGTTCTGATAAAATCTCATCAGAAAAATCTGTATAACTTTTAGGCAGTACACCGACTAACTGTTCACTCTGATCTTCGATGAGCTGCATGGCATTGTTGACCACTTCACCTAAACTATTCATGTTGTGACCGTCTTTATTAACAAGTCCGGCAGCTGAAATATCTTCAGGAAGATTTAATAAGTAATCATACTGTGCTTCCTTTGGAAGATATAATGCACTTTTAGCTGCGAAGTCACTTGCTTCAACAGGCATAACTCGACCACCACGAGATGGACGTCCTTTTAAGATTTCTGCTTCAACCATCTTGTATCTGCTATATGCGTAGCGTAGGAAAATAAGTCCAAGCACAGGCATACAATATTGATTTGATGTAAGTTTTGAACCTGCACGTAATAAATCGGCAGACTCCCATAATTCTGATTCAAGTTTTCTTATATTGATCATTTCGATTTTCCCTCCACCTTAAAGTCAAGCCATGCCTCTTCAACACCTGTATAGTCCACATCGTTCTTAAGGCAGAATTCTTTTATATTCTTCATTGCAATAAGGTTAGGCTTTGCTTTACCGCCTTCCCATCTATTAACAGTAGAAAATGCCACCTGTACTTCTTTGGCAAAGTCCTGCTGTGTTAAAAAACATCTCTGTCTAATTCTTTTAATTTCTTCTGGAAATTCCATGTTGCATCTCCTTCTCTTGAACATCTCGAAAATATAGCGTTATTATACCACAAATTTATGAATTTTTCTACCCTTCCAATCCATCTGTAACTTTTGCAGATGGATTTTTTTGTTTTTTCTTTCCGAAAAACGTCCTTTTGATGCACCTTTCAAGGCTAACAGTTAGGAAGGACAGAAATTCTTTCAAATGTATCCGCTCAACCGGCTGCACGGAGATTTATAATCTTCTAAAGCTGTTCATCTGTCATAACTTTAGTCCTCCTATCGCTAAAGGTCATCCTTTCTGACAGCTATGCAACCCAGTCGACCGGATTTCCGAAGTTTGAGGAAAACAGGCGTAAAAATTGGCTCTGTACTACAGTAAACCCATAGTACAGAGCCATACTTTTAAGATTAATGAAATGCGCGATAATTATTAACTTTTTTGCTGATATTTAAATAATTCAAATTCAATACAAATTCGATAAATCAAGCACAGAAGACTCAAAAATAAAGTACTGTCTTAATGAGTTTTTTCTTAATATCCAAGGAATTTTTAGTCGTTGTATTATATGTTCAGATGATAATTCATCTGATTTAGTGCTTGCTGAAACATCCAACTGTAACGGTGTCGCCCGGTACGATGATAGTCAGTCTTTGTTTGTCACCGAGAAGAAAATGCAAGAGGTGTTCTTGCACGGTAACATTACGGCAACTGATAACACCATTTTTCGTTGGCTTTTTGGAAACAATGATTTTCAAGTTGTGTTTTATACTAGTCACCTCTTTCCGAGGTTTTTTTATTGCCCTCCACCTTATAGCCACGGCAGGGCAGAAAATTGGACAGTTTTATAAAAAAGGCAAAAAATACTACCCACCGAAGAATAATCCTCGATGGGTAGTATAAAAATGATAATAAATTTTTAACCTAATGAGGGAATAAGACCAAGAAGAAATTTTTGAATTTGCGTTGCATCACGAATATTTATTTCTCCATCACCATTTGTGTCTGCAACTGCTAGTTGTTCATCATCAAATTCAACGACACCTAAAATGTATTTTTGAATCTGCGAAGCATCCCTTATATTGACTTGTCCATCACCGTTAACATCACCTATAATAAGGATTGGTATTACATTTACTTCAAAGGTTGCTGTAACTCCTCTGTATGTTACTGTCACGGTCTGTTTTCCTAAGGTCTTTGCATCATATCCGCTGACTGTATAACCATCAGTAATTACTTCTGAACTTCCGTCCTTGTAAATCGCTGTTACAGTGACA
>JALFTC010000027.1 GCA_022779485.1 Ruminococcus sp.
ATCGCCGCCAAGGTGGTTATTACCTGCGGTTGCCTTAACCTCCTGTACGCCGTCACCCATTTCGATGATGGACACATCGAAGGTTCCGCCGCCAAGGTCATATACCATTACGGTCTGGTCCTGCTCCTTGTCGATGCCGTAGGAGAGTGCTGCTGCGGTAGGCTCGTTGATGATTCTCTTGACATTCAGACCTGCGAGTTGTCCTGCGTCCTTTGTTGCCTGACGCTGTGCGTCTGTGAAGTAAGCAGGAACAGTGATAACAGCCTGTGTTACCTTTTCGCCAAGGTAAGCCTCTGCATCTGCCTTCAGCTTTTGAAGAATCATTG
Organism: Ruminococcus sp.; assembly: GCA_022779485.1. Taxonomy (GTDB): domain Bacteria; phylum Bacillota; class Clostridia; order Oscillospirales; family Acutalibacteraceae; genus Ruminococcoides. The sequence goes on from JALFTC010000027.1 coordinate 327, forward strand.
CAGAAACCTCCTGCGGAGTGTAAGCCTTGCCGTCAATTGTTACCTTGTAGGAAGTACCCATTTCTCTCTTAATGGATGCAATAGTCTTATCAGGGTTTGTGATAGCCTGACGCTTTGCAACCTGACCAACCATTCTCTCTCCGTCCTTGCCGAATGCTACTACGGAAGGAGTTGTTCTTGAACCCTCTGCGTTAGCGATAACTACCGGCTCACCGCCCTCGATTACTGCTACGCATGAATTTGTTGTACCTAAGTCAATACCTATTGTCTTTGCCATAATAATAACCTCCAACTATTTCTAAAACTAATTTTGTTTTCTTTATTTATCTTTTTATATATAAAATCTGCTTTATACTAATTTGATATATTTTAGTATTAATCACAGTTTGCAACCTGAACCATTGCGTGGCGGATTATCTTGTCGCCAATCTTAAAGCCCTTTTGATAAATTGCAGAAAGCTGATTTTCACCCAGCTCCTCGCTGTCTATCTTTGAAATTGCATTGTGAAGATTGGGGTCAAACTCGTCACCGATTTCACCAAAGGACTCAACCTTTAACTTTTCCATAGAAGTCTTAAACTGGTTTTGAATCATCTCAAGGCCCTTTGTAAACTCCTCCGGTGCATCCTTTGCGTTTTGAATAGCCATTTGAAGTGCGTCTGCCATTGGGAGAAGCTGTTCAACCGCCTTTGCTGTTGCGTCATCATAAATTCCCAGCTTTTCCTGCTGAGTTCTCTTGCGGTAGTTGTCGTACTCTGCGGCAAGTCGCATATAGCTGTCTTTTTGCTTTTTCAGCTCCTCAGCAAGCTTTTCCTCTTTGGTAGGCTCCTTAGCCTCATCTTTCTCTTCAGCCTCGGTTGTTTCGGCAGATTTTACTTCTTCATTAATTTCTTCCTCTGCCTTTTTATTCTTTGTGCTTTCCTTTGCATTTTCCTTAGCCATTTATTTCATCTCCTAACCTGCCTCAAGCAGTTCATTAATTAATTCTCCGGACTTTTCCGCCACATATTCAGTTACGGAAACAATGTCCTTGTAGTTCATCCTTTGAGGTCCGATAACCGCCACAGCACCGGCAAAGGCACCGCCTAAGGTATATCGGGAAACAACTATGCCCGCTTTGGCAAGCTGATATTTTCCGCTTTCTCCACCTAAATAAACCTTTGTTCCGTTTACCGAGGTAAGGAGAGTGGCAACATCATTTTTGTCACTTAAAAACTTAATTATATCCCTTGCCGCCATCATATCCAAGTCGTTAACAAACAAAAGCTTTGTCATTCCGCTTTCTGCTACGGAAACCAGGGAAGCATCCTTTGCGGCATCCCTTATAGCCAAAAGCACATTTGGCATAAAGAGGGAAAGTTCACCAAAACCAAGGGCTGTTGTCTGTATAAACGCCTGTGTTATGTCCTTTAGGGGCAATCCCTCAAATTTTTCATTTAAAGCCCTGTCAAACACCCTAAGCATATCATGGGTTATAACAAACTCAGTACGGAACAGCTGACTTTTAACCATACCTGTTGAGGTAATCAGCACAACCATACCTGTGTGTCTGCCTGTCTGCACAAACCTCAGCTTGTGGACTCTGGAGTCCTGTGACGGAGGAGTGGTGGCAACTGCAGGAAGATTTGTAATCTCTGTCAACAAAGAGGAAGCCGCCTTAAGCACTCCCTCGGGGGAATCTGCCCTTTTTGTCAGGTAGAGGTCGGTGTACTGCCTAAGCCTTTCGTTAAGGGGAGCTTTTTCCATTAGGTTATCTATATAGAAACGATAACCTCTTTCCGACGGAATTCTTCCTGCCGAGGTGTGGGGCTGAATCAGATACCCCTCGTTTTCAAGGTTTGCCATTTCGTTCCTTATTGTTGCGGAAGAAACGCTGAAATCAAGGAAAGACTGGAGTGTTTTTGAGCCTACCGCCTCGCCGTCGGAAATGTAGTTTTCAACCACACAGGCGAGAATTTTCTTTTTTCTCTCCGAAAGACTCATCACAAACCTCCTTTTTCTTGATTTAGCACTCGTTATCTTTGAGTGCTAACCACTATTAATACTTTAGCACCACGAGTGCTAAATGTCAATACCTTTATGAAAATTATCTTAAAATAATTATTTTTCTTTGACTTGACCTCATATTACATATATAATAGTATTACCATTTAATATAAGTAAAGGTGATATTATGGCTGAGTATTTGCACATAATTTATACTGTTATGTGGTTTGTTATTGCAATAGGCATTTTTTATGTTGGCAGAAAGAACCGTTTGGGCATAACCACCACAGTTGCCTCTGCTATGTTCCTATTTATGGGATGCTGGTGGCTTATTGACAACCTTGTGTCCGGCGTAGATTTTATGAGTGGCACCTTGGCTTGGGTTTTCCGAGGAATAATAGCAATTTTTGTTGTTGCAATCGCTTTATGCTACATAGGATACAGAAAAAGTCAAAAATAGATTTTATACATACATTATTTTTGACATTAAGGGGCAAAACACTACAATATATAGTATTTTTCAAATTAGTTTGAATTTTTTTCAAAAAACACTTGCTTTTTTGTAATAAAAATGTTATTATTACCCTTGCGTTATGATTTAATTAATTTTTCGGAGGTGAGACAATGCCAAACATTAAATCAGCTAAAAAGCGTGTTAAGGTTATCGCTACAAAGACAGAACAGAATAAGATGATTAAATCTAACCTCAAGACTACAGTTAAGAAAGCTTATGCAGCAATCGAAAATAACGATGCTAATAAGGCTGAGGCAGTTAGTCTTGCTACAAAGAAGATTGATCAGGCTGCAGCAAAGAACATTATGCACAAGAACACAGCTGCCAGAATGAAGTCATCTTTGGCTAAAAAGGCAAACGCTTAATTAGTTTTTGAAGACTAAAGCAGAGTTTTTTACTCTGCTTTTTTTCTTTTGTATTTTTCTCTGATTTATTGACTATTCTAAATATTAGTGATAGAATATAGTAAACAAAAACCTTTCGGGAGGTAATTGAGATGAAAAAAATATGTGGAATGAGTGTCAGCGTGTTTATAGCTGTGGTTTCTTCCGTTGTTGCTTTGCTTGCAACAGTCACCACTCTCTTTGTTATAAAAGAAAAGAAAAAGAAGGATGACGCTGAATTAGAACGCTATTTGGAAGATTCAATCCAATAAAGCCAAAGGGACTGTGCCTAAACAGTCCCTTTTATTTTATGAATTCTTATTTATTATGTGTCCAATCAAATAAAGCTTGTAAACGCACAAAATCCCCCAATACTATTGGGGGATTTTGTTGTGGAAGTTTTCAGAGAAAACCTATTAAGCCTTGCCTACTGAACCGAATAGCTCCATCTTCTCCTTAACAGTAGCCTTGATAGCCTCTGCACCGGGAGCCAAAAGCTTTCTTGGGTCAAAGCCCTTGCCCTGAAGGTCCTTGCCCTCTTCAATATACTTTCTTGTAGCCTCTGCAAATGAAAGCTGACACTCTGTGTTAACATTGATTTTGGAAACACCCAGGGAAATAGCCTTCTTAATCATATCTGCAGGGATACCTGTACCACCGTGGAGAACAAGTGGCATATCCCCTGTCTTCTGCTGAACAGCGTCAAGAGTTTCAAAAGAAAGACCTGCCCAGTTTTCAGGGTACTTACCGTGGATGTTACCGATACCGGCTGCAAGCATTGTAACACCAAGGTCTGCAATTCTCTTACATTCGTCAGGGTCAGCACATTCGCCTGCACCAACAACACCGTCTTCCTCGCCGCCGATTGAACCAACCTCAGCCTCGATAGAAAGACCCTTTTCGTTACAGATGTTTACAAGCTCAGTTGTCTTTGCAACATTTTCGTCGATTGGATAGTGTGAGCCGTCAAACATAACAGATGAGAAACCGGCTTCGATACAAGCCAAAGCGCCCTCATATGAACCGTGGTCAAGGTGAAGTGCAACAGGAACTGTGATGTTAAGCTCCTCAAGCATACCGTTAACCATACCAACTACTGTCTTGTAGCCGCACATATACTTACCTGCACCCTCGGATACACCCAGAATTACAGGGCTCTTTAATTCTTCAGCTGTGAGAAGAATAGACTTTGTCCACTCAAGGTTATTAATGTTGAACTGGCCAACAGCATAGTGACCTGCCTTTGCTTTTGTCAACATTTCTTTTGCATTTACTAATGGCATTTTTAATTCCTCCGTAAATTAAATTGTTACAACATATATGAAGCACAGAATAAACCGGTGTTTCTATATTGTCATTCGACATTATTATACAATAGTAATAAAGCAAAATAAATCATTTAAAGAAAAAAGAAACACAATTTTATCGGATACATAAAATGTTCCACAAAAGTTAGTTATTTTCTTCCAAATTTTCTACTTCATCTCCTCTTTGTATTGTTTGACTTATATCCTTTTGTTATGCTAAAATAGTTGAGTAAATAAGACAAATTTTCTTGGAGAGTATTATGGATAATATTACATTTACACCACCTGCAATTTCCGACCTTAAGGATATGCTTAATAAGTCCAATGAGCAGTACGGGGATAAAGTTGCTTATCAAATCAAGAATAAGGACGGTAGCTTTACATATTACACCTACAAGGATGTTTACAGCATTGTAGAGGGACTTGGCACAAGTCTTGTAAATATGGGGCTTAAGGGCAAAAAAATCGCCATTATCGGCGGAAACTGCTTTGAGTGGGAAATTGCCTATCTTTCTATTGTCTGTGGTACAGGCATTGTTGTTCCTATTGACAAAACCTTGCCTGAAAACGAACTGAAAAGCGTAATTGAGCGTTCCGGCGTAAATGCAATTTTTTATACAGAAAAGTACAGGGAGGTTCTGACACGCATTAAGTTTAGCAGTCACAACAATCTTCGCCACCTTATCTCAATGGAGCTTGAACAGCACTGCGGGGGTGTTTATTCCCAAAGGGAGCTTGCCTCCTACGGCAGACACCTTATTGACGCAGGATTTACCGAATACACCGACGCTAAGATAAATCCATACACAATGAACATTATGCTGTTTACATCAGGCACCACAAGCAGGTCAAAGGTTGTGGCATTGTCACAAAACAACATCTGCACAAATCTGCTTGACATTGACAAAAAGCTGGATATAACAAGTGATGATGTTTTCCTGTCTTACCTCCCGCTAAACCATGTTTTTGAATGTACTGTCGGATTTTTATTCCCGATATACAAGGGTGCAAAGATAGTATTTGCAGAGGGAACAAGAAAAATTGTCAAAAACCTCCACGACTACAATGTTACATTTTTCGCCTGTGTTCCGGCTATATACGAGATGATATTCAGTCATGTAAGCAAGGCGCTGGCAAAGGCAAACAAGGTCGATAGAATCAACCAGCTTAAAACCCTTTATCCAAATGCAACTATGGAGGAACGCAAGGAGCTTTTTAAGGAAATTCACGATATGCTGGGAGGAAACATCCGCTACTTTATCAGCGGTGCCGCTCCCCTTGACCCAACTATTGAGGGAAGATTTCGTGCTTTGGGTCTTAACATACTTCAGTTTTACGGACTTACAGAAACTGCTCCTATTGTTTCTATGTCAACAAGTCGCCACCACAAACTCGGCTCTGTGGGCAGGTCTGCCCCAAGTGTTGAGGCAAGGATTGCAAATCCTGACGAAAACGGAGTCGGTGAGCTTGTTGTAAGAGGCCCAAATGTTATGCTTGGCTACTACGACAACGAGGAGGCAACAGCCGAGGTACTGCAAAACGGTTGGTTCCACACCGGCGATTTGGCAAGGATTGACGAGGACGGATACATATATATTTGCGGACGACAGAAGAGTGTTATCGTCCTTAAGAACGGTAAAAACATCTTCCCTGAGGAAATGGAAAATATCGTAAACAAAATCGAGGGTGTACAGGAGTCCTTAATTTACGGTAAGCCTCACGGAGCAGATAAGGACGACCTTAGAATTTACGCAAAGATAGTCTATGACCAAGACACAATGGAGAGGGTTTATCGTGTAAGTGACGAACACGACATCAAGAAAGCCCTTTTCCAAGAGGTTAAGGCTGTCAACAGAACATTCCCTGCATACAAAGCTATAAGGGGTATTGTGGTTTCCAAGGAGCCGTTAATCAAAACCGCCACAAACAAAATTAAAAGACAAGAGGAAATGAAAACTTTGTAAAACCTCTTAACATAACAAAATCCGAGCAAGCTTTTTTCAAGAAGTCTGCTCGGATTATTTTTATTTTCTGTATTAAGGAAACACTGATTCAATCATTTGCACATATTGTGCAGTCAGATTTTTCGTCAGTTCGTTCAAAAAACCGCAGGAATACTGACGTATTGTGAGGATTTTTTGGGCGAACTGACGGAAAATATGCAAACAAGATGTGTAAAGTGATTTATTCAGTGTTTCCTTAAACTTTAAAAATTGCAAAGGAGCTTGCAAATGCAGTTACTGTTTTGTCCTCAACCTGCGTTTTTCCGATTTGATAAACAGTTTCCTTTACATCAAAGTCAAACGGCACTGTAATATCTTTATTAGATGGGTTTACTACTATTACAAATTCTCCCCTTTGATATACAAATGGGTATTTGTCCTTTTCTGCATACACAACCTTAAAGTCACCGTCATTGCCTAAGTCCTTGTTGCTGTGGCGAAGTGCAATAACATCCTTTACCACCTTATAAATAGACTCAGGGTCATCCTTTTGGTTTTCAACAGTAGGTGCGTCAGCACTTGTATCAACAGGGAGATAGCACTCATCAGCATCGGAGAAACCAAGGTTTTTACCACTGTTCCACTGCATTGGTGTTCTTGAGCCTGTTCGGGAGAAACCGCCCTCCTTTGACACCAAACCGCCTTGATACCTCATTCCGATTTCGTCACCGTAGTAGAGGAAAGGAACGCCGGGCAAGGTGAAAATTGTTGCAAATGCAAGCCTTATTGTTTCCTTGTCTGCGTAGTGGGTCATACGGGGCATATCGTGGTTATTTGTCATAAAGCTGATATAACCGTTATCCCTTGTCTTTTCGTAGTTAGGCACATATTCGTCTAAGGCAGAGGTGATGTCGCCCTTTCCGTTTTTGTGGAAAAATGCGCAGTTTTCGCCGTCCTTTTCGTACCTAAACAGCCTTGAATATCCGTTTCCGTAGTGGTCAAGGTAGAAGTCCATATGGAATCCGCCGTCATTTATTGCCTTTAGGGGATTACACCACTCTGCAACCATAGCCGCCTGTGGATATTCCTTGTCAAGCATTTCACGCACACCACGCCATATCTTGGCTGTGGCTATCTTTTCATCATCGTTTTTTACAAGGGAGTCTGCCATATCTACTCTAAATCCGTCAGCGCCCTTGTCAAGCCAAAAACGCATAATATCCTTGATAGCATCAGCAGTTTTCAGTGCATCGGGATGGTCATAGGGCAACTGCCACTCAGGGTGAGTTACCTCGTAGAAACCATAGTTAAGTGCCGGCTGACTGCTAAAGTAGTTAACCATATAGTTTCCGTCCCTCTCGCAGATACCGCACATCATTCTGTATTCAGGCGGAGCGTCCCACACAGACTTAGTAAAGATATATCTGTTGCTGTACTCATTTTCCTTTGCCTTTTTACTTTCAAGGAACCAAGGGTGCCGGTCGCTTGTGTGTCCCGGAACAAGGTCAAGGAGAATTTTCATATCCCTTTTGTGAGCCTCGTCAAAGAGCCTTACAAGGTCATCGTTTGTTCCGTACCTTGGAGCAACCTTTTTGTAATCCCTGACATCATATCCTGCGTCCATAAAGGGAGAATCATAAACGGGGTTGAGCCAAATTGCATTACAGCCCAAATCCTTGACATAATCAAGCTTTTCGATTATTCCCTGAATGTCGCCGATACCGTCACCGTTTGTATCGTTAAAGGACTGGGGATAAATCTCGTAAAACACAGCGTCACTTAACCATTTTGGCATAATAATCATCCTTTCATGATTAATTTTACATTATTTTCAAAAAATATTAGGATTTTGTTTACTGGTATTCTTTTTTTGTTGATATAGACTTGCTACCATCATATTATGGTTATAAAGGAGTAGTTTTTATGACCATAACACGAATAAACGACAAAACCATAATGCTGGAGCTTTTAACGGAAGAAGTTCCCTACAAAAACGAAGAGGAACTTTTGTACCACATTTTAAGCATAGCAGTTTCTGCAGAACACCTTAACACCGAAAACTGCGCTTTCTTGCTTGAAGGGGTTGAATCTAAAAAGGGTTTTGTCTTTCTGCTAACAATTAAGAACAGCAGAAGAAAATTTAAGATTAAGAAAAGCCTTACTTCCTCTATATACAGCTTTGAAAACCTTGAGGATTTACTATCCTGTATTTGTGCACTTTACAAAGGGCATATCATTCCAAAAAAGAGCAGTACACACATTATGAATGACAAATACTACCTGTCATTTTCAAATACATATCTGCCCAAAAGCGGAAAGGTTTTGCTGTCGGAATACGGAAAGAAGTGCGAAAACACACAGATTATGCAAAGCATGCTTTCCGAGCACGGTCACATTTTGACACAGGGAAATTCCATTGCCCTTATTGGTGAAAGCTTTACCTGCAAAGATTCTTAAGCTCCGTTATAGCCTTTGCAGAATCCTCTGCCTTAAAAACAGCAGTTCCGGCAACGCAGATGTCAACACCCGCCTCATAAGCCTGAGTGATAGTTTGGGCATTTATACCGCCGTCAACCTCAATGAGCAAGTCGGGGTTGACCTTTTCTGCCTCTCTGCGGATCTCTCCAACTCTTGGGAGCATATCCGCCATAAATGCCTGTCCGCCAAAGCCCGGCTCAACAGTCATTACAAGCACCATATACAAATCCTTCAGGTAAGGGAAAATCTCCTTTGCGTCAGTGCATTTTTTAATGACAATTCCCGGCTTAACTCCCCTTGACTTGATTTTATCAATAGTCTTTTGAATGTCGCTGTCGCTTTCATAGTGGAATGTAATGATGTCAGCACCTGCGTCGGCAAAGTCATCAATATACTTTAGCGGTTCGGAAATCATCAAATGCACATCAAAGGGCTTGTCGGTATATTTTCTCACAGCCTTAATAACAGGTGCGCCGAATGTGAGGTTTGGCACAAAGTGACCATCCATAACATCAAGGTGCATATAGTCGGCTCCTGACTTGTCCATTCTTTCAATCTCCTGTCCCATTACGGAAAAATCACAGGATAAAAGTGACGGTGCTATTTTCATAATAATTTCCTCCTAAGGTCGCTTAATTGACGGGGCTATCATTGTGGCAAGTCCCCAGAAAACAGTATATAAAAGCATTTCAACTGTACCCAGAATTTGCGGGCCGGCATACAGGGTGATTGTAGCCATAACCAAAATACCCAGCACAATTCCGATTAGCTGAATAATCACAGACAAACTGATATTTGCCTTTAGCTGAACACTTCCCGAAAGTGCCCTTGCAAGCTGGGTGAATCTTCCCCTTGTGGCAAGGTAAGCACGGGATTTTTCGGTATGTACATCTGCAATCTCCTTGCACACATTTCCAAGTCCTGTGGGCAGTACCTTTACACTGCGGTAAAATACGCCGAAATCCTCGGAAATCTGCTCTGATGTTATGTTACAGTCGCTTGTGCTTATCAGCAGACTGATACCGTTGTATTCCGCCCTTTGAAGCTCGTTGGAAACCTCTATGCTTGGTCTGTATGTTGTGATAAGCATAGCGGTGAGAACTCCTGACAGGGCAACAAATGTAATTTGCTTGTGCTGTTTGCGGTACATTTCCTCAAAATTTTGCTTTGGAACGCTGATACCGTACTTTTTCATAAGGTCACGGTTTCCAACAAGCACACGCTCATTGTTCACCCAACCCACCAGACCAAGCTGATCCTCGTACATTACCGATTCCACATCAGGCAAAACCATACGGCTCTCCTGCAATGCGTCATTAAAGACAGATGCAAGGGGGCTTTTTACTTCTCTTAAAACTGCCGCCGCACCAAGACAGGACTCGTCCAGCTTTCTCTCATCAAAGGCTTGAATGTTGTTAAGAATAACAGAACCCTCTGGGTAAAGCTCGCTTGCGTCAACCATAATTGCAGAGGTGTCGCAAAACTGCTTAACACCCTGAAAACCGCACAGCATTGCGCCCTTTCTAAGGAGCTTTTTGCACAGTGAACGCATCGGAACATTGACAGCAAGCAAAGCGCAAACAGGTATGCTCACCGCTGAAATTAGCGAGAGAACAGAAAATGCACCAACAACATCTCCGGCCATAATACCGTAAAGCACTGCAACTACCACAGCACACACAGTTGTAAAAGGAGCAATTTTTCCTGCAACCTCCTCCGACATATCGGGGGCATAGGAAAGCTGAAGATAATTGGTGAGAAAGTCTGTTTTGTGCTGATAAGCGATTATCGGCTTTTCAACCACAGTACCGCTCATCATCTTTGATGCTATGTTTTCATCGGTATATATTTTTGCTGAATAAAACTTCTTATTTGAAGATAAAAATTCAAAATTTTTCTTAACTCTGTCCACCATAACAAGCTTGCCAAGGGTGTTGCAAAGAAGTCCCACAAGGACAATTACTGTGTAGTAGCTATATTCTCCGCTAAAGTAGTCCTTTGTGGCAAACAACCCTACAATTCCTGCAACAAACGCTCCCGCAAGACCAACAGCAACAGCTGTGTCGGAGTTCCCCTTGAATTTCCTAAGGACAACAAGACCGTTTCTCACTGCAACCCTTGAAACCATTACAGACGCAACAATAACCAAAAGGTTGAGCATTCCTAAAATAACAGGAGCTGTGTAACTGTTACCCAAGGAGGAGGGCAACACCCTGTGAAGAATTACCATTATAAGGCTAAGTGCAGTAAGTATCCCCAAAGCAAGGCTTTGAAACCTTAGCTTACGCATATTTTCGCCGATTTCTTCAGAAACACTCTCAATATCGTCACGGCTGTCGTAATCGTCAACTGTGACAACCTTTTCTGCTGTTGTTCTGTTGCCCAGCTTGTCATCATCAGGATTTTCCGTCAGCAAGCTGATAAGGGTGTTGAAAAATCCCGGCTTAACCTTTTTTATTCTCTCTGTCACCACAGTTTCTGTGGGCTTGTATGTAGCGGAAATTTCAGGGTTTTTGCTCTTTAGGTATTCCTCATACTCCTGCCTGACAACAACAGAGAACTTTCCCACATTTACATTTAACGGCTCGTAACCGCTGTCCGGTGTGTAAACAGGCACCTTGGACGCCTGAGTAGTTCCCGGTGGCACAGGCTTTTGCTTGCCAAACAGCTTTTCGTATTCAAACTGGTCAAGTTCCTCTTCCTCCTCGTGTTTTGGAAGGGGAGGAAGATTTTCTCTCTTAATAAGCTCCTCAAGGCTCTCCTGCTTGAACTTTTCCTCGTCAAAATTTTCGTCAGCAAGGGCAAAGTCAACCTCGGTATCCTTTGGGGTAATGTCGGGAACATCAATATCAATGGTGTCAATGTCCTGTATCTCAATAGGCTTAATGTCAAATTGAGGAACATTGTCAATGATGTCCTCTGCCACCTTTGCCCCTTCGGGAATTTCAGTCCTAAACTGAACATCCTCCTCAACGGGAAGAGGTGCGCTGAAAATCTCTGTGCTGTATTCCGGAAGCTCCTCGTCACGAGAAACCTTTCCGTTGTCGTCACCCTGACGCTCCATCATAACCTCGGCATTCATTGTGGTTCCTGTCTTTTCCCCCACAATAAGGTTGTCCTCATCAACATCAATGGGAGCAACCCTGTAAAACATATCGCTGATTTTTTCACCGCCAAAGCCCTCGTCAAATTCGTTGTGACTAACAGTTGATTTTATCTCCTCACTTTTTGAGGGTTCGTCCTTTTTTCCAATATTTTTTATCTTTTGTAGGAAGTCAGATTTGTTAAACTCCATCTTCTTTACTCCTGATTATCTGTCATTTGCTATTTCGTACATTAGAATTCCTGCCGCAACAGAGGCGTTAAGTGAATTGATTTTGCCCTTCATTGGCAGGGACACTATTACATCACATTCCTTTGCAACAAGAGGACCTATACCCTTGCCCTCATTTCCGATTACAAGGGCAACTGCACCGTCAAACTTCACCTTTTTGTAGTTTTCTCCGTTCATATCGGCACCGTAAACCCATACGCCCTGTTCCTTTAGCTTTTGCAGGGTTGCAGTAATATTCTTTACCCTTGCAACAGGCATATATTCCAAGGCTCCTGCTGAGGTTTTCTCCACAGTATAGGAAAGTCCTGCGCTTCGCCTTTCGGGAATAATCACACCGTGAGCACCGGCACACTCTGCGCTACGGATAATTGCACCCAGGTTGTGAGGGTCCTCAATCCTGTCAAGGACAATAATAAAGGGACTTTCGCCCCTGTCCTTTGCCAGAGTGAGAATATCATCAACAGTACTGTATTCCTTAACAGCGCACTGGGCTATAATCCCCTGATGATTAACTCCCCTTGCAAGGAAATCAAGCTTTTTAGAGTCAACCTCTTTTACGGGAATATCCCTTTGCTTTGCCTTTGCAACAATGGCAACCACAGAGCCGTTCCTCTCGCCCTTTGCCACAAGGACAGATTCAATACTTCTGCCACTGCGAATTGCCTCCATAACAGGGTTACGACCGGCTATTATGTCGTTTCTCTCCCCTTGGAGGTCACGATTAAAATCTTTCATAAAAAAATCCTTTTGCCTATACTTATATTTTCGCTTACATAATCAATACAAGTATATCACAAAAGGATTTTTATTAAAAGCATTACAGATAAAAAATATTATTTTTTAATATATTGGATAATTCACCTACAAATTGTTCAGCACAGTTTCGCTTTGGTCGGCATAATCCGGCAAAATTCCGTAAAATCCTGTTGTTTCATCTCTGAAAAGCTCAATGTGAGGAGGAAATACTGAAAAAGAAAAATACCCCACAAGGAACAGTCCAAGTAAAAATAGTGACGGAACAAAATACGGCTTTAAGTCCTTATCCCCTACAACCAGCTTGTAGGACATTATCTGTGACAACAGCACACCTAAAAATCCAATGGTAACATCAATCCAAACAATGCTTTTGCCAAAAATCAGTGCAAACAAATAGTGGAATACAATAATGAACGCCCCCAAAAAGTACAGAGAAAGCACCTTGCCCACCACAAATGGCTTGAAGTAAACATTGGAAACCAAAAGCTCTATCAATGCCCAAATGGCATAGGCTATGAGGAAAATCTTTGTGTTTTCCCACACCGACTCGTTGATTGCGCCAAATAGTATGGAGAATACACTGCCGTCAGTTAAGTCATAGATAAAGTGTAGAAGTGTTGCAAGTCCAAAGACCAAAAACACTCCCACTATTTCAAGGTTACGAAAATATTTTGTATTCATATTTATGACCATAAACTCCTTTCACAAAACTTTATCATACTGTTTACAGTAAAGTATATGAATTAAATAGTCATAAATTACTGAATCAGGAATATTATTAAAGCAGTAGCACCTCCGCCGACAAGGGTGGCTGAACCAAGTCGGACAAGCCAATACCACAGCTTTGTCCTTGCCTTAATGGCTGACGGCGGTTTCATCCTTTTCAGCATTGCCTTTGCCTCTTTTTCAAGAATATGTCGTTGAGCGCCTGTGTACTCCGGGCGAATTACAAGGAGTGCCTTTTCGTAATACATATTATTAGTTTCCGTAACCTCAATAACCTGTCTGTTAACTCCACGCAACATATGAAAAACCCTCTTTCTGCCTATATTTTAGGCAGAAAAAGGATAATGTATTCAATAAAATAAAACAAAATTGATAATTCTTTGTAATAATTTCAATTTAGAATTATACTATTTGTAAAATTCCTTTTTATCATCATTTATGTGGAAAACTATGTGAAAAGTTATGAAAACCACTTGATACAAGTTAGATTTCTCCTAAAATTAAAAAAATTTCTACATAAAAGTTTTCAACATTAACACTTTCCATATAGTTTTCAACATAAAAATATTACAATTAGTAATATTTATCCTGTCAATGCAATTACAGAATTAACTGAAAAAAACTTATAATTTTACATAAATCACAAAAGCTACTGTAATCACACCAACATATATTGTATATAAAGACTTTTTGAATTACAAAAATGTCATAAAGCAAAAACCGCAACAGGTGCGGTTTTGTACTACAAAATATTTATTCCTGAACTTTTAGATTGACAAGGTGGGCGACTGATGGGATACTCTCGCCCTGCTGGTTTGAGGTTGGGCTCATTAGCGCTCCCGTAGCAACAAACAGTACATTTTTAAGACTACCCTTGGTCATATCCCCCAAAATCTTACTGCAAAGCACAGACGCACCGCAACCGCAACCGGAACCACCTGCGTGAACATCCTGCTTTTTTCTGTTAAACACCATCAGTCCGCAGTCGTGGTGGACACCCTCAATATCCACACCCTGGTCAAACAAAAGCTGATGAAGAATATCCGTACCAACCTGTCCAAGATCACCTGTGTAAATCCTGTCGTAGTCAGTTGGTGAAGAACCTGTGTCCTTAAGGTATGTCATTATTGTGTCAGCGGCGGCAGGAGCCATAGCCGCACCCATATTGTTAAGGTCTGTAACACCCAAGTCAACAATTTTTCCCACAGTTGCGTGACAAACCTCAATTCCTTTACCCCTTTCACTGACAATGACGGAGCCGGATGCTGTTACTGTCCATTGGGCGGTTTGGGGTCTTACACCACCGTACTCCAAAGGGAAACGGTACTGCCTTTCTGCCGTGCAAAAGTGTGACGAGGTGACAACTCCGGCTTCCCTTGCACCACCGCCGGCAACAGTCATACTTGCCATAATCAAGCCCTGCGCCATGGTGGAACAGGCACCGTACTGACCAAGATAGGGAATCGCAAAATCTCTCATTGAGTAGCTGGAGCTAATAAGTTGGTTAAGCAAGTCACCGGCAAAGATAAAGTCCAAATCCTCCGGCTTTTTTTTGCTCATAGCCATAGCCTGAATAAAAGCCTCCTGCTGAAATTTTGCTTCAGCCTTTTCCCAAGTGTCCTGCCCTGCTCGTGAATCGTAAATTATTTTTCCAAAGCATTTTCCCAAAGGCCCCTCTGCCTCTTTTTTACCTGCAACAGAACCGTATCCCGTAATCACAGGTGGCTCTGAAAATTTTAATGTATAGGAACCAACTCTTTTTATCATAAAACAAAACCCCTTTGAATTTATTATGTACAAAATGGTTGTTATTATGAAAAAAACAGAGGGCGGAAAACCGCCCTCTACACTATTAATCAAAATTATCCTAAAATAAACTTTTGAATTGCTGTTGCATCCTTGATATTTATCATACCGTCCTTGTTCATATCGGCACAGATAAGTGCATCATCGTCAAGTGCAGAAACATGACAAATATACTTTTGGATTAATGTTGCATCACTAACTGAAACATCTCCGTCACCGTCAACATCGCCAACCTTAAGTTCTGCTGATGTGTCCTTAATGGAATATTCCCTTGTTTCTGTGCAAGTTGCACCTGAACCGTCAGTAGCAACAACCTTTAACTCATAACTACCTGCGCTTGTGGGAGTCCACTTTGCAGAAGAACCTGAGGAAGTGATTTTCTTGTCGTTTACAAAGAACTCGTAGCTTACATTGCCCTTTGAGTTATAGTCCTCAGCGGAGAGAGTAATCTCTGTGTTGATTGCCTGACCTGAGTTCTTGTCTGCACCGAAGTTCACTTCAAAAGGAGCCTCATTAATCACTGTATCGCTAAGGAGAGCGCCTACACGGGCAAGAGGAACTGTGATGTTGTCTACATCTTCTTTTTCGTGAGAAGTAGATTCGTCATAGCTGTAAGGAACATTAGCATTGTCAAGAACAGATGGGTCATGTGGCAATGTGTCCATTGCAGATGTACCGTAGGTGAGAATCTGCATTGCACCGATACCATTGGTTTCAATATATTCCTTGTCAATTCCCAGTATTGAAAGCGGAATTGCAACCTCGTAAATAAATCCGTAATTTGATTTGTAGCCTAAATCCATAAAGTCAGCCCAGTTGGAGTTAGGGTTTGTGTTGTCCCCCATTACTCTGCCGCCCTTTGGAGCGTTAATACCTATGATAGAACTGCTCTTGGTACCGTTTGCATACTTAATCTTAAATCCGTTCTTATTGTCCTGTGCTTGGAAGGAGGTTACACCGATAGGAACTCTTGTATCGTAGTTAAACATATATGTTCCGTCTGTATCCTGTGTGTCTGCCTTAAAGATAGAAGCACCGCCGTTGGAATTGTTGGAGTCCATTGCGATAAGTGTGTCGATATGGGTTGTAAAGCCTGTACCGCCGTCCTTAGCAACTCCACCGTCACAGCCCCAAACAAATGGATTTGTGTATGTGTTACCGCCCTTATCTACACCAACAGCCTTACCAGTTGCCTGCTTTGTTGGGTCAATAGAAAGTGCAAGATACATTGGAATACTGTTTCTCCAAGGACGAGCCTCGTTGGAAGCGGCAAAGTTGTCGCTTGGGGAGATGATGTAGGTTGTGTTTGCCATTTCCCACATAAAGTAAAGGTTATCGTTATCCCATGCTGCATAGAGTGCATAAGCATCCCATGGCTGTTCGTGCATTGAAGAAGGCATATATACTCTTGGGTCGTCATTTGCAACACCCTGTGCAATAATCATAGAGCTGTCCCAATCGTCAACACTTCCGTCAACGGTAATTGTTTTGCTTTTACCAAGCTGCATATTTGGGTTTGTGCCGTAATACCCTGCCTCCGGCTCTGTTGTGTGACCGTCTGACTTTGCGGAGAATGTAGTCTTTGAGGCTGTAAAGGTCTTTTTAAAAGTGAAGGTCTGTGTTGTCTTTACTCCGTCACTGCCTGTTGCTGTAAGTGTGAGGGTTGTAACCGAATTACCGATTTTACCCTTGCCGATTACAACAGTCTTTCCCTCTGTATAGGCAGTGTTAGGTGAACCGTCAATAGAGTAGTAGCCTTTAGTTGCATTTTTAAGGCCTAACTTTACTGTAATGCTGTCTGTGTTAAAGGCTGTGCCTGATTCTGTGTAACAGAAACCATAACCATGGTCGTCAACCTTACCGTAGTCAATCCAATGTAAATCAGCAGTTAAAAGCTTACACTGACCTGTTTTAAGTGACAGACCTGCATTTTCAGGGTACTGCTCTTTACCTGCACCCTTTTCAAGACCATTGTTAAAGATAATGTTCTCTGATTTGTAGGTACCGGGGAAAGTCATTGTGTACATTCCGCTGTCGTCCTTAGTCATTAACTGACCGGGCCACTCTGCATTTTCTTTTGTACCATAGGCATAGACATAGACATTCTCCCATTTATAAACGGAGTTGTCAAAGTACACCTGTGATTCACCTGCGGCATTGACGGAAACTGCAGAAATAAACACAGTTGTAACCACCATTGCCAACACTAAAACAAGGCTTAGTGCTTTTTTATAACATTTCATAAAATATATACCTCCTTGGCATAATCAATATAAAGTATTATATCACCCTATTTTTTTCTTTACAATATCACAATTTTATTTTGTAGATATTCACAAAACATCACTTGTTTTTTTAGAGAATATAACAAGTAAAAAACAATATTTATGAATAAAAAAAGAATAATTTATTTATATTATTTGACCTTATGAAAATTCATTGATAATCTAAAGAAAAAGGAAAACACCTCCCAACGGGAGGTGTAAAAAAATCCATTATAAATTATTCCGATTCATCCTCATCAGGTTCGCTTGATACTGCAGATGTTGCCGGTTTTTCCGAGGATGCCGGTTTACTGCTTGCAGAGGATGAAGATGGCTTTTTGCTTGAAGATGATTCAGGCTTACTGCTTGCAGATGACGCAGGCTTTGTTTCCTTTGGCTTTTTGGTTGTTGTTGGAACAGCCGAGCTTGCAGGAACAGTATTTTGAGATACTGTTGACGACACAGAGGATGAAGAACTGTTTTTCTTTTCGTCATCATCCTTGTCGCTGTTATCAGAACGGTCTACCGCCGATATGTGAATGTTGTGCTTGTAGTCTGTTCCGCCTGTGTCTGCTGTCTGTACAGAATGTCCGTTTTCAAGGCTGTAATAGGAGCCGGGCAATTCTTCCTTGTCAATGGTCTTTCCCTTTGCATCCTTATATACTCTAAAGGACTTTGCACGGTAGCTTGATGAACTGATGCTGTAATTTTCGCTGTATGTATCAATAACATCATAACTGTCGGATTTTATTCCGTAAAAGCTTGCATAAAGGGTAGTACCCTCCATATAACAGGCAAGGAACACCTGATATTTTGAGTCATTTTTTAGCTTTAGGTCAAAGTTACCGTAGTCAATAGCGGCATCAAAACCGCTGAATGCGTAGGAGGATGGGTATGTGTGATTGTGACGCTCATAGATGGTTAGGTTACTTCTGACAGCAGCATTGTATATTGTTGTACTTGACTGGCAAATTCCTCCGCCAACACCGTCTGTATAACTGCCGTCAATAATAACACCGGCAGGAGCATAACCGTTTGCAGTGTCGTTGCTGTCACCTGTACAGTCGTTAAAGGACCACACTTCACCGGGGTCAATAATACTTCCGTTACAAGCCTCAAGAGAAACCTTCATATTTTGGTTTCCGTTTGCACCGTTGGTGGAAATTGTCTGCCACTGTGCAAGGAGTACCATATTTTCTTCAAGAAAATCAATGTTAACCTTTGGCTTTACAACCTCTGTGTATTCATTAACAGTTCCGGTGTATTCACCTGTTGAGTTACCCTGTTCAACAATAGAGGTTAATTGTGACAAAAGGCTGTCTTCGTCAAGATTTCGTCCGTCAGTACCCTCTGCAAAGGTAAACATATCCTTTGCATCAGGGTTAAACTTTGTAACCCTTGCATTCTTCGCCTTTTTATCATACTTTTTATTAATCTTCTCAGCAAGCTTTTCTACTGAGCTTTGATTTAATGTTGCAGAAATCTCCTTGATTTGGTCGGGGAAATATTCCTCTCCGTTTTTATCCTCTGCTGTCGGGAATGTTGCACCCTGTGACAGCTTTTCGGAAAACTGCTTTTCCTCTTCCAGAATTTTGTCTGTATCATATGTAAATGTAAAGTTGTCCTGTGTGTAAACCTGTATTTCATCGTCAACGGAAACGGTTATGTTCATTACAGGTCTTGCCTCAAGCTCCTTGTCTGTAAGGGCTTTTTTAGCCTGAACGACAGTCATTCCTCCAATATCCACACCTGACACCTTGCAACCCTTGGCAAAGATAAAATCTCCCTCTGTGTTTTCAACCACAACAGGGTCTGTTACCCTTTCGATTAATCCTATATCTGCAAGGAGATTGTCCTTTGGGGCAACTACCGCCTGAATAACCAGCACCATTACTGCGCAAAGCAATACTGTTGCCGTTATTATTGAGGCAATAATAATCTTCTTTTTCTTTGAACTCTTCTCCTTAGGATTTTTTTCCTTTGGCTGTTTTTTGTCTTTGTTGTGGGTATAGTAAATATATCCCTCGTCAGATTCCTTTTTAGGATTTGAAAATGAGTTAATTTCCTTTGAGGAGTTACTTCTGCTACTGTTTAGGTTAATGTCAACCTGTTCTTCTTCGTTTTTGTACGAATTTAAATCATCGTTTCCCTGTGAACTATTCTTGGAATTTTCTCCGTACAGGATTCTGTTGACCTTTTCGTTAATATTGCGCATATCCTGTGTGTTGTAATCGGAAGGCACAAAATTATCCCCATTGGGATCTTCTAAATCTGCCAAATAATCAAATTCTTCTCTATCTCTATCCATTCAAAAGCACTCCTTTCCAAGGTACAAGAAACCTATCATACCTTTTATTGCACTACAGTTTATCATACTACATTGGGCAGAAAAAATAAAGTAACAAGATTGTAATTTGTTATCAAAATTATTCCAAATTTCATTTCTGAAAATCAGGTGTTTTTATCTATGTTACATATACAGACAAATTTTTTATAAAAAAAGATGTATCATTATTGTAGTTTTGTTGAAAAATACATTTTTATATTTTATTATATAGTATAGTGAGTTAATAATTATTTGGTGATATTATGAAAGTTTTAATACTACTGACCGACACAGGGGGAGGTCACCACAGGGCAAGTCTTGCGCTAAAAGAAACCATTGAAAAGGATTCAAACAACGAGGTAATGATTGAGGATGCACTTATGTATTCATCAAGATTTCTCCACTTTGTTGTAACAGGACTGTATATGTTCTTTGCCAAAAAAGCACCTAAGCTCTACGGTAGGCTTTACAACACAGCGGACAAGGTCACCGTTATTGACAAGGCTGTCCACGGAATTGCCTCCTTTTATTCACGAAAGTTGGGTAAGCTTATTACAGAATTTCAGCCTGACTGCATCATTAGCTGTCACGCATTTTGCAGTGAGATGGTATCAGCTCTTAAGAAGAAAGGAAAAACCAAAACCCTGCTGTTTAACATTATTACCGACTTTGCCGCCCACGCCGCATACATCAACAATGATGTTGACGCCTACATAGTCGCCAATGACGATATGGTACATCAGTTAAGGGAACAGTACAGCGTTGACGGTACAATCATTCATCCTTTGGGTATTCCTATTTACGAATCCTTTTACCGCAAGGAAGACCCTGTTGCAATGAGGGAAAAGCTTGGACTTAACCCCTACAAAAAGACGGTTTTAATGATGGCAGGCTCCTTTGGTGTTACAAATATTCTTGACATATACAAAAATCTCAACAGAAACCCGGGAGATTACCAGCTTGTTGTTGTCACAGGGAAAAACGAAAAACTTTTCTCTGCATTCCGTACAATGGTCAAAAACGGAGTTATTCCATCTAAAAAAGGAAATCACATAAAGGTGAAAATTCCAACAAAGCTTTGCTACTTTGTAGATAACATAGAGGATTATATGAGTGCCGGTGATGTAATTATTACAAAGCCCGGCGGACTTACCGTATCTGAGGCAATGGCTAAGGAAATACCAATGGCTATTTTCCGTTCCTATGACGGGCAGGAAAAGGACAACGCAGAGTATCTTCTGCGTCACAACCTTGCAATTACCCTAAAGGATGGCAAAGAGTGTGCAAAACAGCTTAACGCACTAATCAATGACGATGACGCTTTGGATACAATGAAAAACAACATCAGAACCTTTAAGAAAAACAACAGCAGTAAGAATATTTACCGTTTGATAAAGGAAAAGCTGTGAATAACAAAGCAATACACTCTACTCGGCACTGCCCAAAGGCAGTGCCTTTTTGCGTTGCTTAAAGGGAAATTAATTATCCTTTAGCCGTACAGCTAAGACTGTTATGTCGTCATCCTTTAGTCCCTCATTTTGGCGAATTGCCTCCTCAACAACCGCCTCGGCAAGCTCCTGACAACTGCCCTTGTTCCAGGACTTAATAAGACTTAACAGCCATTTGTCGTCACCCATAACTGCTCCGTCACTAAGCATTACAATCATATCCTCTCCCGAAAGCGAAATATGCTCTCTTGTAAAATATACCTCATTAAGAATACCGGCAGGTATTGAGGGAATTTCTTTCCTGATAACCTTGCCCTTCTTTTTGATGTATGTATATGGAGCACCTGCCTTTAGAATTTCTGCCCTGCCTGTAAAAAGGTTGATAACCGACACATCCACAGTTGCAAGGCTTTCCTCCTCGCTCTTTACCATCAGTGCCGAATTGGTAAGGTTTAATGCACAGTCAAAGGAAAGTCCCGACTTAACCAGCTTTTCCATAAGGTTAACTGCCATCATTGAGTCAACTGCGGCTCTGCCTCCTGTTCCCATTCCGTCACTAATCATTGCCACCATATTTCCCTTGTCGTCATTAAAGCACACCATACTGTCACCGCACATTTTTCCGTTGTTTGCAATATGCTGTGAGGAGCCAACCTCCGTTTCAAACAAAGGCATTTCGTTTAGAACAACTCTAACCCTGTCTTGGGCAACAGATACAACAGGCTCCAAAAATCTTCTGCCACAGCACTTTTCAACCTCTCGTTTTAGAACGGATTTTTTGATTGACCCTCTGCTCCTGTCTGAAAGCTCAATTTCCACCGTCATTTGACTGTCTGATATTCTGCAGTTACACAAAACAGGGAGCAAACTGTTTTGCCTTAACATATGGGATATTTTTTCACTGCTATCCAAATCACAAACATCTGTTACGGAAAATTCCTCAGCCATATCGGTGAGAATATCAGAAAGCCCACCAAACTGACCTGCAAGTCCGTTGCGTATGGAGGTAATTCTACGCATACTTTCAACGCTCATTAAATATGATTGATAGTACCTGTTAATAGCTGTTGCAAGTTCATTTTTGCGACAGCATTTTTTCACAAACAGAGTGTCAATATCCTCAACTGTAATGTGACTGTGTTTCTTAAGTGTCTCGCTTAATCGGTTAAAGTCATCCTCAGTAACTCCCTTTTCTCTGTCCCAGCAAAACACCCTCATTCCGCAACTACTGCAAACACTGCACCTTGTATTTTCGTAGACAGCGGGAAAGGAATCAACGCTTAGCTCCTTCATTTTCCCCGATACCTTTGAAACACAGGAGGAAACATCCTTTAATGCCTTAGAGGTAAAGTTCAATCGCATAATCACATTTTCTTTGAGAGCCGCACCGCTGTTTACATCATCTGTTGGAGCAAATAAAGCACCTACCAAATTTCCCACACTTTGTGGGATTAGGAGAAATATCCCCGTACCGAAAAGTCCCTCAACTGCCAGTGCAAATACAATTTCCTTGTTTCCGCTGGAAAAGGACATTATCACATCCGACAACAAAAATGCCACCGCAGTACCAACCTTTCCTGTTACGGAAAACAGCCCTGCCATAAGTCCTCCAAAGCCAAATCCGCCACAGAGAAAGCTGTATGAAAGGGAGCTTAAGGAAAAAATCACTCCTGTCGAAATACCGCCGATAGCTCCTCCTGTCACACCGCCGTACCTTGCGCACAACAAGACCACAACCACAGCCAACGCCCTGCCAAAGGAAAAGTTCCCGAAACTAAGTCCACCCAAAGCAAGGAGCAAAATACACCCTGACATCACCATACAGGAAAGCTCCTGCTGATTAAAGGAGGTGAGGTTTCTCCTTGATGAGCAAAGGCAAATTGTCCTGTCGATAAAGAATGCGGCTGAACCGGAAATAACAGCCTCTACTGTGCAAAGAGCAAAGGAATTTATCCTTGAGGAGTCCGAGAAGAACAGTGCAACCCCCGTTGCAAACACAGGCAAGAAAGCTACCATAGAGGGGAAAATAGCACTTTTGCTGATATTTTTAATATCGTTAGCCACAAACCTTATTGCACCAATGGCAACCACGATGGCAATATATCGAAAGCTACCCACAGGGGTTAGGACTATGTAGCCCAGCATTGAACCTAAAATTGAGGTTAATATATATCTGTAAGGCACAGCCGCCACAAATGCCGCACCAAAGGGAGAAAGCTCCCCAAACATTGCCCCACGGGAGATAAGTGTACCGCAGAAAAAATAAATTATTTGTACTATGATACTTCGCCCCGTTGAACTCTTCCTAATTTCCTGCAACCTGCTTATCAATAATTTTTTTACCGCCGTCATTTTTACACATCCTGTCTTGTTATTTGTGATTTTGAAATCACCTGTTAAATCTATTGATTTGTTCAGTGTTTCCTTTATTATAGACAGAATGTGCCGACCCTTTTGTCACAATGTGAATGTACTTTTTTTGATTGTTTTAACTGAGTTTGTAGAATAAAAAAAGAAAGCCCTCCAAGTCGAGAGCTTTCCGCTTTTTTACGGAAATAATGACCAAATCAATAACCTTAGTGTGATTTCTTCAGTGATTCCTTATATTTTTATCGGTAGAATTTTTTATTTTGCAGAATGTAGCACTATTGTGCTGTATGCAGGCATAGAAAGTAAATCATTTTCAATAGTAATTTTTCCTGACTTTGCTGTGAGCATACCGGAAATCATATAGTCTGACATCAAATCCTCTGTGATTTCAAAGGACTGTTTTTCTTCACCGGTATTGTGAAGGACAAGATATTTGTCGTTTTTGTATGTGATGTAATATCCTCCAACACCGTCACCGCCGTCAAAGCTGTCAGGCAATTCAGAGATTTCGCCCCTTGCAAGTCCGGGCTGAGTGTTGCGTATTTTCAGGCACTGTTTGTAGAAGTTAAGCAGACTTTCTTCATTTTCCTGCTGTTGCTTAACACCGCCACCGTCTGTGTAATCGGTAACATAATCTATTCCGCAGGCTGTTACATCAGGAAGATTGTCGCTGTCCCAAATCATTGCTGTTCTCTTTGCAGGGTCGTTGCCCTCGTCATAGGTTTCCATTCCCAGCTCTTCTCCGTAGTAGGTGAAGGTGTTGCCGGGAGCCATCAAATAAAGGGCAGCAGCCATTTTCTTCAGATAAAGCTCTTCAATTATATCGGCCCAACGGTTCATATCGTGGTTAGTTAGGAAGTAACAGTTGATAGCGTCTTTGTTTGCCTCTTTTGTAGTCTTTTCGTAATTTATAAGTGTGTCAGTCATATCCATAATTGCGCCAAGACGGGCTGCGCAAAGGAATTTACCTGAAGTATCTGCAAATGGGAAAGCAAACAAGCTGTCAATCCCGGAGCTGTACATTTTGGAAATCTCGCTCATATCTGTTGACCAGTCCTCGCCAACCATATACACATCCTCTTTGACTTCCTTGCAGGTGTCGTAAAACCACTTTAGCACCTCTGAGCTTCTTTCAGCATCCTCATAGTACAAATATCTAACTGCATCAAGTCTGAAACCGGCAATGCCCCTGTCAAGCCAGAATTTTGCAGCCTTTGCAATTTCGTCCTTTGTACCCTGATAGTCGTAGTTCCACTCAGGCATAGTGTCGCTGAAATTACTCTCGTAAAGGATATTGTTGTCGTTGGGGTCAAGGTTGTATCCAAGAGGATAATCACCGTTATTTTTTATAATATTGAAGTATTTTGCATATCCGTCAAAATTGCCCTTTTCAGCCTGGGCAAGTGCTTTCTTGAACCAAGGATGCTCATTGGAGCAGTGGTTAGGAACAAAGTCAATAATAACATCAATTCCCCTCTTGTCGCACTCCGCAATAAGCTGGTCAAAGTCGTCAAGAGTACCGAACTGAGGGTCAATGTTGTAGTAATCCTTAACATCATACTTGTGGTAGGATGGAGATGGCATCATAGGGCTGAGCCAAATGCCTGTAAATCCCAAGTCATCATCAGTGCTGTCGTCACCGTCATTGATGTAGTCAAGCTTGCTGATAATTCCCTGAATATCGCCAATCTTATCGTTGTTGGAATCACAGAAAGAACCAATCCAAATCTGATAGTAGCTGTTGTACTTATCATCAGGAATATTTACCTTGGCATTCTCAATCAAATCCTCTGTTGATTTACTGCATCCGGTACAAAATATTGTTGTAGCAGCAATAGCACATACCATTAAAATTGCAAATAACTTTTTCATAACTTGTACTCCTCTTGATTATTTGTTGAGTCGTATCATATTTTATCATTATATGATAAAATGTTCAATAGGTTAAAAGAAGTTTTATTAAGGAAACAATGATTAAATCCAATAAAGTTTTTCACTATAATAAATTAATAGCAAAAGCTCCACAGGTTACCCTGTGGAGCTGAAAACTGCGTTAATATTAACCCTTAACACCGCCGGCTGTAACACCTTCAACATAATAGTTCTGCATCTTGAGGAACAATAATGTGATAGGTATAGCAACAACAGTAGAACCTGCAAGGAATCGTGTGAAGTACTTGGAAATGTACTGCTGACTTACCATCAACTGAAGACCAACAGATACCGTGTAGTTATCACGAGCATCACCCATAATAATTCTTACAAGGATAAAGTCTGTCCATGGTCCGATAAAGGATGTAAGTACAGTGTAAACAACGATTGGCTTTGACATTGGAAGAATAATCTTCCAGAATATCTGGTTCTTTGTAGCACCGTCGATTGTAGCTGCCTCGTCAAGAGCCCTTGGGATTGTATCGAAGAAGCCTTTACTAATCTGGAAACCGATACCTGCACCTGCTGAATAACAGATAACAAGAGCAGGAAGAGTCTGTGTAAGACCCATTGCCTTTAACAGATAGTAAATAGCAATCATTGTCATAAATCCCGGGAACATACCGATAATCATACCGATGTTGATAAGAGGCTTTCTTGCCTTAAATCTCAGTCGGCTGAATGAGTAGGAAACCATTAACACTGACAATGTTGAAATTACGCAAGAGAAACAAGCAACAACAAATGTGTTAAGGAACCATCTTGGGAAGTTCAAAAGTGATGTATCAGTAAACAGTTCAATATAGTTCTTGAAAGAAAATGTTTCAGGCATCAAATAAGGAACAGCTGAACCACCCTCTGCACGGAGTGAATGGAGCACCATCCAAACAAGTGGTGAAATCCAAATCAAACCCATGATTGCAAGGATAGCATAAACGAGGGCATTTGATAAATTTCTTCTTAATTTATAGCTTTTTATCATGAGAATGCCTCCTCGTCCTTTGCAGATTTTGTAAGGTTGAATGTAATAAGTGACAAGGATGCACAAACTATAAATACGAGAATACCGATAGCGGCAGCGTAGTTGTAGTCTTGTGAATTCATTGTTAACTTAAACAACCAAGTAACAAGCAAGTCGGTGTAACCCGCCTGATACAACGATTCATGGGTCGGTGAACCGTTGGTCAACAGATAGATAACATTAAAGTTATTGATGTTGTTGATAAATGTTGTGATCAGGTATGGTGTTGTAACGAAGAGCATATATGGGAGAGTAATCTTCATAAAGCTCTTGAATGGACCTGCACCGTCTATTGTAGCCGATTCATAAAGGTCGGCAGGGATATTCATAAGAATACCTGATGTAATAAGAATGGTATACGGAATACCAACCCACAGGTTGATTACAATAACAGTAATTCTTGCCGTCAATGCCGAGCTGTTAATAAAGTCTATCTGCTGGAAACCGAGGTTTTGAAGCAGAACATTAATGGCACCTGTGTTAAGCTGAAGCATCTGGTTCATAACAAGAAGTGTAACGAACTGAGGAACAGCGATTGTGATAACAAAAAGTGTTCTCCAAAGAGCTTTAAGCTTAATGCCCTTTTTGTTAATCATCAGGGCAACAATCATACCCATAATGTAGTTAAGGAATGTTGCAAATACAGCCCAAATAATTGTCCATTCTGTAAGTACGAGGAATGTGTGTCCCATACTTGCTCCGCCCTTTGAGCTGAAAACTTCGCCAAAGGTCTGAAGTCCTGTCCAATGGAACAAACTGTTCGGAGGCAGATTTGGCGGACGATAGTTTGTAAAAGCAATCAGTATCATAAAGATGAGCGGCAAAATTGTGAAGATACCAATAAGAAGTGTTGGAATTGTAAGAAGTGTAATGTGGAACTTCTCGTCCAAATATTCTTTTATCTCTTCCTTAAAGGTAGGGATGTGCTTGCCCTCTCTCTTTAACTGGCAAACCTTGTAGGCTGATTTTGTGTTGATAATATAGAATGTTAGGAAAATAACTGTTACTACGATAGTAACAACACCATAAAGGAGGATAAGCATTGAGTTATCGCCGTCAACATGAGTTGGAATACCGTTAACCCATTCGAATCCGCCGTGTTCTGTACCCAAAGTTCCAAACTTTGCAATATAGGTTATTCCAAAGAAAATTAGGAATGCAGCATATGCTGCCTCGATTAGTAAGAACAGCAAACCTTTTATGTATTGACCCTTGCTAAAGTTACCTGTACCCATAATGAGGTAAGATACCTTGGTTGCCCAGTCGCCTTTTGCAAATCTTTTACCGTAGTTTGCAAAGCTGTGTGCAATACCAAGGATAAGCATCTTGAAAAATCTACCAATCATACAGAAGAACTTTACTATGTTCTTTGGCAGATTCACAAAGAAATTCTTAATCTTGTAACCGGCTCTTTGAAAAGGATTTAGCTGTACATAATCAATATATTTCATTTATTCACTCTCCTTTTATGCCGATAGAAGCACTTAGTGTAATACCGGAGACGACTAAGCCGTCCCCGGCAAAATACTATTAATTATCTAAGTTAGCAGCTAAATCTTAACCGTTGATATTAGCAACTGTCTTTTCAAGCAATGTCTTGAGGGATGCTTCGTCTGTCTTAGCACCGTCCTTGTAGAGCTGTGTGCCAAGGTTAGCCATTGGATCCCAGAATGCCTGGAGGATGTTAGCCTGAACAACGAATGTCTTAGCCTCGTCCAGCATAGCCTGTGTACCGGCACTCTCTGTTACCTTAACATCCTTGTGAGTTGGAGTCCAGCCAAGCTCGTCAAAACGCTGCTTCTGGCACTCTGCATCTGTGATATAGCTTGCAAATGCCATAGATGCGTTCTTATACTTAGTCTGAGCATTAACACCGATATACTTGTAACCGATCATTCCGATGATGTCCTTGTCTTCGCCGTTAATGTTGATTGTAGGAAGCTTTACAACGCCGTAATCGTCGCCGAGAGCCTCAGCGTCAAGAGCAGCATTCCAAGTACCGTCGATACCTGCAGCACATGTTCTGTCCTTAAGGAGGAAGCCTGCTGAAATCTTATCAACTGATGCAGCGGAGAATGTACCCTTATACTTCTTGAAGAGGTCTGCAAATGCTTTCATAGAAGCAACAACATCGTCTTCATTGTAGTTATTGAATTTCTGTGTGTCCTGAGCTTCACCTTCAAGGCCGTCTAACTCCATACCGCCTGTGAATGTGAACATACATGAGTAGTAACCGTTACCGGCGTCCATAATGAACTGGCGGCCTGCTTTCTTACAAGCCTCGAGAACGCCCTCAAGTGACTTAGCGTCTTCGTCAGAAACTACTGACTTATCGTAAACGAGGTAGTAGCCGTTGTCTGTTTCAGGGAAAGCGTAAAGAACTTCTGTTCCCTCGTAGTCACTCTTAACTGTTTCAACAGCAGCCTCTGTGTGGTTTGCCTTAATATCCTCTTCATACTGCTTGTAAACAGGGAGAAGAGCCTTAGCAAGTGTTAGCTTTAAAATCTGGTCTGATGCAAATGCAAATACATCGGCAGCAGCAGATGCGTCGTTAAGGAGCTGTGTACCGGCGTCATTTTCTTCCTGTGCTACAACTTCAATCTTAACATTTTTGTCTTTGTGCTCGTCTTCAAAAGCCTTTGCCTGTCTCTTGAGGAGATCCAAGGATGCAGCAGGTCCCCAAACCTTAAGCTTTGCATTCTTTTCAACCTCTACTGTTGCAGTGTTGTCAGAACCTTCTGTGTCGGTGCCTTTGTCGCAACCAACGAATACTACTGCCATAAGGGCAATAGCGAGAACTAATGATAAAATTCTCTTGATTTTCATTTTTAAATCCTTCCTTCATAAAGAATAAATAATTTTCGTGTCGGTTGTGAAAATCCCCTCAGGACAGGACAGTCACACACCTTATCACTATGGTAATTGTAACACGAAACACGGGTTGATTTCAACTCCCTTTGTACTTTTTATCTAAAACGATAAAAGTAAACTTTGTTTTTGTGCAAAACAACAACAAAAAATTTATTAATTATGATTTTTGTACAAACCGCACCTAAAATTATTGTATATTTTGCTCATAGACCTTTTGTGCAATTTGTCAAAGGGGTTTTCCCAAATTTGAAAAATCCGTGTACACAATTTGTTCAAAAACTCTTTTTGCCGTTGAATTGGTGTATTTTTCCTATTTTATAGTGTAAAATAACCAAAACAGATATTTTATCCTTTTTACATACCTGTTTACACAGTCTTTATTCTTAAACTTTTCAGTCTGTTTATACTTTATTTAAATCTTAATTGACAAACCCTTTTAAAAGTTGTAAATTTAGCATATACATAATAGGGATTGATTAGTAAATGACGAAACACCCAAAGAAGCGGATATTTTTCCGAAATACGCCAGTATTCCATCGAAAAAATGCCCTGTCTTGCGAAAAAATCTTTCGCTTTTTGTGCATTCCGCTATTTATTAAACAATCCCAACAAAAAATATATTCGGAAGATTTTTCCCGAGAAAGGGGTATATATGCTACTATCTAATCTGCTTAAGAATGTTAATTTTAACATTATTAAAGGAAATATTGATACTGAAATCACAGACATTATTTACGACAGCCGAAAGGTTACACAGGGAACAGCATTTGTTGCACTAAAGGGCTACAATGTTGACGGACACAAATTTATCCCACAGGCTATAAGTCAGGGTGCATCAGCCGTTGTTGTTTCCGACGATTTTGACACTCCTCAGGATATTACAGTAATCAAGGTGGATGACACACGAAAAGCCCTTGCCTATATGAGTGCAATGCTGTTTGGCGAGCCGGCAAAGGAGCTGACAACCATTGCCCTGACCGGTACAAAGGGCAAAACAACCACAGTTGCAATGCTAAAAAGCATACTTAACGCAGAGGGCATTTCCGTTGGCACAATAGGCACCTTGGGAATTATTATCGGGGACAAAATTTACAAAACCAACAACACAACTCCCGAATCCTACGAAATACAAAAGGCTATGAGGAAAATGGCGGATAAAGGCTGTAAGGCTATGATTATTGAGGCGTCTTCCCTTGGTCTGAAGTGGCACAGAACCGACGCAATAGACTTTGACTACGGTGTTTTCACAAACTTCAGCCACGACCATATCGGCGACAGCGAACACAAGGATTTACAGGAATACCTTGACTGCAAAGCACTACTCTTTAAGCAGTGCAAAAACGGAATTTTCAACATAGACGACAATGTGTATGAGGAAATAACAGCAAACGCAACCTGCACCAAAACCACATATGGATTTAGCGACAAGGCAGACATAACCGCCTACGGCGACAAGCTGATTTCCAGACCGGGATATATCGGTGTGCATTTCTCCACAAATGGGTTAAAGACAATGGATGTTGATGTTGACATTCCGGGAAAATTCTCTGTTTACAACGCCCTTGCCGCAATGACCACAGCCATAAAAATGGGAATTTCAGAGGAGGCTATCCTAAAGGGTCTTGACACCGTAACGGTAAAGGGCAGAGTTGAGGCTGTTCCTGTTCCCGGCGACTACACCTTGCTTATTGACTACGCCCACAACGCACTTTCTATGGAAAACATCCTTGAAACTCTCAGGGAGTACAATCCAAACAGGCTTATCGTCCTCTTTGGTGCCGGCGGAAACAGACCAAAGGTGAGAAGATACGAAATGGGCGAAACTGCGGGACGACTTGCCGACCTGTCCGTCTTAACAGAGGACAACAGCCGTGACGAGGATGTTATGGACATTATTAACGACATCATAGAGGGCGGAATTAAAAAGACAGAGGGAAAATATGTTGTAGTACCGAAAAGACAGGACGCAATTCGCTACTGTATGGAAAATGCCGAAAAGGGAGATATTATAGTACTTGCCGGCAAGGGACACGAGGATTACCTTGAAATCAAAGGTGTAAAATACCACCTTGACGAACGAGAGGTTATAGCCGACATTATTGCCGATATGAAGAAATAATTTTTATAAAACCGCATTTCAAAAAATAAAACTGCACTGAAAAGGAAAACCCAAACAGTGCAGTTTTTTGCGTACTAAAAAGTAAAAAACTTACTTCACAATCATCTCTTTAATTTTGTAAACATCTCCGTCCATAATGCACCACTTGGTGTTCATTTTTCCCTTGATTTCAGGGCTTATGGACTGGTGGATGTACAGGCTTTTCATTCCTGCTCTTTTACTGCCGTTAATGTCAGCCTTGTAGTCGTTGCCAATCATTACGCACTCTTTTTTGTCAAGGGAAAACTCCTCCACAAGACCGTTGTAGAAGTAGGGACTTGGCTTGCATACCTCTCTGTCGGAGCTGATGAAAATTCCGTCAAAATAAGGAGTTAAGCCCAGCATATTAAGCTCGTTCATTGTAAAGCTCCTTTGAGCGTTTGAAAGAAGATAGATTTTCTTTCCCTTTGCCTTTAGGGTGTCAAGCAAATCAATAACACCGTCATAAAGCCTTATGTACTTTGTTGAGTAACAGCGGAACATTGCGCAGATGTCAAGAATCTCTTTATCTGTCACCTCAACACCCTTGTTTTCAAAGAGTGTCTTAAACACCTTTTCCACCTTAATGTCAACATCGTTTTTGTACTCAGGATGAGCCTTTTTGATTTCAGCCTTTTCCTTTTTGCACAATTTGTAGTACTCCTTGTGGAAGTCCTTACCGCTGTAAGAGGCACCCTTGTAGCTGTAATAAAGTGCCATTTTCTCCCACAAATCATCACTCCACTCGTCAGTATTAATGTCAATAAGTGTTCCGTATAAATCAAAAATATAGTTTTTAAACATAGTATCACCCAACTAAACCTTAACATATCGGATATATCTTTGCAACATTTATTTTTATGTGATATACTTAAAGTCAAGTAATACAAAAGGCGGTTGTTATTATGAGAAAAAAAGAAAGAGCTTTGCTGGCTGTTGAGGCTTTAAAAAAGGAATTTCCCGATGCAATATGCTCCCTTACATACAGCGACCCGTTACAGCTACTTGTGGCAACAAGACTTGCCGCCCAATGCACAGATGCAAGGGTGAATATGGTAACCCCCGACCTGTTCGCAAAATACCAAAATGCACAGGATTTTGCAAACGCTGATGTAAAGGATGTTGAAGAATTAATAAAATCCTGCGGACTTTACAAAACCAAGGCAAAATCCCTTGTGGATATGGGCAAGGCTTTAACGGAAAATTACGGTGGTGTTGTGCCGGATACAATAGAAGAGCTTATAAAACTCCCCGGAATCGGCAGAAAAACAGCTAACTTGATTGTGGGGGATATTTTCGGCAAGCCTGCCGTAGTGGTTGACACCCACTGCATAAGAATTACCAAAAGACTTGGTTTACATCAGGAAAAAGACCAAAAGAAGATTGAATTTATCCTTAGGGATTTGCTTCCGCCTGAGGAAAGCAACGATTTTTGCCACAGGCTTGTCCTCCACGGAAGAAAAACCTGTGACGCTCGAAAGCCAAAGTGCGAAAACTGCTGTATGAAGGACTTTTGCAAGAAAAATATATAGTTGGAAAACACTACCAATAACAAAAAGTATCCCGAGTAACTCCTATGAATTACTCGGGATTTTGCGTTAGGTTATTTTATTTACCGCTGTGACTAAAGAACCACAGCTTATTGTTATAGGCAAACATCACTATTGCCATTGCAACAATTATCACATAGCCCACAACGGAGAGTAAATCCGGCACATCTCCAAAGACGAAGAATCCAAGACCTGCCGCAAAGATAATTTGGCTGTAATCGTAAACAGAAACCTCTTTTGCGGGGGAATAGGTGTATGCCGCTGTAATAGCGAACTGTCCTCCGGCGGCAGATACACCTGCCATAAGGAGGGCAAAAAGCTGAAAGGGTGTGAACATCTCAAAGTTCATAATCATTAACGGCAACAGCACAGCAGCACTAAAGCCTGAGAAAAACAAAACAATAAAACTACCCTTTTCACCTCTTATGCCAAGGTACCTAACCATTGTATAGGCAAGTCCTGCACACATTCCGCCGATAAAACCAAGGAATGAGGGCAACCACTCTGCGTTGGAAAAATCAGGCTTTATGACAAACACAGCGCCGATAAATGCTCCCACAACAATAAGCCCCTGTGGCAAAGTCAGCTTTTCCTTTAGTATTATAAAAGAAAACAGTATTACAAAAAATGGCGACATTTTGTTAAGGATTGATGCGTCACTAAGCACCAAGTGGTCAATAGCATAAAAGTTGCAAATTATTCCAAGCACACCAAAGCAGGACCTTAAAATTAGGGGCGGAAGATTTTTTGGGTTAAAATGAAAGTCCTTTCTGTCCTTCAGCATCATAAACAGAGCCACAAAAAACGCCACAAAGTTCCTGAAAAAAGCCTTTTCAAAGGTGGGCAAATCCCCCGAAAGCTTAACAAACATATTCATAAGGGCAAAGCAAAAGGCTGAAATTATGATATATACTATGCCCCTGTACTTCTTATCAATCATCTTTTACACTTCTTTTCTCTTTTTCTCTTCCAAACAAGATAATTATAGCACATTGAAAATAAGTGTCAAATTAGTCTTGACATTTATCTTTTTAAGGCATATAATCTTAAGGAAACACTGAATAAATCACAATTAAAATTTATTTACACATCTTGTTTGCATATTTTCCGCCATTTTGCCCAAAAAATCCTCACAATGCGTCAGCATTCCTGCAGTTTTTTGAACAAACTGACGAAAAATCTGA
Organism: Ruminococcus sp.; assembly: GCA_022779485.1. Taxonomy (GTDB): domain Bacteria; phylum Bacillota; class Clostridia; order Oscillospirales; family Acutalibacteraceae; genus Ruminococcoides. The sequence continues at coordinate 34,663 of JALFTC010000027.1, forward strand.
CGGCACAATATGTGCAAATAATTTAATCAGTGTTTCCTTAACAAATAAATATTATGTCACAAACCGTTGACCGAGAGTGAGTAGGCTTTACAGATGTTTTCAGAGAGTTGCCGTTTGGTGGAAGGCAACAGCGGAAGTTTTGCTGAATGGGCTCGGGAGGGCAGGCTGAAATTACAGTAGGTACTGACGGAAACCTCTACCGTTATCTTGAGGAGTATGTGTTAGCATATGTTAGAGTGGGTATTTATACCAATTTGGGTGGCACCGCAGAAGTTACAGGCTTTTGTCCCTTTTTAGAGGACAAAGGCCTTTTTTATATCCAATTTACAAACTTACTGCAAATTATTCAAAATAAATCAAAGGAGGAAAAAGATGTACACACCGGGCTATGACGAAATAAATCGTTACAAAGACTATGATGTTATCCCTGTTTCAAGGGAGATTTATGCCGACATCATCACACCAATTACACTACTTCGCAAAATCGCAGACAAATACAAGAACTTTTATCTGCTGGAAAGCATTGAGGGCGGTGAAAAGTGGGCAAGGTACAGCTTTTTCGGCTTTGACCCAAAGGCAAGACTGTACTGCAAGGACGGTACCGTCACAATAGAGGGTGAGGGTGCTAATGTAATCAAAACAGAAAAGCCTCTCCATGTGCTTAGGGAATACATCAGCCACTACAAAACACCAACATTTCATGGCAATCCACCATTTACAGGAGGTCTTGTAGGCTACTACGGTTACTCTATGATTGGCTATGCCGAGCCTACATTAAAACTAAAGTCCAGCGAATTTAACGACTTTGATGTTATGCTTTGCGACAAAATAATCGCCTACGACCATCTTAAGCAAAAGATAACTGTAATTGTAAATATGAAAACTACTGATATGAAATCTCAGTACGAAAAGGCTGTCAGGGATATTGATGAAATCGTTGATATGATAAACGACCCAACTCCCCCATCAAAGCTCAGTTCGTATGAAAATGTTTCATTTCAGTCCAATTTTTCAGAGGAAGAATATGCACAAACTGTGGAGAAAACACGGGAATATATCTTTAACGGAGATATTTTTCAGGCTGTTATCTCAAGGCGGTTTGAAACCCCATATGAGGGTTCTCTTTTAAACGCATACAGAGTGCTTAGAGTGACAAATCCCTCACCATATATGGTGTTTATGAAAATCGGCGACAACGAGATTATATCCACTTCTCCCGAAACCTTGGTTAGGTACAAAAACGGCAGACTTACAACATTCCCTATTGCAGGCTCTCGTCCAAGGGGTAAAACAGAAGAGGAGGATTTGGCTCTTGAAAAGGATTTGTTACAGGACGAGAAGGAGCTTTCCGAGCACAATATGCTTGTTGACCTTGGCAGAAACGACCTTGGCAAAATCTCAAAGTTTAATTCTGTTGAAGTGACGGAATATATGCAAATTCTTCGCTACTCCAAAATTATGCACATCTGCTCCGAAGTGCAGAGTGACGCAAGGGATGATGTTGACGCATTTGACGCTATCGAGTCAGTTCTACCGGCAGGTACACTTTCAGGCGCACCAAAGGTGAGAGCCTGTGAAATCATTGAGGAGCTTGAAAAATGCCCCAGGGGTATTTACGGTGGCGCAATCGGCTATGTTGACTTTAACGGAAATATGGACACCTGTATCGCAATAAGAATGGCGTCTAAAATCAAAGACAAGGTTTATGTTCAGGCAGGCGGTGGAATTGTTGCCGACAGTATTCCTCATAACGAATATATGGAAAGCTACAACAAGGCGCTTGCTGTTATGAACGCAATAAAAAACGCAGGGGAGGTTGACAGGTAATGATTTTACTAATTGACAATTACGACAGCTTTTCCTACAACCTTGTACAGCTTGCGGGAAGTATAAACCCTGATATTAATGTAGTGCGAAACGACAAAATAACAATTACGGACATTGAAAAAATGAATCCCACCCACATAATAATTTCCCCCGGTCCGGGCTACCCAAAGGACGCAGGAATTTGCGAGGAGGTTATAAGCTACTTCAAAGGCAAAATCCCAATTTTAGGTGTTTGCCTTGGGCATCAGGCGATTTGTGAGGTTTTCGGCGGAGAAATTACCCACGCAAAAAAGCTGATGCACGGCAAGAAAAGCACCGTAAGCATTGATAATACCTGTAAAATTTTTGATGGAATTGGCAAAGCCCTTGAGGTTGCAAGGTATCATTCACTGATAGCAAAGAGCGAAACTCTCCCCGAGGAACTGAAAGTCATTTCAACAGACGATATGGGCGAAATTATGGCGGTAAAGCACAGGGATTACGAAATTTACGGACTCCAGTTCCACCCCGAAAGCATCCTAACCACAGACGGTGAAAAAATGCTGGAAAACTTTTTAAAAATAACAATATAAATTTTAGCAACAGATAAGGTGTGACAATTATGATAAAAGAGGCTATTTCTCAGGTTGTCAAGGGTGAAAGCCTTGACCTTGAAACTGCAAAGACAGTAATGAACGAAATTATGGAGGGTGAAGCAACCAACGCACAAATTGCCTCCCTCTTAACAGCAATGATGATGAAGGGCGAAACTATTGACGAAATCACAGCATTTGCATCGGTTATGCGTGACAAGGCTCTCCACATCAACCCAAAGGGTGATGTTATGGAGATTGTAGGCACAGGCGGTGACGGTTCGGGTACATTTAACATCTCCACCACCTCGGCATTTGTAATTTCAGCAGGCGGTGTGCCTGTTGCAAAGCATGGCAACCGTTCAATGAGTTCAAAGAGCGGTTCTGCCGACTGCCTTGAAAATATGGGTGTTGACCTTTCAATCACTCCCGAAAGAAGCGAGGACATTCTAAACCAATGCGGAATGTGCTTTATGTTTGCACAGGGCTACCACAAGTCTATGAAGTATGTTGCCCCTGTCAGAAGGGAAATCGGAATTCGCAACATATTTAACATTCTCGGGCCTCTCACAAACCCTGCAAACGCCAATATGCAGGTTATGGGTGTTTTCACTAAGGAGCTTTGCAAGCCTTTGGCACAGGTGCTTATTAACCTGGGTGTTAAAAAGGGTATGGTTGTGTATGGTCTTGACGGAATTGACGAGGCAACAGTAACGGACAAAACCTACTGCTGTGAAATTAAGGGCGGAGAAATCAAGGACTACTACATCACCCCGGAAGAAATGGGACTTAAAAGGTACAGTGTGGATGAACTTTTAGGCGGTGACGGCAAGGAAAACGCACAAATTGCAATAGGCATTCTCAAGGGCGAAACAGTAGGAGCAAAAAGAGATGCTGTTCTCCTAAACTCAGGAATTGCCCTTTATGTTGCCGGCAAAGCCGACTCTATAAAGGCGGGAGTTGAACTGGCAGGAAAAATAATTGATGAGGGCAAGGCATTCAGCAAAAAAGAGGAATTTGTTGCCCTTACAAACGAATAATGTAGGAAAAAGCTATGACAATACTAAATGAAATTGCAAATTATACAAAAGAACGATATAATAGGTTGAAAAACACAGTTCCTTTAGAGGAAATCAAAAGAAAAGCACTCTCAATGGACAGTAACACAGTCTTTCCTTTCAAACAGGCACTTGCACAAGGGGGAATTTCCTACATCTGCGAGGTGAAAAAGGCAAGTCCCAGCAAGGGTGTTATTGCAGAGGATTTTCCATATCTGCAAATAGCAAAGGACTACGAAAATGCAGGTGCATCTGCAATCTCCTGCCTTACAGAGCCAAAGTACTTTTTAGGCAGTGACAAATATTTAGAGGAGATTGCAAGGGAAGTGAAAATCCCTGTTTTACGCAAGGATTTCACAGTTTGCCCCTATCAAATTTATGAGGCAAAGGTGCTTGGAGCGTCAGCAATTTTGCTAATATGCGCTTTGCTCACAGAGGATGAGTTGAGGGAATATTTAAAGATTGCCCACTCCTTGGGACTTTCCGCTTTGGTGGAGGCTCACACAAAGGATGAGGTTATGACAGCCCTTTCCATTGGTGCAGAGATAATCGGTGTAAACAACCGTAACCTAAAGGACTTTACCGTTGACCTTGACACCTGCATTAATCTAAGGAAATATGTACCAAAGGACATAATTTTTGTTGGTGAAAGCGGTATAAAGGACAACAGTCACATTGAAAAATTAAGGTCAGCCGGAGTTGACGCTGTGCTGATTGGCGAAACCCTTATGAGGAGCGACAACAAAAAAGTTGCCCTTGAAAAACTTAACGGTTCACCGCTTTAGAATAAAAGAGCATTGATTTTAAATGTAAAAGAGATAAGGAGAGAACAAAATGTCAAAAGGAAGATTTGGCAAGCACGGGGGTCAGTTTATTCCCGAAACCCTGATGAATGCCATTATTGAATTGGAGGATGCCTACAACAAATACAAGGACGACCCTGAATTTGTAAAGGAGCTTACCACCCTCTTAAACGACTACGCAGGCAGACCGTCACGACTTTACTATGCGGAAAAAATGACAAAGGACTTGGGCGGTGCTAAGATTTATCTTAAGAGAGAGGACCTTAACCACACAGGAAGTCACAAGCTGAACAATGTTTTAGGTCAGGTTCTACTTGCCAAAAAAATGGGCAAAACAAGGGTAATTGCGGAAACAGGCGCAGGTCAGCACGGTGTGGCAACCGCCACAGCCGCCGCCCTTATGGGTATGGAATGTGAAATCTTTATGGGTAAGGAGGACACAGACCGACAAGCACTTAATGTTTACAGAATGAAACTACTTGGTGCAAAGGTACACGCAGTAACAAGCGGTACAATGACCCTAAAGGACGCAGTCAACGAAACCTTCCGTGAGTGGACAAACAGAATTGACGACACCCACTATGTAATCGGCTCTGTTATGGGTCCTCACCCATTCCCTACAATGGTAAGGGATTTCCAAAGTGTTATCAGCAAGGAGATAAAAAGTCAAATACTGGAAAAGGAAGGCAAGCTCCCCGATGTTGTAATGGCTTGTGTCGGTGGTGGAAGTAACGCAATGGGTGCATTTTACGAATTCATCCCCCACGAAGAGGTACAGCTAATCGGTTGTGAGGGTGCCGGAAAGGGTATCCATACCGAAAAAACAGCCGCCACAATGTCCACAGGCAGGGACGGAATTTTCCACGGTATGCACAGTTACTTCTGTCAGGATAAGTTCGGTCAGATTGCTCCTGTTTATTCCATATCCGCAGGACTTGACTACCCCGGAATAGGCCCTGAACACGCCTACCTTCACGACATAGGCAGGGCAAAATATGTTCCTGTTACAGATGACGAGGCGGTTGACGCCTTTGAATACCTTTCAAGAACAGAGGGAATTATCCCGGCAATAGAGTCCTCACACGCAGTTGCCCACGCAATCAAGCTGGCGCCCACTATGGACAAGGACAAAATCATTGTTGTAAATCTTTCAGGCAGAGGCGACAAGGATGTAGCCGCCATTGCCCGTTACAGAGGGGAGGATATTTATGAGTAAAATTGCAGATGCTTTCAAAAAGGGAAAAGCCTTTATTCCCTTTATCACAGCAGGCGACCCAAGCCTTGAAATTACAGAACAGCTACTTATTGAAATGGACAAAAACGGTGCTGACATTATCGAGGTGGGCATACCCTTTTCCGACCCTGTTGCAGAGGGAATAGTAATTCAGGAGGCTGACATAAGGGCATTGGCAGGCGGAACAACCACAGACAAAATTTTTGAAATGCTCCTAAAAGTTCGACCAAAGCTTTCCTGTGCAGTTGCAATTATGACCTACATAAACCCTGTTTACGGCTACGGCACAGACAAGTTTTTGTCAAACTGCGAAAAGGCAGGAGTTGACGCACTTATAGTACCCGACATTCCTTATGAGGAAAGAGATGTTGTAAAGCCTTACTGCGAAAACCACGGAGTTGACTTCATCTCCTTCGTTGCCCCAACAAGCCACCAAAGAATCAAGACTATTGCAAAGGATGCACAGGGCTTTATGTACTGCGTTTCTTCCCTTGGAGTTACAGGTGTAAGGCAAAATATTACAACCAATATCGGGGAAATGATTGACCTTGTAAAGTCTGTTAACGACATTCCCTGTGCTGTGGGATTTGGAATTTCCACACCGGAACAGGCAAAGGAAATGGCTAAAAATGCCGACGGAGTAATTGTAGGCTCAGCCATAGTTAAAATTTGTGCAAAATACGGCAAGGACTGCGTTCCATATGTAGCCGACTATGTAAAGAGTATGAAAGAGGCTATTTCTTAAAAATAACGAAAAATATTGCAAACAAAAAATATTGCAAATAACAAAACCGAGCAAACTTTTTTAGTCTGCTCGGTCATTTTTTATCTTTATTAACAAATCACTTAATATATCCGATTTTCTTCATTACCTTGTCAAGGGTTCTCTGGCTGAAGGATTGGGCAAAGTCGTCTGCCTTTTTCCATGTTTCCTCCATATATGCTCTGTCCTTGATGATTTTGTCGTATTCGCCTTGAATCGGCTTTAGGTGCTCAACAACAGCCTCTCCCACTGCTGTTTTAAAGTCGCCGTAGCCCTTTCCGTCAAAGTCCTTTTCAATCTGCTCCATTGTAAGACCTGTAACAGCACCGTAAATTGTCATAAGGTTGCTGATACCCGGCTTATCCTCGCCAAAGCGAACAACAGCGTCGTTGTCGGTGATTGCCCTTTTAAACTTTTTCATAATTGTTTCGGGTCTGTCAAGGACATACACGCAACCGTTTACATTCTCGTCACTCTTGCTCATTTTGTTTTCGGGATTTTGCAGTGACATAACCCTTGCGCCGTTTTTAGGAATAAAGCCCTCCGGGATTTTGAAAACATTTCCGTAAATTCCGTTAAATCTTGTGGCTATATCACGGGTGATTTCAAGGTGTTGCATCTGGTCTGCACCAACAGGCACCTTGTCTGCCTGATAAAGCAAAATATCAGCCGCCATAAGTGCAGGATATGTAAAGAGCCCTGCGTTGATGTTGTCTGCGTGTTTACGGCTTTTGTCCTTAAACTGGGTCATTCGTGAAAGCTCACCAAACTGTGTGTAGCAGTTTAGTATCCATGCAAGCTGTGCGTGGGTTGTAACATGGCTTTGAATGAAGAAAACACTTTTTTCAGGGTCAACACCGCAGGCAAGTAAGAGGGCATACATATCAAGAATGTTCTTCCTCATTTCCTTTGGATCCTGTCTTACTGTTATTGTGTGCAAATCTGCAAGGGCATAAAAGCAGAAATATTCATCCTGCATTTTTACCCAGTTTCTGATTGCTCCCATATAATTTCCAAGGGTCATTGAACCGCTTGGCTGAATTGCGCTTAAAACGATTGGCTTTTTTTCTCCCATTTCTCTTTACCTCATTTAATAAATTTTTTTGCTGTTTCGGCAAGTAGCTTGATTCCCTTTTCAAGCTGTTCGTCAGTCGGTGTTGAAAAGTTCACCCTAAAGGTGTGGCACTCAAGACTTTCGTCTGTCAAAAAGGCATTGCCCGGCACTACGCACACCTTATTAAGGACAGCATCCTTGCAAAACTGTGGCATATCCACATACTTTGGCAGACTGCACATTGTGAAAAGTCCACCTGTGATTTTGGAGTAGGTAATTCCCAAAGGAACTAAATACTCATCCATTAAATCCATCATATACTGCGCCTTTTTGCTGTATATTCTGCGGAGCTTTTCAAGGTGTCCGTCAAAGTCATACTTTGTCATAAATTCATAGCACACCATCTGTGCCCACATATTTGTGTGAACATCATTACTCTGCTTGCACACAACAAGCTTTTGGAATACAGGCTTTGGTGCTATAACATAGGCAACACGCATACCGGGGGAAATAACCTTGCTCATTGAACCGGCGTAAATTACAATTCCCTCTGTATCAAGGCTTTTTATGCAAGGCACATATTCTCCCGAATATCTAAGGTCGCCGTAGGGGTTATCCTCCAAAATCAGAACTCCGTACTCCTTTGCAAGAGCATACATCTTCTTCCTCTTTTCAAGGCTCATTGTAATGCCTGACGGATTTTGAAAGTTTGGTATTGTGTAAATAATTTTTGAATTTTTGTTTTCCTTTAGTGCGTTTTCAAGGGCGGTCATATCCATTCCGTCACTTTCAACAGGAACACCCACAAGCTTTGCATTGTAGCTTCTGAATGTGTTGAGAGAGCCGATAAAGGACGGTGCCTCTGTGATTATAACATCTCCCTCGTTTACAAGAGCCTTTGCTGTCAAATCCATAATCTGCTGTGCGCCTGTTGTGATGAGAATATCGTCCTCATCAGTACCCACATTGTGCTTTTCTTTCATATATTCCGTAAGGGCAGACCTAAGGAGAGGATAGCCCTCGGATATACCGTACTGCAAAACACCGATTGGGTTATCCTCAAACAGCTTTTTGGATATTTCCTCAATTTCCTTTACAGGAAAAGCCTCGGGGCTTGGGTTACCTGCCGAAAGCGAAACCACCTCGGGGTCGGCGGCATATTTGAAAATCTCCCTTATTGCAGATGGCTTAAGAGACTGCACTCTGTCGCTGAACTTATATTCCATTGTGTTACCACCTTTTAAATATATACCAATAATACATACTGATATTCTATCACAATATAATGAAAAGTGCAATAAAACTCAACTTCATAAATTTACGTTTCAAATTTTTGTTATTTCCTGTTGTAATTAATGTTGTTTTGTATTATACTAAATCTATGTAACTATGTATAAAGTTTTGATATATATAAAAGTTTTGCGAGGTAAATTGATGGCTAAAAGAAGATACTCGGATCAAAGTCCCAGAACATATAATGATGATTTTTATATTGGTATGTCAACAGAATACGGACAGCTTTCTACTGACCAGCGTCGCAGACAAAGAGCAAGAAAACGTGCTGCTGCAAGGAGAAGAAGAAACAACAGAATCAAAATTGTACTCTGCGGAATTCTGCTACTTGCAATAATTGTAACTATTGTGGTACTTATCTGCACAGGTATCAAAAGCTGTGTAAGCGGTGACAGTACACAGACCGGCGGTTTTCAGCCTGCCACAAGCTCAAAAAATAACAACAAGGGCGGTTCGACTGCTCCTAAAAACACCTCCGGCGACAGCGACCCACTAAGCTTTGTTGCTCCTGAAATTAAGGATGACAACTCAAAGGGTACCTTTAGCAGTCAAAACGGTGCAGTATATCTTTGGAAGGACAGTGCTTACGAGATTTTCGGTGCGTCTGCCGACAGAAGTGACATTTACTCCGATGTTATCAACGAGGCGTCAGACCACTTGGGAAAAGATATAAAGGTGTACAGCATTATGGTTCCTCTTCACGCCGAGATGAGCCTGCCTCAAAGACTAAAGGACGAGGCAGGATGCACCAATGAGGCTGACAACATTTACAATGCGTACAGCAAGTTTGAAAGTGCACAGCCAATCAATGTTTACAACACCTTGGCACAGCACAACAGCGAATACATCTACTTTAAGTCTGACCACCACTGGACAGGACTTGGTGCATACTATGCATACACAGCTTTCTGCGAACAGACAAATCAAAAACCAATGACAATTTCCGAAGAGGGAACTCACAAGATAGACGGCTTTACCGGTTCTTTCCACACCTACGGAACAGGACTTTCCGACACAGTTTACTACTACGACTTACCGTACAGCACAAGCTGTAAGATTTATTCTTCTCCTGATTCCCAGGGACAGGACGCTGATATTTACTATCAAGGCGAAACAGGTGGAGAAAACTCCTACGGAGTATTCATAAACGGCGACCAGCCTATTTTCACAATCGACTCAGAGTGCGGTACAAACAAGAAGATTGCTGTTGTAAAAGAGAGCTTTGGTAACGCATTCGTTCCTTATCTGTCGGCAAATTACAGCCAAATTCATGTTTTGGATATGAGATACTGCGGAATAACAGACCTTAAAAAATATTGTGAGGATAACGGCATAGAAGAGGTTATGTTCATCAATAACCTTATGTCTGCAAATTCCGGCGACAGAATTACCGATTTGGAAAAACTGATAGGAAAATAAAAAACATCAGGCTATAAGGCAAAAATATATTACGGGAGGTGAAAATCAATGCTTGCAAAAAGGGTAACTGTTAATTTGTTCGGTCAAATTTCCGACACACTTTACAGTGGATACATTACCGGAGAAAACAACGAAAACATCAAAGCCTTTGTTATCTCCTCAAAAACGCTGAGCCAAAGCAGTGTGGGCGGTCAGGTAATTGCCACCCTTAACCTTGAGGACAGCACCGAACAGCGAGTTGTTGTTGCTCCCGACAGAGAGATTTACTACGAACCTCAAATACTTAATACACTCAGCTGTGTAAACAACCTGAAAATCAAGGACATTAACTGCCTTTACGAAAAAAGCTGTGGAGCATTGATATTCTACCGTAATAAGCAGGGTGTAAGGGTCCTGCTTGTAAAGAATCACAACGGAAGATACTGGAGCTTTCCAAAAGGACATATGGAGCTTAACGAAACAGAAAAAGAAACAGCTGTTCGTGAAATCAAGGAAGAAACCAACCTTGATGTAAAAATCATTGACGGTTTTAGAGAAGTCAGTGACTATTGTCCCTTTGGAAATATCAAGAAAAGGGTTGTGTTCTTTTTGGCACAGGCATTTACTGATGATGTGGTTGACCAGCCTGAGGAAATCGACAGCCACATTTGGGTGGATATTCAGCAGGCAAGGAAGAACTGCACCTATGAAAACGACCTTAGAGTTATTGACAAGGCTGAACTTTTGATAAATCAAAGTAAATAATCAAAGTGGATAATCAAAACAAACGATTAAAGGACTGTGGCAAGATTGCACAGTCCTTTTTATGTTTCTGTATGTGTTTTTTATGTCACTCTAAAAATGCAAAGTCCTTGTCCTCAAGGAAATTATCCATACTCATACAAATAAGGACTTTGTCAAATTTATCCTTTTTAACAATTTCTTCGCTAACTGATTTTTTGTAGTATCTCATATCAACCAAGGTAATTTGGGAAAATTTCTCGCTTAAAAACGGTGCAAGACAATGACTAAAGCTGTCCTTAATCACAAGGAGCTTTTCTTTGCCCTTATTATCCGGATTTTTTACGGTAGTCACAGGGTTATTTCCGTTTAAAAATACTGTATATTTGTCTGCACCCTCAAGCTGTTTTGGGAAAAACATTGATTTGTAGGCTGTTGTTTTTCCGTTAGCCGTAATTTCACAGGTGGAATGATTATCCCTGTTTTTCCACACCTCAATGGTATCGCTTTCGTTAAGCCAAAAACCTGATGTATTGTAGGTTGTGCCGTAAAAATCGGGAGTTTTTTCAACGATATATCCGTTCTTTTCCTTTACCTCTATCCCCCACTTTTCACACAGGCTTTGATACGCAAGGTAGGCACCCACTGTTGTCCAGTGGTGGTCGGTTTTATAGTAAATCTGCGTACTGTTTTTGTGGCTATTAAAGGTATCCCTTAAGTCAACAAAGCCAAGTCCGTTCTTTTGACAGAATGACTCTATCCTGTTGTAATACCGGTCATCATTGTAATTTTTGTGAACTAAGGGCAGTTTGTCCTCCATAATATAGCCTGTTGACGGGACTATCATAACCGTTGTGTCTATACCTGTTTTATCCTTAAAATCTGCTGTAACCGAAAGGTTCAGGTCAAGTCGGGAATCTGTTGCAGGTTCGTTTATAAGGTATCCGTCACTGCACTTGTACACGCCGTCACTGCCATTGTTAAGGACAGCAATGTTGGAATAGCTGTTAACTCCCATAAATACATCCCTAAGCACCATATGGTCGTTAATGTAGTTTTCAAAATCAGTTTCAAAGGTACCGTCAGTTAAGGACTGTACGGAAATTTCGGGAAATCCCTGCAAATAACGCTTTTCCTTTGGACTAAAGTCACTTTTGGGCAATACCCAAAACAGTACTGCAAAAATGCCTATAAATGCAACAAAAATCACAGAAATAATATATTTGGATTTGCTTGTCATATCGCCAACTCCAATCTGTACTAATTGTATATCCTTTTATATTTTTAGTCAATTAACTAATTGTAATAATTTTAGTATGGATGTATAATTTAATTGGTGAAAAATAATGAAGAGAAAAATTAGCACAGAAAGATTTATTATATTAATCGGGATTATTTTTATAGCAATAATTCTTGTTGTAAACCTGTTTGCAGATTTTATCCCCCACACCCTTAAAACGGCAGATGTCCACAAGGCAGAAAACACAACACAGGCTGTTACTACCATACCTGTAATGATTAATATAAATACAGCCAATGTCTATATCCTTGCAGATTTACAGAATGTGGGAGAGCAAAAGGCGAAGAATATTGTTGCATATCGGAGAAAACACGGAAAATTTCGCTCCGTTGATGATATAGTCAATGTGCCGGGCATAGGTAAAAATACATTAGAGATGAACAAGGACAGATTGACGGTAGAATGATTAAGGTTAGGGAAACACTGATTAACTTATTCTGTGTTTCCCTTGACCTTTAAAACCACTGTTGCCAACAAAAATCCCTCGTCCTCATAGTATCTCAGTTCACCGTCATACTTTTCAACTGTTTCCCTTATAATGCTTATACCCCTACCGTGATACTTATTATCCTTACTTGTGACAAAATTGGGGTTGCTTTTAAGGACAGATTTTTCGATCTTATTTTTGCACACTATAATATAGTAGTTATTGTGGCGGGAAATTTCTATACCCATTACACGCCTTTCCCTTTGGCAACCCTTTAGGTATTCAATAGCGTTATCACAAAGGTTACCCACTATGGAAACAATATCCATATTGTTTGGCAGTGAAAGCATATTGTCCTCAATATTAATCTTAAAATTAATACCCTCTCTTACAGCCTTGTCCTGCTCAACATTAAGCACCGCATTGAGCAAGGGATTTTGTGTAGAAACCGGTGTATATACGCTTTCTAAATTCTTTTTACTGTTACTGCAATATTCAATCGCAGAGTCATATTCCTTGTTTTTAATTAGCTCACTTATACACAAAAGCTGATTGTTCATATCGTGCTTTATGTTGGAGATATGCTCCACCTGTTGGTTAGCACTTAAAATGCTGTTTTCATACAGCTGTTCCCTTTGCTTTGACAGCAACAGCTTTGTTTTTATTTGATGCTGTCTGCTGATACGAGTCATCATATGCCATACAATAACGGTTATTACAATCATACTACTGCAAATCAAAAAGAGATATGGCAAAATATCAGAACGAAAATCAGTAATTGTAATCACTTCTAAGGTAGAATAAACTACCACCATGGAAAGAATGGGAATAAGAACAAATGCCACAATGTCACTTTTCTTAACAAGCCTAAGGTCGGTTGACCTAAACTTCAGAATAATCAAATAGACAAGAAGCGTTGCAAGATTTATAAAAATTATACAAAGCAGTCTGTATACAGAGGACTTTGTCGCCAAATTGTAATAGGACACTCCCGAAAGATAGCTGACAAGATAGGCAAAAACATAACTTATAACAGTGTTTATAAGGTAGGTAAACACCGGCACAATAATTCGTGATGCTATATTGCCCTTTAAAAATAAGATAGAGTAAAGCTCCAAAATAATTATATAAACAGCCGAGCTTTCTATAACAGCAAAGTTATTGTAAAAAGTAAAGAAATTTAGTGCGGAAAAAATAACAAACACCGTACCGGCATATGCAATTATATCCTTCGCATTAACTTTATCGGGCTTAAAAAAGAAAAATATAAATCCTAAAAAAACTACCCCTTGAAACAGATTTGTCAGAACCTCAATAACAATGTTACCCAACATTATCCACCATCCAACTGTAATAATTACTTCTAAATTCAGCTCTGTATCTTCTGCTGATGGGCAAATGCTTCCCGCTTTGCAAGATTACTTCATGTGTTGTAAGTTCTCGAATGTGTATAGGGTTAACAAGGCAACCTAAGCTAAGTCTTAGGAAACGACATTTGCAAAGCTTTTTTTCAATTCCGGCCACTGTTCCTCTTTCTCTGTATTTTTCTTTCTTTGTGTAGAAGAACAGATAATTATTAACCTTTTCTATAAATTCTATATCTTTAATTTTAAGCACAACAGTAGTTCTTCCCTCTTTAAGGTAATATTCAAAGGGGGTTTCTGTTTTATCAATAATTTTTTTAAGGCAATAGAGGGTCTCCTCCTTGTAGTCGGACTTTCTTATAAATGTAAGAGGATGCTTTTTTAAAGCGTCAAACACCATTTCGTCCTTGCCTGTAAGAAAGGCTATGTAAGGGAGTTCTCCGTCACTTGATATTTTTGAAATAGCATCGTAAACCTCAAAACCATTTATTTTCGGCATATCAATATCAAGAAAAATCAGGGAAAATTCTTCAAATCTATCTATCAAATCACTTCCGCTGTATATCGGCTCTACCTTTCCTTGTATATTTAACTCCTTCAACTGATTTTCTAACCATTCTTTAATAATAAGGCAAAACTTTTTGTCATCATCACAAACTGCAATTTTAGTCACAATTATGATCATTCCTTTCGTTTTTCGCTAATCACTCTTATGCGTGAAAACATATCACTACTATACCACAAAATTTCTATTATTAAAACACTATCCGCAAAAATAAAGCTTTATATGGCAAAATCCCCTCTAAAAGGGGATTTTGCAAGTTGGATTTTCCAAATTAATTTTCACATTGTAACTCAGTTTTCCTGTTTTTTCGGATAAATTTTATCAAAAACAGATATTAAAAACAAAGGTCTATTCGTAATTTCTCACCAGGCTGATTACCTTGCCAAGCAAAACCACTTCATCAACAATAATAGGTTCAAAAAGTTCATTTTCAGGCTGTAAACGATAGTGACCGTTTTCCTTGTAAAATCTTTTACAGGTTGCCTCCTCCTCCATAAGGGCAATGACAATTTCTCCGTTGTTAGCCACGGGAGTGCGTTGCACAATAACAATGTCACCGTCAAGGATACCTGCGTTAATCATAGACTCACCGTCAATACGCAGAGCAAAAATCTCTCTGCCCCTTATAAAGCTCTCCTTAACAGGAACATACCCCTCAATATCCTCCACTGCCAAGGCAGGCAAACCGGCTGTTACCCTGCCAAGTACGGGGATTTGCTTTGTGCGTTCTTCACCTGCTATGCGTATGCAACGGTTAAGACCCTTGTCACGCTCAATAAGACCTCTGTCCTCCAAAGTTTTAAGATGCAAATGGACAGTAGAGGTCGACTTTAGTCCTGTGTGCTGACAAATTTCACGAACAGAAGGAACTCTGCCCTCCTCACAACATTCCTTAACATAGTCAAACACCTTTTGTTGACTCTTTGACAATGGTTTCATATAATCACCGCCTTATTTTTTAATATTATAACACAGTCTTTCAGAAAAATCAAACATTTGTTTGAAATTTATTCCCAAAATATTTACATTTCCAAAGGCAATGTGCACATTTTCACATAAACAACAAATAATTTTCAAATAAACATAACCCCTATTTCATATAAGGGGTATATACTTCTAACTGTACTTAAGAAATGGAGCCGCAACCATTTCAATACTGTAATAGTATAAGTACATTGTTCTACCCTCCTCAATGTAATCAAAGAATAGATTTACATTGTACCCCTCATTTTTAATGAAACAAAGCACCGAGCCATCCGCAAGGTTCGGTGCTTTGTCGTTTGTGACATCTTTTTCAAATCAAATATGCGTTAAAAAAGCTTGAAAAAAGTTATTAATTTTTTATAAAAAACTGTTGACATATAAAAGTAAAATTATTATAATTAAATTAAGAAAACAGATATATTGTTAGTGTTTATAGTTTATGTATTACAAGGAGGTAATACCAATGGTTCAAGGGATTGTAATCGCTATCGTGTTGGTGGTTATAGGTGCACTTTTAGCAATCTGCGTAGGAATAGCCTTGAATATGAACAAGTCTGACAGAAAACAGATTAGCAAAAGCAATGACGAAGGCGTCACAAAAAGACCAATAATGGATATCGAAAATTTGGATATGACTGCTCTTTTTGAATAATATTAATCAGCAGTTACAAAAATTGAATATTGTGTAAAATAGATAATAAAGGGTGTATCCAATAGGATATGCCCTTTTTGACGGCAGATATAAAATTTTTATGGTAATAACCCAATAATTTTACTGCCAAAATATGGACTGACACTAATCAAAAATTAGGGAAACACCTTTCGATTGAAAATAACAAAAGGTTACACAATAAAACCCTTGACAAACGGATAATATATTGATATACTATACTTACGCTTGAAAAAGGCGTGATAAATATCGCAGGGTAGAGCAGTTTGGTAGCTCGTCGGGCTCATAACCCGGAGGTCGTCGGTTCAAATCCGGCCCCTGCATCCACTGAAAGATGGCTTAAACATTAGGTTTAGGCCATTTTTCTTTTTTACTCTTTTTCGAGAAGTTTCCTATAAAGAAATGAGAGGGCTGTCCCCACCCACCTTTTGAAATCTTACGAGTTGAATATTTTTGAAAATTTTTTCAAAAACTAAAAATTTTTCAGTAAAATCTGTCCCATTTTTCTCTTTTTTATTGTTGTATATAGTGAAAGGATAAAATTTTAATAAATCGGGAGGAAAACTGAAATGGGATATTAACTTTTAATATAAAACAAACTAAAAAATTATGTACGGAGGTATTACTATGAAAAAACTATTATCCTTAATACTGGCTACTATTATGGCAATTTCCGCTTTGATTACTGTTTCGGCAAAGGAAAGGGCAAAAACGCCTAATACCTATGTACCCTCAAATGATGTGTATAACTTTAGCAAAGGGACAATTCACAGTAGTATCTGGGGAAAACTGATATACAATAAGAATAAGGGAAAAGAGATAATATTGGATGAGGTTTATCCCTATAATGAAGAAATTTTTTCCTATTATGTAAGGGGCGACAAGGTATATTATTCTGTGCTTTCATATGATTTAGCTCCCGATAACAGCGAATACTACCAAATCAGGTCGGTTGACCTTAACGGTAAAAACAAAAAGGCTCTTTATTTGTCAAGCTCCCGTATGTTCGGTATGATTGGCGGATATGGTTCGGGTATAATTTTTTATGAGTACAGCAAAAAGAATATCCTTACAGTCAAAATGCTGAAAAACAATAAGACCAACACCCTTTTTAAGGTAAAAGGCTTTTATGATTTTAATATTTTTAACGGCAAAATCTACTACAACAACAAATCCTTTAATCTTAAAACCCACAAAACTGATAAGTATGTTGCAAAGGAAATTTATGTCACCAAAAATTATATGTACTACATAAATAAAAATAACCGCCTAAAGAGCCTTGATAAAAAAGGCACAAGAAGAATTGTTACAAAGAATGTGCATAAATACTACGGTGCAAACAACGGTAGCAGTGTAATTTACAGCAAGCTGGACAGCAAAAAGGAAGAAGTATTTTATAAGAGGACAGGAACAGGCAAGGAATACAAATTGTGTACTTGGAGTGATATATTTAATGTTATTTCAAAGCCTGCAAACACAAATTTAAACAGTGAATATGTTGTCAGCAATGCCCTATTCTACAAAAACAAGGTTTACTTCGATTTAGGAATTGCCGACCCTGAGGAACAATACGGTTGGTATTCAAAAATTGTATCTGTTGCCACAAGAGGCGGTACACCAAAGGTTATATTAGAGGCTGAAAAGAATAATTACACATATATGTCCCTATACGGTGATAAGCTGATTTACCGTGAATATTCCGAAGAAAATTTACCCTATGACGATTAAGAAAAACTTTTATCAATTATTCAAGGAGGTATTACTATGAAAAAACTTTTATCATTAACATTAGCTGTTGTTATAGCCTTATCAATTCTGATAGTACCAATGGGTACAAGTGCAAAGACAAAACCGAAAAAGCCTGTAAAAACATATGTTGCAAAGTCGGATGAATACTTCAACTCTTATGGCAGGGCATATTCACAAGGAGGAAAGCTATACTTTCATGAATCCTACGGCGAAACCTATTTGCTGACAAAAACATCGGGAAATCCTGTGGGTTCCTATTATACAAGAGGGGATACTGTGTATTATTATAAAAGAGGCAATATATATTCAGTCAACACCAGAGGAAAAAACAGAAAAAGACTCTACGGTAAAGCTGATTCCCACAAATTACTTGGTGGTTACGGTTCTGCTGTCATTATTACTATAATTGACGAAAACGGCAATCAAAGAGTTAGTAAAATCAAGGATGGCAAAACTACAACTCTGTTTGAACGCCGTATTCCAAATGACGGTAATGACGACCATGCCTATGAATATTACAATCCTTGGGATTTAACTTTATTTAGCGGAAAAATTTATTTTAATAACGAAAACAAGGTATATGACCTTGCAACAAACAAAGTAAAGTCCTTTAAGGCTTCACAAATTGTTGGCACAAAGAATTACCTTTACTATGTGAACAAGGTTAATAATTTAAGAAGAATTGACAAATATGGCTCCAACCAACTATTAGCCAAAAACATAACTAAAATATATACAGCCAATGATGCAAGGACAATAGTATATGGCAAAAAAAATCCTACTACAGGGAAAGAATATTTATACAGGAAAACGGCTATTTATTACCAAACATACAGACTGTGCAGTGTAGAAGATTTGGGTGCAACCTTGGGTGTTGAGGAAAAGGACACAGTTATAAACAAAGCGTATTTTATCCCCGGCAAGGCTTATCTGCTAATCAACACAAAAATTGTTCTAAGTGTGGGCAGTAGGGGTGGTGAACCAACTGTTCTGTGTAAAGCAGAAGGAGAAAACGAGATTTGTTCACTTATTTACCACTGTAGAAAAATCTATTATGAGAAACGTTTTTATGACCCGGTCAATGATATTGACGACTGGTAATCAATAAGTATTTTCCCTTTCCCCTTGCAAAAAGGCACTCCTTTTGTGTATAATAATCAAAAGGTCGTGATTATATGAAAGGGAAAATTAAGGCAAAGCAGGTGTTTATTGTGGCACTTATTCTCGCCGTTGCGGTTGTACTGTTTATAGGCGGAACACTCCTTACCACAAGGTACAAAACCACCATTGTAGACACCTATGAGCATTACTACAACAAATACTACGACCAAGTGGAAAACTATATCAAAAACGGCAGAGAAGAAATCGAGAAAAACATCCAACTTGCATCTCAAGAGAATAAAAGGTGATTAAAGCAACTAACCCCCTAATGCAAAAACGCATTAGGGGGTGTTTTACTTTATATAATCAATCACTGTCCAGCTTAAGCACAGCCATAAATGCCTCTTGTGGCACTTCCACAGAGCCTAACTGGCGCATACGCTTTTTGCCCTCTTTTTGCTTTTCAAGGAGCTTTTTCTTTCGGGTAATGTCACCGCCGTAGCACTTGGCAAGAACATCCTTGCGCATAGCCTTGACGGTTTCTCTTGCAATGATTTTTCCGCCGATACAGGCTTGAATTGGCACTTCAAACAGCTGTCTTGGGATTTTCTCCTTTAGCTTTTCTGCCATTTTTCTTGCTCTGCCGTAGGCTTTGTCGGCGTGGATGATAAAGGAAAGTGCGTCGATTACCTCACCGTTAAGCATAATATCCAACTTAACCAGCTTGCTTTCGGCATAGTCCTTCAGCTCATAGTCAAAGGATGCATATCCCCTTGTTCTGCTCTTTAAAGTGTCGAAAAAGTCGTAGATAATTTCAGCCAAAGGCAGTTCGTAGTGAATGTCAACTCTGTCGGAGTCAATGTAATCCATACCCACAAAGTTTCCTCGTCTGTCCTGGCAAAGCTCCATAATGTTGCCTACATATTCTGACGGAGAGTAGATATGAGCGTCTGTCATAGGCTCCTCTGCCTTTGCAATAAGTGCCGGGTCGGGATAGTTTGTAGGGTTGTCTATCATCTCAACTGTTCCGTCAGTCCTTGTTATTCTGTAGCTAACTGACGGTGCGGTTGTAACAAGGTCAAGGTTGTACTCCCTTTCAAGTCTTTCCTGAATAATCTCCATATGGAGAAGCCCCAAAAATCCGCATCTGAAACCAAAGCCAAGGGCAACAGAGGCTTCTGCATCAAAGGTCAATGATGCGTCATTCAGCTTTAGCTTTTCAAGGGCGTCCCTCAGGTCGCCGTACCTTGCTCCGTCTGCCGGATAAATTCCACAGAAAACCATCGACTGCGCCTCTCTGTAACCCGGCAAAGGCTCTTCTGCCGGATTAGAAACAAGTGTTACTGTGTCGCCCACCTGGGCATCCCTCAAGCTTTTGATTGAGGCGGCAATGTAGCCAACCTCACCGGCATAAAGTCCGTCCCTTTGTTCAAGGGAGGTCGCCCTCATATAGCCACATTCAACAACCTGAAATTTACTTCCTGTTGCCATCAGCTTAAATTCGTCACCGGGGTGAATTTGTCCCTCTTTTACCCTTACATATATGATAACACCCTTGTAGCTGTCGTAGTAGCTGTCAAAAATCAATGCTCTTAGTGGGTCGTCATAGCTACCTGTGGGTGCAGGAATATCCGACACAATTTTCTCCATAACATCGTGAATGTTAAGTCCTGTTTTTGCCGATACGCAGGGGCATCCCTCTGCCGGAATACCGATTACATCTTCAATCTCGTTTATAACACGCTGTGGGTCTGCGCTTGGCAAATCAACCTTGTTTACAACAGGTACAATTTCAAGTCCTCCGTCAACAGCCAAATAGGTGTTTGCAAGGGTTTGAGCCTCTATGCCCTGACTTGCATCCACCACAAGGACTGCGCCCTCACAGGCGGCAAGTGAACGGGAAACCTCGTAGTTAAAGTCAACATGACCGGGGGTGTCGATAAGGTTAAACTGGTATGTTTCGCCGTCGTCAGCCTTGTAAAGGAGAGTAACAGCGTGAGCCTTGATGGTAATTCCTCTCTCCCTTTCAAGGTCCATATCGTCAAGAATCTGGTCCTCCATCTCCCTTTTTGCCACCGACTCGGTCTGTTCAAGAATACGGTCGGCAAGGGTGGATTTTCCGTGGTCTATGTGAGCAATTATGCTAAAATTTCGGATTTTATCCTGTGGAAATGACATACTATCACCTTTATACTGAATATTTTCTTATTTTAATTTAAATCGCTATTAGTACAGATTATATCACATAAAAAATTGCCCGACAAGTCGTCAGGCAATTTTATTATTTTTATTTGAATTAAAAGGCTTGAAAACTACTTCAAATCTGTGTAGATGTAGTGGGCAATATCACTCTTTGTTTCGTCCCAGCTGTTAATGCTGATAATCCAAGCACCTGCGTCTGTTGAACCTGCTGACCAGCCGGAGGATTCCTCAGGGTAGCATCTGTCGCTGGTTTTGTATGTAAACAGCTTGTCGCTGTGGTTAACAAGCCACATCAAGTCTTCCTTGCTTAAATCGGTTTCAACATACTTTTTCAAATCGTTGGTGATTGAAAGTATCCGGTCAACCGAGGATGATTTGTAGGACTCGATAAGTCCCATTAACATTCTTCTTTGACGGCTTGTTCTTGTGAAGTCGTTACCGCTGAAAGTTTCACTTCCTCTGTCACGACAGAACCACAGTGCCTGTTGACCGTTCAGTTTTTGTACTCCGTCCTTAACTGCAACTTCACCGTATGTTGCGGTTTGTCCGTTTTTGCCAAGCTGCCAGTTGATGTATCCGCATTCGTCCTGGTCAAGCTTGATGTCAACACCGCCCAGTGCGTCTACAATCTTCTTAAAATCGCCAAAGCCTGTTGTGATGTAGTTGTCTATCTTTATTCCGTAGTTTTTCTCAATAGTCTTTTTTGCAAGTTTTGGACCGCCGTAGGCAAAGGCGGCATTCAGCTTGTCCTTGCTGTAACCGTCAATGTCAACATAGGTGTCACGCATAAAGGAGCTGAACTTAATCTCCTTGTTGTTGCTGTCTATGGAAACAAGAATCATTGAGTCGGAACGCCTTGGACCGCTGTCGGCATCTGTTCCCAACAAGAGAATGTTTTTAACCGCTGAATTTGTGTAGCACTTAACTCCGTCAACATCAACGGTCTTTGTCTTTCCATTCTTAATATCCAGCTTGCTGTCGTCAATTTTCTTTAGACTCCAACCGTTTTTGTTGTCAAATTTATAGGTTGCTGTTACAACACCCTGCATATCGGAGTCCTTAACATTGAAGGTGATTACATCTTTGTTGCCCTCAAGGTCGGTCTTTCTGTTTTTTAGTTTTGCAGACTTGTACTCGCTTTGAATATCATTAAGAATATAGCTTTCCTGAAGTCCCGCCTTAGCTTTAAGAACTCTGCTCTGTACATTACATTCTGTTGCTACTGAATAGTCGTCACCGTCTTTTGTGTAGTTAAGATTTACAGCAAGGTCATCAATGGAATACACTTCATTTTCCAAATCCACCTTTGCGCTGACTTTGGCTTGTTTGTCCTCTTCTTTTGTTGAATAAGTGAAGTCGGCAATCTGAAATTCTTGCTGATAGTCGCCGATTTTCTGTGACAGGATATTCGAGTTTGCAATATCCTCCTTTATTCGACTCTTGCTTATTGTACCGTCATCCCTTAAAAACAAGAAATAACCGGCCACAAGTCCCGCAATAATAACCACCGCAACAACAACGGAAATTATTACAATCTTCTTTTTACTGCCCATTTTCACTTTTTCAGTACCGTGTTTACCCATAAAATAACCCCTTATGAACAAATTTATTCAAATTTTACAAAATAATTGTACACTTTATCAAAGGAATTATCAACCTTTATGACAATTTTGAAATATATAGGGGCAAATCATACTCCTAAGGATTTGGTCGTCTTTATCTATACTTTTCAGCGTTCTTTTTAAAATGGGTAAAAAAATATCCCCTAATTTGAATAGGGGATTTTTCACTTATTGAAAATCAGTCGATTTCAACTGAAATTCTTTCGTTTTTGCGAATAGCCGCAGAACGGGCAACTGTGCGGATAGCCTTGGCAATTCTGCCCTGCTTACCGATGATTCTACCCATATCATCCTCTGCAACATGGATATGATAAACAGTAACGCCCTCTTCATTAACCTCGTCTGCTGTTACAGAAACCTTTTCAGGCTCCTCAACAAGACCCTTGGCTATAATTGTGAGTAATTCCTTCATTAGAGAATGCCCTCCTTCTTAAGCAATGCCTTAACAGTATCAGTTGGCTGTGCGCCCTTTGCAATCCAAGACTTAACAGCGTCAGCATCAACAGTAACCTTTGATGGCTCTGTAAGTGGATTATATGTGCCGATTTCTTCAATGAAACGACCATCTCTTGGGTATCTTGAGTCAGCTACAACAATTCTGTAAAAAGGAGCTTTTTTAGCACCCATTCTTCTCAATCTAATCTTTACCATTATCTTTTCACCTCCGGAAAATTTATCAAAAATAATATCTATATCACCAAAACAAATTGGTTAATAGCTGTTAAAAGGGGAATCCTCCGCCGCCCATAGGCGGCATACCGTTACCGCCCATATTTTCAAGGTTGCCTAAATCTCCAAGATTAGGCATACCCTTCATCATAGCACGGCGTTTGCCCTTTTTGCCTTTGCCGGTAAACTGCTTCATCATCTTTTGCATCTGCTCAAGCTGTTTTAAAAGCCTGTTTACCTCTTCAACCTTTCTGCCGGAACCTGCTGCAATTCGCTTTTTGCGACTTGCGTTAATAAGGCTTGGCTTTTCCCTTTCGGCAGGCGTCATAGAAAGTATGATTGCCTGGCACCAGTCAATCTGCCTGTCGTTTATGTCGGCATTTTCAAGCTGTTTGCCAAGTCCGGGGATTTTGCCCAAGATACCCTTTAGCGGACCCATCTTCTTAATCTGCTCAAACTGTTGGAGCAAATCGTTAAAGTCCATCTTGTTTTGGAGCATCTTTTTGGCAACTTCCTCTGCCTTCTTTTCATCCAGCTTTGCCTCAACATCCTCAATCAGGGTAAGCACATCACCCATACCAAGGATTCTGCCGGCCATTCTGTCGGGGTGGAAAACCTCTAAATCTTCAAGCTTTTCACCGGTACCGCAGAACTTAATCGGCTTGCCTGTAACCTCTTTTACGGAAATTGCAGCACCGCCACGGGTGTCGCCGTCAAGCTTTGTAAGGATAACACCGGAGATTTCCAGGGTTTCGTTAAAGGACTTAGCCACATTTACTGCGTCCTGACCTGTCATTGAGTCGATAACAAGCAAAATTTCGTCAGGAGAAACCTCAGCCTTAACATTTTTAAGCTCGTCCATCAGCTCTTCATCAATATGCAGACGACCTGCTGTATCAAGAATAACTACATCATTTCCGTAGTCCTTGGCGTGTTTAATAGCCTCTTTCGCAATTTTTACAGGGTTTTTCTTGCCCATTTCAAAAACAGGCGCACCTGCCTTTTCACCCACAACCTTGAGCTGTTCAATTGCGGCAGGACGGTAAATGTCACAGGCGACAAGAAGTGGCCTTCTGCCCTGCTTTTTCAGCATAAGGGCAAGCTTACCGCTGTGGGTGGTTTTACCGCTACCCTGAAGACCGCACATCATAATTACTGTGGGTGGCTTTGAGGCGAATTTAATTCGTTCTTCCTCTCCGCCCATAAGGGAAGTAAGCTCTTCGTTTACTATTTTGATTACCATTTGAGCAGGAGTCAGGCTTTCCATAACATCCTGTCCTATGGCTCTTTCTGTCACTCTGTTTGTAAAGTTCTTTGCAACCTTGTAGTTAACATCAGCCTCAAGAAGTGCAAGTCGCACCTCTCTCATAGCCTCTTTTACATCACTTTCGCTAAGCTTACCCTTGTTTCTAAGCTTTTTAAAGGCGTTGCTCAGCTTGTCTGAAAGACCTTCAAATGCCATAACCTACCTCCTGTCCTCTCTAATAAGTTCATCTACCAAATCAATCATACCTGAAATTTCTTTGTCAATTTCAGACCTGCCTGTGTTGTTATCTAAAAGGGACTTTGCTTTTACAAGGCTTTCTTTAAGGGAGCCAAGTCCTTTTTGCATCTCCAAAAACCTTTCGTAAAGTCCCAGCTTTTGTTCATATCCGTAAAGGTTGCCCTCGGCTCGTTTGATAAGGTCCCTCACACCCTGTCGGGTGATTCCCATATCCTCGGCAACCTCCGAAAGAGAAAGGTCGTCATTATAGTACAGTTCAGTTGCCCTCCTCACCTTTTCACTAAGCAATTCACCGTAAAAGTCCAAAAGTAGAGAAAGCTCCATATTCTTTTCCATAACGCTCTGCCTTTCGTGTGTAAAGTTTTTTTCTTTACAGCAACGCTATTATACAACAACAGTTACTCCTTGTCAATACCTATAACAACATATTTATTTCAAAAATAATATCTGCTAAAACCATTAAATTTTTGTATTTAGTCACGCAAATCAGGGCAAAATAACAGGTAGAATATTTGTTCCGTTTCGGCTAACACAAATGTAAATATTCTTCGTCCTTTATGTGAATAGGGTGTAAATTAATTTTTAACAGAGTTTTAAATCCCCTCTAAATACACATTTTTTGGCTTTATTTTAGATTTTATATAGTAAAAATAACCATAGTGAATAATTTTAGACTTTCTCAGTTAGCGAAATTGACAAAATTATAACTCCTCAAAAATTTTTGGTGAAAAACACTAAAAAATGTGGTATAATTTTGTAGTACAAAACAAATGGAGGATTGTTTTTGGAACAAATAATCAGTATTGACAGAATGGAACACGCTGTTGCGCTGTTCGGAAGTTTTGATGAAAACATCAAAATGATAGAAAAAGAATACGGAGTTCATATAATCTGCCGTGACAGCGAGCTGAAAATTTCCGGTGAAGCCGAAAAAGTAAGCAAGGCTGTTAAGGTTATCGACAATCTGCTAAGCTTTATTAACAAGGGCGAAAGCCTTAGCGAACAAAACATTCGCTACTGTATGAGCCTTGTTAACGAGGGCAGTGAGGACAAGATACAGGAGCTTTCCACAGACTGCATCTGTATTACAAGCAAGGGAAAGCCTGTAAAGCCAAAAACCTTGGGGCAAAAGAGATATTGCCAAAGCATTGCAAAGAACACCATCACCATTGGTGTTGGACCTGCCGGAACCGGCAAGACCTACCTTGCAGTTGCTATGGCGGTAACGGCTTTCAGGGCAAAACAGGTAAACAGGATTATCCTTACAAGACCTGCTGTTGAGGCAGGGGAAAAGCTGGGATTTTTGCCCGGGGATTTGCAAAGCAAGGTTGACCCATACCTTAGACCGCTGTATGACGCACTGTTTGATATGCTGGGTGCAGAAACATACAACAAGTATGTTGAGCGTGGCAACATTGAGGTTGCTCCACTGGCATATATGAGGGGCAGAACACTTGACGACAGCTTTATAATTTTGGACGAAGCCCAAAACACCACAAGGGAACAGATGAAAATGTTTCTCACAAGGCTTGGTTTCAACTCCAAAATGGTAATCACAGGGGATGTAACCCAAATTGACCTTCCATCAGGGGCAAGAAGCGGACTTAAGGACTGCATTAAGGTTCTGAAAGATATAGACGATATAAAGCATATTACATTTAACGAAAAGGATGTTGTAAGACATCACCTTGTTCAGGATATTATAAAAGCTTACGCAAAAACGGAGGAGACGAGAAAAAATGACAGAAAATAAAATTAAAGTTATCATCACAAACAAGCAAAAGACAGTTAAAATACCAACAGGACTTAGAATGCTGGTAAGAAGAACCTGCAACGCTGTACTAAGGATGGAAAATTTTCAGGGCTCTGCCGAGGTTAGCGTTACTTTCGTTGACAATCAGGGAATAAGAGAGCTTAACGCCCAGTACAGGGACAAGGACACAGAAACTGATGTTTTGTCTTTCCCAATGGGTGAAAACGGAGTTTGGGACAAGGACCCCGAAACAGGCGCTTTTATCCTTGGTGATGTTGTAATATCTATGGAAAAGGCTATGGAACAGGCAAATATTTACGGTCATTCTCTGCAAAGGGAGGTCGGCTACCTCACTGCCCACAGTGTACTTCACCTTTTGGGCTACGACCACATTGAGCCTCTTGACAGAGTACATATGAGGGAAAAGGAAGAGCTTGTTATGGATCAGCTTGGTCTGCCTGCAAGCATAAGCTACATTGCAGAGGAGTAACAAGCAATAAAACTTTTCTGCACAGGGCTTGTCCTTCATAGGAACGGAGCTGTTAATGTGTGTAGAGAGGTAAACAGATTTGTTGTTGCAATAGAGGGTATTTGCCACGCCATCAGGACAGAAAGCCATCTGCGTTTTCACCTTGTGGCGTGTTTTTATGTGGTTTTCTTCGGCTTTTTATACAGTCTTACAAGGGCTTTATGGTGCATTACACTGCTTACAGCTTCATCTGTAATAGGCTTTGAGTTTATAAACACCGCTGTTGAAAGCCTTTGCGACTTTGTTCAGCCATCATTTCACCCTCTAATAAAAATCACAAAGGATATATCCTCGGGATGTGTTTTGGTATCGGCTGTTTTTGCTTTTGCAAACGGTATAATCATCTTTGGCAATAGGGATAAATTCTTATTTATACTGAAATTTTATCTCTCATATCCAAGTGCAATACTTTCCCTTGTGGTGACAATAATTGTTTCTCTCATTTTTATATTTTTTACAAAAAGTGAGTAAACATTGGAAATATTGCACAACAGCAAAAATTGATTTATAATAAATAGAGCTTAGTAAAGGAGAAGGGTTATGAACACTAAGGATAAATCTGCTTTTGTAGCTATAATAGGACGACCGAATGTGGGCAAAAGCTCAATATTAAATAAACTTTTAGGGCAAAAGGTTGCCATAGTTTCTTCAAAGCCACAGACAACACGCACAAGGATTATGGGTGTGCTTACAGAGGGGGAAAATCAGCTTGTATTTCTTGATACTCCCGGTATGCACAAACCAAAAAATTCCTTGGGCGACTATATGGTGCGTTCAATAAACGAATCTGTTGCCGGGGTAGACGCCTGTCTTTTGGTAACAGAGGCTTGTCAGGACATCAGAGAAAACGAAAAACTTTTAATTGAAAAGGTTAAAAAGATGGGTTTGCCCTGTGTTTTGGCAATCAACAAAACCGATACGATTAACGACAAGGAAAAGCTACTTGAACAAATCATAAGCTACACAAGCATTTTTGACTTTGACGCAATTGTGCCGGTATCTGCCGAAACAGGGGACAATCTGGACGAGCTAAAGGACGAGCTAAAGAAATTTACATCAGAGGGCGGTCACTTTTTCCCTGACGACGCACTTACAGACCAGCCTGAAAAGGTGCTTGCATCGGAAATGATAAGGGAAAAAATCCTCCGCCTTACCGAAAAGGAAATTCCCCACGGAACTGCTGTTGTAATTGAAAGAATGAAAATGCGTGAGGACAAAAACCTGATGGACATTGACGCAACAATTTACTGCGAAAGAGATACCCACAAGGGCATACTTATCGGAAAAAAAGGCTCTATGCTTAAGAAAATTTCCACATATGCCCGTCAGGATATGGAAAACTTCTTTAACTGCAAGGTAAACCTGAAAACCTGGGTAAAGGTTAAGGAGGACTGGCGAAACAAGGAAAATCTTATGAGAAGCTTTGGCTTTGACCAAAACGATTTTCAGTGATTCCATAATTTACAGACCATAAAAGAAATATCACCGTAAAATAATAATAAGGGTGATATTTATGAATGAAACTGACGCATGGAACTACTTTATGCAAACAGGCCATGTGAATGATTACCTGGCATATCTTTCTGTACAACAAGCCAAGAATGCCGGCAAGGAGCTTGAAAAGGGAAATGAAGACTCTGACAGAGGGGCTTATACTGAAAGAACAGAATATAGGTGAGGGTGACAAGCTAATCACCGCCCTAACCGTCGAAAAAGGACTTGTGAAAGGCTTCGCTAAGGGTGCAAAAAATATCAAAAGTCAAAACTGCGCCGGCACACAGCTTTTCACCTACTCCCGACTTTGCTTAATTGACAGCAAAGGTCGGGATACATATACAATCAGTGAGGCAAAGGCAAAACAGCAGTTTTTCGCCCTTGGTAAAAGTGTAGAAAATATGTGCCTTGCCCAGTATTTTTCGGAGCTTATCCAAAGCGTTCTCGTCTTTGGGGAGAAAAATGAGGAGGCACTTTCCCTTATACTGAACTCACTTTACCTTCTTTCAAATGGCAAGCGTTCACCCAGCCTGATAAAGCCTTGCTTTGAAATGAGGCTTTTATCCATTTGCGGATATATGCCCGACCTTACAATGTGCAGTAACTGCGGTGAATACGACAGGGATTTATTCTTTTTTATCCCACAGACAGGCACACTTTACTGCAACCACTGTACAAGTCAGGACAGTCTGCCAAAGAGCATTGCCCTTGACAGAGGTGCAATTACTGCACTTCGTCACACTATTTACGCTGATAACAGCAAACTGTTTGCCTTTTCTTTAGGCAAAGATGGACTTGAACAGCTGAACAGGGCATCGGAAGAATATGTGATATGCCAAACAGAAAGACACTACAAAACACTTGATTTTTATAAGAGTATAAAGCTATGAACAAACATTTTAAATCACTTGAATTTGACAAAATACTTGAACTTTTAAGTCGGGAATGTACTTTCCCTGACGCAAGGGAACAGGCTATGAACATAAAGCCTGTATTCTCAAAGGAAGAAGCACAAGCCTTGATGCAGGAAACCGACGACGCATACTGCCTTATCGGTAAATTCGGCACACCAAGCTTTGGCTCGCTAAAGGACACCTCATCATCATTAAAAAGGGCACAGGCAGGTGCAGGACTGTCACCACTTGAGCTTTTAAGGATTGGTGAAGTACTGCGTGTTATCCGTTCCCTAAAGCAATGGAGAAACGCAAGTGACGACAGACAAAGCACCCTTGACAAATACTTTAACCGCCTTATGCCCAACAAATTTTTGGAGGACAAAATAAGTGACGCAATTATTGCCGAGGACGAAATCTCCGACAAAGCCTCCCCCACACTTTCGGACATTCGCCGAAAGATAAGGACAGCTTCATCAAAGGCAAGGGAGGTTCTTGACAAAATTGTCCACGGGTCAAGCTACTCAAAATATTTGCAGGACAAGGTTGTCACCCAAAGGGACGGACGATTTGTTGTTCCTGTAAAGGCTGAATGTAGGGGAAACATCCCCGGACTGGTACACGACACCTCCGGTAGCGGACAGACTGTATTTATTGAGCCAATGGGAGTTGTACAGGCGAACAACGACATTCGTATGCTGAGGAATAAAGAACAGGAAGAAATCGACAGAATTTTACTGGAGCTTTCAGGTATGGCGGGGGACTGCGCCGATTCAATAATAGGAAGCTACGAGAATCTTATCGACCTTAACATCATATTTGCAAAGGGTAATTTAGCCTACAAAATGAAAGCGACAACCCCCATTATCAATGACGAGGGATATATCAACCTGAAAAAAGCCCGACACCCGCTAATTGACAAGGACAAGGTTGTTCCTGTTGACATAACCTTAGGCAGAGAATACACCACACTTGTAATCACAGGGCCTAACACAGGCGGTAAAACTGTTTCCCTAAAGACCACAGGACTTTTGACACTTATGGCTATGTCAGGAATTATGCTCCCCTGTACTGACGAAAGCGAAATCTCTGTTTTTAAAAAGATTTTGGTTGATATTGGTGACGAGCAAAGCATTGAGCAGAGCCTGTCCACATTTTCCGCCCATATGACGAACATCATTGGAATTATCGACCAGGCGTCAAGATATTCCCTTGTTCTGATAGACGAGCTTGGTGCAGGAACAGACCCTGTTGAGGGTGCGGCACTTGCCGTTGCAATACTGCAAAAGCTAAAGGCAAAGGGAGCAAAGATACAATGCACCACCCACTATGCCGAGCTAAAGGAATTTGCAATCACCACAGAGGGCGTAGAAAACGGTTGCTGTGAATTTGATGTAAAAACTCTACGCCCTACATACAAGTTGTTAATCGGTGTTCCGGGCAAGAGCAACGCATTTGCAATAAGCAAAAGGCTGGGACTTTCAGAAGAGGTTATTGACAACGCAAGACAGCTTGTAAGCAGTGAAAGTCGCCGTTTTGAGGACACAATACAACAGCTTGAGGAACGCCGACAGATACTTGAAAGACGACTGAAAGAGGCGAACGACACAAAGGCATATGCAGGCAGACAGCGAGAAAAGGCAAACAGCATCATTGAAAAGGCAAAAAAAGAGGCTGAAAAAGAGATAGAAAAGGCTCGTGAAGAAGCAGAGCGTATAAGTCGAAAGACAAAAGCTCAGGCGCAGAGTATTCTTGACAGACTGGAGAATATGGAAAAACAGCAGAGAATGGATGCTGAAGAAAAGGCAAAACTGCGAAAGAGCATACAGAAGATGGAAACCCTTGCCGACCCTATCACAAAAAAGAAGTCGGAGAAGTATACTCCTCCACGACCCTTTAAGGTTGGTGACAGCGTGCTGATTTACGACATTGACAAAAATGCCGAAATACTCAGCATAGACGAAGGGGAACAGACCGCCATGCTTCAAGCGGGAATAATCAAGACAAAGGTTAAGCTTAGTAATCTTCGCCTTAATAAAGAAAAGCCAAAGACTACTGTGCAAAGCTCAAGGCGAAATGTGCCAAGCAAGATGGATATGAAACCTTCAACAGAGGTTGATGTTCGTGGACAAACTGCCATGGACGCAATTATGGAGGTTGATTCCGCCATTGACCGGGCTGTTCTGATGAATATGGGTCAACTTACAATTATCCACGGTAAGGGAACAGGAGTTTTAAGGACAGAAATCCAAAAATTCCTACGCACCCACAAAAACATCAAGTCCTTCCGCTTGGGAACATACGGCGAGGGCGACGCAGGTGTTACAGTTTGTGAGATTAAATAAAGGTTTTTATTTAGGACTTGTTTAATAAATAACGAAACATTATGGAAACTGACCTACTTCTGTCATATGAAATTAGCTTACCAAAATATAACGAGTGTTATAACGGTGCATTAAGGGACTATGGAAAAAATCGCCATAGTTCCTATTTTTTGCTGTTTTTCTTTGTATTAAATTTAGTAAAATACATTTTTTCGTTGTATTTCTGTGAAAATGTATTATAATGTAGTTATAAGGGGTAGTTTATCCTTTATACTTTTTAGGATTTTAAAAATTAAAACAAGAAGGTGGAAAAATGAGTGCCGGAAAAATACTTATCGTAGATGACGACATCAACATTTGCGAACTTTTAAGACTTTATATTGAAAGAGAGGATTACTCTGTTGTTATAGCAAACGACGGAGAACAGGCTGTTGAGCTATTTAATCATGAACAGCCGGATTTGGTTCTCCTTGACATTATGTTACCAAAGCTGGACGGTTGGCAGGTTTGTAAGGAAATCCGCAAAATCAGCAACCGACCAATCATTATGCTTACCGCCAAGGGAGAGCTTTTTGACAAAATTTTAGGCTTGGAGTTGGGAGCAGATGACTACATCATAAAGCCCTTTGAGGCAAAAGAGGTTATTGCAAGAATTCACGCTGTGTTAAGGCGTACTTCTCCTCCGGCAAAAAGCGAAAAGCAAAAGGAAATCAACTGGGACAAGCTTTCCATAAACCTGACAAACTACGAGCTTCGTATCAACGGAAATCTTGTTGACGCTCCTCCAAAGGAAATGGAGCTTCTCTACTACCTTGCAAGCAATCCAAACAAGGTGTTCACCCGTGACCAGCTCCTTGACAAGGTTTGGGGCTTTGATTACTACGGTGACAGCAGAACAGTTGATGTACATATTAAAAGACTAAGAGAAAAAATCAACGGTGTATCTGACCAGTGGGGACTAAAAACCGTTTGGGGCATTGGATACAAATTTGATGTGAGAAGTTAATATGAAATTATCTCTGTTTAAAAAGTACCTTTTTATTACAACCGGGATAATACTTGTTGCCTTTATTATTCTTGGTGCCTTTTTAATGGCATTTGTTACCCAATACTGGTCAACAAGAGAGAAAAACCGTGTTGAGGACAGCATAGAAAACATCAGTGATCTTGTTTCGAGCTGTATGGAAACCTCCAACGGTAATCTTTGGATTAGCGAAAGGTCAACATGGGATCAGGTAATCGAGCTTAGCAGTAGCTATAACTATGACATCATTGTCACAGACTCCGACGGTGTTGTGTACAAAACCACCCGCCGTGACGATGTACTTAAGAGAGGTTATCAAATCTCAAATGACGCTATGTCTCCCCTAATAAAGAACGACAAATATAAAGAAGAGAGCTACACAGGACATTTTTATAATGACACCGAAATTTGCGTTGCAGCTCCCCTTAGGGTGGCGGTTGGTCTTACAACCACCACAGCCGGATATGTGTTTGTTTGCTCATCCAATGCGATAAGCAACGACCTGCCACTCCAGGTTGCAGAAATCCTCCTTTACGCTGTGGTTGCTTCCCTCATAGTGTCTGTGGTACTTGCCGGACTGTTCTCATACAGCCGGACCTATCCCCTAAAGCAGATGAGCCTTCAGGCGGGAAAATTGGCAAAGGGCGACTTTACAGGCAGACTTCCTGTAAAGGGCAACGACGAAATTGCACAGCTTACAAAATCCTTTAACGATATGGCGGATGCCCTTGAAAAAGAGGAATGTGTAAGGCGTGACTTTATTGCAAACATAAGCCACGAGCTAAAAACTCCAATGACCACAATTTCTGGTTTTATTGACGGAATTTTGGACGGTACTATACCTCCTGCAAAGCAAAATCACTACCTTGAAATTGTATCGGAGGAAATCTCCCGACTTTCAAGGCTGGTTGCCTCTATGCTTAGCCTTGCAAGGATAGACAGCGGAAAAACCCAGCTTTACAAAACTGATTTTATGCTTGCCGAAATTATTGTAAACATTCTTACAACCTTTGAGGACAGGCTCATAGACAAGGACATTGCAATAGAAGGACTGGAAACCGCTGACGGAATACAGGTGCACGGCGACCAAACCTTGCTACATCAGGTGCTTTACAACCTGTTTGAAAACGCCACAAAATTTACACCTCAAAACGGCGTTATCACATTTAAATTTGAGGTAAGGGACAACAGATTTTACTTTAGCATCAAAAACACAGGTAAGGGTATTGCAAAAGACGATTTGCCCTTTATCTTTGACAAATTCTACAAGACCGACAAATCCCGAAGTGAGGACAAAAAATCTATGGGACTTGGTCTATATATAGTAAAAACAATCATAACATTACACGGTGGCGAAATTGTTGTCACCAGTGATGTTGACAGGGAAACCTGTTTTTCAGCATGGATTCCCGAAAAATAGGGAGATAAGAGAATTAATATGGAAGAAAATAACAACCTTGAACTTAATAACCCAAAGCCGGCTCCCCTGCCAAAGCCACTTCCTGAGCTTAAACAGAACAGGCGTGACGGAGGCTTTAGCGGGGCAATGAACAGGTTTTGCAGTGACCGTTCTCCGGAGCCGGTAAAGGATATGCCCAACTTTTCCTTGGGAAAAGGCGGAGAGCATCCTCAGTTTTACGGCGAAAGCACTCCTGACAAAGCCTCAGTTCCCAACAGCTTTAGGCACAAGGAAAGTGTAGCAGAAAACGAGGACTCGGACATAACTATTGACATTCTCACCACAAACAAGGATAACCCTCAATACTTTGAGAGAAATGATTCTTCAAATCAACCAAATCAAGGGGAAACAATAGGCAAGTTCAATGTTCCTCAAAAAGAGAAAAAATCCCACACTGCCCTTGCGGTATTTATCTCAGTTGTTGCAACTATTATGGTGCTTGTGTGTGTATTTTTTGTTTTCGAGTTAAACGGTGATTCACAAAACTCATCAAATCCTTTTGAACAGCTTTTTCCTGATGAAACTGTTCCAAACACAGTGGAAACATATCCAAACGACTTTAATTCTTTTGTTCAGCAGAAAAAGAGTGCAACCTCCCCAACTACCAATAACCAAAGCGGTCAGGACTACACAAACAAAAACTACAAGGGCATTTCCTTGCAGGGTGTTAATACCAAGGAAAAAAATCCATCTGCACAGTCTGCCTACAACAAGGTTGCAAACTCTACCGTCGCTGTGCTGTGCTTTATTGACAAAGTAAAGGACGAGAAACTTGCTGACGGTCAGGGAACAGGAATTATCATCACAGGTGACGGATACATTGTAACCAACAGCCATGTTATCGGTGACTCAAAGAGCAAATATTATTATCAGATAAAGGATAACAAGGGTAAAAAGTACAACGCATATGTTGTAGGCTATGACACACGCACAGACCTTGCTGTGCTGAAAATATCGGCAAAAAACCTCACCCCTGTCACATTTGGAAAAAGCACTGACTTAAAGGTTGGCGACGACATAATCGCCGTTGGTAATCCCGGTGGTGTTAACTTCCAAAACAGCCTTACAAAGGGCATTGTTTCAGCCAAGGAAAGAAGCATTGACGACGGCTCTGTAACCTACATTCAAACCGATGCCGCAGTAAACCCGGGCAACAGCGGTGGACCGATGTGCAACCTTTACGGTCAAGTGGTGGGCATCACCACTGCAAAAATAAGCTCGTCTGTTTACGAGGGTATGGGTTTTGCAATTCCAAGTGAAACAATTAAGGAAATAACAGACGACATAATTCAAAAGGGTTATGTTGGAAACCGTGTGAGAATCGGCATTACAGGCTTTCCGATAAACAGCTACACCTCATCTATGTATGAAGTTCCACAGGGCATTGTAATTGCAGAAATATCAGAGGACGGAAGTCTTGCAAATACAGACGCTAAGGAAGGGGACATCATAACAGAATTTGACGGTACAGTTATTACAAACTTCAGCCAAATTTATTCCTTACTTGAAAAGCATAAGCCGGGTGACAAGGTAAAAATCACCCTTTACAGACCTGACAGCAAAGACTCCTCAAAGGGTCAGACAATCACCGTCACAGCAACCCTCACAGCCGACAACGGTGAAAGTCAGAAATAAAAACAAATAAAAAAGCATTGCCTAAACGACAATGCCCTTAGACTAATTTATATGAAATAATGTAAAAGAACAGTTTTGGCTGTTCCGCACAGATGATTATTTTTTATTTAACCGCTCTGTAGTGCGAATACAGGGCGGTTATTTTTTTATGTATTTAATGACTTCGGTAAGTGCAAGAATAAACAATAAAATTTTTCACAATATATAAGGGGATAGACTTTTATATATTGGAAAAAATAAATCCCATTAAAAAGCCTGTAAATGACTTTTTAATGGGATTTTTCTTTGGAGCTGGTGGCGTGACTTGAACACGTGACCTTCTCATTACGAGTGAGATGCTCTACCAACTGAGCTACACCAGCAAGTATTAATTGATTATTCATACACAATATGTGAAATACCACAATAAATATAATAAACGACAAAATGCAAACTGTCAACCATATATTTTTTGTAGAGTTATTTCACGAAATTAAGACAAGAAAAAATATGAATTATATAATAATTGTATGAATTTAATAGGAGATGATTATATGCCATCTAAAACTAAATTAGGTGACTTACTAAAGCGTTACCGCACCAACTGTATGCTTACACAACAGCAGGTTGCAGACGCCCTTAACATAAATCGAACGACCTACACATATTACGAAACCGGCAAAACAGAACCTTCTATTGAAACTCTGCACAAGCTGGTACAAATTTTCAACATAACCTATGAAGATCTTTTGCCTTCTGTTGATGATAATTATGTTAAAGATTCCTTTATCAGCTCAAGGACTAATCAGGCAATTTACAATCTTTCTAAGGACGAGCAACAAATACTAATTTCAAGAAGAGCTTTGTCCCCTGAAAAGCAAAAAGAGCTTGATGAATTTATTGCAAATTTAAAATAATCAGTAAATTTTCTTTACAAAGTTATTTTATTGTGTTATAATACTGAAGTCTAAGCCCCACTACGGATTATGGATTATGCCGTCAAAACGGAACACCTTTTTCCTTAACCTGTTGTGAGGGCAAACGCCAACACTCCTAAGAATTTTTGTTCTTTTGTTTGTTGGTAAAATTAAAGAAAGGTGGAAATAAAAATGCTTAAAGAAGAAAAGACAGCTATAATGCAGGAGTATGCTACTCACGAAGGCGACACAGGTTCACCGGAGGTACAGATTGCCCTCCTTACAAAGAGAATCAAGGACCTTACAGCTCACCTTCAGGAGCATCCAAAGGATCATCACTCAAGACGCGGTCTTTACAAAATGATCGGTCAGAGAAAGAGCCTGCTCAAGTATCTCACAAGTGTAGATATTGAAAGATATCGTTCAATCATTAAGAGACTTGGTATCCGTAAGTAATATTTTGCGATTATTAGGGCGAAGGGATAACCTTTGCCCTGATTTTGCGTAACACAAACACTTTTTTTAATCATTACAGGATTTTCTACTACTAATACTCACCGAAAAATTCTACATTTTCGGTATTAGTATAGGAGCTTTTAGCGGTAAAACGAACACATCAAGTGGTGTGGTGGTTTTATTGCTAAAACACGAAAATCCTGTAACAATAAATTTTATTATTCAGGAGGAAATTATGAACAAAGCAATGGTATTTGATAAGTTCAGAAAATTTGAAACTGAGTTTGCCGGCAGACCTTTGGTTGTTGAAACAGGCAAAATGACTCAGCTTGCAAACGGTGCTTGTCTTGTAAGGTACGGCGACACCGTTGTACATGTGGCTTGTACAGCATCAGAAAAGCCAAGAGAGGGCGTTGACTTTTTCCCTCTTTCTGTTGACTACGAGGAAAAGATGTATTCCGTGGGCAAAATCCCCGGTTCTTATCTAAAGAGAGAGGGCAGACCTTCCGAAAAGGCTATCCTTACTTCTCGTGTTATCGACAGACCAATTCGTCCTTTGTTCCCAAAGGATATGAGAAACGACTGTTCAATCGTTTGTACAGTTATGTCAGTTGACCCTGACTGCCAGCCTGAAATTGCGGCAATGATTGGTACTTCCATCGCAATTTCCATTTCCGATGTACCTTGGAACGGACCTGTTTCATCCTGCTCCGTTGGACTTGTTGACGGTGAAATCGTTATCAACCCAACTCTTGAGCAGAGAGCAGTTTCAGATATGGCTACAACTGTTGCCTCTACATCCGAACGAATCGCTATGATTGAGGCCGGTGCAAACTGTGTTGACGACGATACAATGTACAAGGCTATTATGGCAGGTCACGAGGCAAACCAGCCCATTATTCAGTTTATCAAGGGTATTCAGGAGGAAATCGGCAAGGAGAAGTTCTCCTACCCATCAAACGACCCTGACCACGAAATGTTTGAGGCTATCTTTGACTTTGCTAAGGATGACGTAATGGTTGCTATGGATACAGACGACAAAAATGTTCGTGACGAAAGACTCCTTCCCATCTACGAGGCTGTTCA
The DNA here is from genome assembly GCA_022779485.1 of Ruminococcus sp. GTDB lineage: Bacteria > Bacillota > Clostridia > Oscillospirales > Acutalibacteraceae > Ruminococcoides. The sequence continues at coordinate 73,112 of JALFTC010000027.1, forward strand.
CGCAAAGTTTGACGAAATCTACCCTGAGCAGGAAGCAAAGATTGACGAATGTATGTACAAAACTCAAAAGACTATCGTAAGAAGATGGCTCCTTGACGAGCAAAAGAGAGTTGACGGCAGAGGTATGGACGACATCAGACCTCTTGCATCCGAGGTTGGTGTTCTTCCAAGAGTTCACGGCTCAGGTATGTTCACAAGAGGACAAACTCAGGTACTTACAGTTGCAACACTTGGTTCTGTTTCCGAACAGCAGTACCTTGACGGCATTGACGAGGAGGAAACAAAGAGATATATCCACCACTACAACTTCCCAAGCTACTCCGTTGGCGAAACCAAGCCAAGCAGAGGCCCCGGAAGAAGAGAAATCGGCCACGGTGCACTTGCAGAAAGAGCATTAAAGCCTGTTATTCCACCTGTCGAGGACTTCCCATACGCAATCAGACTTGTTTCTGAAATTCTATCCTCCAACGGTTCAACCTCACAGGGCTCTATCTGCGGTTCAACCCTTGCGCTTATGGACGCCGGTGTGCCGATTAAGGCACCTGTTGCAGGTATCTCCTGCGGTCTTATCACAGAGGGCGAACGCTGGATGACAATGGTTGACATTCAGGGCGTTGAGGACTTCTTCGGTGATATGGACTTTAAGGTTGCCGGTACAAAGGACGGCATCACTGCAATTCAGATGGACCTTAAAATCTCCGGCTTACTGCCTGAAATGGTTAAGGAGGCACTTGAAAAGACTCACAAGGCAAGGAACTACATCCTTGACGAGGTTATGCTGAAGGCTATTGCAGAGCCAAGACAAGAGCTTAGCCCATATGCACCAAAGATGTTTACAACTCAGATTCCTGCTGACAAGATTTCCGAGGTTATCGGCAAAAGCGGTAAGGTTATCAAGGAAATCCAGGCTGAATGTGAGGTTAAGGTTGACATTGAAGAGGACGGCGAAATCGGCAATGTATTTGTTGCCGGTCTTGACACTGAAAAGTGCAACAAGGCTTTGTCTATCATTGAAATGATTGCAAAGGGACCTGAAATCGGCGCTATCTATGTTGGTAAGGTTACAAGGATAATGGACTTCGGTGCATTTATCGAAATCGCTCCCGGTATGGAGGGACTTTGCCATGTAAGCAAGCTGGATGTTAAGAGAACAGAAAATGTAACCGATGTTGTAAATGTTGGCGATGTTATCCGTGTTAAGGTTGAAGAAATCGACGACAAGGGCAGACTGAACCTTTCCAGAAGAGCAGTTCTCATTGAGGTTGACGGTTTAACCCCAGAGAACGACTTGGACGAAAGACCAAGACGCCCAAGAAACAACAGACACAACGGCAGAAGATAAATTTTACAAAACAGTATAAGTTAAGGGGCAGTCAAAACGACTGCCCCTTTTACTTCTGGTATTTCACCAATGTCGTCAACTGAAGGAAAAATTCACACTCTGTCATTGTGAGCAATCATTATGTCATTCCGTGCCACCACCCTGTCATTCCGAGCTTGTCGAGGAATCCCCTCCCTTTACACAAGGGAGGCTGGGTGTAACTAAAAGTGCTTTCTCTGTTTGAGCAGAATTAACAGAGAAAGCGCTGTTTTTATGAAAAAATAAATAAATTAAACAAATAGTATTGAAAATAATATAAATATATGGTAAAATTACACTGTTCTTTTAGATACATAATTTTGAGGAGGAAATTTTATGAGAACAAAAAGAATTGTTAGCGTCATTCTGTCAATAATGATAGTCTGTTCTTCCTTTGCAGGACTGACTGCCTTTGCAGATGAAACTAATAAATCGGAAAGAACAAAAGAAGTAGTGTCAGTTGGTGCTGAGGTTAGTGTTGATGATGTTTCAGCAACATCAGGAACAACAGGTGACTGCACTTGGTCTTTTGACGAAGGTACAAAAACCCTTACTATTACAGGTAATGGTAAGATGGAAGATTATTATTGTTTGGAAGATATCCCATGGGACGACTTTAGAAAAAGTATTAAGAATATTGTAATAGGTAATGGTGTAACAAGCATTGGTGAATTAGCGTTTTCCGATTGCACAGGTTTAAACGATGTAACAATCGGCGACAATGTAACAAGCATCGGGCAAGATGCGTTTTCCAATTGCATAGGTTTAAGCGATGTAACAATCGGCGGCAATGTAACAAGCATTGGGCGAGATGCGTTTTCCAATTGCACAGGTTTAAACGATGTAACAATCGGCGACAATGTAACAAGCATCGAAAATTCTGCGTTTTACAATTGCACAGGTTTATCCAGTGTGAAAATAGGTGACGGTGTAACAAGTATTGGAGATTGTGCGTTTTATAGTTGTACAAGCTTATCCAATATAACAATAGGTGAAAGTGTAACAAGCATTGGTTATGATGCATTTTACGGTTGTGAACACTTAACCGATATTTATATTACAGACATTACAAAATGGTGCAAAATTAAATTTGACGAATACCCCTCTAACCCACTTTCAATTTCTGGTAAGGCAAATTTATATATTGATGATGAATTTGTTTCTGAATTAACAATTCCAAATAGCGTAACAAGCATCGGAAATTATGCGTTTTACAATTGCAAAGGTTTATCCAGTGTGAAAATAGGTGACGGTGTAACAAGTATTGGAGATTATGCGTTTTGTAGTTGTACAAGCTTATCCAATATAACAATAGGTGAAAGTGTAACAAGCATTGGAAATTGTGCGTTTTATAGCTGTACAAGCTTAACTGAATTAGAAATTCCATTTAGTGTAAAGAGCATTGGAGATTATGCGTTTGATAGTTGTACAAGCTTAACCAGTGTGAAAATAGGCGACAATGTAACTGACATTGGATATTGTGCGTTTGTTAACTGTACAAGCTTAACCAGTGTGACAATTCCTGATAGTGTAACAAGCATTGGTGATGCAGCATTTGACGGTAGTGAACACTTAACAATTTATGGTTATACAGGCACTTTTGCAGAGCAATATGCGAATGATAATCTGTTTAACTTCGTTTCATTAGGTACTCCAAAAACTGCACAGAATATTACCAACTACAAAAGTAGATATGAAATAACGGTTGAAACAAAAACAATCGAAATTAAAGCAACAGCAAAAACACAGCTTTCATACAGAAGCGATAACCCTTCTGTTGCAGAGGTATCCGATGACGGTGTAGTAACTATCAAGGGAGCGGGATTTGCAAAAATAACTATCACCGCACAAGAATCAAAGGAGTATAAATCTGCTACTGCAATAACAAAAATTACTGTAAACAAGATAAGCCAAGATATTACAGGACTTAATTCAAAGTATGAAATAAAAGTTGGTACAGAGCCATTCAAACTTAACGCAAAAGCGAAAACATCACTTTCCTATGTAAGTGACAATACATCAGTTGCAGAAGTTTCAGCAGACGGTACTGTAACAATCAAGGGTGTAGGAACTGCGACTATTACAATCACCGCAGCAGAAACAGCTGATTACAACCCTGCAACAGCGACAGCAGAAATTACAGTAGGTAAATCAAGTCAGAATATTACAGGCTTTGAGTCACGATATAATTTAAAATGTGGCGACAAGCCATTCAGCCTTAACGCAAAAGCGGAAACATCACTTTCCTATGTAAGTGACAATACATCAGTTGCAGAAGTATCAGCAGACGGCACTGTAACAATCAAGGGTGCCGGAACAGCAACTATTACAATCACCGCAGCAGAAACAGAAAAATATAATTCTGCTACTGCAACAGTAAAAATCACAGTTGCCAAGATTTCACAGAAAGTAACAGGTGTAAAATCTCAGTATGTTACAAAAGCCGGAAAGTCTTTTACCCTAAAACCAAAGGCAAAGACAAAACTGACCTATACAAGCAGTAACAAGAATGTTGCTGTGGTATCTTCAAATGGCAAGGTAACAGTAAAGGGCGGTGGATGTGCATACATTACCGTTAAGGCAAGTGAAAACGGAAATTACAAGTCAGCAACTGTAAAGACAAAGATAATTTCCTCACCAAGGAATTTTACATCAAAGGATGTTTCCAAGGTGAAGAAAACAGGCAAAACAAAAGCCAAAATCACTTGGAAATCCCTTGCCGGTGCAAAGGGTTACACAGTACAGCTTGCAACAAAGAAAAGTTACAAGGGTGCAAAGACTGTTAAGAACAGCAAAAACACAGCCACACTAACAGGTCTTAAAAAGGGCAAAACCTACTATGTAAGAATAAGTGCCTACGCAAAGGTATCAGGCAAAAATTACGCTAACAAGTGGTACACAGCAAAGTTTAAGATGAAATAAGCTGATTACAGCAGAAAAGCTCGGTGAAAACCGAGCTTTTTCTTTTCGCTGATAATTTTTAGATAATCATATAAACCAAAAACGGCAGACACAACGGCAGAAGATAAATTTTAAAATAGTATAAGTTAAGGGGCAGTCAAAGCGACTGCCCCTTTTACTTCTGGTATTTCACCAATGTCGTCAACTTAAGGAAACTACGAAAGGAATATTAAAGGAAAGTAGTTGGAATTATATTGACATTAATAGGTCATATGAAATTATGGCATCACAAAGGCTCCATCGGATGAGCAATGTCGTCAACTTAAGAATATTTGCACTCAACGGTATGTGTCATCACCCTGTCATTCCGAGCGTAGAGGAATCCGAAAGGACAGAAGTGGTGCCTTAACCGATACTAATAATAGGTTAGATGAAATTATGGGCTGAACAAAGGCTCCATCGGATGAGGGAGCTGTCACGCCTTGCGTGACTGAGGGAGTGAAAAAGTAGTCAATGTATCTTGCTTTGTCTTTAGATTGAAAAGTATGAGTCAGAACAATGAACCATACTATCCTCTAAAGACAAAATGAGCAAAAGAGAACACTTTTTCCCTCCTTCCACCGCAAGCGGTCCCCCTCCCCCCTCTGGTGGAGGCTGTCTGTAAACTAAAATTTCTACTCCTCTTATTGTTTTCTTTGGCTAACTAATTGAACACAAAACTACAACTTAACAAATCCAAGATAAAAAGCTCGGTTTTCACCGAGCTTTTCTGCTGTAATCAGCTTATTTCATCTTAAATTTTACTGTGTACCACTTGTTAGAATATTTTTTGCCTGATACCTTTGCGTAGGCACTTATTCTTACATAGTAGGTTTTGCCTTTTTTAAGACCTGTTAGTGTGGCTGAATTTTTGCTGTTCTTCACAGTCTTTGCACCCTTGTAGCTTTTCTTTGTTGCAAGCTGTACTGTGTAACCCTTTGCACCTGTAAGAGCTTTCCAAGAGATTTTGGCTTTTGTTTTGCCTGTTTTCTTCACCTTGGAAATATCCTTTGAGGTAAAATTCCTTGGGGAAGAAATAATCTTTGTCTTTACAGTTGCTGACTTGTAATTTCCGTTTTCACTTGCCTTTACGGTGATGTATGCATATCCGCCGGACTTTAATATTACCTTGCCATTTGAAGATACAACAGCAACATTCTTGTTACTGCTTGAATATGTCAGTTTTGTCTTTGCCTTTGGCTTAAGGGTAAAGGACTTTCCGGCTTTTGTAACATACTGAGATTTTACACTTGTTACTTTTTGTGACGACTTGTATGCATAGTGTATGTTTGCACCGAGAAGTCCATCGTTGTAGTCATAAATACGAATTTGCTTCCATTGTTCTATTGAACCGTTGTAATATACATCCTTTAAGCCTTTGCAACCGCTAAATGAACCGTATCCTATGCCCTTAACACTTTTTCCTATTGTAACACTTGTTAACTCGTCACAATTAAAGAAAGCAAAATCTCCAACATATTTTACATTGTCAGAAATTTTTGCAACCGTCAGACTTGAACAGTCATAAAATGCCTCATCGCGAAAAACGGTTACACTGTTGGGAATTGTTACCTTGGTCAAATTAGTACAACTTTTAAACAGCTCTCTTTCAATGCTTGTCAAGGTATTAGAGAGGGTAACATTTTTTAAATTTGTACATTCCTTAAATGCGCAATCGCGTATTTCCGTTACACTGTCCGGTATAGTTATTTCTGTTAAGCTACTGCAACGAGAAAAAGCATATTCTCCAATAATATCTACGCTGTTGCCAATTGTCACATTTGTCAGGCTTGTGCAACCATAAAAAGCCATATCTCCAACATATGCCACACTATTGCCTATTAACGCATTTGTAAGACCTGTGCAACCGTAAAAAGTCCATTCTCCAATACTAATCGCACTATCGGGAATTGTTACGCTTTCAATACATTTACATCCAATAAACGGACTTGCATAATATTCGCTTTCACCTGTATCTCCGATAGATGCAGAATATCCTCCAAGCCTTTTTACATCTTCAGGTATTACTAAATCCCTAACCGGTTTACCGTTCAGATACAAGTTTCCTCCATAAACAAGGGGATTAGAGGAACATTCCAAATTATTATACGAGGCATCATAACCAATTACAAAATCTGTATTACACCAAGATTTTAGGTTTGTAATATAAACACCGTCTAATTTGTTACAATCATTAAATGCTTTCATACCAATTCTGGTAACACTTTCGGGAATTGTAACTTTGGATACAGTTGTACAATTATTAAATGCAAAATCTCCTATCGCTGTTACGCCGTTTTCAATTACAATGCTATCAATCTTATCCTTAAATTCATACCATGGGGCATTCTTCTCATAGGAATAATCCTCCATCTTGCCATTGCCGTAAATGGTAAGGGCTTTGGCAGATGCATCATATGCCCATTTACAGTCGCCCGTTGTTCCTGATGTGGCTGATTCTGACAATACATTAACTGTTTTTGCAAAATTCTTTGTGACTGCACCTGCTGACGGAATTACAGATAAAGCCGTAAGCATTATAACGATAGTAAGTATAAGTGATAATAATTTTTTCATAATATGTCCTTCCAACTAACTAAAAATATTTACTATAAAAACAATATACTTATATATCTTCTCTTGAGTTATATTATATATCGTCTTCACATTATATACAACAAAGGAAAATGGAAAAATGGGACAAATATTTTAACGTTTTTACACAATTAATATATTATTATATAAAAACAGTGCTTTCTCTGTTAATTCTGCTCAAACAAAGAAAGCACTGTTTTAATTTTTCTAAAAATTAAAAAATTACATAACCATATTATTTCACCGTCACGGAAACACCTGTTTTATTATAACCGCCTGTTATGTAACCTGCCGGACAAATTGTGTATGCCTTTACAGTATAGGTGTATTTTTTGCCGGTTTCAAGTCCTGTATCGGTAAACTTCTTTGTGCTGTTGCCCTCGGCGTCGTAAACCAATTTATATGTTTCGTTGCCCTCTTTGCGGTAAACATAATATCCGCTGGCTCCGGCAACATTCTCCCAATTTACAGTTGCTTTTTTTGCACCGGCTGTTACTGATGTTATGGTAGGTGTTGCCGGAACAGCCTTGCAAGTTCTCTCCTTACTTCCGTAACTGCCATACTCAATCTTGTCAACTGTCACATAGGCTGTTACATAGTATGTGTATTCAACACCGCAGGAAACAGTGTCGTAAAATCTGTAATTACCCTTTGCTGTAACTGTCTTGATATGGGAGTAACTTCCCCCTGATGGCTTTCGGTAAATCTTGTAACCGTCAGCACCAAGGCACTTGCTCCAGGTGACGCTAATCTTGTTGTAGGAGATTGAAGAAAGGCTTATGATAGGTGTTTCCGGAACTGATGTTATAGATAATCCTGTTTCGCTGTATTTGCCGTATATATTTTTGCTATTTACCGTCCTGTACGCTCTAACTGTATATGTATATTTTACGCCACAGGATGCAGTTTCGTCATCATAGCTAAGTACAGACTTGTCCTGTATTGTTGCTATGCCCGCCCAAGAAGTGTTTTGGGTTTTTCTGTAAATTTTGTATCCGCTTGCACCGGCAACAGAGTTCCAGTTAATCCTGTTTGTTTTGTAGTTAATACTTTTTAAGGATGTAAGTTTTGGAGCTGTTGTAACAGGTGTTCCGCTGGCTCCGGTATTATCATATGCTCCCCAGCATTTAGAATTATCAACCTTGTGATACGCCCTTACTGTGTAGGTGTATTTTTTGCCGGTTGTTAGTGATGATTGGAAAAAGCTTGTCAAGTCACCGTTATCAAAGGTAGTAAGCCTTGACCACTTTGTATCGTTACTATTTTTGTAGTATATTCTGTAACCGTCTGCTCCGTTTACCTTGTTCCAAGAGATGTTAAGGGAGTCATAACTTAGATTACTAACCTTTACAACAGGTGCAGAGGGGATTGACTTGCCCTTAATAACCCGGCTGTTAGGTCCGTAGTAATCACTGTCTCCCTGTGTTCTAAAAGCCTTTATAGTGTAGCAATAATCAACACCACATTCTGTGTTACTGTCAATGCATCTCACATTGTTTTTGCCAAGGGCTGTACCAAGGAGCTTGTAGCTTTTGTCGGTGGCTTTTTTATGATAAATTTTATATCCGCTTGCACCCTCAACAGTTTTCCACATTACCTCTGTGGAATTGTAATTTAGACTTTTTACTGCAACAGGCACTACCTGTGCCGGATAGGCTGTACCGGTAATGGTATCCCCGCAGTTGCTGTACTTAATTACATCACCCTTCTTACAAAAGGCTCTCACTGTATATGTATATTTTACTCCTGTAACTGCTGTTTGGTCTTGACAGGCAGTTCTTGTCTTGCCTGTAATATCCAATAGCTTTTTGTATTTTCCTGTTGTTTTTCTGTAGAGGGTATATCCTGTTGCTCCGTCAACCTGATTCCAGTTAACCTGAATAGTGTTGTAACCTATGCTTTGTGTATTTGTAAGCTTCGGCTTTGCAGGTTTTGTGTAAGCCTCAACAGCAACCCCATATTCACCCTCGTAATTTTTTCCGTTTACTGTTCTGTAACCACGCACCCTATAAAGGTACTTTACACAGCACTTTAGGTCTTTGTCTGTGTAGCTCACATTACCATTGCCGTTAATTGTGGCAACCTTTTGATAACTTTTTTTGCCTTCCGCTTTGCGATAAATTGTATATCCCGTTGCTCCGTTAACAGCCTGCCACTCCAGCTTTATCTTATCGTAGGCATTGCTTGTATATTTGGTTGAGGCAGTAGCCTTTGTATTTGCCTTGCCCACAATACCTGTGGCATTATATTTTCCAAGATAATCCACACTGTTTACTGTTTTATACGCTCTTACCGTATAGGTATATTTTTGACCGCATATAGGTGACAAATCGGTAAATGAAGTGATTTTTGCTCCTATTTCAGTTCCGATTTTCTTATAGGTTTTATCTGTTCCGCCCTTTCGGTAAATACAATATCCGTTGACACCTGGAATTTTATTCCAAGTCAATTTAATTGCGTTAAAATCAAGGCTTTCGGTTTTGTCTAAAACTACCTCCTTGGGAACAGCCACTCCCGAAATACCCTTTTGGTCAAAGGCACCTAAAAAGTTCTTTTTTCCAATAAAAGCTCTAACGGTATAGTAATACTTTTCACCGCAAACAGCAGTATTATCTGTAAATTCAGTTTTCTTTACATCATCATCAAGGGCAGTCCACTTGTCTGTACTGCTCTTTCTTCGATAAACCTTATATCCGTCTGCGTTTTTAACAGCACTCCAAGAGATTTTTATTGTCTTGTGGTCAATACTCTCGGCACTTTTCAGCTTTGGTGCATCTGCGTGGGTTGTAACGGACAATCCGGACTTGTTATATCCGGTATAAACCATGTTTCCTCCCACTTTGTAATACCCTCGCACTGTATATTCGTAAGTTTTTCCTGTTACAAGGGTTTTATCTGTGTAGGAACGAATTCCCTCACCGGTAATATGCTTAACATTAGCAATTTTCTTACCATTCCATGAGGATTCTCCTTTTTCTCTCTTAAACACCAAATAGTTTTGACAAGAACCGTTTGGATACCAGTATATTTGAGCTGAGGTAGAGCTCCTCTCAACTATATTTTTCATTTTAAGATTGGCATTTGTATAGAACACTACAAAATAGTTTGCAGTATAGTTGGAGTTACTTAACCTTTTAAGGGACACAGCATCATAGTAGGCAGAGGCTGAATTATACCTTGTTCCTCCGTCTGAGGTATTGGTGGAGTCGTTATATACAATCTCGCCTGAGTCAATGGTTGCCTGACGGTCAACCTGAACATAGTGTGAGCCACCATGGGATAAAGTGACCTTTAACAAAAGATGATACTGGTGGTCTTTCCTGTTGAAAAAGCTCATTGCAGTGTTGTAAAAGGAGCCTGTGGGGTAATACTGAAAACTTTCACAGGTCATTCCGAATTGACCGGCAAGGGTTGACCAGTAGATGCCCACATCTCCAATACCCTTAGAGGGTGAGCCGTACTTGCTCATAAGTGTTCCCGGATTTACAGTGGATGGATTAGCCACACCCGCCTCAACAAACATCTTAGCCATAGCAACAGTACTGCAACCGTACCTGTTCATCCAGTCGGACTCCCATGCATCACTTGGCTTTGTGTTGTGCCAAGGAAACTGGTCCTGACTCCACGCTCTGTAATATTTATATCCGCTATCTGAAATCATCTTTTCGCCGTTAAAATAAAAGACAGCCCCTACATTCATCAGCGGAAAAACAGTCATCACTATTCCAAGGATAAACACAGTAATTGTAATGGAAATTTTCTTAATCCAATTCACTGTTAACCTCCTGTAAATATGTATATAAAATACAACAATTTTTTATTAAGTATGATTTTTAACCCTTATACCTTGTAATTATAACATTTTTATTACATTATTGCAACAGAAATGATACAATTACGCTGGGTTATGTGTTCTGCCTAAAAATCTCCTGTCAACTTGATATTATAAGCACAATCCTCTATAATATTTTTAGTGTTTTTTATTAGAGGATATTGGGAGTTATAACAATGAAAAAATTTACATCTCTGATTATCTCAATTATGTTGTTCACATCAGTAATGCTAACTGTTTCCGCATATTCTGATTCAGAATTTGTAAACGGAGATGTTGACCTTGACGGTAAATTATCAATAAGAGATACCACATATATTCAAAAATACCTTGCAAAAAAACTTTCGCTCACCAGTCAACAGATGAGATTAGCTGATTTTAATCTTGATGGTGAAGTGAATATTGGGGATGCAACCAAGATACAAAAAGTAATAGCTAAAATTGAGGATATGCCAACGGAAAGCACCTACACAACACCGACAAAAGAATATGTAACACCGGAGGAATTCGGGTTAACACCCAATACCGTTGACGAGATGCGTTGCTTTCAAAAGGCACTTGATTCTGCCACAGAATTGGGTATTCCTCTTAATCTTGGAGGTAAAACATATTACATATACACATCTGAGGCAAAGTGCCCTATTATAAATGGCTCTCTCAAAATCATGCCAAGCTCCAGTTTGGTTTTAACAGGAAACAGTGTTTCCCTAAATAATGTTAATATAGCCCGCTGGTGGGATGGTGACGGTTACGAATTCGGTGATGTAAGACTTCACCTCACTGACGGATGTGCAATTGAGAATTGTAACTTTTCTTCACAGACAATCACCCCAAGCATTTTCTGCAATACAGAGGCAAGTAATACCACCATTAAGAATTGTACCTTTAGCGAGGGATTTGGCATTCTATTTAATGACGCAGTTCAAGAAAAGAGAAAATATAATGATGTACTTTATACATCTACAATTGGGAAAGGACTTTATATAGATAATTGCACATTCAATACCGAAGGAAAAACAGTACAATATGCCGGTGATAATATTGAGGTAAATACACCATACAACAGATTTTCTGATGTTCGGGTAACAAATTGCATAAGCTACGGTGCCAAAGAGGGTTCCTTTATGGGTATCGGTTTTGGCTTTGCTCAGGTTGACAACCTTGTTTGTTCCGATAATGTCCTTTACAATATAGAAGGTCCCGGCGCAATACATATGGAGGGCTGTACTGATGTGGAGAGTAAGAATAATTTTGTAAATAACTCAAAATACGGCATTATGTGCCTTTATACTCAAGACGCATTGTATGATAATAATACATTGGATAATTGCGAATACGGAATATTTTGTCTTTCACAATATCCTTACGGTTACGATGAAAATATATGCTTTTCTAATAACCGCATTTTCAACTGCACCTCATGTCCTTTTAAGGGGTCAGGACTAAAAAATTCTCAAATTGTAAACAATATTTTTCAGACTGACAGCCATTATGCCTCTGCAGTCATTCAATTAGAATATAGTGAAGAATACAAAACAAGTGGTATTTCTATTGTTGAAAATACAATAGAATATATAGGTGACTTGACGGAAAAATACTGGGCATATATTGTGGGAACAGATTGCACCCTGCTGGATAATAAAATCATAGGCTTAAATTCATCTAACTTTGTTAGTAACAGCATTCCGGTAATAAACATAAAACTTAATCTGCCCACCAATACCCCGGAATCCGACACTCTGTATCTTGCAAGCGATTTAAACGATTGGAATCCGGCAGATAGATCCTATACTTTTACAAGAACCTCAAAAACCACAGCCGAGATTACCCTTACCGTAAATCCTGAGAGCATAGAAACCCCAGTTGAATTCAAGGTGACAAGAGGTAGCTGGCAAACGGGCGAATGTAACGCAAACGGTGAAGGAAATGTGGGGGACTACGGAGTATTAAATCATACATTTGACATCTACGGTAGCGGATTATATATTGTAAATATAGCTGATTGGACAGATCTATATTAAGGAAACACTGAATAAATCACTTTACACATCTTGTACGCATATTTTCTGCCGGTATGCCCAAAAAATCCTCGCAATACGCCAGTATTCCTGCGGTTTTTTGAACATACCGACAAAAAATCTGACTGTACAATCTGTGCAAATGATTTAATCAGTATTTCCTTAATAATTTTTAGTTACAAGTCTAATCATATAATTTAATAACGCGTATTATATAACTATTTCAAAAAACAAAACAAACAGCCCAAATACTGCATTTACGCAGATTTTGGGCTGTAATCTGTTTTTAAACAATTAATAAAACAAAAACACCACACAAGATGTGTGGTGTAGCTTTTCAAATAAACGGTTGCTTTGGCAACCTATGTAAAAGGGTTTACACCCTGAAAACTGAATAAAGAACAAGCGATATAATTAGCTGACCAAAAGACTTTGTGGTCAAGCCCTCGACCTATTAGTACTGCCAAGCTGAACATATCACTATGCTTACACACGCAGCCTATCAACCTCGTAGTCTACAAGGGGTCTTACTCAGTTTCCTGATGGGATATCTAATCTTGGAGTCGGCTTCACGCTTAGATGCTTTCAGCGTTTATCCGTTCCGTACATAGCTGCCCAGCTGT